>CAYSAJ010000063.1:0-2519 GCA_964429005.1 uncultured bacterium | reverse complement strand
GATGATGAAGACAGCGGAACCCCCCTAAGTAGCAAATTTGGCGCTACTCCAGAAGAAAGTAGAGAAATTATCGATTACAGCTCGGCAAAAGATGTAAGAATATCTGGTATCGCATTTCATGTGGGCAGCAATAATAGAAACGCTTATGCATATACTGGAGCAATAGCTGAAGCAGCAAAGCTGTATTCTTATGCAAGTATCCGATGGGGACTTAGCATGAAAACTCTTGATATTGGTGGTGGCTGGCCAGGAGACGGCGATAAGGGATTTAGTGAAACTGCTGAAATAGTTCGAACAGCCATTTCAAAAAGATTTGATTCTTCAGTAGAAGTTGTTGGAGAACCCGGAAGGTTTCTCGTAATGGACAGCACTACATTAGTTTCAAGAGTTATTGGAGTAAGAGAAAGAAAAAGATCTGCTATAAGAGAACTTTTCATTACTAATGGCGTCTATGGCCCGTTTATTTCAAGTTTGTATTTCGGGCATGATCAGAAAAAAGCTCTTGCCGAAGGATGGAAGTTTTCTCATCTAAAATCAGGTACTTCAGATACAGTTCAAACTAGGCTATGGGGGCCAACTCCAGACTCTGGAGACAAAGTAATAGATAGGATTCATCTTCCCTCTGATTTAGGAGAAGGGGACTTTATTCTGACAAAAAATATGGGAAGTTATGGGCCTACTGCCTATGAATGCAACTTTTCTCAAGTTACACCTTCCACCCCTGTTTATATAGCATCTGATTTATAGAATATAGCGGCTCTGTTTCCTAACTCAGGATAAAGTCCCTTTTTTTGAGCTTTTAGTCATTTTGGGCTAAAAACTCCTCTTATTTAATCAATTCACCCTGTTAGCTACATTTAAGCATTCGATTCATGATGAGGGACTTAACGTAAACTTCATGGGAACAGCTCGTTTCTAACTTCGATTTCAGGCTTTCTACAAGGATTCTTTTCTATCTCGAAAACAGTGTTTCTATCTGCGCTCTTTGATTGTATCCTGTGAGCTTGGACCAGATTTTCCTCGCCTCTTGATCCCCTTCCGAGGACCTTGATACCTTTCACAGCTTCTTGCTTACTATGAGATCCTTTTCTCACGCTGGCTCCTTGCCTCGGAGGCGTTAAGAGGTGCTTATTGTGTTTTTCACATTTTTCATACAGCGCGTGTTGGTCTGCTATCCCGTCGATTAACACTTTTCCCTTTCGCTTATTCATCCTTTTAAGCACATCATCGATGTTGTCTAAATCATGGGTAGAGGCTGAAGTGAGCTTGGCATAGACGATTTCTTTCGTATTCCAGCTTCAAAAATCCCTGAAGCTGACGAAGAGGTAAATGGAAAATAAATCGCAAAATCGATAGAGCTTCAATCCATTCATCTGAAAACACATAGGGTCTTTCCACTTTTTTTGAGCGGTTTGCCTTCCATTTTTTGCAGGATTCAGGGGAGAACCAAAAATTGATGCTTCCTAGGGTTTATGAGAGATTTGTTATATTTAGACCAATTACATTTCATGGTACCACCACAGGATGTTTTGTTTTAGAGGACAAAAACTTTACTTGTGGTTTTTTCTTTACAGAAAATTTATTCAATTATAGCGTCATACATTCATAAACAAAGAGTTGTTATGAATCGGTTGGCTTATCTTTTGTTCAGCATTACGGTATGCCTTAATGCTGAGGTAACGATTTTAAGACTCTCTGATCTAGGGTGTGCGCGCTATTTTTCAGATGGCTCTCAGATTAAGCAGATAGAGAGAGTGTCAAAGATGAATGAGATCATGTATACATGTTCTTACGAGTATGATGAAAATGACAATCTTGTGTCAGAATGTTTAAGAAACGCTATCGGTGAAATCATTTACAAAAATCGCTTTGATACCTTCAAAGAACAAACCTGTTCTAATCAACTCAAAAGAGAGCTTTATACTGAACATGACTCGTCAGGCAATCTTATCCAATTGAACGATCAAACATTTTCTTATGACGAGCAAAATCGGTTGATTAAAGTAACGACCCCTACAAATGTAATTGAATATGGTTATGATCCTTCAAGGAAAAGAATCTCGAGAACATTTAATGGGCACACAGAATACTTTGTTTACCATGGCATTAACGAGCTTGCTCGTATTGATCAGAAAGGAAATGTAATAGAGCTGCGAGTGCCAGGAATTTCTCCTCACAAAGATGTTCTAAGACCCGTGGCTATTGAAACGCAAAATGCTATCTATGCTCCAGTTCAAAACTTCCAAGGAACGATTACAAGTCTCATTGATATTTCTACATGTAAGGAAATCCATCTGTCCCCGGCTGATGCTTTTGGAAATGGTCTTGATCAAAATGCACCCGTTTCATGGATTTTTTCAGGAAAATATTATGATAAAGAAGCAGGACTCATTTACTTTGGAGCGCGCCACTACTCCCCTATGCTGGGACAATGGTTAAGTTTAGATCCTATGCAGCAAAGTGATGATCCTTATTTATATTGCTTAGGTGATCCTGAAAATTTTATTGATCCTGATGGA
>CAYSAJ010000062.1:0-2924 GCA_964429005.1 uncultured bacterium | reverse complement strand
GGATCGGTAATTCTTACTTTCTGGAGCATCTGACGAACGATGATCTCAATATGTTTATCGTTAATGTCTACCCCTTGGAGGCGGTAAACTTCTTGAACCTGGTTTACGAGATACTTTTGTAGTTCTCTTACGCCGCAGATATCAAGAATTTCTTGAGGAACAACAAGTCCATCTGTGAGCTGTTGGCCCTTAATGACGTTATCACCTCTTTGAACAATAAGGTGCTTTGTAAGAGGAATAAGGTGTTCCTCTTCCATTCCCGTTGTTTCATCGCGAACGATAACGATACGTTTGTTCTTTTGAACTCCTTTGAAATCCACAACTCCGTCGATTTTTGCAATTTCTGCAGCATCTTTAGGTCTGCGTGCTTCAAAGAGCTCAGCCACACGAGGAAGCCCCCCAGTAATATCCTTTGTCTTGATAGCGCCACGAGGAAGTCTTGCAAGAATATTACCTGCAGGAACTTTATCCCCTTCGCCCACAGAAATGAAAGCTCCTGATGGAATCGCGTACGTTCCAACGAGATCCTGGTAATCACGGTCTGCATAGATCGCGATTTGTGGGTGGAGCTCCCCTCTATGTTGCTTCACAACAAGCTCAGTTTGTCCTGTTTGCTTGTTGATAGATTTTTGAGTAGAGATCCCTTCTACAAGGTCCTCATACTTTACAAATCCTGGCTTCTCGCAGATAATAGGGATATTATGCTGCTCGAAGTGAGCGATCGTTTGTCCTGGCTCAACAGTTGCACCGTCTTCTAGAAGGATTTGAGTTCCTACTTCAATTTGGAACGTCTGAAGAGATTCAATCGATTTAGAGTTTAAGAGTCTCTTATACTCATCGAGTGATCTTCCTTCATCACGAACTACATGGAGGAAACCATTTTTGTTGAGCGCAAGCCAAATGCCATCTTGATTCACAACTGTACGAAGATCTGTGTATACAATGATACCAGCTCCTGTAGCCACAAGCTCTGGAGATAGGTTAGCAGAAGCAATACCCCCAAGGTGGAACGTACGCATTGTAAGCTGGGTACCGGGTTCACCGATGGACTGCGCTGCAATGATTCCCACAGCTTCGCCAAGAGCGATCGGTTTACTGTTCGCCAGGTTGGCTCCGTAGCATTTTGAACACACACCACGTTTTGTTTCGCAAGTGAGTGTAGATCGGATTTTTACGACTTCTACACCTGCGTCATCAATTTCCTCGGCTTGTAGAGGCGTTAAGATGTCCCCTGCTTTTGCAAGAAGTTTTGTAGCATCCCCTGGCATGTAGATATGATCTACAACAGTTCTTCCTACAATTCTTTCACGCAGAGCTAGAAGTTCCTCTTGTCCCTGTTTAATTGCTGCCACCTCAATACCATTGAGGGTACCGCAATCTTCTTCAGATACAAGCACATCTTGAGAAACGTCAACAAGACGACGGGTTAAATAACCGGAGTCAGCAGTTTTGAGGGCCGTATCGGCAAGACCTTTACGAGCACCGTGAGAAGAAATAAAGTACTCAAGAACACTTAATCCTTCTCTGAAGTTTGACGTAATAGGAGACTCGATAATCTCACCTGAGGGTTTCGCCATCAGACCACGAAGGGCTCCTAGCTGTTTAACCTGAGATTTGTTTCCTCGCGCTCCAGAGTCCATCATAAGGAATAGAGGGTTGAGTTCACCTTTCTTAGGTTCTTTAATAAGCTTAAAGAGTTCCTCTGACACATCTTCTGTAGCCTCTGTCCAGATGCTAATGATCTTAGAGTGTCTTTCACCACTTGTGATAATACCATCTTCATACTGCTTAATGACCTGCTCAACTTTCTTGTGAGCCTCGTCCATGATCTTCGTTTTCTCTTTTGGAATGGTCACATCACAAACCCCCATCGAGAGGGCCGCTTTGGTTGCATGAGAGAATCCTAGATCTTTTACATCATCAAGGAATTGAACAGTCGCTTCAAGACCTACTTTCTTTTTGATGATGCTTACAAGTTCGCTCATCTTCTTCTTACGAAGAGAATAGTTTTGGAATCCTACTTCTTTAGGAACAATAGAGTTGAAAATAACACGCCCTGGTGTTGTTTCAATAATACCATCATCTAAGCGAAGGCGGATCAGTTCATGAATATGGATACCTCTTCCTAGGTGATCAATTCGCTCACCTTCTTTGAGTTCATGAGTAAACCAGTTGTAGCTTCCTGATGCTTGAAGAGCAGTGAGCACTTCTTGTGGTGATCCGAAGAGTTTAATTTTCTTAAGATCTTTTTCAGCAGGAATCGCAGGATCAAACATGAGGTAGTAAAGTCCCAAGATCATGTCCTGAGAAGGAATCGTTACAGGCTTACCAGAAGAGGGCAAGAAGATGTTATCGGGCGCCATCATCAGAAGCTTAGCTTCGAGCTGCGCTTCGATAGAGAGAGGCACGTGCACGGCCATTTGGTCACCGTCAAAGTCAGCGTTGAACGCAGTACAAACGAGAGGGTGAATTCGAATTGCCTTTCCTTCAATGAGAACTGGTTCGAAAGCTTGAATACCTAGCCTGTGAAGGGTAGGAGCACGGTTGAGTAGAACCGGATGCCCTTTAATGATTTCCTCTAGGACGTCCCAAACTTCGGGATCTTCTCTATGAATCATTTTCTTCGCTGATCGAATCGTGTAGACAAACCCTTTGTCCTTTAGTCGTTTAACGATAAAAGGCTCAAAAAGTTCAAGAGCCATCTGTTTTGGAAGTCCGCACTGATTAAATTTCAATTCGGGACCTACAACGATGACTGAACGTCCTGAGTAGTCGACACGTTTACCAAGAAGGTTTTGACGGAAACGTCCTGTTTTACCTTTAAGCATCTCAGAAAGAGCTTTAAGAGGACGATTTCCAGCGCCCATGACTGGGTGCCCATGACGGCCATTATCAAAAAGAGCATCTACAGCTTCCTGTAGCAT
>CAYSAJ010000061.1:0-3027 GCA_964429005.1 uncultured bacterium | reverse complement strand
ATGACGATCATCGCGGGCCAAAAGGGCACCCATGCAAGCGCCCCCTTGCCCGCTGGCAGAACCCCGCCGATCAGCATCGCCACGGCAACGGCACCCAGTGGCCTCACCGCTGCGCCAATGACGATGCATATGCCGTTTACGAACCAATCGTTGCGACTGTAGATTGCGCGGTGACGACCAGCGATTACCTCGGCGATAAAAATCATGGCTGTCACAGCAAGCACCCACTGACCTAAGCTCGACATTGCAATTCTCCTTTACGCCAAAATCGCACTCGTAACCGATTTTGTCCAATGCATTGGAGTATGTTTTTTGATAACCTGGGCGAATGCTTGATCTCACCAAACTTCGCTATCTCACCGTTTTGGCACGGCGATCTAACTATGCGCGGGCAGCCGAGGAGCTTGGCATCTCGCAGCCGGCGCTAACGCGCACCATCCAGACGCTCGAAAGCCAACTCGGCTTTCGATTGTTCGACCGAGATCGTTCAGGGGTAAGTCTCACCCCCCAAGGCCAGGATTTCGTGGATCGTGCTGCGGTCCTCGTAGCCAACGCCGAGGACCTTGAACGCCACGCAGTGCTGGCCACCACCGGGAAACGGGGTCGGGTCAGGTTCGGCATCGCGCCTATGCCTGCTAGGGCGCTGCTCCCAAGAGTTTTAACGCATCGGATTCTTGAAGCGCCACACCTGATTAACGACGTTGTCGTCAAAAATGTCGAGGCGCTTTGGCCGCTTTTGATATCAGGTGAGATTGAGTTTTTTGTCAGCGCCGAAGGACAAGTGCCAGATGCCCCGCCAGTCCGCGTGACGCCGCTCGGAACTTTTCCGGTAAGTTTTCTGGTGCGAAAAGAGCATCCGTTGCTGACGAGGTCGGAGTCATCTGAGCGTTACCCGGTGCTGATCTCCAACCACCGGGAGGTTGCCCTGCCGCCCGATCTTCAAGATCAAACAATCCATCCTCCGCATGTGATCGAGGATTTTGGTACGCTCGCAGCGCTGACAGCTAACACTGACGCAATCTGGATTTCATCGGCGTATGCCGTCTCGACGGAGATGTCGAACGAAGAACTGGCGGAGTTACCAGTAGATCATGCCCCTGGTCGCCGCGAGTACCGGATAATGATGTATTCGCTTGATCGCCGAACGCAGTCGCCCGCCGCTTTGCTTTTGAAAGATCATCTGACCAAACTAATCCGGGTCCTAGCTGAGCGGCGATGAAGGTCGGCTTCAGTGCCCAAATGCAGTCAACAAGAGCGCTGGCTGGCTACCCCATAAGTGGACATAGCCAAGCTTAGTTGACTATGCGGGCGCCATTAACGCCAATGGTTTGTCTGGTCACATAGCCGCTGGCATCCGAGCACAACCACACACAGGCATTGGCAATTTCATCTGGTTCAACGACGCGGAGCACTGGTTCGGGGCCGCGGGAGGCGCGCGCGGCGGCGATATTTCGCGTCCTAATTTTACGCGAAGGTCGTTTCTTATAGCGATCTCGACCGGCGCCCTTTAAAAAGGGTATTAAGCGTTCTCTTGATTCAATGCGTGGGTAAGAAGCGCGAATAGCCACCCAAGTCTGAAAGAGGCGATTGCTGAGTAGATCTGGAGACGACCACCGCCATAGCGGATGTTTTTTCCGCTTTGCTCTGCCATATAGTCAGCCAAGGCACTTAACACATTATTGCGCAAACAATAACCGCCATCAGTCATTGCAGCTCGGCTACGAAGACTAAAGTTGGCGAGAAAACGGATGATTAGAGAATGCCAGGCCAGAAATTTGTTTTGTCTACCGATAATGCTTCCTTGCGGATCCCTGATGTGACCGTATCCAATGATTTTTCGCGTCGTCAGTTTGCAAGGCAGTTAGGTATGGCAACAGCTGGACTTGCTATCGCGACCCCTCTAGGCGCGGTTGTACCGTTTGATGTAACGCCATATGTGCACCCCGAACTGCGCCCCATGTTACCTCGTCTTCTGCCGATGTCGAAGGCAGTGCCTACCGCCGACAATCTTGTGCGTATGCGCGAAGGAGCCCGCGCATACGCGTCGCCGGTGCTAGCGGATCCGGCTTGGACTGAGAAAAGCATCCCGGGATACGGCGGTGCCCCTGATATTCGGGTGTTTATTGTCAACGCCAAGAATGATGGGTCTTTGCGGCCTTGCATCCTGCATACGCATGGCGGCGGCTTCATTATCGGTGATGCCAAATCCGGCCTCCGCCAGCTTCAAGAGATCGCAGCTGCTCTCGATTGCCTGATCGTCAGCGTAGACTATCGGCTTGCACCTGAGACACGCTTTGCCGGTTCACTGGAAGACAATTATGCTGGCCTCAAATGGCTTTACCAGAATGCCCATCAGATGGGGGGCAACCGTGACCGGATCGCCGTCATGGGCGACAGTGCCGGTGGCGGTCATGCCGCAATTCTCGCCATCGCAGCAAGAGACCGGGGAGAGATTTCGCTTGCGTATCAAGCGCTGATCTACCCAATGCTGGACGACCGGACGGGAAGCACCCGGCTTAAACATCCCATGATGGGCGCTGTGATCTGGACCGAAGCGCACAACCGCTTTGGCTGGTCGTCATTTCTCGGTGTGCCTGCCGGATCACGACGTGTACCTTCTAGGGCTGTACCCGCACGGACTGAAGATCTTAAGGGCCTGCCCCCTGCCTTTATCGGAGTTGGCTCGATCGACTTGTTCGTCGATGAAGATATTGAATATGCCAAGCGCCTGATCGGGAGCGGTGTAGCTGCAGAACTCCATGTAGTGCCCGGCGCATTCCACGGCTTTGACAACATCCCTGGAACAAAAATTGGCCCGCAATTCCGACAGACCTTGATTGCGGCGCTTAGACAAGGCCTAGCGATTGCTTCGAGTTAAGTGCCGATCTTTGCATATGTCGGCCCCGAGAATTGTGTGCAGCCTCGTCCGGTATAAATGAGAGCTATTCATCGACACACGAATCAAAGCTGACCGTCCGCTCCCGGCCCAATTCATGCCATTTGCAATGACCTTTACCAATCACCGCT
>CAYSAJ010000060.1:0-3782 GCA_964429005.1 uncultured bacterium | reverse complement strand
ATTGAGTGTAGCATTAGCGCCAAGAGTTACGGCGCCCGTAAAGGTTTGGTTCGCTGTGTTGAGAGTTCCTCCGATCGATGAAGTTGAGGAGAAAGTAACCGCTTTGGGTGTCGTTCCGTTGCTAGCAACAGCTGTAAGTCCTGCAGTGAAGCGCACGGCAGCAGGAAATGAAAACCCTCCGCCAGCATTGTCTGCTTGGAGTGATATTGAAGTGAGTGCGGCTGAATTTCCTACAGCGCCTCCAAAACTAATCGTGCTTGTTCCTGCATTGATCGAGAGGCTATGAGATCCATTCACAGTGCTAGAAAAACTGAGTGTGTCATTATCAGTGATCATTGTAGTGTCTGTTGTAATCGTCGCAGGCCCGGTGAAACTCATGCTCGCAGCATTGTATGTACCACCCTCTAATTGTATTCCTAAATTCCCTTGCACGCTAACAGCCCCGACAGTTCCTGCAACAACGCCTGTTCCGATTCCTGATAAAGTCACATTTTGTGATGAAGTGATAGTAATTTCATTTAGAGGAACTGTGGCGCCAACAGGCTCAGAAATGATTACATCCGCAGCCCCTGAAGTGATGGTAAGAATCTGATTTGTGGCCGCTTCAGAGTCAACCTCTCCAGCTAAGGTAATATTCCCGTCTACAGTGCTAAGGCTTGTGTTACTCGAAAGTGTAATGGGTTGAGAGGCGCCCCCAATAGATAAAGCTACAGCAGATGTTGCGCTTTGAAGGGTTCCCGCGATTACAACGGATGAAGGGGTGCTAACTCCTCCTGCTAAAGTGTCAAGATTGGCTCCGAATGTGAGAGGCACAGACACAGCCTCTAATGTAAGGACTCCGGTGTTGCTAAATAGTGCAGTTCCAGAAATGGTCCCTCCTCCTAGCAGAGAAACTGCATAGGCCCCTGCATTGCAAGTCACATCACTTACGCTAACTTCTCCTCCAACGGACAGAGCAAACCCTGTGATAAAGGGAGCTCTCTCTGCTGCGACGTTCCTAGACCTGAGCCCTCCTGCTAGGGTTGCAGAGGCTCCAAGGCCCCAAGCAGAGTCGGCTGTTACATCCAGTGATATAGTTCCAACTGCCGCTCCGATATTGAGTGTACAACTCGACCCAAAAGTTGGACCCGCAGTACCCGTGTCTACGGCTAGATCATAAGAACCAGTTAGAGCACCATTTAAAAAAATTCCGCCATCATTTGTTGTTAAAGTTGTATTTGAGAGCAGGACAATATTTTGAGTGCCACTTCCAAATCCCATGATATTGGTAGATACGGTGCTTGAAAGACTCTCACCAAGTTGAATGGTCGCAGGGCTAGTTCCTCCTGACGCCGTATCAAACGATGAGCCAAAAGTGAGCCCTCCGCCAGCTCCACGAAACGTTACAGTTCCAGTGTTGAGTAGAGATATGGGCCCTGTAATGCTTCCTCCACCTAAGAAAGAAACATTATAGACGCCTAAATTTGCATCAAAATTCTTAATACTAATCTGCCCCCCAACAGAGATCGCTGCAGCAGTTCCTAAATCTTGGGGATCACTACTTGTGTCACGAGAGGTTAGTCCTCCAACAAGTGTTGCTGAATTATTAAAACCCCAAACGTTGTCAGATGTAACAGTAAGAGAAGTATTACCAACGAGGTCTCCTATGCTCACTGTAGCATCTGTCCCAAAAATCGTATTCGCAGAACCTGAGTTAATGGATAGATTATGAGCTCCGCTGAGAGCGCCATTGATAGTAACAACCCCATTACTTGTGGTGATCGTAGTATTTTCAACAAGCGTCACACTTTGAGCAGCGCTTCCAAAGGTTAAAGTATTTGAAGCTGTAGAAGCCTGAACCCCATTTCCTAAGTTGACATTCGTGATAGTGCCAGAACCTGATGTAGTATCTAAACTATTTGCAAAAACAAGACTTGATCCTCCCGATGCTCCCTGCAATGTTAAAGTCCCGTCATGATTAAATGTAGCTGTTCCATTAATAGTCCCTCCTCCTAAAAATTGAACCGCATAAGGCCCTGCACCTGTGTTTGAATCGAAATCAAGAACAGAAATCGCACCCCCTACAGATACAGCCCCTGAAGTTCCAAAATCTTGAGGAGAGGATAAATTTGACTGAAGTGAAGTGAGCCCTCCAACGAGAGTAACGCCTCCACTGAGTCCCCACGCATTATCTGTGATTCCAGTTAAAGAGGTATTGGCGGCTAGGTCTCCGATATTGATGGATGCATTAGAACCAAAATTTAGTATGGAGGTTCCTGCATTCAGTGTAAGATTAAAGGCTCCCGTCATCGCTCCATTGAGAACAATAGCACCATTTGTGGTTTGTAGAGTTGTATTGGCGATGAGGGCTATCGTTTGGGATGCGCTACCAAATGTGATCTGATTCGTGGAAGTGACGTTTTGAATGGTTCCACCAAGCTGTATAGCAGAAGGATTAGTACCCCCTCCTATTGTGTTTAGGTTGGCCGTTATTGAAAAAGAGGTGCCACTAGACCCAAGTCTTACTGTTCCTGTATTTGTGAAGCTTGGGGTCAAAATGGTTCCACCACCATTCAGTGAGATGTTGAAATTTGTACCTGCTGTGCTAAATCCATTAACGCTCACAGCTCCACTGATGGATGTTGTATTTTGCACAGCCACACTTTGGGGACTTCCTACAGGATCAAGAGCTGTTAGGCCTCCTGTCAAGGTGAGTGTATTTTGAAATACAACGGGGCTTGACCCAGTTCTGACTGTAAGAGCGGTATTTGAGCTACTATCTCCGATATTTATGGTAGTGGCAGCTCCAAATGTAGCGTTATTAGCTCCCGTATTGATCGTTAAATTATGAGCCCCGGAAGTAGGACTGTTAATACTGAGAGCAGCCCCGGATGGAACGGTGTTGCCGTTTGTAAGATCTATAGCGACATCAGCTCCAAGAACAAGAGTTCCTGTGGGATTTGTGACTGTAAAAACACCCCCTCTTGTCGTTGTATTCGCGTTCAAGGTAATCACAGTACTAGGTCCCGATCCTTGGAAAACTACGCCGGCGTTGTTATTAGTCATCGCAATAGGGGCGCCTGCATTTTGTGTTATCGATGTGGACGCACAAAATGTCACTGTCGTTGGAGAGGCATTGATCGCTGCTGGAGATATCGTCAAATTTGAAACTGTATCGCCACAGTTGTCAGATCCCCCAGCGCCACCTCCTGCCGCATCAATAACAATCGAAGCAGGGTCTAAGAGCCAATTTCCCATCTCCCCTAGAGGGGCATATGTATTAACACAGATGTCATCATCGATCTTTAAGAATTCTTTTCCGGATGTTTCAATAACACCCCCATTCCCCCCTAATGATCCTCCTTGGGATGAAAGCTCTCCTTGGACAAAAGTAGATCCATCTGACCAGGCAACGATAAGCCCGCCGTCTCCTTCGTGAATGGCATCAGCTAGGAGTTTCGTTCCTTGAAAAATCGTCGTCTTCTCAGAGTGGAGCACCTCACCTGTTCCCTGATAGTCGCCACCTATATATATAGTACCACCACCTGAGAAGCCAGAGGCGTCTACATGTCCTTGTGCAACTAAGACCTCTTTTCCGGTAATTTCAACTTGGCCGCCAATACCTTGCTCTTTTGAAGATACATCAATGGTCCCGCTTACCTCTGTTTTTCCATGTGATGAGGAGCAAATTGAGACTTTTTTTGCTTCAAGATAACTTAAAGAGACAAGCCGGATAACGCCATCTTCTTCAATAAAAGTAACACCTTCTTCACCTAAAGACTACATTCATAGATTTGCTTCTG
>CAYSAJ010000059.1:0-4458 GCA_964429005.1 uncultured bacterium | reverse complement strand
TGAAGCGAGGACTGCAAGAACCCCGATGATCGACATCGCAAGGTAGAAAACGTTCTTAATGATTTTAAAAGAAGCTTCCATTTTAGCTGCATTTTTTGCATTCTCCATATTCTGGACAATCCGAGTTTCATCATTGTACTCTCTCACATACAACTCTTCAGGAACCCCAGTTGCAGTGTGGGAGTCATCTTCTCTGAGCGTTCTTACCACTAAAGCTTTTTCAGTAGTGACTGCGCCATTTATATCTAGGAGTATTGGAGATCCATCTCCACCAACTACTTCTTTAGAAATTCGTATTTGAGAAGCTCTTGATAGGTCAATAGAAGCTTTAGCTATGCCAAGAATTGGCGATAAGAGACCACCGAACATGCTTACAAGCTCTACAACTTTTTGAGCTACTAAAGAAAGTGAATTTGCACTTAAAATCTCTATAGCGTCTTTTGCTGCATAAGCAGCATCAGCAAAATTCTTAGCTGCGTCTAAGAGTTTTACAGCGCCGTCTTTACCAGCGATTTGTGCTAAATTGTAAAAACCTGTTAACAAGCATACTGGCGCGCCAACAAGTTTAAGATAACGGCCTGCTGCTGAAAAATGTCCCGCAACATCCATCGCTCTTTGAGATTCAACAACCTTTCCAGCTTGCATAAGCGCACCAGAAACGATCCTGGTTACGTCTCTGACGAGCTTTAAAAGTTGATCTACATCATCGTTGAAAAAATCCCAAATGGCAGGAAGGACGTCAACTTTGCTAATGTCTCTTGAGCCAAAATCAGCTGGTGATTCGTTGGCAGTGTAGTGGGCAACGCCACCTGAACCAACAATCGTTACCAAAGGTGTTTGTACTGCATCCATGTTTTCCTCTTTTGTTTATTGATATTAAAATGTTCACTTGTTAAGACTAGGGCAAATAGGGTCTTAATTAAGTTTTTTTAAAGACTAAATATAAATTGTGTTGCCATTTTTTGCAAAGAATCTAAAGAGAAATTCACCAAGAAAACAAAAACAAATTTTAGTTTGTACGAATTTAATTTTTAAAGAAATTGAATGTGAGGGTAACCACGTAGCAAAGAATCAAAGGTTGTTTCAGACTTTCCCTCTAGCTTTACCTCATGAAGCTCCAAAGAATTTTTACCGCAGCCGATACAAAAAGAATTTTTGGTTTGAGAAAAGATTTCCCGAGGGATTGAAGATTGCTCTACAAAAGTTGCAGAATAAATTTTTAAATACTTTTCTTCATTTTTAATTTTTACTTTGCACATTGTCCCAGGGGTTTTGCTAAAAGCTCTAATTTGATTTAAAATTTCTTTTGCAGGATGATCCCAGTTGATGGAGTAATCCTCTAAAGAAATTTTTGGAGCAAATGTAACCTCAGATTCATCTTGAGGGGTAGGAATGATTTTTTTAGAATAAATTAAAGGAAGAACTTTACAGATTAGATCTGCAGCTACTTTCATTAAAGTTTTTTCTATGACTTCAAAATTATCTTTTTCTGTAAAAATTTGACCCTTTTTAGCGAATATTTCGCCAGCATCCATTTTCTTGACCATTCTCATTATCGTAACCCCAATCGTCGATTCTCCGGCCATTATAGCCCTCTGAATGGGGGCTGCGCCCCTATACTTAGGAAGTAAGGAGGTGTGGATGTTGATACAATCTACTTTAGGTATGTTTAGTATGAATTCTTTTAATATCTCCCCATAACCGAGGACTAAAAAAATGTCAGAATCAAAGCCCCGCAACAGCTGTTCCATTTCTGGTGTTGATACTTTTTCAGGCTGAAAACAGGGAATTTCTGGATGGCGTTGATTCAACCAAGCCTTGACTGGCAAAGGTTGCAATTGCTGGGATCGCCCCTTTTGCTTATCAGGTTGCGTAACAACAGCTACGATTTGAACCCCTTCCTTAATCAGTCTTTCTAGGACATAAGCAGCAAAAGTAGGGGTCCCAAAAAAAATAACTTTCATCATTACATTTCAAGAAGAAGCTTATACTCTTCGATATCTTCTTGATACTCCTGCCCACCACCTGCTAAACCAATGAGCCCTCTTTGAGAGTTTTCACAGAAATGAATCCAATGATCTACTTTTTTGCAGGAAGGAATTTCAGATCTGATTTGAGAAAGAGCGTCTTCAAGTTTTAGACCAGAGCGGTAAGTAAGGCGAAACGCTTTCGTTAAATTTTGTCTTTCTTCAAGTGGGAATTTATGTCGTTTGAGGCCGACTAAGTTAAGCCCACCCAATTTATAGGGATAGCCTGCGCCAATCGTAAAAGGTGGCACATCGTGAGTGATTCTAGAGAATCCCCCTACCATCGCGTATTTTCCAATTCTTACTCGCTGATGAATAGGAGTCATCCCCCCAATGATCGCAAAATCTTCAACAATTACGTGACCTGCTAACATCGCGTTATTTGCCATGATTACATTGTTTCCAAGCTCACAGTTATGAGCCACATGACAATAAGCCATGACAAGGCAGTTGTCTCCTATCTTGACAACAGAGCCTTCTAAGCAAGAGGAATTAACAGTTACAAATTCGCGAATGTTACAATTTTTACCGATTTGCACATAAGTAGTCTCTCCGCGAAACTTAAGATCCTGCGTTTGAGTGCCGATGCTTGCGCTAGGCCAAATTGTCGTACCTTCGCCTATCGTAGTATATCCGTCGATGTAAGCATGCGATTTGATGGTCACACGATCATGAAGTTTGACGTCTTTCTTTACGACAGCATACGCTTCTATAGTCACTTCTGATCCAATTTCAGCCCCCTCTTCGATTATAGCTGAAGGATGTATATTTGCTCGTCCCATTCAATCACTCTTTTCGTTAATAAAATTATAGTACTACTTATGTTCCAATTAGATCTTTTTCCATCATTCCAAAACCGATTTCTGCCTCAGCTACGATTTTGTCATCTACGATTGCTTTTGCTTTTATTTTTCCACCACGTTTGGAAATATGCAAGCCTTCAACATGCAAGTATAAAATATCACCGGGCAATACTGGTTTACGAAATTTTGCGTCATTTACAGTCATTAAAAGAGCAGTTCGATCGTTAAAACCCTTTTGATCAATTAGTATTCCTCCCGTCTGCGCTAAAGCTTCTAAGATGAGAACACCGGGCATAATAGGCACCCCAGGAAAATGTCCTTTGAAAAACGGCTCATTAAATGTAACGTTTTTTTGGCCTATAACGATACTATTTTCAAGGTCGATTTTAATGATTTTATCAACGAGTAAAAAGGGATAGTCATGAGGAAGTATTGAAGCAATTTTTTTTATCCCCATTACAGGAGGTTCAAATTGTTGGTTCATTTTATTCCACTTCCTTTTACCTTTTGCTTCAACTTCTTGCCGAATTCGGTATTAGAAAAATGCCCTGATTTGATCGCGATAATATGCGCTTTGACACGAAGTTCAGATAAAGCTAAATCTCCTAGCAAGTCCAAAATTTTATGGCGCACCATTTCATTAGGGTAACGGAGACCTTCTGCATTCATCACTTGTTGTCCTTTGATAACAACACCACTATCTAGGCTGCCTCCTTTAATCAATCCTTTATCAAGAAATGCAATAATTTCTTCGTAGAGAGAAAAAGTACGACTAGGGGCAATTTGGGTTTTATAGGTGATAGGATCGATAACACATGAAAAATATTGAGAGTCTAATAGGGGGTGTCCTTGATAGTTCAAGGTGTAGCTTATCCGAAATTCATGGCTGGGAAGAGCAACAAGATGAACGTCTTCTTTGCTCCAATACACAGGCTCTTGAAGCTGGTGTACGCAGACTGTGCTGCCTTGATGCACCATTCCCGCTTTCTCAATAAGGTCGATAAAAACAAGAGAGCTTCCGTCTACAGCGGGTATTTCAGGACCATCTAATTCAATAATCAAATTATCGATTTCATTTGCATATAAAGCTGATAAGACATGCTCTACACTTTGAATGAGGACTTTTGAATTCCCTAAATTTGTGCACCTTGGAGTTCCCGCAAGAGAATCATAATTAGCACGAAAAGTAGGAGAATCAGAGAGATCTACTCTTCGAAAGACAATTCCTGTATTTGGTGGGGCAGGAATAAATTTCATCCTGATTTTTATTCCAGAAAACAATCCGATCCCATCCATAACAACTTCTCTGGCCAAAGTGTTTTGTGCACGAGAAGTTTGCGTTGACCGATCCAGCACTTCAGCTTCTAAACAAGAGGATAACAAAAAATAACCCCTTTGGTATGGGTGGTTTACAATCAATTGTAGTCATTACATGTTTTCAAAAATGTAACAACCCCTTCGTTTTTCATCAAGTTGAAACTAGAATTTTGTTTCTTTTTGAAATAACTAATGCCGCTGAGACAAAAAAGATAGCAAATAATGGAAGCTCTCCCCAGAGACTATAAAGAGTCGTTTTTTTAGAAAGAGGCACATAGGCTATTAATACTCCCTGCTTAAATTATTACGAT
>CAYSAJ010000058.1:0-5094 GCA_964429005.1 uncultured bacterium | reverse complement strand
AGCAGTGGTTAGCTCGTTGGGCTCATAACCCAAAGGCCGGAGGTTCGAATCCTTCTCCCGCTATTTCTTATTAATGGCGGCATAGCTCAGCTGGTTAGAGCGTCGGAATCATAATCCGCAGGTCGTTGGTTCGAATCCGACTGCCGCTATGTTGTTGTTTTCCTAGTTCAAAAAAATTCTTCAAATATAAAAAATCTTTCATTTAGAATCTTGCTTTATCTTGTGCTATTCTCTATCCCAAAAGAGGAAAACATTTATGGACAGAGTTTCTTTACAATTTACCTATGCAGGCTCTAGAGAATGGGATGGGTGGTCGATCAAAGCTTTTGATCTTAATGGTTTAGATGCAAAACCGATGGCCCTTATCCCAGAGGGCTCTGAAGAAGGTGCATTAAAATTTAAGGTCGAAGGAAGACTTTCTAGCGACACTCGCGTTTTGGATCAAGTTCGTCTTATGCCGGAGAAAGCTGCTTCTTTTACACTTTCCGCTAGAATTTTCAAAACGTATGAAGGTTCTACAATGACGAGGGGTGCTGATGGTATTTATCGAAGAGATCTTCGAGCGCGACGAGATGATTTGCCAGTATTCATTGATGGTCGTCCCACATTTACTCCGGGACTTACCTATCGCGTAAGAATCGTGAATGATGGGGAACATCTTCGAGCAACCATTGAAAAAGTTACTGCTGCAGTATCTGCTAGCGGTGGAGCCTCATCAACTCATGCAACAGCTGCGCCTGTCGCGACCCTTTCCATTGATCCCAGGGCAGAAGCTGGCAAGCGTATGGTGAAGTCTGGACTCTCGATGCTAGCCTCTTTGGGAGTAGATGCTGAAGCTCTAAGTGGATTGAGAGGGATGATTTCGACTCTTACATCAGCTGAAAAACCAGATCCTACTCTAGATGCGTTATCAAAGGATGAGCTTGTAACGAGATTTGAGACAAAAAAAAACTGAATTTTTAGCAGTAAGAGCAGCCCTCAATAGTGCTATTGAAGCTGGTGAAGATCCCTTCTCTCATTTAGCCTCCAAGCAATCTTTATCTAATGATCTTATGAAGCTAGATGCCGCTTTAAGGAGAAAAGGCATTTTTATGCCTGCGATTTGCTAGATATTTAGATATATTGAATTTTTCTTTCTAAACCCCCACAATTTAAAAAAAGTGTGGGGGTTATTTTGCCTTGTCAAATCATCTATCTAAATGGTCCATCAAGTAGCGGCAAAACAAGTTTAGGCAAGGCTCTGCAAAAAATACTTCCTGAACCTTTCTTGCTCATAGGAATTGATAAGATCATAGGATGGATGCCAGAACATTTGAATGATTGGAAAGGGGGCGCTGCACCAGAGGGCTTTAGCTGGAAGCCCAGATTGGATCCTCATGGAGTAAAAACCCATGAGATCATAGCGGGCCCTTATGCAAAAAAGGTGGTGAAGGCTTTTCATGAAGTTGTTCTTTCTTTAGCAAATAAAGGATATAAAATCATCCTCGACGACGTTTCAACAAGAGAGCAAGTGGATGAATGGAGAAAGTTGCTCGCTTCATACAATGTGTTGTGGGTAGGAGTGAGTGCTTCGCTAGATGTTCTAGAAAAGAGAGAATCCCAAAGAGACCGAATCCAAGGCTCGGCAAGAGCCCAATATCATGCACTTGAAGGCAAAATCAATTACGACATCAAAGTAGATACATCCTTTCTGCCGATTGAAGAATGCGCTCAAATAATCCTGGAAAATATGATTAAGCTTTGAAAGCAGCGGATATTTTTTCTTTGGATGCTTCAAGAGATCTTGTGCAAATCTCCTCTAGAGGAAGTGGTGCTCCCGTTGCAGAAATGGAGGCTGTTTCTTTTCCTGCTAAGTATGCTGCGATGCTGTCTCTGATCAATGTCTTCAAATCTTCCAGAGCAGGAGACTCTTTTGAAGCCGACCACTTCGTGAAAATTCTATGAGCGATAGAAGAACTAAATAAGGATTCATCTTTCAGGTCTTTTGTGAAAAAACGACCTATTTCATAGGCTGTAAGTCCTGATTTTGCACCCACTTTTAAAACTTCTAAAGCTATTAAATGAGACATAAATCGATCTTGGAACTTTTCCGGCGCAAAATCTTCTACGTCAGTGTCTGCATCAAGAATTGAAGCCAAGGTTGTAGAGTCTAATCTTTCAATGAATGCAAGGGTTTCTGCATCAAAAGGAAGTTGCGTTTGGGGAAGTTTTAACCAACAAAAAACAGCTAATGAGGCAAAATGGCGAGGAAGGATCAGCCCTTGGTCGATGAGAGTAATATTGCCAGCTTCATCAATTAAGATATTTCCTGCATGTCTATCAGTGTTAACCATGATAATATCAAAAATAGCGGTGTTTTGGATTTGGCTTAGGGATAACCTGGCTCTTTCATCAGGCTTTAAATCAAAAAGAGGGCGCGCTTTAGCTACAAATTTTTGAGCTGCGCAAACCATGGTGCCTTCTTCATCGATTCCTGTTAACGCAGCTGAGTCTATTCTAACAATTGATGTGGCTGGGATGTTAAATTTCCCTTCATGCGCTGCTGCAAACTTATAGGCTAAATATTCACTATAAGCACCTTCTCCAGGAAGTAGGCCATGTTTTGGAGCAGTAACTTCTTTATCAGCGTAACGAGCCGTGCCAGGCTCCAAGTCTCGAGGTTTAATGACTACGGTAGGGGTATTATCTCTCATAGATGCAAAATAGGCAGCAGACCCTGATGGAGCTTTACGAAGCGCTCCTTGTGTTGTGGTCCTTGATAAGACATCAAATAAAGCAGATTCTGCTACAGAAGGGGCTTTAGCAATTAAGGAAGGATTAGCTTTTGCTCTCGAAAAATCTCCTTCTTCAGGAGTGTCTGTCACGAGAAGAGACTCTTCTCCATCTGTACAGGCGATCTCTATCCCCAGTGAAGGTTTTCCTTTGCTAGGGAAAATAATACCTGTACCTTCATCATCGTCGTCATCAAAAGCGAGTAAGGGCCTGGGCGGGGTTAACGTTACCGTAGAAGCGCTATCTCCTGAAGCTGGTGAAATCCGTTCTAAAGATGCGGGCGAAGCGGTTATTCTTATGGCTTCTAAGGCGGCAGGCAAAGGGGGCAAAAGTTGTGCTGCAGGCCTTGTAGAAGATGCATCTTTTTCGTCGAGACATCGTCCAGATTCAGTCAAAGCTATATTATCCATAATTCCCCATAACAATACATTAATTATAGCAAAATTTTTATTATGCTACAATTAATTATATGGCTTTATTTTGGGAATTAAGTTTTTAAGCCTCTGATTTTAAAGACAAAAACTACTTCGTAGCCTGCTCAAAGCTGAACGCTCTTAGAGGAAGAGGGTAGTCAAAAAGCTCTTTGTCCTTCTTACGTTTTTTTAGCGTCCTTTCTGGAGTTAGTTTCATGGAGGCTATTGGGTTATTCCATGGATAGGGGGGCCTAGGGGGTGGAATAGAGGATTGGTCATTCATCATAGCGTGGAAGAGGTCAACAAAGGGTTTAAAATCGCCAAAATGATCGCTTTGAGAGTGAGCGATCAGAGCACCGATTTTTGCTGCTGCTAGCTTAGTGTCAACCGACACTTTTTTGTAGGGACCTTTTATTGGAACATCAAGGACAAAAGAGGGGTCAAGGCCATGAATGCCAAGAGCCCTCTTTAGGCCCTGCTCTGTAAGTCCTAAATGAAAGTTCACATAGCTTTTAAGGATATTGATATTACCCCAAAGGCAAACCTCGAAGCTATTTTCTACTAAAACCTCTGTCCTGGCGACTTGAAGAATCCCTTGGGAGCATTTTGCTTCAAAGGGGGCAAACCAAAAATGGAGTCTTTGGTTTTTTAATCGAAACAAACTACTAACGTTTTGAAGCAAGCCTTTGTTACTTACTGAACATTTTCCTAAGGAAAGTTTAATGAGAGGTATCACTGATTGAGAAAGGATGTTTTTATCCAATTTGATCATGGTGGACTTAGCGGGAACTTTCAATTCTATAGGGTTCGCAAATTCAATTTGATAAGAAGGGTCTGCTAATGTTTTTTCTAATTTTGGGTTCCAGAGTATAGATGCAGTTGCATCTTCTTTAAGTAATAAGGTGCTTTTTACTACTAGTCCTTGTATGTCTAATCGAGAGTACTTTGATTTAAAATGAAAGGAAAGAGGGCCTGTCCCTTTTTCAGTATTAAGCTGCATCCTAAAGGAAGAGCTGTCTCCAAGACTAGAAAAAAGGGGAAAACTAATAGAGGTGGTTAAATCAGCCATGGTGTCAAGAAAGGCAGCGGGCATGTTTTCACCAGTTGCCTGAAATGAGGCGTTTTTATCAGTTTTTATATAAGGGTAGGCGCTTTGAGGAGAGAAAGAGGATTGGAGTTTTAATGTACCCGCTTTGTCGTTGTTGAGCTGGGCAGCTGATGTGAAATCTATAAAACAGTCTTGACCAGTTTTTTTAGAGAAATCAAGACGGCTGGGCAAAATAAGAGTTTGATTTTGTGAAACAAAATAGGGAAGAGAGAGTGTGGATACTGATAAATTCCCCTTGAATAAAGCTTGATCCCAATCTGGAAGATCAAACTCCCAGTAATTCCAAGAGGGAATGGAAATTCTTTCAACCTGTAAGGAAATTTTAAATGGTTCGTCGATCAACACCCTAGGGTCTAAATTCCAAGTGGCTGCTATATTTCTCGACTTTTCTGCCGTGATCGTCGATTGAATTTCTAAAGGTCTTTTTGCTTCCATACCTTTATCGAAATCAAATGAACCTACTATAGAAAAATCACCTGATTTTAAATCGATGGATAGTTCCTTATTTGCAGAATGTATCCAAGTGATTTGCCCTGAAAAAGTGGGCCCTGCCCAGTTTTCTACTACGCCCTTTTTTGGAAAAAAAGAAGAAACGAATACTGTTGGAAATTCTTTTATGTCAGCTTCAAACCTTCCGCTTGCCTTATCTCTGGATGCTTTCTTAAGTAGGGGAAATTGTCTAATGGAACCAGCCAATTTGACCGATGCAGGAAAATTCTTGTACGAAAAGGAAGTAGCTAGCCCGGTTTCGATTTCCTCGAAATTTTGATTAATTTCGATACTTCCACGTGTGCCCGCAAG
>CAYSAJ010000057.1:0-5171 GCA_964429005.1 uncultured bacterium | reverse complement strand
TATCTTTTTCTCTCAAAAAGCCCGAGCCTATTCCGCCAGGCAAATCCAAGTTTAACAGATGCAGAAATTGCAGAGCTTTATAATTCCATTGGGATGTTTCTTTATGGCTCCATCCATCTTCAACAGCTAAGACGCCTTCATGAAAAGGGAGAAGAAGTTTGTGGTGCCTTAAAAGAAGATGAAAGAACTTCTACTGTTTTAGGCTCAAGGGATATTCCAAGACGAAGTAAAATGATTGAGCTTCTCCTAGCTCTACAAAATATCTCTTCTCAACAAATTAGTTATGATTTCTCAAAAGATCCTGAATTTCTTGTTTTTGAATATACAGCGAGTCTGATGTTCCGGAGAGATCCTGACCAAAAGGCGGTTCTTGAGCATATGCTTCTTCCTTCGTCAGGAGAAGTTGCCCAGGTGATGATGGGAGGAGGAAAGACCACTGTTATTGCAGCGAATTTAATCGCTAAAGCAGCTTTAAGTGGAAAAATAGGTGTTCTGATCACCCCAAGCTTTCAATATCACTCCCTCTTCGAAGCTTTCCGCAAAACAATGAAAGCCTCTTTTAATATCGATGTTCTTACTTTCTCTTTTGGGCGCGATGAATTAAACGAAAGAGTCCTAGATTACATTTATGGGGTACTTCTTGATTGTAAAACGGGCTCAGAGCGCGGCACTCCCAAGGCACTTGTCCTATGCCCAGAAATGCTCCATGTCCTTCTCTTAGAATTTTTATCTCTGCATGGACAACTTTTAACTTATAAAGGTCGCCCACCTCATGAGATACCAAAAGATCTTCTTGCTAAAAACGAAACTCTACGAAAAATCATCAATCTTTTCCAAAAAGATGGGTATGGACTTGGCGATGAACTGCAGATCTTGCTTGATATCATTAAAGAAACATACATTCCTCTTGGTGAACCTCAGTCAATCCCTTTGCTCCATATCCAGTTTGTTAAGTCCCTTTTCCTCATTATTGAAACGACAAAGTTCTCTTTTACAAAAGCAGATACCTTAGAGCTAGGATTAAAAGTAACTGGAGATGGGCCGTTTACACTAACCATCAAAGAAATTCTATCTCTTCAAGAAAACCGCCAAGCTTACTTTTCTACCTTTTTATTCAAAAAGTTTTTAGCTCCTAAAATTGCCCAAGAACTAGCGAAACATCCAGAGCTTATGCTCCACGAAGAAGAGCTTCAAAGGGGCTTTATTCGCTACGCTACTGGTATGATGAAAGGAAAAGTTCAAGTAGCTCTAGAAATGGGACTGGACGCCTATGTCTCTACCCATACTAGAGCGGAGGATGTCCTTGATGAAGAGGATAGAAGGGATTTTCAGTTCGTCTTTAGATTAAGAACTGCACTACATGGCTCTCCAGACCCTGATGCGAAAAAGGCTGCTGACCTCATAGCAATTGCCAAATACCTCTGTAGTGATATTTTACCTTTTACTTTCTCTAAAACAGGAAATGTGAACTTCGGCAGAAGTCGTGAAGAAAAAGAAGAAGGAAAAGTCGTTCCATACATCTGCGCAGATACACCTTCTAAAGGTAACGAGTTTGGAAATCCTTGGGAAGCGATGGCCTACCATATGATGAGTGCACTCATCTATGGTGTTTCTAAATCTCAAATTGAGGCAGTCTTTGCACGCCATCATGAAGAAGCTACCTGGAGCGCAAAACACAAGGGAATTCCCTATAAGGAAACACCCGCAGCCATCGCCTGCAAAGAACTTTTTGGCTTTTTCCCAAGTGAATATGCACCCAACGCTGATGCTATTTTTGCAGCGGTTCATGCAGATCCAAAACGAAAATTAGCTGTTGAAGAATATGCTGTTGAACGATTCGTCCACTCAAATCCATTAAAGCTCAATACAAATGCTGTCACCCTCCCAGATATGATGGGTGTATTCAAAGGATTTAGTGGAACGTTAGATGTCAAAAGCCTCTCATTACCCCTTCAAAGAAATCCTCTTCCTGATGTGGAAGTCAATCCTCAATGCGTAAGAGCCCTCCTCGAGAAAAATGATCGAGTACTCGTAGCAAAAGCGATGGATCCTAGAGGGTTCATGACCGAAAACTTTCCTAAAATTCCTGCAGAAGATAGCTCTCGGTTATCAGCTCTTTTAGACCTCGGTGGCGTTTTTAAAGACTTTGACAACACTCAAATCGCTAAAGAGATTTTGCGTCAACTTGAGGCTCAAGGTAGCCCCATCAAAGCTGTGATCTTCTTCACACGCCATGAAGGATCAACGACAGCCGATTATCCTGCTCTGATGACAAGAGGAAGTGATGAAATTCAAATTTTAGCCGATACCACAGCAGCAGAGCTTGCTAAGTTCGGCCTAAGACCCGGTGACTATTTTAGCTACTACGACAAAAGACACTGCACGGGGACTGACATCAAGCAGCCCGCTGATGCGATCGGACTTGTGACATTTGACTCCACAGTTCCTATAGATGATGGCACCCAAGCGATCATGAGATTCAGAGGGTTCCTCGAAGGGCAACGCCTCCACTTTGTCATTCCTGAATATGTCCTTCCTTGTACATTGAGTATCCATGAAGGAGCATCTGTTCAAGAATTAATGGGAGATGAAAGCAGAAATCAGGACGTTCTCCTCTCTCTTGTGACTCAAATGATGGTGATGCAAGTCCAACAAAACTCGAAAAAAACTGTGAAAGCATTCCAGAAAATGCTCGCAAATGCTGCTTTCAAAAAAGGGAAGGAAATTCTTCTGTCTATTGAGAGTACTCCAGCAAATTCCGCTCTGCTTATGGACCACTTAGAAGTGTTCGGTCATTGGTTTTTTGTAGGAAATGAAGATAGACCTTATGAAAATTACGGAAGTCTTGACCATAATCTAGACCTGATTGAAAGCTTGAAGTTAACTCAGGCTCAAATTATGGGGCAGCTACGAAAAGCTTTATCTCCAGATTCTTTACGAATCACCGCTCCTCAAAGAGCTGAGATTGTGAGAGCCGTCGATGCAGAAATGGAGTCGATTATTGCCCATGCTGAATCGCTGAGAAGAAGCTTAGTCGCAACTGTTAAGCAAGCTGTTAGCGCCACTCCCTCTTTGACAACCGAAGGCGGGGAGATGGAAAGAGCGGTTCAGGCCGAGCGCCAAACAGAAAATATGGCGGAAAAAAATCTGATCCTGGAGCAAGAAGTGAATGCTGAGCTCGCTCGCTACCAAACTCCACTTGTGACATTGACCCCAAAATCTTATCCAAAAACAGACGCGGCAGCTCTTATTACTTCTTTGAAAGAGGCGCATTTGACCCCTGCTGTTGCTGCTCCTATCTCTGCAAGAATCTCCACCGACTTTGGGGTGCAAAGATACGAGAAGCTTTTCTCATCACCTCTTTATGTCTTGCCTCCGTTTGCCACACCGTATACTGTCCCTTTAAATCTCTTTGATTTTAAATCTCTTCCTATGACTCATCTTCTTTTACTTGAAGTCAGAGGTGGTTATAGAGGATTTATGGTGTCTGAAGAGCAGGCGTTTGCTCTGCGCTCTTATCTTACTGCAACTCCTCAGGAAGGTGCATGGCTTGTTATGCCAAATGCGAGCTTGCAAGCTGGAGATCATCGTATTTTTGAAACGATCCCAGACGCTGCAAGGCAAATCGTCCTAGAATTTAGTATACTCTCTGGAAACATTGACCTTTGCTTCGAGCGTATTGAAGATTATCTCGACTGGATTGATGGACAAGAAAGACTTCTGCAAGGAGCCGGAGCCGGAGCTGGTGGGGGTAGAACCTCTGTAGATTTAAACACCTTGCGACGAAGATTCTTTTATCTCTTAAGCAAAAGATATGGTATCGATAAATCCCGCATTGAAAACTACCTTCTTCAAAAAGATCGCCTCCTTTATCTCGTCGATCAAGAAACAAAAATTGACGCGCGCTTTGCTGCAGCTGCAGGTGTTGAAGGGGCAAGAGATCTATCCCAAGTGAGGGGAGAGGCTATCAAAGCTCTTTCTCCAGAAGACATTCATTCATTAACTGACAAGCAAAGATATTTTGTTCGCCATCTTGAAAGAAAAGAACAAATCCAAGCTGTGCCGCTAAATCTTGTTCCGTTCTTGAATTCTAGCCAAATTCCTTTGATCACCCCAGCTCAAGTGCCCTATGTTCGAAAAGGGACATTCATTCAAGCGATACCTATAGAAACTTTGAATTCAGTCCCAGGTGATTCACTCAGCCAAGACTTTATGAACCAGCTTTCAGCAGCTCAAATTGCGGCTTTGACTTCACCCTCCATTTTAGCTCGCCTCCATCCATCACAGCTAAGATCTGTTAACCCAGATTTGATTCCTTCATTGCCTATCGCTTCAGCTGCGGTCTTTTTCGCTTTAACACCAGAGCAGCTATTCAAAGCTTCAAGAGAGCAATGGACACGGTTCTCAGGTGTAGAATCAGATGCACTCACTGCTTTTTGTAGACAAGTTACAGACCCAAGATTCTTGGACTTACTGCCCATGACTACTGCGCGTCATTTTAACCAAGAGATGGTCAAAACTTTACCGGATGAAGATTGGATCTCTCATTGCACAGGTGAACAATTAAAATGGCTCACAGATGCACAATTTAGCATGATCAGTAGGCCTGATCTTGTGAAGAGAATTCCCTATCCACACTTCAAAAAATGCAATCCTCAGATGTTCACTCACCTTAGCATCGCTCAGCTCAATCGACTTGCCACTGCTGAGGATATCGCTTGGTTTAGAGCGTCACCGCTAGAAACTATAACTCCTGAGGTGCGCCGCGGACTCAATTCTCCTTACCTGATCAGGGAATTACCAATCGGGCTTTGGGTTAGAGAATTAAATCCGACTCTTGAGCGCGATAAATTCTTCTTCAAGCAGTTTACTTTAGATCAAGTTGTCGCATTCCTCACCTCTGGAGGCAATACAGCTTTTATACCTCTTATTTATCTAGATAAGGTTGCTGCTATGAATGATGCCCACCGATCGCTTATTCCTCATTTATCAGCAGCCCAAATCGAAAGAATTCCTGAGCGCTTTAGACCCGCGCCTCCAGCCCCAGCTCCAGCTCCAGCTCCAGATTTAGCAGCGACCCCTCGTCGCACTATGCAAGTGGGAGGCCAACAACAGACTGTCGCTGCAAATCCACCTGCTCGACCGGCTCCAGTTCTCTCTCGCCCCGCAGC
>CAYSAJ010000056.1:0-5502 GCA_964429005.1 uncultured bacterium | reverse complement strand
CCACTCTGCTTCGGTTTTGCAGACCTTTGTCTTGTTTAAACGGGAACCAGTATTCAGAAAACTCTTGCAAATCTTCTTTTCGGTTTTGCCTGAGGCTTGATTACTTTGACCCTGTCCCAAAGCTGGTGCAGTGGATAAGCCCGCAACCGAGAGGCCAAGTGCAATTAAAAGCTTTCTCATGCGAATTACCCTAATTTGATAGGCGCTTTGCCTATAAGAATGTAGGAAAATTGTCCAGCGTCCTTCGTTGACAGCGTTAAAGCGTCAGCAAATACTACCCAGGGTGCTCAAACGAACTGTGGCATAAAAGTTACATCGGTGAAATATATTTGTAATTTCGCGCCAAATTGTTGCACAGGTCCCCCAAATCCGTAAAGGCGCAGCCAATCCGAGGAATTTCCTCCGCTTTGCGCGTTCCATTTGTGCGCCTGGCGGTCATGGAAAAGCCGGGGAGTTTAACAGCCATTGGACCAGCCGTTATGCGGCCAAACCATGGCATTAATGAAGGAGCTACGCCGTGAAGAACACACGTACAAGCAATTTGAAATATGCCGCAGCGCCACTCGCGCTCGGCCTCGCTTTGATTTCGACGCCGTCATTCGCGCAAGACGAAGCGCCCGCTGAAGAAGCGGCAGAAGCCATTGTTGTCACGGGTTCGCGCATCGCGCGGCCAGATCTCACTGGCACCAATCCAGTAGCGGTGGTTTCAGCAGAAGAATTTAAGCTTTCCGGCGCCATCAACGTTGAGCAGGTAATCAACACTCTGCCGCAGGTCTTGCCAGGCACCACAAGTTTCTCAAACAATCCAGGCAACGGCGCGGTTACCCTCAACTTGCGCAACTTGGGTTCTACGCGAACACTCGTTCTCGTCAACGGTCGTCGCTGGATGTTTTATGATACCAACCAAATCGTTGACCTCAACACGATTCCCCAGTTTCTGATTTCGGGTGTTGACGTTGTTACTGGCGGCACATCTGCGGTTTACGGTTCGGATGCCGTTGCCGGCGTAGCAAACTTCCGTTTGCGTGACGTCCAGGGTATCGAAGCTGGCACGACCTATTCGTTAACAGATCAGGGTGATGGCGAGCGTTATTCAGCCAACATCGCAATTGGTTCGAGCCTAGACGATGGTCGCGGCAATGTAACGATGTTTGCCAACTACACGCGCCGTAAGCCAATTTTCCAGGGTGCCCGCACATTCTCCGCAACAGCAGCTGGCGACGGCTGCATTGTTCCGGGCAGCACGAACCCCGTTACTGAAATTGGTACGCCTTATCCTTCAGGCATCACGGTCTCCACATGTGGCACCCGCGGTGGCCAAGTCGGATTCGTGCCGCAGGGTTCTGCCACGGGACCGATCGGGACTTTTGGTTCGGGTACCAGCACCTACATCTTTAACCCCACCGGCGGCGGTTCGCGCGTTTTCACTGATCCAGGCGATCTCTACAACTTCGCTCCAGCCAACTATCTTCAGTTGCCGCAAGAGCGCTATCTGCTGGGTGCCTATGGTAGCTATGAGGTGACAGATGGTCTTGAGTTCTACTCAGAACTAAGCTTCGTCAACAACCGCGTTGCAGCGGAACTCGCTCCGACACCAACTGGTGTTTCGGCACCGTTGTTGATTGCCAGCCCGTACTTCGATGCAGGCACGCGCGCGCTGTTGACGGCCAATGATGCCGCAGAAGCCGTGGCGACCCGCGGTGATGGCTATGCCCAGACGTCGGTTTCATATCGCTTCCTGTCGGCTGGTTCACGCAACTCCGAACAGACCCGCCAGGCGTTCCGCTTGTTGGGTGGTTTCCGTGGTGACATCACCGATAATTTGAAGTTCGACATGTTCTATTCGTACGCCCGGACGAGCAATACGCAGATCCAGCAGGGTAACGTTTCGAGCAGCCGTTACGTAAACGCGTTGACTGTCGAATTTGCGCCTGGAAGCACGACCGAGCTTCGTTGTAGGGATGCCTCTGCACGCGCCGCAGGTTGCGTGCCGATCAACGTATTCGGCAGCGGTCTCGCCAGTGCAGATGCGGTCAAGTATGTTCGCGTGCAGTCAACGAACCTTGAGCAGTCTGAACTGACCAACGCTGTTGCGTCGGTTTCGGGCTCCTTGTTCAACCTCGGCATGGGCGCAGATGATGTCGCTTTCGCGTTCGGTGGCGAATATCGCAAGATGGCGTCGCGTTACATTCCTGATGAGTTTTTGGCATCGGGTGACGTGCTTGGCTTCAACGCCGGTAAGCCAACAAGCGGTTCTTATGATGTGAAGGAAATCTTCGGGGAACTGAATGTTCCTGTCCTTGAAGATCAGTTCATCCATCGCCTAGGCCTGAATGCAGCGGCCCGTTATTCCGACTATTCGCTTTCGGCTGTTGGCGGAAGCTGGACCTATTCGGGTGGCATTGACATCGCACCGATTGAGGATGTGACGTTCCGCGCTCAATATTCGCGTGCTGTTCGCGCACCGAACGTGCAGGATCTTTTTGCGGGCAATTCAACCGGGTTCCCGGCCGCAACCGATCCTTGCTCTGACCGTGGTACCGCTGCATCGCGTACTGATGCCTTGCGTGCCTTCTGTCTCGCTGCCGGTGTTCCCGCAGCGACAGTCTTCACCCGTGCGGTGCAGCCTAATGCGCAGATTCAGGCAGATTTCGGTGGCAGCCCGACGGTTGAAGAAGAAACTTCGGATACCTTCACCGCTGGCGTCGTGTTCCGTCCGAGCTTCGTACCGCGCCTGAACATCACTGCAGACTATTTCAACATCTCGGTTGATAACACGATCGGTGTTCTGGCTGGTGGTGTTAGCTCGGCTCTGTCGCTGTGCTACAACACTATTCAGGACCTGAGCAACCCGATCTGTTCTGTCTTCGTTGGTATGCGTAATACTGCGAACGGTGCTCTCGGTCAGACCTCGGGTGGTAAGAACCCGCAATTCCGGTCGGCGAACGTTGGCAATCTTTCCACCAGCGGCATCGACGTACAGGTTGATTATTCGCTGCCAGTGCTGAACGGCACTCTGGGTTTCTTCTACCTGGGTACTTGGCTCGACACGTATCGGAACACGCCGATTTCTTCGATCCCAGAGCGTGAGAACATTAATGAAGGCGTACATGGTCAGCCTGAGTACCGTCACAATGTTCGCGTGACCTATAGCGAGGGCCCAGCTCTGTTCTCGGTTCGCTGGCGTTATGAAGGTGGCACGCAGGACAGCCGCATCCAGAACGTGTTCAACGGAACGCAGCGTATTGGAACAGACCCTGCACTGTTGCCGAAGCCTTATGTTGGATCGACCAACTATATCGATCTGAGCGCTGGCTTTGAACTGAATGAGAATTTGTCATTCAATGCGGGTGTTAACAACCTCTTCAACACGCAGCCACGTATCCTCGGATCGGCTGCAGAACAGGGTAACACGCTTCCTAGCTTCTACGATGTTTTGGGTCGCGATTACTTTATTTCAGCGCGCTTCAAATTCTAAGAAACGCGTGACATAAAAAAAGGGGGCGGTTGACCGAAAGGTCAGCCGCCTTTTTTGTTGGCGCATCAGCGCCCGCATGCTTGCTAGAATCTAACGGCTAACCCGCAAGGGTGACGTCAAAAGCGACGGTCATTCGGTTTCCGTGGGATATTGGTCGCGTTCCGTGAAACATGGTACTCGGAAACAAGATACAGCTTCCAACTTTCGGCTGGAATGAGGAAAGCGCAGGAAGCCCAGTTTCCAGATTGGCCGGCGGAACGCCCAGATCTAGCCAACCAGGCCCATCTGGTTGGGTCACTTCGGCCGGCACCTCAAAATAACAAGCCGACGAAATCAAACCTTTGGGGTGAATATGAGGCGCATGTTTCCCGCGCCCGCATAAGCGAATTGACCAGCTGCTTGTAATGCCCCAGGCCGCTTGGCGCTTCGAGAGCAGGGGGTGCAAAGGATCTTGCTTCGGGAGCCCCCCCCTATAATCTTCAAGAATGTCTAAGAACGCAGCCTTTAGGCGTGCTAACTCTGGTACGCGCCGTGCAAACAAAGCGCCCTTTGTTTGGTTCCCTGATTTCACGGACTGGCCAACAGGGGGCGTGGATGTTTCGTGTATTTTTAACAGGCATTGCTGAATATCAGCGAGCTCGTCGAAACAAAATGGCAGAGCAATTTGCCGAACCAGCCCAACCTGCCCGTGCAACCATTCATGTCGCGCATCGCCCTTGAGGCGCCAGCATATGTCGAGCAGCGACCAGGCTGAAACATCTGCCATCTCAGTCTTCGTAAGATCCAGAAGGCTTCGTTCCGCCTGATCGACCAAGCCAATGCGGATTAGGTTACGACACCGCGCAACCTGCCATTCGGCCTCACCGTGTCGGTCGAATTGCGCGAAGATCTGCTCAGCTTCTGATCCCATGCCCGCTTCGCCCAAAGCGATACAGTGATGGAGCAAGATCGTAGGATTGCTAGGCCATTTCTGATGTGCTCGATGCAAGACATTCGCCGCTTCAGAAAAGCGGTCTACACCAGAAAGAATATGCGCCCAGCCCAGAAATAAGTCAGGGCTCGGATGTGTCAAAAGTGCCTGTTCAAATCTGTGGCCAAACTGATGAACATCCCCCGCGGACCAGAGCATTTCTGCATAAAGACTGTGCCCGTCCACCCAGGCAGGCAGCTGTTCGACAAGTGCGCTGGCACATTCCAATGCTTCATCTTGACGCCCAGCGGCGCTTAAGGCCTGCGTGTAATCCAGAAAAAGCGTAGGATTACCGGGCGAGTGCGCCAGCGCCTCTTCATAAAAGGCAATTGTTTTTTCATCGCCACATTCCAAAGCCAGCCTTGCGCGACCGGCAAGCGCGCGCGCGTTAACGGGATCTATCTCCAACGACTGATCATAGCTGCTGCTTGCTGCCGCGAAGGCACCTGAGAGGCGCTCCGCATTTCCGCGAAGCGCCCAATATCTCGCATTTGTGCTACCTGTCCAACCGTCAACCAATAGCTGAACGGCCTCCTGCGGGCGGCTAAGCCGAAGAAGGAGGATGACGATATTGAAGGCGGCTTCCTCCAAGCTTTGATCAAGTTGCAGGGCGCGGGTGAAAAGGTCTAGCGCTTCCTCGCTTCGGCCAACGCGGGCGTAAAAATTGCCAGCACTATTGGCAAAGCGGGCATCCTTGGGAAAGAGAGCCAGACCCTTGCCGTAGAGTATATCGGCACCTTCGTTGTCACCCTGGCTTGCCAGAGCTGCGGCTTCTTGTGCAATGGAGGCTGGCGTCGTCACCGGTCGGATAGCCAGCCGGTGATGGCAAACCGACTGTTTGGAGCGAACGGCGGAACGTAGCTCACTTGGTGGTTTTGTGGCACAAGAAAAAGATTCAGTGCATTGAAGCGCGGTCGAAAGCCCTCAACCACATCTCCTTCATCATCCAAAAAGAGGAGGTAGCCGCCCCAGTCTGGATGCCAGTTATCTGGTGCAAGGTTCAGCACATATGCTACGCGCCAGCCCTGTGCGACATGGCTGTCCGTATGGAGAC
>CAYSAJ010000055.1:0-5548 GCA_964429005.1 uncultured bacterium | reverse complement strand
TAGGAACCTTACTTTCTATTGTCATCGCTTTTATCATTTATGTTGTTTTTGCCCTCTTTATTAAAGAAAACATCAGCTTTTGGGCTATTCAAGAAGATCCCTCTCTTATTATTACAGGGTCAAAATTTCCCAAATGGGCTTTAGCTGGAATGCTCGGAACAACACTCTCATCAGCCATGAGTAATTTATTAGGAGCCCCGCGCACAATAGAAGCGTTAGCAAAAGACAGGGTCCTTCCTAAGTTTTTGTCGGGTTCAGAGAAAGAGTCATCCGTATCTCTTACTTCCATGCTTCTTACATGCATTGCTGCTTTTGTGATCATCATCGCGACCAACATCAACCAAATCATCCCTTTACTTACGATGATTTGTTTAATGTTTTATGCCCTGCTCAATTTTGTATCCAGCTTTGAATCATTTATGCAAAATCCTAGCTGGCGGCCCGCTTTTGTTACCCCATGGTATGTTTCTTTTATTGGGTGCATCACATGCCTTTTATCGATGCTTCTGATTCACTCCCATATGTTCCTCATCTTTTTCGTCTTTTTGGGGATGATCTACGTGATGATAAGCACAACAAAGATCCAAAACAATTGGGATGACATTCGCTATAGCATTTTGAGTACTGTCGTAAGAATTTGTCTTGAGAAACTGAAATCTTTGAGAATGAATGCTAAAAGCTGGCGCCCCCACCTGCTGACTATTGCTGAGGCTTCTTCGGAAGATAATTGTATATTGCCTTTTGCGAGCTCAATCAATCATAACCATGGCCTTTTGACCTACTGTCTTGTTTCGCAGCATGAAGAAGAAGAAAAGATATCACAGAAAGTCATCGTTGAAAAGCTACGTGCAGGGAACATCAATTGCTTTTTGAAATTCAACCAAAGCCCCTATTTTTTTGATGAAATGGACCATCTTGTGAAACATTATGGTCTAGGCCCACTGGCCCCAAACACTATTTTAATGTCTCATAGATCGATTCACGATCCACAGCTTCTCGCTAAAACTATTCTAGGCGCTTACGATCTAAGTCGAAATTTTCTCATATTGAAGACAGGCAATCACAGCGAATCTATTTTCTTGCAGCCTTCTAAAAAACAAACCAAAAAGATTGATATTTGGTGGGGTGGCTCTTATCGAAAAAATGTTGATTTATGCTTAGCGATTAGTCAAATGCTCCAAAAGGGCTCATCATGGAAAAACTCAAATATCACGATCAAATCGATGGTTTCTTCATTCCAAGAGCGGGGCGAAATCTTAAATAAAGCTTCTGAATATTATTCTATTCTTCGGATGAAGGAGCTCTCTTTTGACCCTATCGTGGATGAAAAAGGTGATTTTTATGATTGTTTAGTTTCTCACTCTTTGCATAGCTCTCACTTGATTTTTATAGGACTTAGACCGCCCAAATTTGATGAATCGATTGCTTCTTATTCTGAGTATTTGAGTGAACTTCTCACGAAAACAGAAATCTTGCCTAACGTCGTTTATCTTTTAGCCGGCGAAAAACTCAATTTTCTTCGAATTTTCGAGCAGCGCCAATAAAAAAGCATGTCCGATAGGACATGCCTCAAAAATAGTAAAACCTTTATTTCTTTTTAGGGTTTTGGTTGTTCCAATTTCCTTGTCCGTGTGGGTTTTGACCGTGATGGGGAGGTTGGTTTTGATGGCTCCACTGACCTTGCTCTTTATGTTCATTATGGTGAGGAGTGTTCATGGGCTTATTCGAGTTATATCCCGCTTGATTTCGATCCATATTTTTATCATGTTTACCTTGAGGCATATTGTTTTTATGATGCTTATCTTTCATATTTTGATCCTTTAAGGTTTTTGGCGGGCTTTTTAAGAACAATTCTTTTCAACCGCCCCCCAACTCTATCTTCATTTTTTCATTATAAAATTAATTTGAAAACCTATTTTTTATCTGTTTTATCTCGAGAGTTTTATAAAAGCTCGTTTATACTTTCTTAATCATTCCTTATCAAACCCTGCACTTTTCATATAAATATATTCATGATACGCTCCAAATTTAACACTTTACCTAGAGCCTCATGCCCTTATGGAAGAATTACTGATTGTCTTTTCAAGCTGGCTTTTGCACTATGGAGCCCCTGTATTATTCTTTCTATTACTCTTAGGAATCGTGGGAATGCCAATCCCTGATGAAACTCTTTTGATCTTATCTGGGTGGCTCATGGCTAAGGGCAAACTTCACTTTGTTCCAACCATACTGGCCGCCATTATTGGGAGTATTTGTGGTATAACACTCAGCTACATTCTGGGAAAGTATGCAGGTAATTGGCTGATAGAGAGATACGGAGACAGGCTTCGCTTGTCCTCTTCTAAAGTTCAGAGAATTCAGGATTGGTATGGCCATATAGGAAAATGGCTCTTATTCATAGGCTACTTCATCCCTGTAGTCCGCCATTTATCTGGATTTGTAGCAGGAGGAGCTAAACTATCGTTTAGGCAGTTTATGCTCTACGCTTATACGGGCGCTTTAATATGGTCTACCACCTTTTTGGCCGTAGGCTACTTTTTAATTATTGAAATTAAAAAAATCCCTAAGATATAAAATATATATTATATTTAATTTAAACTTTTTTATTGTTTTATAATTATTTAAACATATAATTACAGCGAAATTATAAAGAATTTAATTATGACAACAATTCGATTAAATGTTCAAGATTGTATTCAAAGACTGACACCAAGCCACAAAACTCTCCAAAGAGGGTTTCTTGTTTGTTCTGTTGCTCTGTCCGCTTTATCGATCGTACCCTCACTCAGACTTCCCGCCGCTCTAGCCCTTCGCTCTATCGCTTGCCTCTCTTCTGTATCTATAGCAGGAAAACGAGCCCTTACAGCTTCTCACCCTCGCTTGGTAGACTATCTTGACGACATCAAAAAAATTGCTATCGTTGCTCTAGGTCTAACGGGTCTTATACTCGCTTCTCCCCTCCTTCTTATGATATCGATCGTCGCCGAAACAGCCCTTCAAGCGTTTGCCTGCATCAAAGCATTTTATTACCAAAACTATGAACGAGGCTTTATCCATTTAGGACTATTTATCGTAGGAGCATTAACGATTGGCGCAACAGTTTCTGGAGCTTGGCCAGTGATTGTCACAGCTGCAGTTGTTAACGCTATTGTTATGGTTGGGATTATGCTAAAAGTTGCCTCAGAAACTAATTTTGATCACCCTTATGAGAACTGGATCGAACTGGCTTGCTATACGCTTTTAGCTATGGTCAGTTTGACGGCTGCAGGAATGTCGGCAGAAGTACATGAGCAGAGAATCTCTTCCGGAAACTTTAAAATTACAAATGACTCAGATAAATCAATGACAATAGTGGGCAGAGACGGGAAACCTCTGGACACGATTGAACCTCATCAAACAAAAGAGATTACCGTACCTATCCAAGATTTTGCCTACTATAGGAGAGTGTTTGGTTACATAGAGGGAAATGATCAAAAAATAGAATTTGTTCGAGATTCATACAATTTTGAAACCTCCTATTACCAATCACCTGTCCCAGCCCATGAGATACCTACTGTTCCAGTATCAGGAGCTGTCCTTGCTACAGAAGAAACCTTTAGTGAATAATCTCTCTTAGCAGCGGAAGAATCGAGATTGTTTCTATTCTCCTATCATCAACTAATTCAGCTGAAATAGGGACTGAATCTGTACACAAAATCTTCTTAACAGGGTAATCCCAGAGATTTTTCCACTCATCACCGGTAAACAAGCCATGAGTCACGACAATGTAAATCTCTTTTGCGCCCTTTTTCACCAGCTCTTTTACGCAGGTCAAAAGAGTCTCTCCTGTGTCCAATATATCATCCACAATCACAACCTGCTCTGGAACTTCTTTTGCAGAGGTTTCTAAAACAACGTGAGGATCACGTTTTTTTGTAAAAGTGACAAGCGAAAATTCTGGAAGTAGATCTCTTAAATTATGAGCCCTTTGCAAAGCTCCTTGATCAGGAGCCACTATCGCTGCAGAGGAGAGTTTCCATTTTTTGATTTCTTTCGCAAATAGCGCAGAAGGTGACACAGAAATCAAAGGCATAGGAAAGAGCTCTTGGATCTCTTTTGCATGAAGATCGATAGTAAAAACCTTTGATATCCCTGCAGCTTCACAAAGTTTCCCTATAAATGCAGCTAATCTGCTTTTATGGGGCTCAGCACGATCTTGTCTTGAATAAGCTAAATAGGGCAAAATCGCATTTACAGAGCTCGCCCCTTCTTTTTTGAGAGTATGGCAGAGAATCAGAAAACTTAGAAGCTGGTCTGACGGTGGAGAAATAGAGCCTACAACATAACAATCTTCTCCCTTTACTCCCCCTACAATCTCGACGCTCCACTCACCATTAGGGAAACGCTCTAGGTGATACCCCCCTTTTGAAATTCCATTCTCATCAAAAAAGCTCTTTTCAAGTGAATCCCAAGGGGAAATAGAAAAAATCTTACCCATATCCACCCCCTCTAGCTCCTCTCTTATTGATGATCTTAGCAAGATCAAATTAAATTAATATATAAATTAATATAATTAAAATTATTTTTATAAAATAAGCGGCAAATATTTTGTTTAACTTATTAGAGGAGTTTGTTAAGATATTGCTAAGAAAAAACTATAAGGAAACAGTTATGGCAGCTTATCTTGCAGCACAACCCGTTAGCTCACGAAAAACACTCCCCTCCGAGCCCTTCTTTTCAGAAACAATAGGGAAAAAATTTGTAGTTTTTAGCAATTACGTTTCAAAGGCTCCCTACATAGGTAAGGCCGTAGACACTTTGTTAGTTGACATCCCCGGATATATCTCTATAGCAGTCTTAAGCCTTGCTGAAGCGATTACTCGCATGGCGATTGGTATTATTACAGGACCGCTCGTTGGCATTTATCAGCGCTTTTGCAATAAAGATCCTAGAGCATCAATTAATTTTTATTACGAGAGAAATTTTAGCCTATTTAGCACACAATCGGTGGTTGTAAAACTCGGTTATGGAATGATTTTTCCGATAATTCTAATAAGTCTTGTTAAAAGAATTATTAACTGTGTAAAACATTATTTATCTTGCTGCAACTCATCTTCAAAAGCGGCTAGAGAAACAAGCACTCCCCTTCCTCAACCTGGCTCAAGATATGCTGCAGTCCCCTCTTATACAGCAGCAGGAAGTGGAAGTCCCTCTTCAGGTCCAGCGTCTTATGGACCCGCAGCAGTTCATCGAGCACCTCTCCCTACTGCCCCGGGTTCTTCAGAAGATAACCCAAGGGATATAAAATCCATAACTAGAGATGGATTTCTTTCCATGAAAGCAACTCTTCTTAATACGACCGAAACTACCCTGGAGGATTCAGGTGAAGCCTACACCCCTTTTACCTACTATGATCTATCAAACGGTCAGTGGATTAGATTTTCAATTCAAGAAGATCCTGTCGTCTAACATTTACGCACTTTCTCATTTTAATGCTGAGCTGAGAATGATTTCTCAGCTCTTTTTTTTATCAAACGAGCTTAAAAAACAATATATTCAAAAATAGTTA
>CAYSAJ010000054.1:0-5938 GCA_964429005.1 uncultured bacterium | reverse complement strand
GCTCGCACTTTTGCGTCCTTGCCTTTAGCGATTGCGACTTCCGACAGCGCAACGCCTCCTTCATGGTGTGCGAGCATTTTGCGCAGATACAGTTTCGATACATCTGCTTCCGTTGCTGCCATCATGGCTTCGTGCATGGCCATATTGGCAGTCTTAAATGGTTCGAGACTGGCTGGATCGGCAGCTGCCTTGGACGACATGTTTGCCAGGCTTTCGATCTCCTTGCCTTGCTTTGAGATCACCTGCTCGGCCATCATGCGCACATCAGTAGAAGGATTAAGCTTCAGTACGGCCTCGGACATTGCAATTGCACCGCGATGATGAGCAATCATCTGCTTGACCCAGGTATCCGAAACGCTGCTGCCGATTGCGGCCATCATCTCGTTCTTCATAGCCATTTCCGAGGCGGCAAAAGGATTGTCAGCTGAATTCATCTGATCTTCTGCAACCGAGGTCTCCTCAACGCTCGCAGGCTCGCGTTCATCCGCCTCCGAGCCGCAGGATGCGACCAAAAGTGCACAGCTCGCCACAGCGAAAAAATGTTTGGGTTTCCGCATACGAATAGTCCTTGCTGAAAGAGCACTTGGAAATGGCGTCTTGCGCCACGCAGGGACAACAGTCTGGCCAATATATTGTTCCTTGCTACCGGCTGATGAGTCAGGCGACCGCCAGGCTGTCCGTGGCCTCACTTCCGGAGCATTAATGTCACACGGGGAAACGCATGTTGGAAATACTCGACAACGGAACCCTGTTCGCAAACTGATCTAGATGCGCCTGCGCTAAATAAACCGCTGTTAGGTCAGGGCCGTGAACGCGATAGACCTGCCGAAGCACGGCGGCACGCGGTCCTGACCAGGAATAGCGGTGTTTCGGCTTCAATCCGCTTCAAGCGTTGCGCGTTTTACTGGACCCTTGTGACCCAGCTTGAAGTCCGCACTTCGCCTCGCAATGCTCAGTGAAAGTGCTACAGCCACCATCAAAGCAAAAAGCCAGTCCCCGAGCCAGACGAATAATGTCGGTTCTAAAGGGGGCAAAATATCGCCTGTCAAAACAGCTCGGTCACCCAGCTCCAAACTCTTGGCTACGCGACCATAAGGGTCGATAATTGCTGTTATTCCCGTTGGCGTAACGCGCGCGACTGCTAGCCCCTCTTCGACAGCCCGGAGCCTGGCTTGTGCAAGATGCTGACTGGGGCCGTTTGAGATGCCGAACCAGGCATCGTTTGAAATGTTGAGTATCCATGCGGGGCGATTGCGTCGATCGACAACGCTTCCCGAAAAAATTGCTTCGTAGCATATAAGCGGGGAAAACGAAGGTAGCCCCGGCGGGCGCAATGTTACGACTCCTTTTCCGGGTAGGAAGATCGCGCTTCCTGGTACAAGCCGTTGGAGTCCGAGCATTTGCATGAAGGATTGCAACGGCAGATACTCCCCGAAAGGCACCAAATGCGCTTTGTCGTAGCTCGCAGTGATCGTGCCTGCATGGTTTAAAACTAGCATGCTGTTGTATGCAGCCACGACCGAACGGTCGTCAAGCACCGGCCGGACAGCGCCAAGCACAAGATTGCCGCCCGGCATCAGTAGCCGTCCGAGCCGGGATTTCAGATCGGGGCTGCCTGCAACATCATAGCTGATCGCAGTCTCGGGCCAAACAACAAGAGCCGGACCACGTGATTTTATGGCCGTTGTGGTCATTTGCTCATATCGTTCGAGCATCGCATACTGCCATGCCGGGTCATGTTTGATTTGTTGGCGAATATTCGCCTGAACGAGATGAACCCTTAGCAGAGGCTCTTTCTGCAGGCTGGCATGGTTCAGATGATTTGCGCCATCGGCGAGGACTGCGCCGACAAGCAATCCAGCACCGACAAGCGAAACATTGCTGCTACGCGAGTGGTCAGCCAGAAGCGCAAAGCACCCAGCGATCGCAATGGTTAGAAAACTAAGGCCGTAAGCGCCAACGTGCCGAGCAAACTGCAGCATCGCAGGTGTCTCCGCCCAGATTAGAGATGCCCCATTCCAAGGGACACCGGTAAGCAAATGACCGCGAAGCCATTCCGCGATTCCCCAAAATGCCGCAAGCGTCAAAATTCGGGCAGACGAGCGTGACCATAGCCGATGCGGGGCCCAGAACGCCAAAGCTTGATACATGGCGAGAACCGCGCCCAAGCCGACAACGGCGAAATATCCAAGCCAAACAGGCATTAATATTTGAGACTGGAAAGCGATCGATAGCCAGGAAAGCCCAAATATGAAATAGCCAAACCCAAAGGACCAGCCCAATGCTGCGCATCGGCTGGAGCTTGTGCTCGTATCAATCAGCCAAACAAGTCCGACGATAGCGGCAAAAAAAAGCGGCCACCAATAAAATGGGGCAAACGCTAGCGCGCTCAAACACCCAAGGCCAAAAGCAATCAACACACGTGTTCTGAACGGTGCCGTAGCTAGTGCAGTGCGAGGGCTACTGCAGAGATGCAGCATTGTCCCTGACGACGCTGGAACTTGGGAAGATGAAAGCAGGTTTGTCATGCCAAGACACATTGATTAAGGCAAATTGCGTACGTTACAAACTCAAACGATATTCGTGTTATTTGCTGCGCCTGCAATGAATAGAGACATGTGCCCCGAACTCAATTTCTACACTGAGTGCAAACAATCCGTCCACGCCTTCAACAACAAGGGCCGAAGGTCAGACATGCGGGTCATGGCCGACATAAAAAACGCATTGTGGGCAGTTTCAAAACGGGCAACTTTTAGCTCTCACAAATGCTTTGATATGGTCGCTCGGAGGTAATTGTCACCGGACCGGCCGTCATCGAGCGCCATGTGCTTTTACGCTCTCCCTGGCTAACGCATATGCGCGCACGACGCTTTCACACGCCTCATCCCACGAGAAGGCAGCGCTTGCCTGCCGCGCAGCTCCTCCAATCTGCTCGCGAAGATCCGGAGCATCGACCAGCCTCATGATCCTGTCTGCGTATCCTTTGATGTCAAGCGACGGGCAGAGCAACCCGGTCTTTCCGTCCGTTAGCATGGCTCTCGCGCTGGGCGCGTCGGCGCTCACCACTGCCAAACCGCTCGCCATCGCTTCGAGCATAACATTGCCAAACGTCTCCGTAGTGCTCGGCGTCAGCATGATGTCCGCCGAAGCGATAGCGCTCGCCAGCGCAACGCCTTCGAGGTGTCCGGCCATTATCTTTCCGGGAAGCGCGTCAAATTCGCCGGCTGCCGGACCGGCTCCGACTACCAGAACCCTCACCGGTGCGCCGCGCTGCTGGAGCAGTTGAACGACTTGGACGAAAGTGCCGATCCCCTTCTCAAGCACCAGCCGCCCAAAAAACAACAAAACGATTTCTTCGTCCGCGATGCCGAGGCTGCGTCGCCAATTCGGATCGCGCCGCACCGGGTTGAATAGCGAGCGGTCGATCCCCCGGCTCCAGATACTCGCCTGATCGTCTCCCCGCATCCGTCGTAACCCAGCCACCAGCGCGGGCGTCGGAGCAACGACATGATCGCTACGGCAGTAGAACCGGCGGAGGTGGGCCTCAGCCAAAGGACGAAGCCAACTCAGGCGGTAATAATCCAGATAGGTCTCGAACTGCGTGTGCATGCTCGCGACGACCGGGACCTTCATCTGCTTTGCAAGGGTCTGGGCACGCGTGTTGAGTATGTCGGGTGTGGATACATGCACAAGATCGGGGGCAAATAATCGGATGTCGTCTCGAACGACGCGGGGGAGGCCGAGAGCGAGACGAAACTCGCTGCGCACCGGCAACGTGATCGAAGGCACCGGCACGAGAATGCCGGAAGGCTCGAAAGCGGGGCTTTGGCCGACCGGCGAATAAACGCGGACCTCGCAGCCCGCCTTATTCTCGAGATGATCAACAAGGCGGTTGAGGGCCTGATTGGCGCCCTCGCGCAGGTAATTGTAATTACCTGAAAAAAGAGCAATCCGCACCGACTAGAGACGGCAAAAGTTTGAAATGGCGTTTAGCAGGAACATGACGAGACCCGCCACCAGTGACACGACCACCCGCACGGCGAGATAGTTAATCGAGGTGAACTCGACCATCGCCGCAAAGAGGGCTGTCGTCACTACAAGTCCGATACCGGCATTGATGAGGAAATAGACGTAGCCGGGGGCTAAAGCCCGGTTGGTTCCGCGAAAGATCCAGGTTCGCCCAAACCCATAATGCAGCGTCGTCGCGAGAAGGAATGAAATTGCCGCAGATGGCACTTTGGCAAACTCAAGTTGCTCTACGAGCAACCAGAGCACGACCAAGCCGAAGGCGAACGTGCAGCAGCTTACGACGGTGTTCCGCCCAAGCATCGCTGCGGCGTTCAGAGAAAGCAGTCTAGCGAGAAGGCCCCTGGATCGCGGATCAGTCACCTTGGCTTCGGAGCCAATTCGGTCAGCGGCGGTGCTGCTCATTCAGTTATCGGTCGCAAGACTGAACGGCGAGGCCAAATGATCGGCGGGATCTGCTGCATCAGCCCAGTCAGTGCGGCGCGCGAGCCGCTGAGACACGAACAATATCGGTAGTTTGACGAACAACAGTTCGGAATGAATCAAGGTGTTGATCGCGCGCTCCCACCATTTGGGATCGCGCTTACCGTGCGCGTTTAACCATCCATCATAAGGAGCCCAGTGGCTTGGTTCGTCTTTCTCGATGACGCGGAAAATGCGCATCAGCACCTTGTCGTCCCGGACAAGCGGGTGGCGCAGGAGTATCTCTACCTGACGGTGGCCACGCCGCTCGGTGAGCGAGATGATGCGGCAAAGCCGCTCGAAGAGGTCGTCCCGGTCGATCAATGCCTGGGTATCGAGTTTATCGATCGTAGAGCCGAACATGATCTCGACAAAACGGTCGATATGACCGCAGGTCCGGTCGACGGAGAAGGGCATAACGCCGCGTAACTCGAACCAGCGGCGGAACATGACGTAGTGCTTGCGTTCGTCCGCACGATGCTTCTCGATGGCCGCGATCAGAGCATGATCGTCCGGCGAGCGAGCGCGGACCGCCTCAAGGACACGGTCAACAGCCGTGTACCCACGGTGCTCGTTGTAAATGTAGATGGACCCCAGAAGATCCAGGTAACGGCGGTGGATCCGGGCAAACATCGGTCTTTTATGCATTCTTGGAGGGGCCAATGCAAGCGTATGCGGCTCAAACGACTTGCGGGCAGCGTCTCTCGGCTTTGTGCCGATGGCGCTGAATGTTGGAGCCGGATCTGATGTTCAGAGACCGTTGGCGACGGTGGTGATCGGCCGATCATTTCTTCAAGGATCCTTACACGGGTCGTGCTGTCAGCGTTATATCGCCTGATCCAGGTACGCCACAACAAGACTGCAGATGAGCTGCAACTTCAACCATCGGCTTTGTACGAATTTATGAAGCTCAATTTCCCTAAATGCCCGCACGATAATTGATAAAGGATACAGATATCCAACGTGACCCCCATTTCATACCGTTAACCGGCCGGCTGATCAATGGCTCGGCCAATCCTGGCGATAGCTTCGATTATGTTACAATCGGCGGCACGCCCACCTGCGCACGAGGTTACGATTGTTGTCAGTTGATTTTGTAAGGCCTCAAGACGTGCGATACGGTCTTCAATGCCATGTATATGACGACGCGCAATCATCGCGGCTTCTGCACAATCCTGATCTGGCTGGTCTGACAATGCGATTAATGACCTGATTTCATCGATGGAAAAACCAAGTCCACGGCTATGGCGAATGAATGACAGCCGCCGATAATCGGCTTCGGCATAGGTTCGCCGCCCTGCTTCTGTCCGAGCCGCCTTTGGCATCAGTCCGATCTCTTCATAAAAGCGGATCGTGTTGATTTTGTACCAGTTCGCCGCGCAAGATGACCGATCATAGTAGATTTTTGGACGGACATCTCTTTCCTTAATGCAAGCGATTCGCAAGATTT
>CAYSAJ010000053.1:0-6546 GCA_964429005.1 uncultured bacterium | reverse complement strand
TTAGGAGAAGTCTATTTTGGAATGCCTGCTGAAATTATCACTGACACGAAGGAGTTAGGGAGTTACATGGGGAAGGTAGGATTTATTTCTCCCGTAGCTGAATTTACACCTAAAACTGTAGAAACTACAAAGCTTCGGACAGACCTCGTCTATCGTCTGCGGATTTATGTTGATAATCCTGGCCGCTACCTAAAGCAAGGGATGCCTGTAACTGTAAGACTCAAGCCTTCTGCTTTGAAGAAGAGTAACCCGTGACGAGCCTTATCGCGATTCAAAATCTGAGTAAAACCTTTCCTAGCATGCAGCAGCCTGCGCTGCAAAATATTGAAGCTGAAATTCCAAAGGGGAAAATTGTAGGGTTAGTAGGGCCCGATGGATCGGGGAAAACGACGCTGATTCGTCTGATGGCAGGATTATTGCTGCCTACCCAGGGATCGATTCATATTGCCGGACATTCTACGGTAGGTGATGCAGAAGAAATTCATCGATTGACTGGATACATGCCCCAAAAATTTGGGCTTTATGAAGATCTTTCTGTGATCCAAAACCTCAACCTTTATGCGGATCTTGAAGGTGTCTTAGGAAAGCAAAGAGAAGAGCGCATGTCATTACTTTTAAAGTTCACTGGATTAGGTCCCTTCACAGATCGACTTGCCAAGAATTTATCAGGAGGCATGAAACAAAAGCTTGGCCTCGCCTGTGCTCTCATAAAAAAGCCCTCTTTACTCTTGCTTGATGAGCCCAGTGTTGGTGTTGATCCGATTTCGCGAAGAGAACTCTGGAAGATGGTTCATGAATTGTTAGCTGAAGGTATATCTCTTATTTGGAGTACAGCCTATCTCGATGAAGCTGAGCGCTGCGATACTGTCCTTCTTCTCCACGGAGGGAAACTCCTTTATGCAGGTAAGCCTCAGGATCTAACCCATAAAGTTGAGGGAAGAGTTTTTAACCTACACGTAGCAGAAAATCGTCAACGTCAATTATTGGGAGAAGCCCTCGCAAAAGATGAGGTTAACGATGCGATTATCCAAGGGAAAGACGTTAGGCTTGTGATTAAGGAAAATCAGTCTGTTCCCTCCTCTTTTGGTGAGGGGATCACTATTGATCCTACACTACCCCGATTTGAGGATGCTTTTATTGACCTACTTGGAGGATCCCCTAAAGGAATCTCTGCACTAGCAGAAAGACAACCAGACATCAAAGATGGCCAGGAGGAGATCATCATCACACAAAATCTAACAAAAAAATTTGGATCTTTTACTGCAGCTGAAAATATTACATGCTCTATTAAGAGAGGGGAAATTTTTGGGCTCCTGGGTCCCAATGGAGCTGGAAAGTCTACAACTTTTAAAATGCTATGTGGTCTTCTTAAACCTACAAGTGGCACCGCTCAGGTCAATGGTATCGATCTGATGAGATCACCTGGAGAGGCTCGCTCATTTATCGGATACATGGCACAGAAGTTTTCTCTTTACGGAACCTTAAGCGTTAGACAAAACCTCGATTTTTTTGCTGGAATTTATAATCTCAAAGGAAAACAAAAGAACGATGCGATCGATGCGATGATTCAAATTTTCTCCCTTCAATCCTATTTGAATGTGTCTGCTGAGCTCCTTCCTCTAGGGTTCAAACAAAGACTCTCTCTAGCTTGTGCTACCATGCACAGCCCAGAAATTCTCTTTTTGGACGAGCCAACTTCTGGAGTTGACCCTCTTACACGTAGAGAATTCTGGAATCACATTCACGGCCTTGTAGGTAAAGGTGTCACTGTAATGGTGACGACACATTTTATGGACGAGGCAGAATACTGCGATCGCATCGCCCTTGTATACCAAGGTAGAATCATCCACAGCGATACACCCACAAAACTCAAAGAAGTTGCCAAAACCTCCCAAAATGCAGAGCCTAGCCTAGAGGAAGCTTTTATAACATTGATCGAGGAATATGACAGGAAAAATGGCAAGACTTCTGGGTAATTTTCCTGCAGGAAGAAGACGCAGGATTAGAGCGCTTGTGAAGAAAGAAATCTTTCAAATTGTGAGAGACCCAAGCAGTATTTTGATCAGTGTCGTTCTCCCTTTATTTTTGTTATTTCTCTATGGTTTTGGGGTGTCATTAGATATGGATCATCTTAAGCTGGGGATTGTGGTTGAAGATACTTCCCCTGAAGCAAGGTCTCTACTACAATCCTTTACAGATTGCCCTTACTTTGTTTCCAAAGTAGCTCCAGATAGACGTCTTTTGACAGAAGACATTACAAGAGGGTCCCTCAGAGGTCTCGTTGTAATCCCCTCATATTTTTCCCAATTTTTATATGAATCTTCTCACAAAGCCCCCCTTCAAGTGATTGCTGATGGGAGTGAACCCAACACAGCAAATTTTGTACTCAACTATGCCCAAGGGGCTTTTGATATTTGGCGAAAGCAGCGAAAAATTGAGGAGGGATATCCCAATTTCCCTCGCGCTGAAATTGAATCTCGGGTCTGGTATAACGAGCAGCTTGAAAGTAGGTTTTTTCTCCTTTCAGGATCTTTAGCAATCATCATGACACTGATTGGAACTTTACTAACAGCTCTTGTCGTCGCAAGGGAATGGGAAAGAGGAACGATGGAATCGATGATCTCTACTCCTGTAGGTGTTTTTGAGCTCATTTTAGGAAAGTTAATCCCCTATTTTTTACTTGGGATGATGTCCATGGTGATTTGTATTTTTGTTTCAGTCGTTGGATATGGCCTCCCTTTAAGAGGCTCGTTGTGGCTTCTCATTCTAGTTTCAGCCTTATTTCTATTTTCTGCTCTGGGACTAGGCCTTTTGATTTCTACTCTTTCAAAAAACCAACTCAATGCTTATCAAATTTCGATCATCACAGGATTTCTACCAGCTTATATTCTTTCAGGATTTCTTTTTGAGATCGCTAGCATGCCCAAATGGATACAATATTTGACCTTTATTTTGCCTGCTAGATACTTTGTGAAATGTCTTCAAACGCTATTTTTAGTCGGAAATGTTTGGAGTTATATTTTGATTAATATTGTTCCTATGGTTCTTATGGGAGCCATTTTTTTCTTAATTACGGCAAAAATCACTAGAAAGAGGCTTGAGTAGATGTTTAAAAGAATAGCCTCCCTGATTTTGAAAGAACTATTAACCGTAGGAAGAGACCCCAAGACACGGTTGGCATTGCTTGCACCTCCTTTGATCCAACTTTTGATTTTTACTTTTGCTGCAACCCTTGATGTAAAAAATGTCCCAATTGGAATTTTGAACCGAGATCCCGGTGAGAAGGCTTTTGAACTTGTACAAAGGTTTCATGGATCTCCCACTTTCAGTCAGATTATCTACTTAAAGAGCGTGGATGAAATCGCACCTTTCATCGACCATCAGAAAGGGGTCATGGTCGTTTCTATCGATGAACAATTTTCTCGAAATTTAGATAGTGGGAAAGAGGCTAAACTCCAAATGATCCTAGATGGACGCAAATCTAACACAGCCCAAATCGTGATGGGTTATACAAGTTCGATTATTCGACAGTTTAATGTTGAACTAGAGCAGCCTACGATGATTAGACAAGAAGAATCTGCAATTGTTCCTAGAAACTGGTTTAATCCCAATTTGATTTATTATTGGTACAATATCCCCTCCCTAGTAGCAACTCTTTCTATGATCACTTGTCTTGTTGTTTCTTCAATTTCTGTTGCCAGAGAGCGGGAGCTTGGTACCTTCGACCAACTTTTAGTATCACCTTTATCTCCTTTAGAAATTCTGATTGGAAAAATCGTTCCCGGAATTATTGTAGGGGTTCTTGAGGGTTTACTAATGTTCTGCGTGGGTGTTTTTATTTTCAAAGTACCCTTCACCGGTTCATTTTTTCTTTTCTTGGTGAGTCTTTTGATTTTTATTTCTTCTATTAGTGGTATTGGACTTTTTGTCTCCTCTCTCTCTGCTACTCAGCAACAAGCTATGCTAGGGACATTTGTGTTCATGGTACCTACCTTTTTATTATCGGGATATGCTACTCCTATAGAAAACATGCCCTCATGGCTACAACCGGTAACTTACCTTATGCCTCTTCGTTATATGCTCGTTATTTCGAAAGGAATCTTCTTAAAGGCGATGCCAGCGAAAATTGTGTTTGAGAATTTGTGGCCTCTCATTCCGATTTCTATTGTTACTCTTTCTGTAGCAAGTTTTGGATTTAGGAGGAGACTCGAGTGAAAAAATCTCTGCTGACGATCTCCCTTCTAGCTTTGGCTGCTTGCAATGTTGGACCTAAATATAAGCCTCCTGAAATTACTTTTTCTGATGGATGGGGTCTTGAAAAACTATCTCCGACTTCTGATTCGCCTCAGGAAATCGTGACGAAGTGGTGGGATACTTTTGATGATCCCCTTCTCTCGAGCTATATAGAAAAGGGAGCGACATCGAACTTTGATCTCAAAGCAGCAGAGTCTCGAATTTTAGAGGCAAGAGCGATCAGGCAAGTGACAGCATCGCAGCTTTTTCCACAAATCATCGGCGATTTTAATGCTTCTAAAACCTACTTTAGTAAAAATGGGCCTGTATTTGCTGGGCAGTCATTAACAGCGGGCACGAGTGCTACGACTGGACTCCCTTTTGTGATCCAGATACCCCAAGTGCAAAACCTTTTTAATGCCCTTTTAGATGCTTCTTGGGAACTCGACTTATTTGGTAAAACACTCAAAGCGGTAGAAGCGGCTGAGGCAAATATTGAAAAAGCGATTGCCCATAAAAATGCACTTGTACTTACTCTTTGTGCTGAGATCGCACGCAATTACATGGATCTCAGAACGAGTCAAAAGCTAGGACAGCTTATAGAAGAGGATATCTCTTTACTAGAAGAAGAGCTTCGGATTGAGCAGAAGCAATACTTTCAAGGGTACCATGACAAGGTATCCCTTGAGGAAAGAGAAGCTGAGCTTGCAAAGCAAAAAGGGATTCTTCCTCAAATCCATGCGCAGATTTATCAAAGTATCTACGCCATTTCTACACTGATTGGCGAACCCCCTGAATCGCTCTTGCAAGAGCTTCTTCCCTTTTCCCCTCTTCCTCTTTTTCCAGATCATGTGGCACTGGGGCTACGCTCCGACCTTCTACGACGAAGGCCCGATGTGAGAGAAGCTGAGCGCCAAATCGCTGCAGAAACTGCAGGGGTGGGCATCGCTGTTGCGAATTTTTTTCCGACGATTACACTCGGTGGAGATTTAGGACTCCAAGCTTTAAAGATCGCTAATCTTTTCCAACACAATAGTAAAACCTGGTCTGTTGGTGGGGATGTAAATCAGCCCATTTTCCAAGGAGGTCAGCTTGTGGGAAATTTGAAGGCTGCGAGAGCGAGTGCAGCCGCAGCTTTATATCTTTATCAGCAAACTGTACTAAGTGCCCTTCAAGAAGCAGAAAGTGCGTTGATTTCTTTTGAATCGAATCAAAAATCCTATGAATATAGCAAAGAAGTCTTCAGTAAAACTGAGTCAATCTTGAATATTACTACAGCTCAAGCAAACCTTGGCCTTATTGATACATCCAGGCTCATTATGAGCCAAAGAAACACGAACCAAGCTCTTCAAGATGAGATCAAGAGTCAGTCAAAGACCCTGATGAGCCTCATTTCTCTTTATAAATCGCTCGGTGGTGGATGGGAAGCCTTCGAAGAGAAGAAATAAATCTGATATCTCTTCTCTCAACAAAGAACCTCTACCATAGCCGCCGTGCCTTCTATCGTTAACTCAGGCGGAAGATCTTCAAGAAGAACCCCAGAAAAAAAGGCGTGATCGATCGCTTTAGACGTTAAAGGATTTTCATTTGTACGAGGATTGATGTTGGTTGCATAAGGGGTATTACGAGAAAACCTGTTATCGATCGCAAGCTCTTTGCTGACTGTAGAGAAGGTTAAATCCATTTCTATTTCAGTAAAATTGATATCTCCCATCGCCAAACACATTTCATGAGGAGAAGTTGTTGTCATGAGATAGCGAGCAAACTCTTCTCTAAAAGGACCATGAGGGTCCCCTGGTAAATGGGCATTAACAATTCTCATCGTTTTTCCTTCCCTTTCAAATATTAAATCTTGAATCGTTCTAGGATCTCCCGTAAAGATTTGTACAGTAGAAGTAGATACAAGAGTCAATCGCTCCCTATCATAGATCACAGCATTTCCTTGGTCGTATTGGCATTGATATTGAGGAGGAAGGAGAGTTATTAGTTCTTCGATAAATGCGTCAGAACACTCCTGTAAATTGACGATTTCTTTTGGAGCCTTTGGATGAGTAAGGCTATCAATAATCAATTCAATGATATGCTGTTCACGCCTCGTTATACTTTTCCCCTCAAGAGCATAATTTTCACTCGTGATTTGAGATCCATTCAATCCTTGGGAATCTTTTTCTGTGACCCATTCAAGATAGTATGAATCGAGAACATTCCAACTCATCACATTAAATTCGTTATTTACTCTAAACCCAATAGCAAGATGATCTGAGGGATAAGCCCACTCTTCTTTCAATTCTCCTACGTACTTTCCTCCTTTTG
>CAYSAJ010000052.1:0-6600 GCA_964429005.1 uncultured bacterium | reverse complement strand
AATGCGTTGAATAGCAGCGAGTTACAAATTATTGAAATAGGAGGAGAAATCGACAGAGAGCTTCTGATAGCTGTCTTTTTTAGGACGACCATTTCTATCTCTTCTGCTTTGCAAAGGCTCTTCATTTATCGGAATAGCTGAATCGATGACCCAGCCGTAAACAGTCTTGAAAGGATACTTCTGCAACTTCGAACAATGCTTAAAGATGATCTGTGCCATTTGGCGGTTGGACAACTGAGGAAAATCTTTGCGCAGCTTTCTGGCAGCACTCCAAGCAAAAAGCTTATCGTCCCTTTCTTGAGCAGGTCGCCTTTTGGCGAAGACCGCCTTCCCTTGCAAAAGAAGCCAAGCTTCCGTAAGCAAAGGAGCGACATACAAGCCTTCTCGTTTCACTTCTTTGTCTTCGATAGCGTCGTCTTTTAGCCGCCCCTTATGGACCAGCTTCAGCCAATCGACAGGCAAGGCAGCCTGAACATTCTTGCCATATTCTGAGCAGAAGGAATGGACCGCAATTCTTCCCTTTTCAAAACAGCTTTTGAAAAGCTCGTAGTACTTTTCAAAATCAGGGCAAAGTTTTTTTTCTTCATCAAGGCTACTTAGGTCGGGAATTTTCAAGCCTAGGACATAATAAGCGGCTCTTCTGGCAGTCCAGCATGTTTCCTTTAAGCATTCGTGGATTTCCTCATCGCTGAGCAGCTCTGGCCTCCACAACGTCACAAAAGTCTTATTTTCTAAGTTGTGCATGGCTGCCCTCCTGATAGTTTTGAAAGATTTTTGATTGAAGTGCTTCGATCATCGTGTGCATATGAGCGCTTGGCAAATGAACGTAATGCCTGGTCATCTGAAGCGTCTGATGGCCGAGCAACTCTCCGATAACCAAAGGACTATTTTCAATCGTTGCTGCTTGAGAAGCAGCCTGATGACGCAATCCATGAAAAACAAATCCTTCTATCCGAGCTTTTTGCAAAGCTCTTTCCCAAGCAGATCGGATATCAACAGGCTGGTTGGAATAATTGGGAGATGGAAAGACCAAGCTATCAGCGCGCTGCTGTTTGTGTCGTTCTTGCAAAAGCCCTAGCAATAGGCCGGTAATCAAAACAGATCGTGAACGACCATTCTTCGTCCTCTCAAGCAGAATTGTTCCTGTGGGCTCTCCCAACTGAATATTTCTCCATCTCAGCCCCATGATTTCACCTTTGCGCATGCCCGTTCCCAGCGCAAGAGCAACGATCAAGAACAAATCTTTCGATCCGCTTTCTTGGCATACTTGCAAAAGCCTTTGCTGCTCTTCTTCGGTTAATACCCGCTTTCTACCTTGCGCCTGCTTGGGCTTTTCAATCTTAAAAATAGGATTCTCCCTCATCCACTCCCACTCTTTGACCGCTTTTGAAAAGACATGAGATAAACTGCTCAGATAGCGCACCACAGTTGTAGGAGAGCGGAGCTTTCCTCTTCTAACAAAGCCCGCAAGCAGCTCATCCCTTTTTTCTGCGATTATGCTAGGCCGCACTTGAACTAACAGCAAATGCCCAAGTTCATCCTTCCACCAAGTCAGGTGCCGAAGAACATTCTTGGCATTCCGTGGCTTCCCAGGCAGCACCCTCTCGATGTAGAGGTTGATCAGATCCGCAAGGGTGTGTTTGGTTGCAGGATTCGTGAATTCATAGCGATCCTGCTCAATTGCCGACTCCATATCCCTCTTCCACTTTTTAGCCAAAGTCTTAGACCTAAATGACCTGTCAAAACACTGACCGCCCTTCATCCGAATACGCACTCGATAGGTTTGACAGTGCCTATGGGTCCTCACGATAATTCCTCTGAGATCATTTTCCACCTTCTCGGGGCTCTCTTTCTGTTCCATATTTGCTCCTATTGTTATAGCACGAGTTTAGTTGTAAACGATCGAATTCTATTGCAAACTGTTGGAACGAAAAATGGCGTCAGTGTAAAATTTCATTTTTTTCCTATGGAATCCTTAATGGAACTGATTTATTTTGATAATCCTGTAGTTAGATCATTAATGGAGATTCCGCAAACTTGGAACGATCTACATGATCCGTTTGTAAAAACATTTGGACGAAGATTCCGGCCGATTCAGTCCTGTTATCTCTTCTTCGAATACATTGGGTTTACAAAAAAGAAGTTGAAAATTCCGACAGAGCTGAAAAAACCAACTTTTGATCACTAAGTAGAATTGGCAAAAGTGGATCCCGATATCCCAACTATCGACTATATGAAGACAGACTTTGCCGGCTTTGTAAAATACGCAACCCGATATTTGTCATGGGATACATTTTGCGGCATTAACCCAATAGGACTTTCTCTCAAGCTGATTAGACAAAGACAACTGGGTTTCTGGCTCCAATTTTGGGAAGAAGGCATAGAGCTCCCGATAGGGAAAATCGTTGACGATCAGGTTGGCTACTATGACTTGGAATTCTGTTCGCATTTTAAAGAGTTTGAAGACATGGTTGATACTGAGATGCATACCCATTTGATTATGGGAAGCAAAGTAGATGGAGAGCTACGCCCTATTTCCGCGGTGGCTTATCCGCCTCATGATCAACAGGCTTTCGAAAAGCGTAATGCATTGATTCTAGGCTCGATTACAAATATCGAGACAAGCTTACAGAAAACGATAGCAAAACGCCCTGGAAAACTCTACCAGCTAGACTCAAAAACACATGTCTTTCAAGAGGTATTTGAGCCGATCTTCAAAATCGAACTGTAGATTTTCTTAGAGGTAGTCGGTAGAAAGAATCAACGCCTTAGATTCTCAAAGATTTCTTCTATCCTCTGTTCACTCGATTCAACTGTTCAATATATATTGAACAGTTGAAAATATTGAACAGTCAAAGCACATTCAGAGACTGGGGTTCAAGGACCGGATCTGCTCGATCAAGCAAAGCAATAATGGTTTTTTCGGGAACGGGCTTGTAATTCCAGACCTCAACAGAAAGATTGAGTTGCCCGCCAATCAGTTTATTTGGCCGCTTCTCGTGGACGTGGCCATGTAGCTGAAAATGAGAAGGGGCTGGATGGCTGGGGATATGGATGAGCTCGACTTGATGTCGACCCACTTTGATGAAGGCAGATTCTAGCACAAGCGAGAAGCCGATTTTATGCATTTTTCTGGGGGTGCCATCGTGATTTCCTCGAATGCAAATCTTATTCCCATGAAGTCGGGAACAAAGATCTGTAAGAAAATCAGTCGTGCCTAGACCGAAATCACCCAAAAAGAACACTGTATCAGTAGGAACAATATGGGCATTCCAGTTTGCAATAAGCTGTTCGTCCATCTCATGGACAGTCTGGAAGGGTCGCCCTGTATAGCGAATGATATTGGCGTGAGAGAAGTGCGTGTCGGATATAAACCACTTATTCATTTTGCTACAGAGAAATACTCCTCATATAAATCAGTAACTGCAATCCCAAAACCCCATCCCATATCAGCCGTCTTTTCCTGAATTTCTTCGCATCTTTCTTCGAACATATCAAGCAAGCCGTGTTCCTCCATGTCTTCTAGACAAGAACGAAACATGCTTTCCATGCTGGAATAAAATCTCTCGTCAATATCTCCATATTGCAAAGTGCATTTTACGCCATATTCGACATAGGTTAGCTGCAGATCAATGATGGCTGTGGGATCACGGCATATTTTCTTAAAATCGCTGATCGCTTTCCTCGCCACAGAATATTTGAGTTCCGGAAACCCTCTTGAGGGATAGAATTGCTCCTCCAGTATCATTTTATATTTCTGAGCTATCTCGTTGATACTTTGAGGTTCGATTCGGGGATCATAATATTCTCTGACAACATCAAACGTTTTATAAAGAGTTAAAATTTCATCTCTCAAAAATTCGTCGTCTTTTTCTTCGAGATACTTTTTAAATTTTTTTAGGTTCATATCGCCTCACTACTCTTCATTTACCCAAAATGGACATGCTGGACATGGCATGGCTTCTGGGTAATCGATTCCTGCTTCATGAGGGCAGCCCATGACTCTTTCTATCCTAGCGACCGAATCGACTTTGCTAAGGTTTAGATAATCGGAAATTTCCTTCAATATCTGGTTGTCGTTTTTCATGTCCCTCGACTCAGAAGACCATTTTTTTGTATCGATAAAGTTGTTTCCTGCATCCACGGTAATTCCAACAACGATTTTTGTAACCGTCTTATCATCGGGGCCGTAGTAAGCGATCGTTCCTGTGCGAAAACCTGCTCCGACCCTCTTAACTTTAGTTTCCATAGGCTTCTCTCCTCACTTATGATCCATGATTTTTTCTACCAGCTTATAGACAGTTGTGTTCCATATTTGTGGAAGGTCACCGGATCGATTGGTATCTCGTTGCTTTGCTCTAGAAATTGCCTTAGCGATGAGCTCTAGCGTGATTTTCTTGCCATCGATATCTTTTTTATAATTGGGCAAGTGTTTCTTCAGGCGAGTGAAGCATTCTTGAGAGCTTGCAATTCCTTTTCCATCTTCAAAATGGAGCAAAAGCCAATATTCGAAGTTGGGATTGCTAAGAGCAAAGCCGTGGTTTTGACTTTTCTTTGCCCACTGCAAGAGTTCTTTAAGCTGGTCTTCTGTCCAATCATCTTTGTCCACCACAATCCATGCTTCATCTGTTTTTCTTAAAGATTCCTTCCGCAAATACCCCTGCATCTTCTTAAGCACCTGAATCGGTGAGCTTTTCGTTGATGGCCTTTTGAGGCATTTTACTAGGACGATCGATTGTGGTTGGTTAAAAATGGCAAAATATTGAGGTTCAGTTTTGGAGCCCTCCACTGAAACCACAAATAGCTTCTTGTATCGGCGCTCTCCTAAAGGTCTTTGAAAACGCAGTTTTTGAGCCATTAGTTGCTTCCTTCAATTGGGGATTGCAGAAGAATGCGAGGAATGCCTCCTAAGCGTCCTTGTAGATAGCTTTTTCGAATGTCTTTGTCATAGCGCACATCTTTGTACTCGCTGAAAGACAGCAAACTGGAAACCCCTTCCGCACTTCGTTCCGCAATCCACATTTCATCTCGTCTGAGCAGGTCCTGATCCATCAATAATACATTGTGAGTCGTAAATAATAACTGAGAGCGACTATTCTGAGAACATTTTGCCAAATAACCTTCTAGAAGGCGTCTGATCAACAATGTATGTAAACTCCTGTCTACTTCGTCGATGACATAAACCTTTTTGGACTGAGCTGCAGATAGTTCTAAGAAAGCAGGAAGAAGGTCGATCACACGTTGAGAACCATCCGATTCTTGCCTCATATCAAACTTCGTCTCTGAACCATCAGCATTTAAATGATAAGTAACCAGCTTTTTTGAGATGAGTTCGCCATTCTTTCGAGTTACGACAAAACGCTCATTTCCAGGTTCGGCTAATAATCTTACAGTTGCATCTTCAGCTAATTCTTCTCTTAACTTCATCTTTATTGGTTCTGGCAAGGGGAGATTTTCAAAGGGAATTTCTTCGCCACCAAGATGAGATATGCCGGTATCTAATTGGGACAACATCTTATTCATCGTCATATACAAGGGATGGGCTTCATCCAAAAATTGCTCAAAAAGTTCAAATCTGGAATCAGGTGCGATGAGCTCCAAAGTATCTTTAAACCAGTCATACACTGGCTTGAAAGCATCTATTTTTTGAGAAACTGAATTAGTAAGAAAGAGTTGATTATCGCGCGTACCCTTAAAAGCAAACTGGAGTGACTGATCGCCCTTTAAAGATGAATCGAAGTTAGGCTCTCCTGATACTCGATGATAAAGAGTCTTTTCACTGGTACCAGAAATATGAACCAACTTTTCTTCTAAAATGGCTTTACGGTTTACAGAAAAACTAAATGCATAAACCGTATCGTCGATGAGCAATTCAAACTCAAACTGGGCTGGCTGCTCAACTTTTTGAGCGTTTCCAAGTCTAAAGTTATCTACAGCAATTAGGCTGTAGGGTTGAGTCCCTTTAACGATCAACCCTTTTGCAAAATGTAGAGCTTTAAAAAGATTGGTTTTCCCAGATGCATTCCCTCCATATACAGCCGCAACAGGCAAAACTCCGAGCTTGAGCTTGCCTATTTTAGGAACGCGTTCCCCATGTTGACGCTCACGGCTTGCTATTAACGAGAAAGTGGCTTTGGCTTGGAAGGACATCCAATTTTCAACTGAAAATCGAACTAGCATAAGGGAGCTCCTTTATGAGATATTTTCTCTCAATATAACCTCATTTTAGCAAATTTCCAGCTAAACAGCAATCTCTAATGAGAAAGAATCTCGCAAAGTAGGCAAGAAAATATTCTAAACATGAATACATATATTTGATTCTGTATGCAATACTATCATATTTAAGGTCTTGCAAAGACAGATTCACCCAGAAACCTAACCCTGAAGAACCCCGAAGATCAAATCTTCAGGGTTAAGGCCATTTTGCCCCCTCGTATAGGAAAAGGCCTACAAGCCACTCGCTTTTTCCGTGGACCATTTGTGGACCACTGGCGTGCAAAAAAGTGCGATAAATGACGATAGATCGCGATGGATGAAAAGGGACGCTTTCCGCTATGATTGTGGGGAGTTAGCTGCTGGGAAGTAGAGTGGGTACTGCGG
>CAYSAJ010000051.1:0-6709 GCA_964429005.1 uncultured bacterium | reverse complement strand
CCATCCCACTGTAACGATTGGATTCAATACCGATGACTTTTTTCACATACGGCGCTAGACAAATTCCAATACTACCCACCCCTGCATAAAGATCAAAAAGCGTATCTTCTGACGTCAATCCTGCCATAGCGAGTGTTTTTTCATAAATTTGGCATGCTTGTGCTGGATTTGGTTGAAAAAAAGCTTGAGGTGAAATGTGAAAAGAGTAAGTTTTCCCATGAACAGTTAATTTTTCGATGATTGTCGTAGGGCCACTTAAATGCATTTCAAAAATTTGCGTTGGGCTTCCCTTTTGAACTTGCTTCACTAAGATAAACACCGAAACCGTGGGATTATCTGAGGAAGGCAATACTTGTTCAATAGTATGACGAAAGCTTCTAATGTGATCCTTTGAAAGCCCATAAATAGGACTCCCAGAAACCGTTAAAAGAATCATCTTTTCAGCACCTTCCTGAGATTCCCTGAGGGTAAGATTCATGAGAGTTCCGCTAAGGGTCGTTAATCGGAAGGCTTCTAAGCCCGATTCATTCCACCACTTCCTTGTGGCAACAAGTAATTTTGACATCCAAAGAGGGGCTATATAGCAATCAGAAATATTTTCAACACGTCCTTTGGATCCAGCTCGCATAAGCCCCAAAAACCGATTTCCCTCTTTATCTTGAGAAAAAGAAAATTCCATTTTGTTTCTGTAGTGCCATTGAGGTGACTCAACAACTGCAGGGACCTGTGCTAAAGGAAAGAATTCTTTGATGATCTCTTGCTTATTTTCGGTTTGCCTTGCGTAGGAGATATGTTGAGCAACGCAGCCGCCACACTGGTTGAAGTGAGGGCACTTATGAGGAACACGATCTTCGGAGGGACTAATAATATCTATTAAAGCTCCTATAAAAGATCGTCTCTTTTGCTTAAGGATCTTAGCAGAGATTTGCTCCCCTTTGATGGCACCGGGCACTTCTAGGGTTTTCTTGCGGGGAGATGTGGCTAGAGTAGCGCTAGCAGTCCCTTTTTCCGTATAGTCATCTATTGTGCAAGTAATAATTTGTTCTTTCATAAGCATATTTTTTCTTAAAATTATGCCATAAAAGCAAAAAAAAAGAGGGAAATTTCTTTCCCTCTTTTTAATTCAAATCTTCAAAGAAAAAATTTATTTTTTTCTTCTTTTTGCAGATTTCTTAGCTGGAGCTCTTTTTTTAGCAGCAGCTTTTTTGGCTGGAGCTTTTGCAGCTTTTTTTCCGCCAGCTTTTCTTTTTGAGCCACCTGATTTTTCAGCAGCAACAGACTCTTTTCTATAAAGTTTTGCTACTTTTTCAAATTTGATGCTTCCTGTTCTTACTCTTTGTGAAGCAGCTTTGTTTCCTTTTTCTGCTTTCACCATATCTCTTTGGATATGTTCAAGAACTGAGCACATTGTTTTGATTGTGTCTTTGAGAGCCATTTTCTTACTCCATGTGTTTTTTTTGTTGTAACTCTGTAGGGGTTTCCCCTTTTCGTCATAAGTCATTCCATAGTTGCTTTAGAGATATTCTTCAATAAATTTTTTAAACATTTTTTTATTACGTTTTTAATCGGGTTAAAAAATTGTCTTTACAGATGCTCTTAAGCCGTTTTTGAAAAAAAATGCGCGAAAAATTTCTAATCTGAAACAATGGTGAAAATAGGGAAAAAATTCATGCATTCAAATTCTGTTCATTTCTGTATTGATCGCTTTGTAAGCGATGCTGAAGCTAAAGTTTCTGTTCATGATTTAGGATTTTCCCGAGGTTACACAGTATTTGATGTCCTAAGGACATACTCGAAAAAACCCTTCCACCTCCAAGATCATGTTGAAAGGTTTTTATTCGCTTGTAAGCAAGTTCGACTTTCTCTTGAACATGATGAAAAAGCTTTATCGAGGCTTATCTATGAACTTATTGAATACAATCCCTATGACTATGCGCTGCTAAAATTCATGGCCAGTGCAGGCAATAGCAACGATGGTTTTAATAAAACAGGCTCTCCTAATCTTTATATTTTGTGCTATCCAATTAAAACCCCTACTCTCCCCGCCCCTGCCATCAATGTTCACACCTTTGAAATCCCAAGAGTGTTTCCTCATATCAAAACAGCCTTCTATTTACCTGCCCTGTGGATGCTTGATGAACTAAGACCTCAAGGATTTGATGATTTAGTCTACATAGATCCGGAAGGTTTCCTCCTAGAAGGCACACGGAGCAATCTTTTTTTTATTCAAGGGTCCACTCTTATTACTCCCGATGAAAGAGTTCTAAAAGGAGTCACTAAAGAACTTATCCTTCGACTTGCTGGCTCTTTTTTTGAAATTCAAAAAAGACCGGTCCATATTTCAGAGCTTTCTTCTTTTGATGAAGCATTTCTTTGCGCATCTGTTCGTGAAATTATGCCGATTTATCGTTTCAATGATTTTCTTTTTTCCAAAAAAACCAAATCCCATTTTCTTCATGCGAAACTGCATGAATATGTCTCCGGCGGAAAGTGGCCTTCGCTGCAAATCGACTGGTCATTAGAGAAAACTTTTTCATTGAACCACTAAGAAAAAAATGCTACTTAGAGTACAATGGCAAGACATTCTGAGAGGCCTGTTATGGGAGACAATCAACAAGTATCTAAAGACATCGTCAGAGCCTATTTAAAAAAGGCAGACGATTTTAATACACAAATTCTTACGAGTGTAGGCAGCTACATTCGATTTATTACCGCAGATGATGCACCAGATGCAAAACAAGTAAAAAAACTCATCTCATCTATTGAAAAACCTATTTCTGAGCTATCAAAGCTTTCTCTCGAGTGCAAACTTTCGGATGAAGTTGTAGCTCATATTCGAGATCTTGAATCATATAAAACTGAAATCTATAATTCTGTTAAAAATAATAAGCTTTCATCAGAAACTACTGATCGCGTTGTAAACCTTTACCATAAAACTTCTGATATCGACAATCTTCTCTTTGATATGATTTCTGACGGTGAAGCATAAAATCTAGAGATTGACTAAAACCTACTATAAAAAAGCTGGGAGAAATTCCAGCTTTTTTATTTATACGATAGAAGTTAATAAGTGACTAGACACCTTTTTACTGCAAGGCGTCATAGTTTAAAACCCCTGAAGGCCCAAGTCGATGCTCTCCTCTTGGGGAACCGTCATCCGATACTTCAGATACAAACGAAACTTCAGACGCAGCTGTCGCTTGACGCGTGTGTGATCCGCCACCTATACCTTCGAGTAAAGCAGCCTGAAGCGCTTCTGGAGTGGGGACATTTCCTCCAGGCAAACTATCTCCCCTAGCATGAGGACTAGGCGGGGTTGCAGGATCTAGATGTCCTCCCCCAAGCTGCCTCGCTGCCCCTCTGATTCCAAAGCGGGCAACATCTCCTGTATCGATCCCTCTTGTTGAATCAGACAAAACTCCTCTAGCAGGCACGGTAGGAGGTAATCCCCCAGGGCTACGATCTGAGCTTGATTGTACTAGGGCAGGAGGGGGGCTCCTAAGGATTGGAGCCTCACATTGTGCTGGAGATCGATGTTGCAAGGTATTGTTAGAAAAAAAGCTTATTAATCTTTGCCATGGCACACAGATAGCATAAGAAGTAAATTTTGCTGCAATAAAGAGTTTTGATTCGGGATTAAGAAAACAGAACTGTTTATCAAAATACTCAATAAAATTATGATCTGAAACACAAAAAGCAAAACCTATCAATAAAACGCCTAACGCTAATCGTGTTACTGTTTCAATAACACCTTCAATCGCTATCAGATGGTATACTATAAAACTTACGGGAGCAAACGCACCCAAATGTCCCTCATGCGATTTACGAATGGAAGCTTCAATATTTTTCTCCCACTGCTCGCATAAAAACTGACTAAACGCTGGAGCTGTAGTAAGTTTATCCATAATACACCTCACTTGTTACGACGAATAATTATTGATTGTAACAAAGTCTTTTTATTTTGTGTTCTTAAAATAAAAAGGAATGAATTATAAAATTATGGAAAAGAAAAAAGCTGGGTTAATTCCCAGCTTTTTACGACAAGAAAACTAAGCGAATTCTTATACTACTCTGCCGCCACCCTCTGTAGTAGTTGTTGCAGCTTCAGTGACTTTGCCATCTCCACCAGTAACACTCTTTCTTCGAGCTGCAAGAGCTCCTACTACAGAAGGAGCTTTTGGAGGAGAAAAGGCGCCTAAGCTAGATCTGCGAGCCCCTCCCCCTGCATTTCTCTTTGCTTTCCCCTCTGCTAAACGATCTTCAAGAGATCTTCTACGGGAACTCCTTGCAGACTCACCACCACCTGAATGATCACTTTCATGACTATGACCACTGGCTCTACGATCCACCACTGCACCACCTCTACCTAACATGGTAGAAATATCAACTGGCGATACTGCTCCAGCTGAGTGAAAGTCGCTATCTGAATCAATATCACCATCTCCTGCAGCAACTACAGCTGAAAGCCCTGGTGTTGTAGTTCTTCCGGCAGCATGCTCTGCTGGCGCAGGAGAACCAGCTCCTCCTGTTGATGCCTGTAGTCCAGTTCCGGCTGCTCCGTGTCCATCACCTTGCTGCATGCTATCTTTTGTTTCATCTAATAATGAAGCGCCACCTCTACCCTGACCTGTTGCTGAAGGAGCTACTGAACCGGGTTGATCTGGCTTTGCAAGTGCCACAGGTTCCTGTTTTAATGATTTTTCTGAACACCACTGTGAAATACTTAGCATAAGAAATTGAGGGAAGTTTGAAAATGAATCAAATACAAATGAATCTTGATGAAATAGAGAAAAATGTTGATTGTAAGTTTTTTTAGAAATTCCAAATTCATAATGAGCTGGAATCGCTAAAAAAATTCCGGCTACTGCTCGCACTACACCTTCCGCTACTGAAAGAGCGGCAAGAGGTAAACAGATTAGTGAAGTCATTGGGAGTGTGATGATTTTTGCAGATCCCTGAAATTTGTCATGGTCTCGAACATTTAACGCATACCACTTGTACGCACAAAAAGTTAAAGGATAATTTTGAATATCTGACATAAAAAAGCCTTCTTTGAAAGAAATAATATTATCAATAAACAGACTTTTACAAAATACAAGGAATTATTTTTAACAGTTTGTAATGAAAATTAAATTTTTAATTATTTCATTTCAGGGACAGTCATAGCAAGCTGCATGAATGCTTGTAGAACTATCATAAAGATATTTGAAATGCTTTTGCAAGCAAGGTCAGGTCCTTCTCTATCATAATGCCTATTAGTGTAAGGAACCCAATGTAAAAAGAAAAAACCTACTGAGAGGGCTACGCGAGCAACAGACTCAACAATAGCCATAGCAGCAAAGGGAAGCATCCCTGCCATAGCTAGAGGTCTTCGAATAAACTGCTGCCAAGTATAAACCTCGCTCTCTTCAGAGCGAAACAAATACATCACCTGTCTAGCTAGCGCATAGGAGAGGCCTCGTGAGCAGTAAGTCTCTGCAAACGTTTTGGTCAATGGAGCATTATAAGCTCTGTTGAATGTGTGTACAGCCATAAAATTAAAATTTACTTTGCAAGTTGTCCAAAGCAGTCTCTTGCTATTTTCCATAAGTTTACAACGGAAGCTCTAGTAAGATCAACAAATTGCTTATTGTAAAAATTTCTTACTACTTTACTAGGTGCCATAGCCGTAGGACCTAAAATGCAAAGCCCTAGAGTCCTTACGATGAGTTCGGTGAGTTGAAGGGCCTCGAAGGGAATAATTGCCAAAAGAGAAGCTGTTTTTTGCAAAGCGCGAAGAATAGGGCTCTTTAGTGGGGTATTTACTACGTTACTTTTAAATAGGGCAAAAAGATGAGGGACAAGGCCTTTCATCTTTATCGCAGCAAAACTAGTTTCTGAAACGTATTGATCGCGTTTTAAAGAGCTTTCTTTAGGAGATGCTGCTTCCGTGTGCATCGGTGGTTGTAAAAGAAGATTTTTATAGCGGATTTGTCTTTTCGCTGTAGCCGCCGAAGTGGAAACTGTGGCGGAGGCTCTAGCTTTTTCATAAAGGCGAGTGCGAGCTGATTTTCTATCTAGGGGATATAATGAGGGTTTGTGTCTTACAATATGTTTTGGAGTTAAGCTTTTTTGAGAATCTACGAAACGAACTTTCAAGGAGCCTGCTGGGACAGTTCCCGTGTAAGGGATGCACTCATCATCATCAGGATCTGAATCATAGGTGACAATATCGATAATTTCTGAATTAAACTCTATAGGCTCTTTATGGGCTTCTCTTGCTATAGACACTTCATCAGAGGGCTCTACCTGCAACTCAAGTCTTGGAGCCAATACACTAATTCTATCCATAATCAAACTCTATTATATTATTAATTATAACTATTATAATAAAAAATTCGTCAATAATTAAGTAAAATAAAGAATATGTAGTGTATATAAAGAAATAATTTTAGAACTTATTGAATAAAATGTCTTGGCGGCGACCTACTCTTCCATGCTCTTGTGCATAGTACCATCGGCGATGAAGGTCTTGACTTCTGAGTTCGGAATGGGATCAGGTATTTCCCCTTCTCTATAACCACCAAGAAAAAATTGATGAATAAGATCTTTGGAATAAAAAAACCGTTTAAGAAAGCTTAAACGGTTGATCGACAAAAAGGAATGTCTTGGCGACGACCTACTCTTCCATGCTCTTGTGCATAGTACCATCGGCGATGAAGGTCTTGAC
>CAYSAJ010000050.1:0-7031 GCA_964429005.1 uncultured bacterium | reverse complement strand
CGATTTGAGAAAGGAATTCATCCCCAGGTTCGGTAGGCATTCTCATCTCTCGGAATACTTGCTCGATGGCTCTTTTTGTCCCAGCCTGAATGGTTTGGCGGTAGAGTGGAGAGAAGAAATACTGAAGATTCTCCCAAGCGCTCATAAGAACAAGACGCCCCTCACTATCCGCTTTAAAATGTTGCCATTTCTTGCGTTGAAAGAGGGTTTGATAGTTAGCTTTGACCAAATTCTGGTCAGCTCTATAGAGGGAATCGGCATGAATTGGAAGAATATCCATAAAAAAACATTTTAATTTAAATCCCCCCTATTTTACAAAAGTAGAGATTTAACTCTGACACTAATAATAAATTTAATATTCTCTACCTCTTATATGTATAAAAAACTTTTAACTATTTTCTTTTCAGTCTCTTGTTACTGCTTTACTTCAGACTCTTTCTGCTCTTCGGAGCCTTTTAAAAGGGCCCATATTGGCGCTTATATCATTAACAGCAAAACGGGAGAGGAGATCCTCAAAAAAAATGAAGATCGCTTTTTTATCCCAGCCTCTTTGCAAAAAATTGCTTTAAGCGCGGTAGCAAGTTACATCCTAGGGGATAATTATCAGTTTAAGACTCATCTTCTCTACCAAGGAGAGATCAAGGATCATGAACTCTTTGGAAATCTATATATTCAAGGAGGAGGAGATCCCTCTTTCTCTCAAGAGAACCTTGCAGAATGGAAAAAACTGCTTGAAAGAGGAGGAATTTATTCAGTCCGGGGAAAAGTATATCTTGATGTAAGCGCCTTTGAAACAGCCGCCGCATCCCCTTATTGGGAATACGAAGACCTAGGTAATTATTTTGGGGCGGGCTCTTCAGCGCTTACCATTGATCAAAACATGTATAAAATCACCCTCTCTCCTGGAGAGAAAGTAGGAGAGAGCGCTAAAATCATCAAAATAGACCCTGAAATACCCGGTCTTAGTTACAAAAGCGAAGTCTTGACTGGACCTGCAGGCTCCGGTGATCAAATGTATGTGTTTGGATCAGAATACAACTCTCTCCATTATTTCAGAGGAACCATTCCTATGGATATCCCTACGATCGTTGTCAAAGCAGCAATGCCAGATCCAGCAAAGTATGTAGCTCACCTTTCTCAAAACCTATTTCAACCGATGAGTGGAGTTGAAATCATCTCTACAAAGCAAACTCTTCCCCTTTTGACATCCTTTCAAACGCATTATTCTCCTCCTTTAAAAGATCTTCTTCGTCAAATGAATGCCAATAGCATCAATTTATATGCTGAGCATATTTTAAAAGTTTTGGGTGGTGGCCAAGCAGATCTTGGAGCCCATCTTATAGAAAAAACCCTGGCTGATTGGAACATACCCTCTCATGTAAAAGATGGCTCTGGGCTTGCCAGGAGAAATTGCCAAACCCCGAAAGGATTTGTCACTTTACTTGAGAGGATCAAGAGAGATCCTCTGCAACAAAGTGTTTATTGTTCGATTGCTGAAAATCAGAGCGAAAGACTTATCAAAAAATTCCCTATTCTTGAAAAAGCACGACTAAAAACAAAAACGGGGTCTATGGCGCAAGCTCATAACTTAGCCGGATATTTTACTCTTCCATCAGGAGAAGAATTTATATTCGCCTTTTTCTGTAATCATTATCTTGGTACAAGATATGAGGTAATGAACACATATTACTCATATCTTGCGAAACTCATAGAAAACCTAATCAATAAAAAAGAAGAATGAATCGATATATACTTGCCTTAATCGCTTCTAAAGAAGAATCTGCGACTTACATTTCTATCTCACAATTTCTTTTTAAGAACTTAGCCAAAGGATACCTCCTTTCAGAAGTGAGCCAGCCTCACGTTACCGTTTGCCAGTTTAGGGCACCTCACCATGGAGAAGCTTTAGCTCTTGCGAAAGAAGCATTCCCTCAAGAAGGGAGTGCGCTGAACATCCGTTTCACAGGTCTTAGCTTCACGATCGGACTCAAAGAGCATGAAGGTTATATATGGGCTGCTTTAGATGTTGCAAGGGAATCTCAGCTTATGGAGTTCCACCGAAAAATGGTTTCTATTTTAGAAAAGAAAGAGCTAGAAGTTCTCAACGCCCACGGAGATCTTTATCACCCCCATTTAACACTCGGTAGAATTACGCTCCCTTTTTCCTTAGATTCTGTCGATAAAGCCCTTGCAGTTCAATCTAAGGATCCCTTTCAATTGGCGCTCGGACGGGGCGATGAAAATGGTCAGTTTTTAGAGCTCATTTCAATTTTATAGAAGATTTTTTTTCACATTCATGTGGATTTGAGAGATACGCTTTTTCCCCGGTGTTCCTGAAAAAACAAAATGAGTTTCTTCTTCAAAATGATATCGAGAGAGAGATGCCTCTTCATCCTTTGTTTCTTCCAAAGAAAGAAATAAAGTTCTTCCCTTTTGGTTTTCTGATTGGACAATGTTTTGAATCACCACATCGGAGGTGTTGTTAAATACATAGCGAAAAAAAAACTCTCCAACCTTTTCTTTTCCTTGGACGCTCATAGGTGGCTGATCATTTGTTTGGTGAAAAAGGAAAACATCCTTTGCTAGGATTTCTTCAAATTCTTCTCTAGAAAAGGTCCTTGTACAAATATTAACATAAGAATCAATAAGGGATGCTTCTTCAATCGTTTCTTGATGAACATATCGAGGCATTTCTTCTCGATAACGCTCGGCAGCAAAACAGAGCACAAAAAAAAGTAAGGAATGAAATTTCATGAATTTTGCTCCTTAGAAATAAAGCCCATTTTTTGTAAAAAGTGTGCGGCGTTAGCATAAAAAATCTTCTTGATATTTTCAGGAGGTAAAATCTTTTCAAGCAATTTTGCGAAGTGAGGAAAACAGCTTGAATTACTAAACTCATCCTGAAAAGGTGGATAGAGATATTCAGGGTTTAAGTGAAGTGGAGGTGTAGCTCCTCCATAAAAATCAGAACCTAGGCAAAGAGTGTTTTCGGCTCCTATAGAAAAAGCATATTCGACGAGCCTGAGAAAATCTTCGGGCCGATCTCCAACAAAACGCCGGACGAAATTAATCCCAATAAGACCTTTTCTTCTTACAATTTCTAGAGCTAACTCCTCAGGGAGATTCCGGTTTGAGTTTTTGATGTTTCGAAAATTTGAATGGGAAGCGATGAGAGGGACATTAAGCCCCTTTTTATCAATATGATTGATGATATCATAAGCAAGGGGATCGCTTGTATGGGAGAGGTCGATAGCCGCTTTTCTTTCTCCCAAAAAATCGAGAAAGATCTTCCCATCCGACTGCAGTCCTTTTGAGGATAGATTCCCCCCACCGAAGCGGTTTTCTTGGTTCCACGTGAGGCTCACGTATAAAATTTGCTCTACTTGATCGATTTCATCAAAGCGAACAAATGCTTTCTCTAGGGGCTCATCCTCTCCGATCAAACCTAAAGCGTTTTCAATCGCAAGAAACCCATGCACTTTAGGAAGATTGGATTTGAAATTTCTAGAGGAAGCAATCCTTGTGGGATATGCCCTCAAGAGCTTGTGATAAAGAGAGACTTGCTGTTTTGCAAAAGAGACGCAATCTTTCGGTTCAATCACTGCAATTACAAATGTCTGAAGCCTAACTCCCCCCTGTTCCAATTGCGGTAAAGAGGAGCGGGTTTCAGGAGATTCAAAATCCAAAGTTTGTGGGCTTTCGGCAATACTGCCGAGTAAATCAGAATGTAAATCAATCACAGGATATTTCATGAGGCCATCATAGCAAAAGGGCTCTTCCTTTTCAATTTTCTTAAAGAGGAAAAACGAGCTCCAAGGTATGATGGATGCTTGATCAGAGAGAAAAATTCTTATGAGCTTTTGGGCCCGGATAAAGAAAGAACAAATGTCTTCAAAAAACCCGCTAGATAACTTCTCTTTAGTCGTCAAAAACTCTCATCGTTGGAAAGAGCTAACAAGCCTAGCCGAAGCTCGCCAAAGACATCCTCTTGGGAAAGGGAACTCTTCATTCCTATTTGGTATTTCTACAAGCACCTATCAAGATTCAGGGGCGATGAATTGTCCCCATTCTCAATGGAGCTTTTGGGAAAAAGAGTTTATGAAAGAGAGTAATTTCTCAGGTCAAAGCGCCAACTTGTTTCAAGTTTATCAAGAGGATCCCAGATCTATCATCGACCGATTGAAGCTCCTCGGCGTGAATGCCTATCGTTTTAGCGTAGAATGGTCCCACATTGAATCTCACCAAGGAAAGTTTGATCAAACAAAGCTTGAAGTGTATGTCAATTTTTGCAAAGAGCTCCGCAATCATGGAATTACTCCGATGATCACACTTCACCACTTTTCAGAGCCCTTATGGTTTCATGATAAGGGTAGTTTTGAAAATGAAGAAAACATCCCCTACTTAACCTCTTTCTGCGAAAAAGTCTTTTCTGTTTTGATTCAGCCTTATGAAGGCAAACCCCTAGTTGAGTTTTTTTGCACGATCAATGAACCCTCTATTGAAGCTCTTTGCCGCTATATCCTAGGAAAATTCTCTCCAGGCCTTAAATGGCAATTCCGCCAAGCTGGGATTTTTCTAAAAAACATATTAAAAGCTCACTGTTTAACCTACCGCAGTTTAAAAAGAATTGCTTTGTCTCAAAAAGCCCCTTCGATTCAAATCGGCATCACCCATCAATATTTAAGTTTTGAGGCGCTTCAATTTCCAGTAAGGCCTCTTACTAAAGCGCTATCTCTTATGCATGAGGCTGTACTGCACCTTTTTAAAACAGGAAAGTTTCGTTTTCATATTCCATTTTTATGCCGTATCAAAGAAGATTTTACTGAAATGTGCTCTGTCGAAACTGACTTTGTGGGCGCCCAATTTTATGGAAGAGTTTATATAGGTATTTTTGGCCCATCCCACCCTCAAAAAGCTGAAATTACCGATATGGAAGGGCTTTATGAAGATCCAGCAGGCCTGTATGAAGCGATCGTTGAAATCTACAAAGCTTTTAGAGTCCCTATCATTGTGACGGAAAATGGGATTTCAACACAAAGTGAGCACCAACGAAAGCGTTATTTGGAAAGAGCCCTTTATGCTGCAGAAAAAGCTTCTCAGAAAATTGGCCCTGAAAATCTCCTTGGCTACTTTTTATGGAGCTTTAATGACAATTTTGAATGGGAAAAGGGTTGGAACCAAAAATTTGGGGCATTTTCGTTTGAAAAAGATGGTCAAACCTCACCCCAGTACAAACCAGGTATCGAGCCTTTCGTAGAAACGATCAAATCATGGAATCGATCTCTCAATCGAAATTGAGCTCAGATATGATCGTTGCTACCACTCCGCTCCAACCTGTTTGATGTGAAGCGCCAAGCCCTCTTCCACTGTCCCCATGATAATGCTCATAAAAATGAAGATAATTCTTAAAATGAGGATCTTCCTGCATTTTTTTTGTATCGCCAAAGATAGGGCGATTTCCCTTCCCATCTTCCCTAAAGAGGCTTACAAGGTTGTTTTTTAAACTCTTGATCATTTTTCGAAGGGAAAGCTCACCACCATATTGAACATCTCCAACAACTCGGTGAAGTTTTGTTAAAGCATCGAGGACGAGTAAGTTGGTCGGAAACCAAATAGGGCCTCGCCAGTTCGAATTTCCCCCTTTGATACGCTCTAGCGATTCACCCGGCTCATAGCAAACGACATGTTCATGGAAATGGTAGGGATTTTTTTCATGAAATTTAGAAAGAGAGCGAAGACCATAAGGAGAAAAGAACTCCTCATGATCAAAGAGTTTGTGGAACATTTTAGCCATCTGATTTTCATTCATAAGAGAAAAAAGGTAATAAGTCTCTCCATCCTTTTTTATCTCTCTCACATATTGTCCCATGAGGTCAGGGCTTTCTTTTAAGTAGAGATGGAAGTTTTCATGAAGTTTTGGGAAAGCTTTGAGGTCAGACTCTTTTACATAATCTACTGCATAGAGAGGGATAATCCCCACAAATGAGTGGATATTAAGTCGCTTGTGTTCTCCTCCCGCTGTGTTAATTACATCATAAAAAAGACCATCTTCTTCTGACCACATGCCGATTTCTCGACCTGTTGCTTGCTGCATAGCCTTAGCGATTGAAAAGAAATGATCTAAAAATGTTGTTGCAAGCTCTCCAAAGTAGTGTTGGACTTTGGCAAATTCAAGGGCGATTCGCACCATCATCAAAGAGTAAAAAGCCATCCATCCTGTGCCATCCGATTCTTCAAAGTGTGTTCCCTTGAAAATGGGGTTACTGCGATCAAAGATCGAGATATTATCAAGACCCAAAAATCCCCCTTCAAATACGTTATTCCCTTTTTTATCAACTTTGTTCACCCACCAGCTATAGTTCATGATGAGTTTCATAAAACACATTTCGAGGAATTTTAGATCTTTTCTTCCATCCATGCAGTATAACCGCCAAAGAGCCCAAGCTTGAACAGGAGGGTTTAAATCAGAAAAGGACCATTCATAGGCGGGAATTTGACCATTAGGATGTTGATAGTGGTGCTCTAAAAGCAAATGAAGTTGATGTTTTGCAAGTTGCATATCAACACCTGCTAAAGCCACAGTATGAAATGAGAGGTCCCATGCAGCAAACCATGGGTATTCCCATTTATCAGGCATAGATATGACATTATCAGCATTAAGATGAGTCCAGTGAAAATTTCTTATGCACTTATGCGAAGGAGGCGGCGGTGGCATGCAGGGATCCCCGCTAAGCCACTCTTTGACGTTATAACGATAAAATTGCTTGCTCCATAGCATACCAGCGAAAGCTTGACGCTGGATCATCCGATCTTCTTTGCTCGCTTCTTTGGGATGAATTTGATCATAAAATTCATCCGCTTCCTTTCTTTTTTCTTCGATAATTTGGCTCACATCAGACAGCGCTTTTTTCTTTTTATCAGGGCAGAGTCTGAATTGAAGAGTGATCGATTTTTTAGAAGGAACAACCATTTTATAATGGATCGCAGCTTTAGTCCCTTTTTTATCAGGGTTGACACAATTTTCTTTGTTG
>CAYSAJ010000049.1:0-7214 GCA_964429005.1 uncultured bacterium | reverse complement strand
AAAAAAGGCTAAAAACTCAAAAAAGGGACTTTATCTTGAGTTAGGAAACAGAGCCTGGCAGCTCCTTTATCTACCGTTACTTTAACCCCCACCTATGGATCTCTTGAGTTTATTAAAAAAGCTCGAGATGCTAAGACTAACCCAACCTGTTTCGAGACCTTAGGCCATCTAGAAGAAGGCATATCTCATGTTCCACACAACATCCCTGCATTTTGTGCAGAATTAATTCAGTATGTTGCTGAAATCCGTGAGATCAACAAAAGGTCCCCTTGGAATTTCGAAGCTCTACCTTCTATAGCAACGAGCTCTGTCTATCGACAAATTAGCGAAAGCTGGAATAGTGGTCTTCAAGTAGAGCCCTCAAAAAAGAGAGGCTATGTTGATTGGACCTATGAAGAGTTTTTAGAACTTGCCCGTCTTTCTATCATAGCGACAAAAATTCTACACGAGCTCCATAAGCCCGGAACAGCTTTTGCTCACAGATCCCCTTCATTTAATCCTTCAAAATCAACGGAACCTTTGGTTTACTTAGGCAGTTTTTATTCCGCTGCCTTTTCTACAATCTTGCTATGTAACCGACTTTTTCTTCCAAATGAAGCAAAAAGGATAGCTGTATTGTTAAATTGCACAACATCTACGGATGGCACTTTAACAGAAGGAGATCTTGTTTTTTCTAAACCTTTGTATAGCGATCGATATACAATCTTAAAGGCATCGTTATTGAAAGAGATCAACCGACAATCCCGGGTCATAGGTACGACATCTCCTAGCCCGCTAGAAGAGATTAGAGGAGAAGACATCTCAGCTCTCGTAGACTCTATTTTAGCTAGAATAAGAAGAAAACGCTCAATACCCCCTGCAGGAGTCTCAGCTATAAAACCTTCTGCTGCAATCGCCGGTGCTGGTGTAGCAAGAGATCCAGCCCCTCAAGCTGCCGCTCCAGCACGAAAAGAAATGGATTTAGTTACTTTTGCAAGTGCCATACATGCCGATTTCTTTATTGAAGATAGCTCAACTAATGATCTTAGAATTTTAGCCCGCAACTGCATAAGCTCTCTCTCAAAAGCTAGAGGTGAGACTGTTTGCAAAGTTTGTTTCGATTGCTTGGGATTTGTTGCCTCACTATTTGATAAATCACACCCAACGGTCGAACAAAAAAAGCTTCTTGAATTTGCCCAGGAGGTGCTATTTGCAGTGGCTGATAAGAATTCCATGTACGTAGCTACTCCAGAACAAAAATCTGCGATTTTTGCGACCATTATTGCAAATCTCATTAACATGAAAAGTAAAATCCTAGAAAGAATCGAAAGACTCCCTCCAGAGCATAGAAGTGATAAAAAAAGAGATTTCTTGCATGAGCTTTCTATGTTTTCATCTATCTTGAAAATTGTTATAGAAAGTATCGAAGATGAAGAGGAAAGAAAAACAGTCATAGAAATTCTGATAGGGAACGAATGGCCCGGCTTTCTGCCAGCTGCTAGCTAAATCTATACGTCTAATTGTTAATTCATGTATAAAAAACAAAAAATATCGACGGTTAGATAAATGAAAAAATATGGGTCGCTTGCAGCCTTTCTTCTTGTTGTACTAGGCATTGGAGTTTTAGGGAGCATTTTTACACAGGTTTCAGTTAAAACTTGGTATCCTACTTTAATAAAAACCTCTTGGACCCCACCTCCTTATCTGTTTGGTCCCGTGTGGACAGCTCTTTATATCATGATCGCCATTTCAGGTTGGCTCATTTATATTTCACCTCGCTCTAATCTTAAAAATGTAGCCTTAACCATTTACGGGATACAGCTTTTTGCGAATTTAATCTGGTCAGCCCTTTTCTTTAGCTTAAAAAACCCCGTATTGGCTCTGCTGGATCTCTATTTTCTATTCTCTCTTATCGTGGTGATGATGACCTTGTTTTTTCAAATTCGCCGATCAGCTGGCTATCTATTAATCCCCTATTTTCTTTGGACAGCTTATGCCCTATCCTTAAATGCAGGGATCGTTGCTCTAAACTAGCTCTAAGGATTTGTTTTTTCTAAATCCCCATCATATGATACGATAGACTCATGATTACACTTTATCATTTCTTATCCCCTTCTTCTCTTTGTTGTAGCTAAAGCTACAAGCAGACTTTCATTTAATCTTTTTTTACCCTATATCCCTTAACATTGAGCAGGAGATTCCCATGTGCGCAGATCATGGCAACAAAAAACATTCTAAAAAAATCGGTTTACAAAGCTGGATTTTCATAGCCGCATCGCTTGGCCTTATCATGGGGTTTTACCCTGTGCCCGGCCAGGAAAAATGGGCTCTTGCTTTTATGACTTTATTCACAAATATTTTGAAGCTCATCAGCCTTCCAGTGATCTTTTTATCTCTTCTCACCTCCTTTACTGGGATAGATGAGATCCACAAATTTCAAAAAATGAGCTACAAAACGGTTAAATGGACTTTTCTCACAACGATTATTGCCGCACTCACCTCCCTGACCTTATATTTGATCATACAACCAGTTCACTCATCAGGGATCTCTTCATCAAACACCCCCTCAAGTGGTATTCAAACGAGTTTCCTCGATCACCTTGTGAATCTTTTTCCTTCTAATATTTTTCAACCCTTTTTAGAGGGAAATGTTTTTGGAATCTTACTTTTAGCGATTGGTCTTGGAATCGCCCTTCTTAAAGCTCCTAATAGAGATAAGATCCATGACGTGCTCACTCCCCTCTTATTTGCGATGATGAAACTGGTTAAAGTCATACTCGCAATAATTCCTCTGACGGTTTGGTCAGGAATTATTCTCTCCTTTGCATCTCTTACGAAAGGAAAAGTCCTCACTGGACTTGCTCTGTATCTTACTGTTGTTGTAGGGGCGAATCTCCTTCAAGGCCTTATAATATTACCTCTCATCCTCAAAGCTCATGGAATTTCTCCTTTTTCTTCTCTGAGGATCTTTTTTCCAGCCCTTACGGTTGCCTTTTTCTCTAAATCTTCTGTAGCAACGATGCCTATTGCTATGAGGACTGCAGAAAATGGCCTTGGCATACGTGCTGCAGTTTCAAGATTTGTGTTTCCTATTTGCACAACAATTAACATGAATGGATGCGCCGCTTTTATCTTGGCCACAGGTCTTTTCGTGTCTGCCTCGAATGGATTTACTTTTACAGGAATCCAATTAATAGGCTGGGTGTTCATTGCAACGATTGCAGCAATTGGCAACGCAGGTGTGCCGATGGGATGTTATTTTCTCTCAACAGCCCTCTTGGCGGCAATGGATATTCCTGTTGAAATGATGGGGCTGATCCTTCCTTTTTATACCTTAATCGATATGGTGGAAACAGCTCTTAATGTCTGGTCAGATGCTAGTGTTGCGATGATTGTAAATAAAGAAACAACCCTTAAGGAAATCTCAAACGGATCAGAGTGATTAGGCTACACCGAAGGCAAGCTGATAGATTGCGCCAAAGAGACTCAAAAAGATACCTCCTATGCTCTTTGTAACCGCACCCAATGAAAAATGCTCTAAATAGATAGCAGAAAACTTCTGCGCAGGAGTGGTGTGAATCCCCTTCACAAACATGTGAGGAATACATAAAGTAACGAAACCAACGATTCTGAAAGCCGTTTCAATCACGCCAAGACTTGTTGCTGCGAGTAGCGCTACCGCTGTTAAAGGCCGTAGCCAAATCTGATGAAGGACGCTTTTCCCTTCAAATTGTCTGGGAACTGCATCCATGTAAGCATAACCGAGAGAAGTGCTAAAAGGAATTTCCATCAGGCTTCCATCTCTAAAGGTAAAGCTAGTCCCTCTCGGATGTTTCGAGCTGTGTTTTCTGCATCTTGTATCGATTCACGAATTTGGGAAGTGTATACGGATGCAATCGTTCTTATACTCGCTGCATGAACCTCATCAGTGGCTCTTTCTAAATCGAGAAGTGATGCATTTTGTAACAAATCTGAAGCCGCATAGGAAGATCTAATGACATTTGTGAGGCCAAGACCTGTTGAGAAATCGACTGTAGATCTTGCATCACCACAAGGAATGACTAATTGAGTTCTTTTTGTACCTGTTTGATGGTATGTTTTAATATATGCGTCAGGTGCTGTATGATCAATATGACTTGAAGACATCTCCACAAGATCTCCATCGGTATAAGGAACATAGAAAGGTGGGTCTTGTGGCAAATCTAAGGTCTCATAACCAAATGAGCGGAGCATAAAATTCATTTGCGATAAAGCGACAGCCTGAAAATATCCGATATTAGCCCAGTAGCAAATAATCCCATTAAGCTCTCCTTCTTTTTGCCGGATTAGAGCTTTCAACTCTTCGCTTGGATGGGCTCTGTCCCTCCCTTTTAAGTCTGCTATTTCCTGCTTAAGAGCAATTACTGGGGCTAATCGCTCTTGTGATACTAAAACGCCCATGTAGTTTGTGAGGGGGGTCGCCATACTAAAGCTCATACGATAACTTGTTCCAAAACAAGTGACTCTGATGGACTCAAAGAGAAAAGCTGTAAAGTAATAAATCATCATGGCCACTCGATACATCTCAAATCGAACATCTCGAGCCCTTCCTGACTGATTAAGAATTTGCTGGCTTACACCAAATCCTGCTATAGCATAGATAGGAGGCATGACTTCTACTCTTCGGAATCCAAATGATTCTGCAGTAGAACTATGCTTCCCCTCTGCGATAAATAAGAAGTCAGGACTCAGAGTCTCTACGACTTCTTCACGGTTATTTTTAATATCGATGGTGAATGTATGATCGGCTCCGTCATGACGATCTCCCAGATGACATCCATAGCTGATCGTTGCTGTCGGATCTATTTCCCTTAATACTGCCTCGAGAGCCATCTCAAGATCACCGATAGAAACAAGTAGAGGGGATTGAGTATGCTCTTGGTCGCCTGGAGTTTCAACAGGTGGCCGGACTATTTTTCCCTCTCTTTCCAGGATATCTAAGACCCCCAACGTTGATAATACAGCCACGCTGTCATGCTTCAATGCAACAATTTGAGGTCTTCTGTCACGAACTTCTCCTCTTTTTTCTAAAACCCTAACCTTATAGCCCTGCAAACAGGCGGAAATGGCATGCATGAGCCCTGCCGGACCTCCTCCAGAAACTAACACCTGCTTGGTAGGGGCAGTTGGATTGGTCTCAATCTGATTTGCTCGATAATAGCGAAGTCCCTCGATTCTATCGTGGTGAGTTTTAGTCATAGTAGAGGTCATTACAACAAAATCAGTAAATTCAATAGGAGGAGGCAAAGAGTTCATAATCTATCTTTAATTAAATTAATTAGCGTTAATTATACTAAATTTTTTAATTAAAATAAATATTACAGTTATTGTTTAAAATATTTGTGAAAAACAAAATGAAAAAAGTCCTTATAAACACCTTGTTTTTAAGTGTTTATAAGGACTTTTTCAATAGACTTTTGTGGAAAACTGTATTTAAAGCCCTTAATTCCTGGGTTTTAAAGATAAAACGAGAAAGTTTGACTTAGATAAACCCCTGTTATTTTTGCAGGATTAATCGTAAATTCCGCAGATAGCATCTCTAAAAACAACAAAAATCCCTTCAAATAGGTTTTTACCTGCCTCAAGGGCCTCTATGAAGCATATTTGCTGATAATCTGCTAAAAACTGTTGATTATTAGCGCAATAAGCCCAAAGAGCGGCTGGGGAAGCTATTACCCCGGCTAGAGGCCGTCCAACAGCCTCAATGATAGCCAAAGCTATAATCAAAGTTGTTACTAATCCATTGAGAGGTCTTACCCAAAATTGATGGCCAACTTCCTCATAACGATGGGGCACCGCCTCAACATAGCGAGTAAAAAGCTGAGGGGCTATACAGTTTTTAAAATCTATCATAAAATCCTTATTAACAATAAATTAAACTCCGACGATCAGTGGAGTCAGGTGTTAAAGTTGTTTAGTTTTAATGTAAAAAACCTTTAGAGTGCCCCAATACCTTCTGTAAGAAGCTTATATAAAAAGTAGAAGGGGGCTATAAGATCGGTTTTGGCACCAGTCCAGCAAACTGCGGTGTACAGTTTTACAAACTCTCCTGCAGCTTGATTATTGATAGATGAGGCTATAAGAGCAAATAAAGCACCTACTATTCCCAAAGAAATCCTTACAACCGCTTCAATTGCATACAGCGGAGAGGTCACTATCAATATACAACTTCCTCCAAACCTAACCAAACCTTCAATAACTGGAGTTCTAGGCTCTGCTCTAGAACCAGGTTTTTTTAAGTTTAGGGCGTTATAATAGGCCATATAGGGTATACAGCTGACAGGTAAGCATACAGTTTCTGCATCAAATTTCATAACAATCTCCTTAAAAATACCAGTTAAATTCGCAGGTAAAACCTAGATTTCTCTAAAACCGCTTGTCAAAGCGAATATAATCATTATAAAGGGGATAGATGCGCTAGCGAGAGCCCCTTTTAAAACTAGATTAAAACTACTATTACGAAAACTTCTTGCTTCAGCCGAGGAAGAAAAACATGAGAGGATAAGAGGGATCGCCAGGATAACTCCTATTGCTAGTCTTGTAACGGCTTCTGCAACACCAAAAGGGATCTCCATCACACTAATTATAAGACCTCCAACCCTTGCAGCTGTTTCTTTTAGTAGTGGCAATGGATTTTCAGTCCCAACGTATCCATAATAGGCAAAGATTGGAAAACTGGTTATAGGATGGTTTAATTCCACTTTTAGGCTCCTTTTAATAAAACAAGTATAACACAACTTTTTAATAACTAGTTGATTTAAAATATTTGTTATGTTTTTTTGTTTAAAATAAAAAAAAGCCTATAGATTATCTATAGGCTTTTAGAGCATTAATTGAGAAATTACTTACAGAAGCTATTAATCGTTAAAAACGAAATCAAGCTCTTCTTCTTCCTCACGATCGACGAGCTTCTTGACTCTTAGGTAGTAGTCAGGGAAGCCTGTTCCTCCAGGGATGATGTGTCCCATGATGAGGTTCGATTTGAAATCGAGAAGATAGTCTGTTTTACCTTCGCATGCAGCATCAGTAAGAACACGTGTTGTCTCTTGGAACGAAGCCGCTGAAATAAACGACTCGGTACCGAGAGAAGCTTTTGTGATACCCAGAAGGACGGGAGCCGCTTGAGCAGGTTTTGCTCCTTCAGCCATCACTTTCTTATTCACTTGGTGGAAATATTTCTTATCAATATCTTCACC
>CAYSAJ010000048.1:0-8362 GCA_964429005.1 uncultured bacterium | reverse complement strand
TTCGGTAGATCGTCTTAGGTTGAGACACTTTTTCTTCACCTTACCTTCAACTGTCGATATCATTTTGGGGGCTTAGCTCAGTTGGTAGAGCATCTGATTTGCATTCAGAAGGCCAGGAGTTCGAATCTCCTAGCCTCCATTTTATTTCGCGGTTATAGCTCAGTTGGTTAGAGCGCAACACTGATAATGTTGAGGTCCCAAGTTCAAATCTTGGTAACCGCAAATAACTTCTCTTTTTACTCTTTTTTTTAATTATCAAATTTCTTTTTGAGAATTCTCTTTTTACCCATCTATATGGTATCTTCTTGGCCAAATTATGAGGTTTTAAGTTTTGGATTCAATTAGTTTAAATTTAGAGCAATTGTCTACTGCAGCTGCTGCCACTCAGGAAATTTCAGAAAGCAGAACTCCCGGAGCAGTATCCGCTGAAATTAGCCTTGGGTTCGATGGAGCAACCCCTACAACAGAATCAACAACACCATCATCGCGGGCTGCAACTGCACACAGTATCGCCATCCCTACACTACTTCCAATAACACCTACAAGTGAATTATCTGACTCTTTGACACTCGTTTCTTTTGGTGCAATACGCCCTCTAAATATGATGCCAAGAGCAAATCCAAGAGAGTTCATTCGTACAAATCTAACAAGGCTCATCCTCTCTTACATCCTTCCTCGGGGTGAATCTTTAGTCCGTGCAGGAACAACAGTTACAACCCTCGCTCTCGCATTTAAAACTCCTTCAGTGATTGAAGCTCTCGTAGATCAAGAAAGAGCATTAAGACAAAGAGCATTGAAAACCTTGGTTTCAAGTCTCCAAGGATTAAGGCTTCTTGAAGCTCCCCTTGAAATTACAGAGGGCGAAGTAGTTTGCCTACCAAAACCGAGTTCAATTGCTCCTACACTTGACAGAAGAGCTGCTTTGGCAATGCTAGTAGCTCCTCTTGTAGAAAGAAGAGAATTTCATCGAGGATTAAGGCCCCATCCTGCTCCTTCCTCTGCTCATACTGCTCTTACCAAAGCGATCAGAGAACTTGAAATTTTGAGTAGAAGACCTATTGAAGCATTTTCTGCTCTAAACACATCTGAGCTACATAGTGAAATCTACGAAAACAGAGTGAAGTGGACTCAGGATGTTGCTAAGGTTCTTCTTCCCTTTGCGAATGATCTAGAGGGCGCTATTCGGTGGAAGAATACAGAAAATGAAAGCGTTTTATTATTCAATATTGTCTCAAGAGTAAAAATTTTGGCTAAGGGAAGGGATACATTTTTGTTGCCAAATGACACCCCAGCCCACAGAGAAACAAGAGATAGAGAGTTGAATAAGTTAGTCAATCTCTCTATAGGGCTCGGAGAAGTTTATCAAGCCTATCTCTTTGGTAGTGAAGTTTCCGATGTCTCTTTACAATCTGAGATCTACTATAAGTGTCTGCTTAACCTTGTTAAAGGCAGAAAATGGGATCATTCACTACATCTCCTCATGGAGATTCGGGATCAATTTTTTGTAGATAGAGCTCTTCAAAAGCTGATCCAAAAGGGAAAAGCCCCTGATCTAGTTGCTATGTTCCAAGGGTTTGCTCCAGGGCCTTCTAAAGACGCCTACATCCAGCTACTAGCCACAGCTCTCGTTCAAAATGGGTATTACGATTTAGCAGAAAGTTTACTTCCCTTTCATTCACCAGGGGAAGAAAGTGTGTTATTAGAACACCAGATTCAAAGCATGTACTTTGAGCGTTGTTTGATGAGCAATCCTCGAAATCCCCAATTTGCTCTCGATTTTGCATCAAGGGTCAGCCTTCCTCTCACGATCGATGCTGTAACCATCCTAGTTTCTCAATTTATAGAATTAGGACTAGGTGAACAAGCTAAAGGGCTTCTCGAGCTTGTAGAACCCCATGATGAAGCATCGGTTCAGCAAAAAGACGGTATGATGGAAAGACTTTTCTATTTATTTCTTGAACAAGATGACCTAACTGAAGCTTCAGCTTTGAATGAAAGAATTCTCGACACGGTCAATAGAGCAGAGCGTAATCGACAAATCGTTCTTTATGCTTTATCAGTCAACAATTGGACCTTCGTTGACATTTTAGCTCTTCCTTTTGAAACGAAGGTTTCTGTTGCAAATAAGCTGATTGAAGAAGGCTTTTCCCATCAAGGGATGGTGCTTTTGCAAATGATGGATGCCACGGATGAAACAGAGACCCATGCAAAAGATCAATTAGCAGATCGACTAGTTGTGTTGTTGTTAAGAGAGAATAAAATCTCTGATGCGATCACTGTCCAAAAAATGATCACAAATCTCGATCTCAAAAAAACAACTTATTTTAATATCCTCTGCTCAGCTCTGAAAGCTAAAAATTGGAGACTCGTTGATGACCTCTGTGATGAACTCCCGATCCCTGAGATGTCTCATTACTATGAGCGATTTGCTCTTGAGTGCATGAAACTTGGAGAAACAGAGAGGGCTCAAGTATATTTTCACCGCATTTCCAAAGATAAGAATAAAGTCTTGCCTGCAGTCAAATTGCTTCAGCACCATCTTATCAAAGCCTCTAGTAGCACCGATGATGTTTCCCAGCTAGAGCACATTCACCATGCCCTAGGATACCTTGAAATTTTTGCTGGTAAACCTGAAGCTGGTTCTCATCTAACTCAGATTTACCAGGATCTAGCTCTAAAGGGACATAAAAGAGTTTTATCAAAGTTTATCCCTTTCATTCTTAGTGATCCACTTCGCAAAATATGCTTCGTAGCCCTGATTAGAGGGATTAGTCAAGGAAAAGACTACGCGGGCGCAATCGAGTTTATGGGCTATGGACTAGATTATTTCCCGCCTGAGGAGCGTGCAGCCTTTGAAAAAGGAACGTTGCTCTTCCTATTTGAAGTTATGTTTACATCTAGGTTAGTGACTCCCATCACAGAAATTCTTGCCATGAGTAGATTTGCCTCAGTACTATCTGCAGATGAGCGGGCAGATTTACAAAGAAGGGCTCGAATTCTCGCGATTCAAGTCGCCTTGACTTCTCATCAGTATGAACAGTTTTATGCTTTGATGGCAGCAGAGGGTAATCCTTTAAGCCCAGCAGAAATCACTCTCCGCATTGATCAAGCGCACAATCAAGAAATTCAATATCTAACCCAAAATCGTAGATTCGCCGAAAGCATTTTAAAGATTGAAACCTACTTTGCAGGTGAAAGTGATGCTGAAGAAAGAAAACGTCGAATTGCTGAGGTGAATGAGCAACATTTTTCTCATTTACTTGCTACTTCAGCATTCGATCAAACTCTAAGATTTATAAGATCGACTCTTACCAAAAGAGATCAAGCAGAGCAAAAAGATCGTTTCTTAAAACAGCTTTTAGACGCTGTATTAATAGCTAAACGTTTTTCTTATTGTTCTCCCATCATTGGCGCTATCACATCTCAAGCAACAAGGCAAAGTTGTTACCATCAAGCTATGATAGTTTCATTCACCTCTCTGGCTGCTAGGGTACGTTGGAATCCAGCGAGCCCCATCGTTCCTAGACCTCTGCCTGCTTCTGGCGCAGGCGCAGCAGCTGAATAAAAAAAAGCCCTTTTCAAAGAAAAGGGCAGGGAAGATATTGCTAACTAGCAATAACAATAAAGGAAATTGTTTACCTAGCGTGGCTTCTGGCAAAGATAGAAGCAATCGCATTTGCAAGCCCTGCTAGGGCTTGTGGAATGCAGGAGAATAGCCTTGTCCAAGAGCGATTATGAGAGTGAGCTATAGGAAGGTCGGAAAACGAGGTTCTTCTACTAGCAGAGCTAGCTCTCACATCATGCAAAGTTTGAGGATCAGGGCCTGGTCCTGGATTAATACTAGCCATAATTAACCTAATTAAATTTTATAACAAAATTATATCAAATTAATTAATAAATTTAAATAAATTACTTTGCATAAACGTATGTGGTTTATTATCAGTTTTCTGTATTTTATGCTTCGATAGATTCTTTCTTGTTTTGTAGAATATACCCTTGCTTAAGCTCCTCACGGTAAACGATCCAAAGACCAAAAATCACAATGAAGGTTGATCCTATGATCGCTAACGAGGGGGTTTCTCCAATAAGAACCCAACCAGTCAAAGAGGCAAAAATGGGGCTGAGTAGCCCAAAGAAAGAAAGGAGAGTAGCTGTGAATTTTTTGAGAAGATAGCCATAAAGGTTATAGCATAAAATATTGGAAATAAAGGACGCTGCTACGATTCCTACCATGAACTGAGGTAAATATTGGGACGTCACAGGGATAGGAGCCCAGATTTCAGTGATAAGAGAATGAAAAAGAGCCATAAAACCACCTAGAAGCATGCTAAACCCATTCGCTGCAAGGTAGTCCATTTGTTGGTCTTTAACACAAATTCGGAGAAGGATCCATCCATAAACCCCAAAGAATGAGGCAAAAACCATGGCTATTTCAGGCCAAGAAAAGCCTGCAAAAGCCTCAAAAAACCCTTCTGTTCCCGTTTGGATCATAAAGACAGGAATAAACCCTAGAAACCCAATTCCCATCCCTAGCCATTTCATGGGAGTCATCTTTTCTCTAAAATGAATATAAGACAAAAGAGCTGTAAAGAAGGGCGATAGGCTATAAATAAAGCAGGTTTTAGCAGCAGAAAGCCTCTTTAAGGACCAAAATTCAAGGACATTCGTCAAGTAGATGCTCATAAAGGCTAGCAGAGAAATCGAAAGCCACCCTTTCCAGCCAAACTTTAAAGAAGATCGTTTAAATAAGAATAAATAACCTACAAGGATAAGGCCAGAAAAACACATGCGCGCCGCTGTTAGAAAAACAGGGGGGCTCATTTCAAGTAATAATTTACCTATCGGGAAGATCGACGACCATGTAGCGTAAAGGAGTAAAGCTTGAAGAATGTGCATAATAAGCCATTATAGGTGATTTGTGCGTAATGATAATCAGTTCTGAAGATAAGGACAATCACGAATTTTCAAAAAAAGATTATTTAAATTTGATCCCTTAAAATCATTTCACGATAAGATTTCATCTTCTCCACCATGAAATAAAGATTGTGGATGGTGGCTAGTGTGTGCGCCGTAATTTCACTCGCTTTATGTAGATGGTGCAAGTAAGAAAGAGTATAGTGCTTGCAAGTACTACATCCACAACTGGGATCTATAGGACCAAACTCTTTAGCATGTTTCGTCGAAGAAAGCTTAAGAGGTCCAGATGGTGTTAAAAGCATTCCATGGCGAGCCGCTTTGGTCGGATAGGCGCTATCAAAGGTATCCATCCCTAAAGGAACACAGCTATCTAGAGACTCTATGTCTCCTATTCCCAAAAGATGCTTCGGTCTTTCATTTGGAATATGATCTACAGTCTCCTCAAGCATTGAAAACATTTGCTGTTTTGTCTTCCCCATGGAACCACCGATCGCATATCCATCAAACGGTAAATCTCCTAAAATTTTGCAGCTCCTTTGGCGCAGCTCAATATTGAGTCCTCCATGAACTACGGCATACATCGCTTGGTTTTGAGGATTTTTAAGATGTGTATCTAGAGAGCGTTTTTCCCATCTGTGAGTTCTTTCAAAAGAATCCAAAAGCTCTTTTTCTCCTATATGAAACGGAGGAAGTTCATCAAAAGGGATGATAATATCTGAGCCAAAATCTTTTTGAGCCTCAACCGAACTTTCTGGGGTTAGAAGGATCTTCTTTCCATCACGATACGAGCGGAATAACACCCCATCTTCTGTAATTTTAACAACAGAGTTATTTCCATGCTTTTTCCCTTTCCCCTTGAGCTCATCAGCAACAGATCCATAGGCTAAACTAAATACCTGGAACCCACCTGAATCAGTAATAATCGGTAAGGATCTATTGATAAATCGATGAATTCCCCCCGCTTCCTTAATAAGGCTGCTCCCGGGTTGTACCATCAGGTGATAGGTGTTGCAAAACATCAGCTGAAGACCGATCTCATGAACCGTTTTGTTATCCAGAGCTTTAAGGGTCCCATTAGTCCCCACGGCTACAAACCCAGGTGTGTCGATGATGCCGTGCTCAGTGTGAATACGGCCTACGCGGGCTCTTGATTTTTTTGAGCGATGTAGAATTTCAAACTTCATGGGCTTTCACAGGGTAGAGCCAGGAGGCTGTAACCATAAGGAACGCCACCACAGCTTTGATCATAAAACTAAAAATTATAATGTCTAGTAGGGGCGAAATCATACCATAGAGGCCTAAAAAACTAAAGATGCAGGTATCAATAAACTGAGTGAAGAGGCAAGACACTAGAAGGGGAAGGAAAATTCTTTTTTGAATCCAGCGCTCTCTGAGCCATCCAAAAATTTCAATGTCAATAGCTTGAGAGATAAAGTAGGAAATGAGAGAAGCCACGAGTATCCTAGGGGAGGATGTGAGAATTTGGGAATAGGATCCCTGTGATGTGTCGTGGAGGGAAGGAGTGTATAAAAGGTGGATTTGAGAGAGAATCGTGAAAAAAATCAAAATCCCAAAGGTGATTTTAATTAGTTTTTGAGCTGCTTTTTTTCCTGCGTCTTGTTGGACAAAGCTAAGACCTAGCGTACACCCCACTGCAAAAGCATCAGAGCATGTGACCTCTAATCCAAAGAGTGTGGTTTGCTTTAAGACAAACAAGTTAGCGATTAAAGAAAAAATTGCACAAAGGGTGTAGAGTGCTTCGATTCCAAGCCTTCTAAAATAGAGAAGAAAGGCTACGATGACAAAGACCTGGCCAAAAAAAAGTAGTTCGTTCATAAACCCTTTGAAGCTGCAAATGAGGCGCTATTTTAGCATGTAAGCTAAAAAGCAGCGAGCGAGAACATGTACTATCTTTATTTGAGGAAGAATATGTCTAAAGTTAAAAAAATTGTAATCACTGGAGCCGGGGGACAAATTGGATATAATCTTGCTTTCCATCTAGCTAGAGGAGATGTTTTTGGAGCTCATCAGCCTATTTCCTTATTTCTTTTAGATCTTCCTCAGGTTGCTCCCAGTCTTAAAGGGCTTAAAATGGAACTTGAAGATTGTGGATTCCCTCTTCTTCATGAAATTCATTATGGAGATGATCCCTATCAAATGTTTAAAGGAGCACAAGTTGCCATATTTGTCGGCGCTAAACCCCGCTCCCCTGGCATGGAACGTAAAGACCTGATTGAGCAAAACGCAAAGATTTTTGCTGTTCAAGGCAAAGCTCTCAATGAAGTAGCCCAGCAAAACGTAGTGTCACTTGTCGTGGGTAATCCATGTAATACAAACGCTCTCATTTTGTCTCACCACTGTCCAAGGCTCGAAAGAAATCGATTCCATGCGATGACAAGACTCGATCAACAAAGAGCACATTATCAGCTCGCCGCCGAATCAAAATGCCCTCTTACAGCAGTTACGGATGTGACGATTTGGGGGAATCATTCCTCTACCCAAGTGCCAGACTATGTGAATGCCCTTATTAAAGAACAAAGTGCAGAAAAGCACCTTGATCGCTCCTGGCTTCAAAATGAATGGACAAAAAGGATCCAACAAAGGGGCGCTGAAGTGTTAGCTGCAAGAGGGTTGTCATCTGTAGGCTCTGCAGCTCACGCGATTTGTTTAGCTCTAAAATCTCTCTTTGATCCTACTTTAGAAGAAACACAATTCTCTTCTGCTGTGTGGAGTGAGGGGAATCCCTATAGTATAGATGAGGAGCTTTTTTTCTCATTTCCCTGCAAACGAACCTTTTTAGGATCTTATGAGATCATCAAAGGAAAAACTTGGGATAAGTGGATGGAAGATAAAATTCGTGAAACAGAAAAAGAACTAAAGCAAGAAAGGGATATGGTTCGTCACTTGCTTTAGTTAGGATCCGTTTATTCTTCTCAGCAGCAACAAAAACAACAACTCACAGTTGCAGCAACAACAAGGATCGGTAATAGAGGCACGACTACAATCGGAACTAATACTGTTATCCCATGAGAAAAGAAGTTATTAAAAAGAATCTCATTTAATCTATCGTTTCTTATCAGTAAAAATAAAGCTGCAATAGGGCAAAGGGCTGCTCTGACTGTTTGCTCGACAATAGCAATCGGGGAAAAAATAAGTTTAATGATCCTACAGGTAACTTTTCCTGGTATTGAGTTGGAATGCAATAACCCTACCTGCTCAAGAGCGTAGTTTACCCCTTGGGTGGTTAAAGTATTTTGTTCAGCTATTCCTGCTACTAAATTATATTGATTTTTTAATGACTCAATATCCATATTACCCCGCTTTAATAAGCGAAATTATACTGATATCTAATTTTTTTTAAATTAAATTATTTATTAGTAGAATAAATAGGGTTTTTATCATTTCCATCCAAACAGGCCTTAGTAGGCTCCTATGAGTTCCTCAA
>CAYSAJ010000047.1:0-8884 GCA_964429005.1 uncultured bacterium | reverse complement strand
ACTGATTAACAAAGACATAGATGTGGTACTGATTGATAGACAAAACCACCATTTATTCCAACCACTCCTATATCAAGTAGCGACAGCAGCCCTATCCCCTGCCGATATTGCGACCCCTCTCAGAGAAATTTTCAAAAAGGCTTCTAATATTACTGTAATGATGGGAGAAGTTACTTCAATCGATAAGACTCATAAAAAGTTAATTCTCGGAAATGGGGATAGCTTAACATATGACTATTTGATTCTTGCCGTCGGAGCTAAACATTCTTACTTTGGCCATCCTGAGTGGGAAGAGACTGCTCCTGGTCTTAAAACAGTTTCAAATGCGATTCAGATCAGAGAAAAGATCCTTCTCTCATTTGAGAAAGCAGAAAGAATGCATGATGAAAAAGAAATCGAACCTTACCTGAATTTTGTGATCATCGGTGGTGGCCCTACTGGTGTGGAAATGGCAGGAGCGATTGCAGAGATTGCTTATCAAACTCTCTTTAAAAATTTCCGCTTTATCAAACCAGAAAAAGCCAAAATTTATCTTCTAGAGGGGATGAACAGAATCCTCCCTGTTTATCCAGAAAAACTCTCCGTTAGGGCGAAGAAGGATCTGGAAAAAATGGGTGTTCGAGTTCTTACCGATAAAATTGTAACCAATATCACGGAAGATGGCGTGTTTATAGGTGAGATGTTTATTCCTTCAAAAAACATCATCTGGGCAGCTGGAAACCAAGCGTCTCCCCTCCTTAAAACTTTGGATGTTGAGCTCGATAGAGCAGGAAGAGCTCTTGTTAGTAGTGATTTATCACTAAAAAATGATTCTAATGTCTTTGTTGTTGGGGATGCAGCTTGTGCTTTAGGTAAAAATGGGAAGCCTTTGCCAGGAATTGCTCCAGTGGCGATCCAGCAGGGAAATTATATGGCTGATCTCATCAAACGAGAGATTAAAGGGTTGCCCCGTAAACCTTTTTCCTATTTCGATAAAGGAAGCATGGCCACTATCGGAAAAGCTAAAGCTGTTGGGATGATTGGCAAACTCACAATTAGTGGTTTTATTGCTTGGATGGGATGGCTTTTTATCCATATTCTTTACCTTGTTGGTTTTAAAAACAGGCTTAGTGTGGGCATACAGTGGCTGTTCCATTATTTATCGGGAGCAAGAGGAGCCCGTCTTATCTATGGCAGCATTGATGAAGAATTGAAAAAAGAACACAAAAAAGGGTAAACTTTTCGCATGCTCATCCTGCATGCATTTAGAAGAGTTTTCTCTTTTTATCGTATTTTATATGGATCCCTCCATTTTTTATTGGGGGTCATTTTTCAATTAGAATCATCTCTTTTATTCTTATTTCTCTCTTTGAGCTTTATTCTTCTCTTCATCAGAGAAAAGTTCTCATTTGCTTTCTATGGAATCATTTTTTTTACTTTAGGATTTACCCTTACTTTTTTTCATCTTTCTCCCTTTCCATTTGATGGAAAAAAAGAAGGAGAAGGGCTCATTGTTATTGAAAAGATCGAAAGATCCTCTCACCCCATCTTACCTTTATGGACCATCAAAGGCATCGTCTCTAACTTAAAAGTCGATAATACACTTATCAAGGGTAAATATCCTTTTTATGCAACGACCAAAGGAAAACCTTCTCTGAAAATCGGATATGCGTATCAAGGTAAATTAGAAATCGAAAAGAGATCCTCTTTTAGCACCAAAATCTCACTCATTCCATCAAATTTGAGTGAAAAGGGAATAAAGAATCAATGGCTTGTCTGGAGAGTGTCTCAAAAACAAAAAATCAAGAAGTGGATTTGTCACCATTTTAAAAAACGACACGTTCAAACTTTGTTGACAGGTCTTGCAACAGGACAGCTAGAAGATCCTCTTCTTTCCTTTTATTTCCAGAAATTAGGGTTGCAACACCTTCTCGCTATTTCAGGTTTTCATTTTGGGATTGTGGCTCTTTTTTTTCATTTTTTTATGGGAAGATTTTTTGACCCTAGATTCACAGGGTTTCTTCTTCTTATTTTGCTTTTTGGTTATTTTATTTACTTGGGGGTCGCACCATCCATCCTTAGGGCCTTTATTGCAAGTAGCATGGGTGCCATTTCACAAACATTAAAAGCTCGTCCTAAATCTTGTGATATCTTGGCCTTTTCCCTTCTCATCGATCTTACTCTCTTTCCGCTAGATGTCTATTCTTTAGGATTTTCTTTAAGCTATGCAGCAACGTTTGGGATCTTGACCCTATATCAGCCGTTGCTAACATCCCTTCAAAAGCTGATCTCTCTTCCCTCTTTTATCCTCTCATTATTTGCCCTCTATTTCAGCGCCTCTTTTCTAACACTGCCTATACTTTTGTATACCTTCCACTCGATCCCGCTGCTGAGCGCTCTATACAATCTATTTATCCCGTTTGCTATTACTGCCATCATGATGACTTTTATTGTATGGCTCCCCCTTTCTTTCATCCCCATCTTAGGATCCTCTCTTGCAAAACTTCTTGAACTTTTCACCGAGGGAGTTATCAAAATCCTTTTTCTCTATCCAAGAAGCTGGGACCTTTACCTTTATTCTCCTCCCCTACCAAAAGAAGTTTTTATTCTTCTTTTTACATTCTCCTGTGGAATTGCGATCTTTTTATTGGAAAAAACTCTTCACCTCGATAAAATAGCTCCATCTTACGGCGAAAGTAGCTCAGTTGGTTAGAGCGTTGGATTGTGGTTCCAAAAGTCGAGGGTTCGAATCCCTTCTTTCGCCCATCTTCTTTATACTTTTCTTTTTACGACTTTTTTTCTTTCAAGTTTGGTATTATAGCTCCAAAATCAACTAAATGTGACTTATATGGCAGCTTTACAACCATTAACATCTTCAAGATTAGATGTTTATCACCACTGTAATTATTCTTGGACCGACCATTTATCCTTAAGAGTCTCACAAGCTGTCACCCCCTTCTTTTATCTCCCTCCCATTTGGGCCGGTGAGTGGGTCTCTTCATCCATTACCAATCTTTTAGTTCGCTACGTCTTATTGCCTAGCCTTACTCTCTTTCCCTCATCTCCAGCTACGATCTCCCAGGCTCAAACCCTGTCTGTTGAAAGCTTCCCATGCCATGGGAAGATCATCCCCAATGCCAGTGTGAAAACAGCAGATGGAGTCACTCTCCGAGGATGGGAATTTCATCATGAATCACAAGCTTCAACCCCTCCTGCAGATCAAAAATGGGTTATCCGTTTAGCTCCAAATGGAATTGCATTTAGTGCTCCTGAAACCATTAAAGGTTTTACTTGCTCAACCTTTAATCATTTGATTTATCATCGAAAAATCCCTCTCAATGTAATGCAAATCAATTATAGAGGGGTACAAACCAGTGATCCTGTTACTCCAAAATCAGCGAGTGATCTTTATCGAGATGGTTCAGCGATGGTCGCTTCTTTGCTAGAAAGAGGAGTCAAACCAGAAAACATTTTGATCCATGGATGGAGCCTCGGTGGTGGCGTTGGCGCAGCTGTGACGGCCAAGTATCATAAAGCAGGGAAAATGGTCCGCTTTATTAGTGACCGCTCCTTTACTTCAATTGTGAGCGTTGCAATTAATGAAGTAATTCCGGCCATTATCAGAGGAATAGGGAGCTTGCTCTATTCCATTTTGATGCCCGGAGATGCTGACACCACCTTATGTAGTAAAATTCGGTGCTTCGCTTTTGATATGGTTGCTGTTCCTCTGCTCCTTGTTATTACTTCTCTTGCGCTCTCTATCCTGATCCTTTTGTCTCCCTATCTCATCTATAAAGGAGCTATGCTCAATATTTCGGCAAGCGCTGTGATCCACTCCATCGATCCCAATCATATGAGAGTGATTTATCATGTCAAAGATGAGGTAATCCCTCATCCTAGCTCTAGTTTAGCAGCCTATGTTCAGAGAAATCATCCAAGAATTCCTCTCATAGAAATCGCAAGAGATTTTTCACCTCCTGAAGAATCTGGGGCGCACAATCACTGCAAGCAATTGCATGAAGACGAGGAGGCTTTGGCAGGCCTAGCTACAGCTGTTTGTGAGCTTCTTGGGATAGATAGTTCCAAACGAACCGAAGACGGAGATCCTACACCAGTTTAATTTTTCAAATAATGCTTTGCTCTTTCTATTCGAGAATTAGGGGATATGCTATAAAGAAAATAAAAAGCCCCTTAATTCAATGTCTAAAAAAAGCGTACGCATCGATATCGATCCTCCGTCCGAGTCTTCTGAGCATCCAGAAGCAAGAGGACTTTTTATCATCGCGTGCTCTTTACTTCTATTTTTAAGTCTATTTAGTTTTCAAGATGGGACCATTTCTGCAAATATTCTTGGCAAAGTAGGATATTATCTCGCTTTTTCCTTAGTCTATGTATTTGGATTTACGAGCTATATGCTCACAGGATATGTGCTTTGGATAGGCCTTCAGTACCTCTTAAAGGGGTATGTAAATAATCTCCTTGGACGCACCCTTGTCTTTTTTGTATTTACTTTTTCCACTTCTATTCTCTTAAACGTCGTCGCTGAGTCCAAAGTTTTTTCAGAACTCTCCCTCAACGCAAAAGTATATTCTGAATCTTTTATCGTAAAAGGTGTCTTCTCTCACAAATACGTGAGAAACAATTACGGTGGCGTCCCTTTTTATTATCTTTATCGCGATCTTCCCAAGTTTAATTTCCAGCACCTCTTTGGGGATATTGGAGTTTGCTTTCTATTTGGAACTGTCGCTTTTATTTCGTTTATTCTTTTTACAGGTCTAAGACTCGTCTCTTTGGCACAATCATTACTTAGGGGATGGCTTAGGCTTGTCGACTTTTTGGTTCATCTCTACCAAGATACCCCAGAGAAAAATGAACCTATGGCCGAAGAGCAGCCTGCTCTCAGTATTACCTTATCTGGCCCCCCCCTTCCTAAAACAAAGAAACCGACACTTGAAGAACTCAAGTTAAGACCTAGAGAAAGGAAACCCAGGCTTATTCTTGATAGTCCAAGCATGGATGAGGACGATGAAGAAGAGATTAAACAAAAACCCAAATCGAAAGATCTTGTTGATGCTCCTCCCCTCGAAATCAAGCAATTTAGCGTAAGTCCTGTGGCGAAGGAAAAACTGTTTGATAGCAAGAAAATTGCCTACAAAGCTTCAACCATAGGAATTAGTCTTAAAGATTATTCCCTACCTCCTTTGAGCTTACTGTCAAATGCAAAAAAAATTGACCAACCATCTCTTGAGAAAGATCTCAAAAAGCAAGCGGAGACTTTAGAAGAATCGCTCCGCAGTTTTGGTATTGAAGCTAAAGTGGGTGAAATCAACTGCGGTCCTACCATCACATCTTTTGCCCTTCATCCTGCTATAGGGGTCAAAGTACAAAAGATCAAAGCTCTTGAAAATGACATTGCTCTGAATTTGAAAGCGAAATCAATTCGTATTATCGCTCCTATTCCAGGGAAGGCAGCCGTTGGTGTCGAGATCCCCTCTCCTTGCCCTCAGGAAGTGGGTTTTAAAGAGATGCTCTATCAATATCAGCAATCGAATAAGAATTATCGGATCCCGATCCTTCTTGGAAAGACAGTAACTGGTGAAAATGTTGTTTGTGACTTAACGAAAATGCCCCACTGCATTATTGCTGGAGCTACAGGATCAGGGAAATCGGTCTGCATTAACACGATCATCATGTCGATCCTCATGACCTCACATCCTGAGGAGACTAAACTCATCTTGATTGATCCTAAAAAAGTGGAGCTGACTCCTTTCACTCGCCTTCCTCATATGATTGCCCCTGTCATCACAGAGGCGCATGGCGCTTATGCAGCGCTCAGCTGGCTTGTGAAAGAAATGCAAAGGCGCTACGACATTCTGAAGCATTTAGGTCTACGCAACATCACAGCCTTCAATAATAGAAAAATTAACTTAGAAGTAGAAAGCACCCTTGAAGGAGAAATTCCTCAAAAGATGTCTACGATTGTGGCCATCATCGACGAGTTCGCTGACCTCATGATGACATCAAGTGCTGATCTAGAAACTCCGATTGCAAGGATCGCTCAGATGGCAAGAGCTGTAGGGATCCATCTCATTTTGGCAACACAGCGCCCTTCTAGAGAAGTGATCACAGGACTGATCAAGGCTAACTTTCCTTCCCGAATTGCATTTAAAGTAGCCTCACGCATCAACAGCCAAATTATCTTGGATGAAAATGGCGCTGAATCTTTACTTGGAAATGGTGATCTCCTTTTCCTTCCTCCAGGAACATCTCAACTGATGAGAGCCCAAGGAGCCTACATTCGAGATGAGGATATCAATCAGATCGTAGAATACGTAGAAAAACAGGCTCCTCCAAACTACCTGATTTCTTCTTTTGATGAGATGCCATCTGGTGAAACAAACATTGATGATGACGATGATGCCCCTAAAGACAGCCTCTACCATAAAGCGAGAGAGCTTGTATTATCAACAAGGACGGCATCTACTACTTTTATCCAACGTAAGCTCAAAGTGGGATATGCAAGAGCCGCTTCACTCATGGACGAGCTTGAAGAAAATGGGGTCATCGGCCCTGCTGATGGGAGCAAGCCTCGAAAAATTCTTTCTCAGGGCGACATCTTCTCGGATGATGGTTGATCTTTTACCCTAAATCAGATAAGTGGAATAAAGAAGAGCCACAAAGAGCTAAGGGCCCATGAGCAAAAAGAAAATCCTCATTGCTGAAGATTCTCATTTGAAAGAGGCCATTTTGGCATTTCCTCAAGCTTCTCAGTATGAGATGACTTTTGTTCATAATGGAATTGATTGCCTTAAGCTTGTTCATCAGCTGAAGCCCGATCTATTGATCATCGATCTTCTTCTCCCAAAAATGCACGCGATTGAAATCCTCAAAACCATCAAAAGAGAAGATCTTCCTCCCATGGGGATTATCGTGATGGCCTACGAGATTATGATGCAGAACTATCAAGCGGCGGTCGATTGGGGAGCTGATTATTTTCTCAATAAACCTTTTGCCATCTCAGAACTTTATGTTCTCATGGGTCGATTTTTTGATAATCATCTCAAACCTGATAAATTTAAAGGTCTCCCTTCAAATGCTTTTACCTCTTCTATAGAAGCTGAGATTGACCTCAAAGATCGTCCTTATCTTAAATTTTGGGGAACAAGGGGATCAGTTTCCGTATCTGGAGCTTCTCATATTCGCTATGGGGGCAACACTTCCTGCCTTGAGATCTGTAGTAAAGGACAAAGTGTGATCATTGATGCAGGCACTGGTATTGTCCCTCTCAGTCAACAGCTGACATATGAAAATCGACATGAAATGCATGTCTTCATAAGCCACACCCACCTCGACCATATTATGGGATTTCCTTTCTTTGATCCTTTATATATGAAAGGAATGAAAGTGCATATTTGGGCGCCGGTGAGCTTTGAGAAAGAAACGAAAGAGCTATTTACCGACATGCTCGCTTATGCTTTCTTCCCTGTCCGGTTAGAAGAAATGAAAGGTGATATTATCTTTGAAGAACTTCGAGATGGCTCGAGTGTCAAAGTTCATGATATCAAGATCTCTTGTTGTTACACCTATCATCCCGGTCCGACCCTTGGATTTCTGATTGAAGTAGGAGGGAAGAAGATCGGCTATATTACCGATAATGAACTTTTTGTTGGCAATACGACCAAAAAGAAGATTTCATCCTCAGATCCTGAGATGATCCCCCATCAAAGACTTTTAGAATTTTTAAAAGGGTGTGACATCCTCATTCATGAAGCGCAGTATTTTGATGAGGAATACAAAGGCAAGGTAGGTTGGGGCCACTCCTCTCTTTATAATGCATCCCAGTTTGTTTCGATGCTTAAGGTACCGCAGTGGTATGTAACCCACCATGATCCAAAATATTCGGATGACCTTCTCCACATGAAATTTGAGCTCCATAAAAAGATACTCCGAGAATTAGGATGTAGTTGCCAGCTGATGCATGCCAAAGATGGCCTGATCATCCCCCTCTAGAAGAGGATTTTCTTACTGACTTTATCTTGATAAGCAATTGAAAGATCTACGAGCCTTCCTTCAGAAGCAACAATATCTTGAACTGTGCTAAGCGCCATTTCAGGGACATTGCAGTCACTTGATAAATGGGCGAGGTAGACATGTTTGAGTCTTTCATTAGCGACTAAGGATAGAAGCTTGCCACAATCTTGATTGGACAAGTGCCCTTGCCGTGAGAGGACTCGTTGCTTGTAGACATAAGGGCGAGAGCTCGCATGGACGAGCTCTGGATCATGATTTGATTCAAGATAGAGGTAATCACAATCTTTGAGATGCATAGCGACAAGACTCGTTGCAAACCCTAAATCGGTACAAACTCCGATTTTAGTAGGGCCTATTTGGACAGTAAAGGCCACGGGATCTACTGTATCATGTTGTACACTGAAAGGATGAAAATGAATATCCCCAAAAACAAAAGGTTCTCCTGTCGAAAAAATTTTGAATTTCGCCTCATTTTTAAGAAGGCCCTGAAGCTCTCTTGCTGTATCCATATTCGCCAGCACAGGGATCTGCAACTTAGCGCAGATTACATCAAGCCCTTTGATATGATCAGAATGCTCATGAGTAATCACAACCGCATCGAGATCTTCAATATCCACATCGATTGAGGTGAGTCTCTCTTCGAGTTGTTTGTAGCTAAGACCCGCATCAATGAGAATCTTTGTCGATTCGGTTGCAATGAAAACAGAATTTCCTTTCGAACCTGATCCTAAAGGGCAAAATATGTTCATAATAATCTAAGTTTTTGCATGGTTTTACCACGTCTAAGCTTTGATTGGCAAATTATTTATAAAACAAAAATGTTGACATTACATCTCTTCATTTTTATATAAGAATTTTTGAAGATTACAATAAA
>CAYSAJ010000046.1:0-9531 GCA_964429005.1 uncultured bacterium | reverse complement strand
GAGTGGGTACTGCGGACTCATAACCCGTCGGTCCCTGGTTCAAGTCCAGGTTGCCCCATTTTCTTAAGCTGTTAGATAACAGTTATTTTCGTTCTGGCGTAATGTTCTTTTCTCAACAAGGAAGTCATTATGTCAGAACTTTTGTCAGGATTCCACCTCTTTCGCTTCATCCAGCCTAATACAGATTGCTACAGAGCGATCGAGAGTGATTTTGGCAGATTTCTAAGAGAAAATTTGCTACCCTTCATAATGAGTAATTGAGAGAGGTTTTAGGAATGGATTTTGCACATATTCCCCAAGAAGAAAAAAAAGCAAAATGGTTTTTGTTGCTAGAACCTTTAGTAAAAGCGAGAAAACTGCGACCACTCCCAGAAAAATCTCCTTTATTGGCTGTTTTAGATAAAGAAAGCGGTATTAAGACGTGGAGAGATATTAAATCATCTATGGAGACTGCATTTAGACACGTAATAAGCTCCGAAAGAATATTTTCACGCGCCTCTCAAATCAATACTGACACTGATCCAGATGGAGTTATTGGCGATATGTTTGCTGAACTGAGAACAATCCCTTACCTCTTATACAAAGGTTTCACAAATATTGAATACAATCGAAGAGATGGACTTGATTTTTCTTGTGAATTCAACGGGAATCACTATGAAATTGAAGTCGCTTACGTCAGAGGACCAACATTTAAAACTCAAAAACAGGTGTTCATAGACGAATCAACAGCTGCACCGATTTTTCAACTTGAAGCAAAGAAATTGGTTAATCGTCTAAAAAGTGTCTGCGATGAAAAAGAAAAGCAAGTCCTTAAATATGGTAGAACTTATGCAAATACCCTTGTTTTTGTTATTTCTGATTTAGATGAACTATATGAACCTTGGTTGAATCATGACGAGTTTAGAGGTAACCACCCCATTTTAGGCTTCGTTATTTCAAGGAAAATCCCAACCGTCGTATTTTCTCCAGGGACAGTTTATGAGCCTCCTTCAACTTCTCTTGATGGTGTGTTTGGGAAACTAAAAATATTTGATTGGACTGTATTTTCAAACCAGTTTTCAACTGACAATGCTTCAGCAGCTGTAAACGAGGCAGATATATGAGCCCACGAGTCAAGAAATTTTTCTCATACTACAAGCCGTATTTAGGTTTATTTTATGCAGATATGGCATGTGCGGTTATTGTATCTGCAACTGTCCTCGCAATCCCTCTGTGTATCAGATATATCACTAAGAATTTAGAAGCGTATTCCCCTGATGTACTTAACCAGATTTACATCATGGGTGGTGTTATGCTTGCTCTGGTAGCCATTCATGCTATTGCCCGCGCTTTTGTGGACTATAAAGGCCATGTGATGGGTGCTTTAATGGAAAAGGACATGCGCAACGAGCTGTTTGAGCATTATCAAAAGCTTTCCTTCAGATTTTATGATGACCACCGTACAGGTCAACTGATGACACGCATCTCTAGTGATACATTTGACCTTGCTGAATTATATCATCATGGACCTGAAGATATCGTCATCTCCCTGCTAAATTTTATTGGTGCCTTTGTCATTTTGATGACTATCAATGTAAAGTTAGCTCTTTTATCTCTTCTTTTCATTCCGATTATGGCTGTGTATGGGTTTTACTTTAGCAGAAAAATGTACAGTGCCTTACGGAAGAGTAGGGATAGAATCGGCGATATCAATGCTCAGGTCGAAGATACTCTCTCAGGCATCAGAGTAGTCCAATCTTTCACCAATGAAGCTGTTGAAACCAAGAAATTTCATTACGAAAACAATCGTTTCGTTGAAAGCAGACGAGAAGGCTATAAAAATGAAGCCTATTTTTACGATGGCTTAGTTACTCTCACTCAACTCATGACGGTTGCAGTTGTTATCTTCGGCGCAATCAGCATCGTCAAAACATCCTTAGATTTAGCTGACTTACTGACATTTTTGCTCTATGTCGTGATTTTGATTGAACCAATACAACGATTGGGCAACTTTGTCAGACTCTACCAGGAAGGAGTATCAGGCTTTAACCGATTTATGGAAGCGTTAGAAACAAAGCCTGAAATCAAAGATAATATTAACGCTACAGAACTGCCTCGAGTCCAAGGAAATATAGAGTTTAAAAATGTCAGCTTTAAGTATCGGGAAGGTTATGACCATGTGCTAAAAAATCTCTCGCTAAACGTAAGAGCGGGAGAATACGTGGCTTTAGTTGGACCTTCAGGGGTCGGTAAAACAACTCTCTGCTCCCTAATTCCGAGATTTTATGAGGTCAGCGCAGGCGAAATATTCATTGATGGCAAAGAGATTGGAACTATCACCCTTGAATCATTAAGAAAGGACATAGGGCTTGTTCAGCAAGATGTATATCTATTTGCTGGGACAGTCTTGGATAACATTCGCTATGGCAACCTAAAGGCTACAGAAGATGAAATTATTTTAGCTGCCAAGCAAGCGAATGCTCACGAGTTTATCATGTCTTTGCCCAATGGGTACGCTACAGATATTGGGCAACGTGGTGTAAAGTTATCGGGTGGTCAAAAGCAACGCCTCAGCGTAGCGCGTGTTTTCCTAAAAAATCCTCCTATTATCATCTTTGATGAGGCAACCAGTTCTCTCGACAATGAAAGCGAGAAAGCGGTGCAAAATGCTTTGGAAAAATTAATAATAAACCGCACTACCATCGTCATTGCACACCGTCTCTCAACCATACGAAATGCCAAGAGAATTTTAGTGCTCACTGATAAAGGAATCGAAGAGCAAGGAACTCATAAAGAACTAATTGCAGCCAATGGGAAGTATGCAAATTTATACAATATGCAATTAAGAATTGAAGACATAAATGAATAAGAAATCTAACGACCACTGGGTCTCTGAGTTCTTGTTAAAGTTCTTTGTAATGGACGAGAAGCTTTGGGTATATGATAAAGCAACCAAACGCCGCACAAGACGACCTACAAAGAATATTTGCTGCGAAGAAGGATTTACAACTTTTTCTCCTGATGAAATCCCACCTGGAGTCGAAATTCTCAAAGATGGCAAATTTTTAGAAATTGAACTGTCCAGATGGGAACGCGAACAAAGCTTAACAATAGCCAAGTTAATTGAGCATCGCACTATAGAAGCAATCTCAGCGGAGGAATTTTGGGAACTGGTGCGCTTTTCGGTCTGGCTATATCTTTGTAATCCTGCACATCGCTCTATGTTACGTCAAGGATGGTCTGAGCTACACTTCTTAAACATCAGATCGTTGAGCGGTCCTGATCTTGACAATCTTTCTCTAAAATTTTTTGGAATGTATCTACCTCATGACTACTTTAGAAAGCAATTGGAAATCGCCGCGGCTAAAGAAGAACTTCTACAATCAGAATTTCTCGGACTCGCACTAAAAAGCGCTGAATCCGTATTTGACTTAGTAATGAAAGAGTTTGCTTGGAGTCTTGCTGATTGCAAAAATTTAGGAGCTGCTCTCTGCACCTCAGATCGCCCTGTCTTGCTTGGAGGGAAAGCCTTATCTGATCCTGTAGGCTTTAGCACGCCTGAGGTCACATTGTTTTTCCCTTTATCACCTGACCTATGTCTTACGGGAAGGAATGTTGGTAGAAGTAAGCGATTTGTCCAACACAGTCATATCATTACAAACCCTGATTTTTTAGGGATGCCTACTTTGCTTACCTGGGCAAAGTCCAATCAATACATTATAGCAGCCGAAAAAAATCGCTTACCTATCCCTGGTATGGACCTTCCTAGCTACACGCCAACTATCTTGAGACAAGAGAATAAAATAGGATTTTTACAAGGGTGAATATTAGCGATGCACACTGGATGCACACTCATGTGCTAAGAGCAGTTGTATCTGACTAAACACCACTGTTGATAAAATTCCCTTTACTCCTGTATCTTAATACCATAACAAATAGCTACGTGCTGTGTTGTTAAGTATGATGGCGGACTCATAATCCGCCTGTCGTAGGTTCAATTCCTACCTGCCCCACTCTTTAAGATATCTATATCAAAGAAATCCTCAAATGTATTTAGATCATCCTTCTGTTTCTTACAACTTGGCTTAGTAGAATGATTTGCTGCTTCTAAGAAACAGCATATTTCACAGTGACTGTACCGTCTTTAGAATTCATTGAAATCTCTTTGATTTGTACAGATCCAATTTCTTGTAAATGTTGAACATGGGTTCCACCGCAGGGCATTTCAAGATGTAAAATTTTCGTAGAGCGGATTCCATTTTGATTCCGAAGTATATCTACATGATAATCTCTTAGAATCCACTCATCGAGCTTATTCTGAATATGAAGAAGCATTGTTTCTTTAGAAGGCATAATTTTTTCATCCAATATTTTAAACTTTACATAAGCTTGATTAGGATAGTGATGCCCATGAAATGCTTCCAAAAAGGGATATAATTCCTGAATTGCTTCAGCTAAAAGATGCCCGCTTGTATGAAGCTTTGAATGAAGTAGTCTAAGATCCAAATTCACCTTTAATTCTACTTCTTCTCCTTCAATAAAAGGCAAGGTCTCATCTTCTGAAAAACAATGATAAATTTCAAATTCGTCTTTTTTTTCCGGATTAGGGGTTTCTTTATGTACATAGAGAATTGTATACCCATTAATAGTTCCTTCATCACTGGGCTGTCCTCCCCCTTTAGGATGAAAAATCGTTTGATCCAAAGTAACCCATTGATAGGTTTGATTTTGGAAAGTGGCCTTCCCTTTTCTTTTAATCTTTGCTTTGCAATCGGTTATAGAAGAATTTTCCATATAAACAGGTCTTACAAAATCCATTTTTCTCCTTTAAATTGTGATTATTTTTATACTGAGAGCTATAAGTGCTATTCCAATGATTCGATCGATCCATATTTTGAAAGGTTCTAAGCGACTTAGAAAAAACTTTGTAGTTACTAAGAAAGAAAGAAAAACAAACCAGGATAAAGAAATCGTCCAGTTAATAGTCCCATAAACAACCTTCGTTAGTACTGTCGTGTCGTTAGAAATAAACTGAGAAAAGAAACTCACAAAAAATACAACCACTTTTGGATTCAGTATATTTGTTAAAAACCCTTGTTTAAACGCTTCAAATCTTGAAATACCTTTTTGCCTTTTTTCATAGTGCAACGAAGAGTTTGAAGCTTTGCTAAAAGAAAGGAGAAGACTTTTTGATCCAATATAGAACAAATAGCCCGCCCCCATGAATTTAACTGTGGTATAAACTGTAGAACTCTCATTCACAATCAATCCAATACCGACTAAAGTGTAAGTGATATGAATGAGTAAAGCCGCAGAAATTCCAAGAGAGGTAAGAAAGCCTTCTTTTCGTGAATAAAGAAGATTATTTCTAAGTACAATAAAAAAATCAGGTCCAGGGCTAATAGCTGCTAGTAGTGAAATAAATCCAATAAGAATGTAATTCAGCACCTCAGCCATAATAATTATTTAATCCGTGTTCTTTCTTGCCATATCTAAGTAGTTATACACACTTTGCCGGGTAAGCTGTAATGAATTTGCGATTAATGTAATGGCCGCTTTTTTATTAAAAAAGCCCTTGTGAAAAAGATGCTCTACTATAGCCTGTTTATCTTTATAAGTTAGTTGTGAAGTAAAAATCCCTTTCTGCAGCTGCCATGCTTCGATTTCCTTGTTAATTTCTTCATCAAGGGTTAATCCTGCCCCGAAATCATTTAATCCGAGTGTGGCATCCACCTTAGTATTGATAAAAAACTGAAGAAATCGTTGAAATTGTTCAAATTGAGACACATCAAAATGTAGACACATAGCACCTATGAGTTTTCCTTGATCGTCTCTGATAGCAAGTGAGCTCGATTTTAGCTGCTGGCCTCTTGGATTTCGACTTGTAAAATTCACAAGAAAGTCAGGGAATTGCCCTTCCTCCACAAGCCGTCTGATATTCAATTCACTTGTTGGATCTCCTACTAATCTTCCCGAAATATGCCCATTAACAATGTAAATAATCGCATGGTCGATATCGTGAAAATCATGAACAACAACCTCCAAAATGTTCGGAAACATTTGCCCTAATAGATCCGAGATTTGAATATATCTTTGAAAGATCTTTTGGTGGTTCATGCCTTTCTCTTTTTATAACCTTCATCTATTATTATGTAAAAACGTTTACAATTTGTCAATAGATCGTTTACAATTTATCTATACTTTGACAAGTCATAAAAACCCAAGAAAATATGAATTTAAGACGCTATATTCAAGCTATTTACGCCGGAATGGCGCTTTTTTCAATGTTTTTTGGTGGAGGGAATCTTATTTTCCCAATACTCATTGGCATAGAGTCTTCCCATTTTTTTGCTTCGTTAGTAGGGTTTCTAACTTCTGGGGTCTTACTACCCTTGTACGCGATTTTAATTTCTCTTTTTTTCAAAGGAAATTACGAGGCGTTTTTGAATTCTTTAGGAAAACGCTTTGGATCTCTGCTTATTTTTCTACTCCTCATCTTTTGGATCCCTTTTGGGTCAGGTCCTAGATGCATTCTTTTAGCATACGGTACCGTTTCATATTCTCTGTCAGGAATTTTTCCTCTTTGGGTTTTTAGCGGATTATATAGCTTGCTTGTGTATTTTCTTTGTTTTCGAAAAAGCATTTTCTTAGACATTCTAGGGAAATGGATTACTCCTTTACTCATTATCTGTATGGGCGTTTTGATCACTGGAGCTTTTATCATAACACCAGCACCTCAAATTCATTCTGTTTCTTCTCCAAGAGATGACTTTTTATCTTCTTTTTTAGCGGGTTACAACACAATGGACTTTATTGCAGCAATTTTCTTTTCTTCCGTTGTTTTCAATCTCATTAAAGAAAAGCAAAAAGGATCTTTTAGTCCTGTTTTCAACTATTACGTTTGTTTAGTTGCTATGTTAATTCTCTCTGGAATTTATTTAGGGATGATTTTCGTAGGTCATACCCTTTCTTCTTCTCTTTCCTCAACCTCTATACATCAACTTCTTCCGACAATCGGTAGTCTTTTACTAAATGAGCACCTCGCTTTACTGATCTTTTTTACAACTTTTCTCAGCGTCTTTTCTACTTCTATGGCATTATCTTTTGTATTTGCGGAATATTTACAAAAAAATGTCTTTCAAGATCGTGGAAGTCATAGCCTATGTTTATTAATACCAATCTTACTAAGCTATTTTCTCTCCATCATTGGCATTGATCGATTATCTATTCTCATTTCCTATGCAATGTCGCTTCTTTATCCGATTCTGATCGTTGTCACAACCTATGGGTTGCTTAAAGCAATTTTTATTAGAAATTATCAAGATAACAACAAAAGTTTCTCAAGTTCGAATGAAAGCGATTCCTTATAAGGACACACTTAACCTTATTTTACGACTGCATTGAGAGTTCTGTCCCCATCATCGAATGTTCCCTATCGCTTTTTTTTGGGCATATCCAACCCCAAAAGCTGTGATTTGGCAAGACCCCCAGTTTTTTTAAATCACTTAAAGACACATACCTTAATTATTTTAAAGGTCAGATTATAAAAATTTTTACTGAAACCCATTGTCCGTTGAAGCTGCTCAAAAAATAATAAGAAAGCTCAAAATATGCAAATCTCTTCGGCTCCCATTTACAAGCACGAAATCGCCGCTGTGGTAGATAAATGCCGCGAAGGGGCTCCTGTTTTATAAGGCTATCAAAGCATGGCATCATGGAACCGACTTCAACATGGTATAAGTAAGGTGCCCGCCTTTAGCGATGTCATTCTTATCATCACGATCATTTTATCCTTCCGATAGCAACGAAAAATGATCAGAACTTGCAATCCAATCATAACCCCTTTTAAATAAATCAGTTATCGCCATCCATAGAATCCAGCGACTTTCTCGATTCTTCTTATCAAAAAAACCCAATTGCCACTATTGGGCGTTTTTGATAAGTTAAAAACATGAGACCAAAAAGCTACCTAGATAGATTAACCCCCCTTCTAAATAAACCCTCATTTACTGCTAGGGAAGCTCGATCCTTTGGTATATCTTCAGCAGTTCTGGCTCACTACGTCAAGGCAGGGAAGCTCAAAAGGATTGGCCGTGGTCTATATCAGGAAGCTGGCCGAGACAACCCCTTCTCTACACGCTGGGGCGATCTAGCAGAAGCCGTCTTTTCTATTCCCAGCGGGATTGTTTGCCTCGTATCTGCGCTTGCCCTCTACGACCTAACGGAAGAACTCCCCCGTCAGCACTGGATCGGCATCCGACACGGAACCTCTGCTAGAAGCAATCGTCACACCAAAATTATCCGCTTCCGAAACTTCGAGCTTGGAAAAACCGAGATCGAGGTCGAAGGACTAGCCATTCCTATTTTTGACCGAGAACGAACGATTATTGACGCTTTCCGCCTCTTAAGCCGCGAGATTGCAATCAAGGCTCTGAAAGCAGCCATTGCCAAAGGCGGAAAAAATCGTCTCGATCTTGTAAAGCTGGAGACGTATGCTAAGAAGCTCCGATTTAACATCACCCCCTATTTGCTGAGTGTGACCACATGATCAACGAACAAGCGCTGAAAGATCGGCTTCAAACGATCGCTAAAGAAAAAGGCATTCCATTCAATTCGTGCTGGAAGCAGCTCCTTCTGGAAAGATTTCTCGCTCGCCTGGGCCGTTCCGCCTACGCTGACAAACTGATCTTCAAAGGAGGGTTTTTGCTTGCCTACATGGTGAAGATAGGCAGGGAAACAGTAGACCTTGACTTTCTCCTCACTCGAATGAAGGCAGAAAAAACCATTCTTGGAGAGATCTGCAAAGAGATCGCTGCTGTCTCCCTGGACGATGGGTTTACATTTTCTTTCGCAGGTGTTGAGCTGCTCTCTCAGCCTCATATGGATTATCCAGGATACCGGATCACGCTCAATACTCACTTTGTAAAAATGAAGGACAAAATTCATATTGATGTGGGAGTGGGCGACGTAGTGGAACCCCGCACCCTAGAAATCAAACTCTTTCAGTATCGCGGGAAGCCCTTTTTTGAAGATGCGGTCTCCCTTTTAGTCTATCCAGTTGAGACAATTTTCGCCGAAAAGCTAGAAACAGTTCTCTCCAAAGGTTCAAAAAACAGCCGGATGAAGGACTATCATGACCTTCTACTCTTAGTGCGAAGTAAAGGGTTGATTAGATCAAGCAAACTCAAAGAGGCATTAACCAAAACATTCGAAAACAGAGGCACTGCTCTCGGAACAATCCATTTCGACTCTGCCGGACTCAAATCTCTTCAACAGCTTTGGACGGCCCACCTCCATGGATTGGGCGATATTGCCAAAGATCTCGCCCTACCTAAGAATATCGAAGAGGTTATCGACGAAATCAATCAAGGGCAAGAATCGCTTGTAAGGTAATTTCTATTGATGAATCCTATGATCATGCTCAAAGGCGCCGACTACAGCCACTACTCCCCTATGCTGGGACAATGGTTATCTTTAGACCCTATGCATCAAAGTCCTGATCCTTATTTATATTGCTTAGGTGATCCTGAAAATTTTATTGATCCTGATGGA
>CAYSAJ010000045.1:0-9966 GCA_964429005.1 uncultured bacterium | reverse complement strand
TACACATTCTTGGATCGCGGTAAAGCCATCTTTTGGAAGAAGCTATACTGTGTATCAAATTCGAGGAGACTCCTTGGATCAAAAAGGCTTTCTTCAGGTTCAAGAAGGATTGCCTGATTTTTACTATTACGGAAATAAACCCCAGCTTGTTTCTGAAATCAGAGGAAAGGATGCTGTATTAATGATCAAAAAATTAAAGCAGCTTATTCAGGACTATCCTTATAAAAAGCAGTATGATTTTTTTAAGGGACCCAACGCTAACACTTTTACACAGTATGTAATGGATCAGTTACAAATGCCGGGTCAACTTTCTCCTCTTGCTTTGGGAAAAAACTTTGAGGAAAATTGGGTTTCATTTCGCATGCTTCCAGAAGGATATCGCCTTAGTTTAAAAGGATTGTTAAATTGCGAGCTGAGCAAAAAAGAGGGTTTTGTCCTCTCTGTTTTTGGTGTAGCCGTTGGAATGAATCCCAAGAAGAAAGAAATGGTGATCCCTCTTGTAGGGATTGTCTCCTTTGAGTAACTAAAAGACTATTGCAAGTCCAAATCGTAATATCGCCCCTCCTGGGTAGCCTTCTCCAGGCAAAAAGCCTTTTGTTTTAGCACCTATTTGCCCAAAAAGGGATACGGGAGATCCTGGGATTTGCTGTTGGAGTAAGGCTGAAAGCGCGAGGCCCCAAAGATTATAGTAGGATTGAGTTAAGGGATTTCCCTGTTTGGCATTTGTGTAGGCGTCTACAAATGAGCCCCCAGATTCTACATCTGTTTGCTTCCAAAAATCGGCTCTAAATCCTATTTGGAGAAAGCGCCATTTATACAGCCCTGGATACTCGATGCCGAGTCCTGCTGAATATCTATCTTGAATCCAAGATCCTTTTAGGTAAAAATAAGTCAGATTTTCATTATAAGAAAGAAAGTTTTCAATATAAAATTCAGGCCCAAAAGGGGCAAGATCCATTCTTAAATTTGGTAAAAAACGCACAGATCCTGCTGGTATCATATAGGCTTTTTGAGAATCCCCTATAAAAATATACTTAAGAATCGAAATCAACGCGTAATAACTAACAGGGTCGATAAAATTCACTAAAGTGAGCTTTTGTAGAGTGGAGAGTGAATAAGGATTGTCAGGATAGTTAATGCCAAGCCATTTGATATAGTCTACGATGTCATTCCCGTCTAAAATTACGGTTGATCCATTATGAGTAGTTAGAAGGTAGAAAGTGAGGTCTTGTTCGGATCCTATGTACAATGTTGCTTCTCTTCCATCTACAAACCCTTTTTCTAGACATTGATACTTATGCCAATTAGCTAAAACTGCGGTTGAAGTAACTCCACCTGCGCTCATTAGCAATAAATCGTTAACGCTTGCCGATGTTTTTACGGAATATACTGTTTCACCCCCTCCTGGTCCATATGGAAAAGGAACATTGATATGATACGAGTCAATATGAAAAACCGGCAAATCTCTTCCAACAAAGCCATGGCCAAAAACTTCATGCTGTACACTAATCATCAGTTCATTGATGGGTTGCCAAATAAACAGGAGCTCTGCAGCTCTGCCAAGCCGTTTTACATTCGGATGAAAACGAGCGCTAGAGACAAGATCATCTTCAATTTCTTGAAAAGCGTGGTGGAGTAACAGTAAATCTGGGGAAGAACTGTTAGGTGACATTTTCGAGTCAAAGAGTAAATAGTTGTTGCTTTGAGGAAAAAGCAGGATTGCAGGTAGAATAAACACAAAAAGAAAAAAGCGAAGCATTGATCAACAATCTAAAAATGGTGAGAATTGTAATATGTTTGATTTGTTAAATCAAGATCCGGGTGAAATGGATGAGGCTCCGCCTTCGCCGAAAGAAGGAATTCCCAAGCAATTTTTACCCCGCTGGATCATAAAACTGGTGCAGTGTGTCTGTTTGCCGTATGTTCTTTTGGATTTACAAGCTCAAAAAATTGCTAGAAAATTGATTCGTCCCCCTCATGTGAGAGCAGGGCAGTGTAAGAAAAGGGGGAATTGTTGTTATTACATTCGGATGAGACATTCCAGATGGCTCAATCCCATCCAGATTTTTTGGGCAACACAGATCAATGGGTTCTTTTTTCGATCTAAAAACCTCCATCAGACTGAAGAAGGGAAGCAATATTATACCATGGGATGTCGTCACTTAAAAACTGATGGCTCTTGTGGCAATTACAGACTAAGACCTCAGATATGCCGCGCGTGGCCCGTGATCGAATATTTCGGCGAACCTAGGCTCTTAAAAGGATGTGGATATTATGCAAAACCAAGAAACGAAAAAAATTAGAAAAATCCCTGTGCAAGTTTTAGGTGCAACTGGCGCAGTGGGTCGAAAAATGGTTGGTTTATTAAAGGATCATCCCTATTTTACCCTTGAAATTTTATCTGCTTCAGAACAATCCGAGGGGAAACTTTTCAAAGAAGTCGACCCCGCATTCGGTGATTGTGAAGTGGGTCGGATGTGTATTCAATCTTGCAAAATAGGAGAGTGTCCTCTAGTTTTTTCAGCTCTTGATGCAACGGTTGCAAAGAGGTGGGAGCAGGATTGTATTGATAAGGGGATCTGGGTCTTTTCTAATGCAAGAATTTTTCGAATGCAACCTGGCCATCTTCTTTCTATCCCAGAAATAAGCTACAAGATGCTAGATCAAATTTCTAAGAAAAATCCTTGCGTCGTAACGAATCCTAACTGCTGTGTTTCAGGGTTAGCATTAGCTCTTTATCCTCTAGCTCAATTATGTCCGATCCGGAGCGTGAACGTGTTTACTCAACAATCGGTTTCTGGGGCAGGCTATCCTGGTGTTCCTTCATTGGACATATTAGGGAACATTATCCCTTTCATCGAAGGTGAAGAGGTAAAAATCATTCAAGAAACCAAGCATTTATTAGCTTCTGTGCAACGAGAAAACTCGTGGTCCATTTATCCAACATGCACTCGAGTGCCAACGCTAGAGGGACATCTAATCACCGCTCATGTAGATTTTGAAAAACCTCTTTCAAGAGAGTCTATAATTAACGCTTGGTCAGAGTTTACTTTCCCATTCTCTCTTCCTTCTGCAATCAGACATCCCCTAGTTTACATGGAAGGGCAGGATCAACCTCAAGTGACTATTTGCGTAAGGCAGGACAGGGGAATGAGAGTGTATATTGGTGGGTTAAGGGTAAAGGATTCTCATGCCCAGTTTACTCTCTTCACGCACAACTTGATCAGAGGCGCAGCGGGTGGGGCCCTTTTAAACGCAGAGATGTGGCATTATTTTAAGAGCTCACTCTAGCTTTTCTAAGACATCTTCTAAAACTGAGCAGCATGTAGGCCATTTTTTTCGAAGGGGGGCTAGATTGAGTCTTACCATATTGGCATTTTCTCTGATCCATTCCAGTTCTTTGCTTACCTTTTCTTGCCAATCTTGAAAGGAGGAAAAACCTAAATCGTCAGCTTGTGGAAATAGGCGGTCATTTTCCATATCGCCCAAGGCGGCGATTTCAAAAAAAAGCTCAATCCTTTCACTAATGCTCATAAGCTATCGACTTTTTTTATAGGTAAAATGGTTGTAGAGCATAACACTTGTGAAAATAAGCGCAAATGGAACAAAACCTTTTAAGAAGATGTCGGGTTTAGCCATAGAGCTAAACATACAAGAAATGTAATTCATATCTGGCCTATAAAATATCAATTGATATTGATATTGAACTGGATTTGGAATTTAAATCTCTAGGATTTTTTGTGCTCAAAGGTTCAATGCATATATATGAGCTCTCTTTTGGTCTATAAACTTGAAAGCTGATTTCTTGAGGGGCTCTGAGGTGAAATCTTAGAGAATATTCGTTTGATTGATAAAGTATGGTTCCTTGGGTTTTATCCAAAGGAAGAAACCCAAAGTCTAATTCTTGATTGAGATCCAAAAAAAGGGCGGAGGGGTCTTTCTTTTGCCACTGAGAAGGAATAGGATGGAAAAAGCCTTTTACATTGTAATTGGGTTGGACTTTAGCTGATAGACGGCTTTGATTTCCTAAGCAATAATATGTATGAAGCCCTATAAGGCATGGGCGCTCACCAGAAACGGTTAATTCAATTTGAATGCCTGTAGCTGTCAGCTCAGCTTCATAAGTCATGGCGAAATCGAAACCCTCTAAAGTTTTTAACAAGTGCCCATTCCAAGACATTTTCCCCGACAAGTTTGCTTTGATTCCAGTCGTTGTTGCTTCGTATTCCCATGGCGCGTATCTTCCTACTCCGTGGGAAAAAGGTTCTATAATTTTATTACGATGAACGTAACTTAAGTGAGCAAAATCTTCTTGACTCAGTGAAATGGCTGGGATTGAAGAAGGTTCTCTATGATGAAAATGAGGGCCGATCAGGGCGCCAAGTCCTGCCCGCCTTTCAATAAAGAGATTGACTGTGCTTTGATCAATTATTTCAATATTATTCTTTTTTAAACTCATCAGGTTCATTCCGAAAAATGGGGAGAATACGGCTTCAAGAGTAGTTCCATCGCTGGTTTGTAATCGAAGGGGGACTAATTTATCCATATATTGATTGGTAGTGAGATATGTCGTTCATGAGCTTAATAACAGGAACTTCTCTGTCATATGTGAGTAAAGAAACGGAGGCAGTCGAGAGCTCAAAATGACGACCGTAAGTTATATCAAGCCCGATCCAGGCCGCTATAATGCAGCGAGAAATATGACCGCTGGAAAAAATACAGATATTTCCCTCAAGTTTAGAAAGTCTGTCGAGAAACCTGCGAGTTCTTATCCTCATTTGATCGATTGTTTCGCCATTTTTCCCTCCATGGGTAAAGATATTCCAATCAGGAGTCTCAGTTTTAATTTGCGCGGACGTTAACCCTTCATAGTCACCGTAATTCCACTCAATAAGATCCTCGTCTAAAATGGCACCCTCAAGAAGATGGGATTGCTCAGCCGTTTGCTTCGCCCTAAGAAGAGGGCTGCAAAGAACATGTGAAAAATGGACGGGTTTTAGTCGACGTGCAAGGCATTTAGCTTCAAAGACCCCTTTATCAGTTAAAGAAAGATCCGTCAGGCTGGTGTGTTGCCCGCTAAGAGACCAAATAGTTTCGCCATGACGGCAAAGATAGACGTTTTGTGGGTGTTTCATTATAATCCCGATAATACTAACGTTTTGAAAAACCGCAACTTTTTTATGAAGACTAAAACTCCTGCCCCAACTTTTTTAAAAGATTATCAACCTCTCACTTACCAAATTTTCGATGTTTACTTGGAATTTGATGTGGAAGACCTCAATACAACCGTTACTTCTCGATTATCTTTCATCAAGAAAGGAGAACATGACGCTCCTATTTTTCTCCACGGTGAAAGGCTAAGACTTGAGTGGGTTAAACTCAATCATGCACTTTTGGAGTCACATGAATACAAAGTGGATGAAAAAGGGTTGACGATTTTACATTCGCCCCCTGATGGAATTATCGAAACGAAAGTGTTTATTGACCCCATAAATAATACTGAGCTCGAAGGTCTTTATAAATCAGGAGAAATATTTTGTACTCAGAACGAGCCTGAAGGGTTTCGCAAAATCACCTATTTTATCGATCGTCCTGACAATATGGCTAAATTCACAACAAAAATCATAGCATCTAGAAAAAAATACCCAGTATTGCTAGCAAATGGCAACTGCATAGAAAAAGGGGAAATAGATCAGGATAAACATTTTGCTGTCTGGCGAGATCCTTTTGCAAAACCGTCTTATCTTTTCGCGGTTGTAGCAGGTCATTTAGCTTGGATACACGATACATTTACTACGAAATCGGGTAGGTTGATCGATTTGTATATCTATACAGAAAAAGGAGATGAAACACGCTGCTTTTTTGCTATGGAAAGTCTCAAAAAAGCGATGAAGTGGGACGAAGAGAGGTTTGGACTAGAATATGACCTAGATATTTATATGATTGTGGCTGTCCACTCTTATAACATGGGTGCTATGGAGAATAAGGGACTCAATATCTTTAACACATCCTGTGTTCTCGCAGACGATAGAACAGCCACAGATGACAACTATCTGCGTGTGGAGACAGTGATCGCTCATGAGTATTTTCACAACTGGACAGGGAATAGAGTAACAGTTCGAGATTGGTTTCAGCTCACTTTGAAAGAAGGGCTTACTGTATTTAGAGATCAAGAATTCTCATCAGACATGCATTCAAGAGCTGTGAAGAGAATAGAAGATGTTCTCGATCTAAAGGAAAGACAATTTCCTGAGGATGCGGGACCTAACGCCCATCCGATACAGCCCGATTCTTATATAGAAATGAACAACTTTTATACCCCCACAGTTTATGACAAGGGAGCCGAGATTATTCGGATGATTCACACTCTTTTAGGACCTCAAGGCTTTAGAAGAGGAATGGATAAATATTTTGAACTTTTTGATGGTCAAGCTGTCACGACAGAAGACTTTGTTCAGGCCATGGAAGTAGCAAATGATGTGGACTTAACTCAATTTAGAAAATGGTATAAACAGATTGGCACCCCAGAGGTTACAGTCGATTTTCACTATGAGCCAAAAAATCACACATTCAAGTTGCGCATACTGCAGTCTTGTCCTAAATCAAAGAAATCAGAGCCTCTTCATTTCCCTTTTAGAATTAGCTTAATTGGGGCAGATGGAAAAGAAGTTTTGGAGGACAAGCTGTTAGAAATTCGGGAAAAAGAACATGAGTTCATCTTTGATAACATCCAAACGATCCCGTTGCCTTCTTTAAACAGGAGTTTTTCAGCTCCCGTAAATATTCAAGCTCCCTATCACTTGGATGATCTCATATTCCTTATGAGACATGATACAGATCTCTTTAATCGGTTTGATAGAGCTCAGGAGGTTATGACGAAACTGATCTTGGAGAATGTGGGGGCCTTGTCTGCAGGTCGAGACTTGGAAGTTCATAGGGGATTTTTAGATGCTTTTAGAGATGTTCTTCTTGATCGAAGTTTAGAAGGAATGTTCTTAAATAAAGCTCTTGCTTTCCCAGCAGAGAATTATATCTCAGATCAAATGACAGAAATTTTAGTGGATGAACTACATGAAGTTCGAGAGTTTTACTTGAGGCAAATGGCCCACGCGCTCAGAGATGATTTTCTAGGCATGTACAATACCGTGAGATCGAAAGCAAAGACAATCGACGCTCGAAAGCTTCAGTCACTGTGCCTTAAATATTTAATCTTTATAGAAGAGTCTTCGATCGTTCAAATGATTTTCGACCAGTACACTAAAGCCTCAAATATGACAGAGCTTATGTCTGCCTTAAGCGCTCTTTGTCATGTTTCATCTTCTGAGACTGATGAGGCCTTGGATCACTTTTACAAGAAGTGGCATAAAGATCCTCTTGTGATGATGAAATGGTTTAGCGTTCAAGCAGCTTCGAAGCTTCCTGGAACCTTAGATCGTGTAAAAACACTGATTAACAATCCCTCGTTTGACGTGAAAATCCCTAATTTAGTCAGGTCATTGCATGGTGTGTTTATTGAGAATATGAGTCAATTTCATGCCATAGATGGTAGTGGATATGACTTTATGGCTGAGCAAATCATTTATCTAGATAGTATAAATCCTCATTTATCTTCTAGGCTTGTAAAGGGGTTCAATAAAATGAACAAATTTGACAAGCAGCGGAAGAAAATGATGCGACAAGCGCTAAAAAAAGTGATGGACAAGCCAGATCTTTCTTCAAATGTTTACGAGCTTACATCTAACATTTTGGAGAAATAGTGTTTGTCGATTCGCAGCTCGAAATTTTAAGGTGGCTTGCTGGAATCAGAAACCCAGTCACTGACGCCATTTTTGTTTTTTTAAACTTCTTCGATACGATTTACTTCTATATCGCTTTTCTCCCTTTGATATGGTTTTTTGCGGGAAAAAGGATAGGTCTTAGGTTTTTATTTGTTTTGCTGCTGAGTGGTGCCGTGAATCAGGGGATTAAAGACTTTTTTGCGCTTCCCCGTCCGTTTTTTTACGACCCTACAGTCGCTTTGATTACAGTGAAAGGGTATACATTTCCCAGTGGAGCAGCTCAAGGGTCGGCTTTATTAGCCTGGATGTTGTGGGATCATTCTAAGCGTAAAAAAACAGCTTCTTGGCTTATTTTATATGCTTTGGTTATTGGTCTTTCACGCGTTTTTTTAGGGGTGCACTTTCCGGTTGATGTTGTGGCAGGTTGGATGGTGGGCTCCCTACTCTTCTTCATCTATAAATTCATCTACATGCCCTATGAAAAAAAGATTCAAGGATATTCCAAAAGGCTTCTTGTTGTTCCTGTAGGAACTACTCTAGTCTGTTGGCTCATATGGCCTTCTTTGTCAGCAACTGTAGCTTTATTTTCTTTGATTGGGGTTTCGATATCTTGGCTCTTAACCGATTTCTTGCAATTTCCTGCTCTGAAAAGGTCATTTTCGTGGATGAGGGTGCTCAGTTGGTGTGGGATTGTTCTCTCTTTATTCAGTTTGCTATTTATGCTTAAATGGGCTGTTCCTCCTGATGCTTTTTATAAAATCCCTTTATTGTTCTTGGCACTCGGTTTTATGCTTGAATACGAAATAGGTTTAATAAATTATCTCTCTTGTAAGCGGTGATCGAATTGGAAGTAAGGAAACCCCAAAAAATCTATCTACTTCGACATGCTAGTTACGCTCCCGTATTTGTCGACGGCAAAGGGGGGTTAACCCCTAAGGGGAGAAATGAGGTGGCTGATGTGGGTCTTTATCTTAACGGTTTAAAAAAATCTATTGATAAAATTTATTCAAGCCCGGTTTTGAGAACCAAAGAAACAGGGGAAATGATAGCTCGCCTCTTAGCCATCCCTTTTCAAATCTCAAAGAGTCTGGCCCCGGGAGGGGATTTGGAAGAATTATTCCTTGAACTAGAGGCTGAAGGAGGGGATTTTCTTCTTGTTTCTCACTCTCCTGTCATAAAGAAAATATTGGATCGGTTCTCTCTAGAAATCGACAATATTGGACTTGCGACCTTAATCTGTGTAGAGGTAGGTATTCAAAAAGCTGATTTATTATGGTTTAAGGAATTCTACATTAATAATTAATTTTTTAATTATTAATTTCTATTTTTATTTATTCTGATTCTTCTTAAAATCCTAGCTGAATTCAATAGGAGTTTTTATGAACAAGTCTAAAAAAATTCTTACAGTTCTTTTTGTTGGCCTTGTGGGCTTGCTTTTCTCTCCTCTCATTAGCCCAAACTATCCTGCACAAGCTGCTATCCAAAAAGATGAAAGACAGGGTTTTTTAATTGATTCTTTCCTGAATCAAACAAAATCTACAGTTGCTGATACTGTTAAAAACGATAAAAGTGTCCTTTCTTCTTTGAAGATTTTTCTCGGTAACTTAGAAACAGCTTATGACACAAAAGTTCTTTCTGAAGATGATGTAAAAAGAATTGCTGATGCTCTTTTATTCGCAACGATGAAAAATGCTCAAAAAGCGAAAAATCCAGAAGGGGAAAAGAACATTCTTACGCAATCTATCGACACAGCGAATCAGCTTATGAATGTAAGTGGTGATTATCGAGTTGATATGATTGTATCCTCTCTTCTTCTAGAAAGTGTAGATCAAGATGAAATTTCTCTCCCAGAAGTCAAGTCTCATTTTGGGAAAACAGTTGAGCAACTTTTAGCCAAAGTGATTGATCGTTCTTTTGACTCTCAGCAAGCGACTGAAATTTCACTAGCCAGCGAGCTTGCCACTCTAGGCACAGTAGTTGCTAAAGCTCCACCTAGTTGGACTCCTGAGAAGAAAGAAGCTTACGTGCTTTGGGTGCAAGAAGTCGTGGATCAAGTCCCTGATTCATCAAGTCCTGAACTTAAAAAGGCTTTGAATCAGAAGATTAAACAACACTTTGATCAGCAATAGAATAGATTTTTCGAGTTTGCAGAAAAGAAAAAGGCGAAGACTATAGTCTTCGCCTTTTT
>CAYSAJ010000044.1:0-10514 GCA_964429005.1 uncultured bacterium | reverse complement strand
CGACAGGTCCAGCTAAAGCAATCGCTGCTCCCGAAGCATTTAGGGTCAGGTTATTTGCCCCATTGATCGTACTTAGGAACGTTATGTCATTCCCTGTTGAATTAAAAATCGTATTTCCAGCAAGTGTTGCCCCTTGGGCTACTTGAATCGTTCCCGCTGTTGTGAGTGAGTTAGCAAATGAAACAGCCCCTGTTCCATTTTGGAGAAAATAACCATCAATATTGCCTGTGGCGCTGGAGGTGAAGGTGCCAGTTCCAGAATTTATTAGAGTAAAATTTCCACCTGTTGTTGTGGTAATAGGCCCATTAAAACTAAAGGTGGTCCCCGTTAAATTGATTCCAGAGGCGCCGTTAGTATTTAGGGTTGAAAAAGAAGAGGTGCCAGTAGCAGAAGAAAGTGTTACGCTGGAAGCAAAGATGTTAGCTGCAGTAACACTACTTGCTTGTACAATACTTAAATCTGCAATTGGAGCTAAAGAAGTCCCGAGTGCCCCAGAAAAAGTGACAGCACCCCCTCTAGAGTTGAGCGTAAGGTCATACGCTCCTCCAACTGTGCTTCCAAAGGAAATAGCAGCGCTTCCAGTGACTGTATCTAAATTAAGGGCTGAAGCCAAAGTGACAGCGCCCCCAAAAGAAATATTATCGGCCGTTGTAAAGATGTTCCCGCCGATGGAAACAGCTCCTCCTGATTGGGTGAAAGCTCCTCGAATGTCAATGTCACCCGCTGCTGTGCTTGTAAAGGCTCCACTGATGGTTAGTGGCCCACTATTAATCGTTGTAATCGAAGAGCCCCTGACAACTGCAGAGGTTGTTAAGGAAATTCCGCCTATTAAAGTTGTAGAAACGGCTCCATTAATTGTTGTGGTTCCAGAGCCGGCGCTCTGTATAATTGTAGAAGCGCTCACCGCTTGAAGAGTTACATCCCCTGCATTTGTTATTGTAAAAGTGCTAATAGGGGTAAGATTGCCAATCGCTTGATCAAATTGAATGTTTCCAGATCCTGCATTCACTGTAAGAGTGTTGTTACCATTAATGGCCCGATTAAATGTCAGTGTACCGTTTGCTCCTGACGAATCAAAGGCAACGTTCCCGGTAAGGTTGAGAGATGTTTCGATAATAATATTCCCAGTTTGACTGACGATACTTCCACCAAAATTAAAGGTACCAGCCCCCAAAAGAGAGTAGTTGCCACTAATAATGGCAGGGCCTGTCGGCGTACTAGTAACAGTGCCTGGGACTGTTAGAGTAAATGCTCCTCCACCTGCAGTAGTAGGAGCTCCAGCAGTTCTAATAAAGTTTTGTGTGACGATTGTAACTCCACTAGCTCCATTCGTATCTGTGTTCCCATTAACAGTGAGTGTTCCTCCCGTGTTGTTAATATTAATCGAAGAAGAATAGATGGCTGGGATTGCAGCATTCTGGGAAGAAGAAATAGTGAAGGCATTAACTCTTGTAGATCCCCCAATTTCTCCGCTTAAGGTAACTGTGCTTGTGCCAGCAGCAGCAGTAAAACTTCCTGGACCATTAATTGTACTAGAGCATGTAATCGGCTGGTTAGCAGCAGCAGTCGTCAAAGTCGCAGTTCCACTCGGAATCACCATAGCACTAGCAAAAGATATTCCCCCGGCTGATGTAATGGTATTATTAAGAGTCACACCCCCACTTCCCGTTTGTGAAAATCCTCCACTTGCTGTGATAGCAGCAGAGGATATTGTAAGCACATCAATAGGGTGGGTAGCGCCGATTGCCCCCGTAAAAGTGATATTTCCGGAAGGGGCGCTAAGATTTAAGCTTCTGGTATTATCCGCATCTCCATCCAGTGTCGAAGAAAACGAAATATTAGTTCCTACGGTGAGTGTAGCACCTGCTACTGTATCACGGACAACAGCTGCTGGGAAGCTCAGAGATCCTGTAATGGCCGTGATATTTCCCCCAACATAAATTGTTCCTGAGGGGGTAAATGAAATCGAATTAGATACGATACCACCACCTATACGAATATCTCCTCCGGTAAATGACAACGAACTAAATTCATTTGCAGAATTAAGACCTATAGTAGATGTCTGAATCGTTCCTGTGCCTGCATTCACTATCAAGGTCCGTAGATTGCCATTTGCCGCATCAAGTGGCGCGAGTGTAATGTTACCGCCACTAGAATTGAGAGTAAGATCTGTTCCAGAAGATAGGTTCATCGCCGTTGCAGAGAAAGTAAGAGCATCATTCGATGTGGTAAGAGTTGTAGGAGCCCCTGCAGAAAAATTGATCGTAGGCGCCGTCATACTTATTGCATTTGTATTGTAAGTGGTTCCTGCAAACGATAATGTATTGGCAGCCGTTAAGCTTGTAGCTCCACTGATTCCTGCTGAAACCCCTCCGATGTTTGCTATAGAGATGTTATTTCCTGAAGCCGTTAAAGAAGTAATAGGGGTAGAACCTCCAATCGTCCCCCCAAATGTAACGTTCCCTCCTGCTGCTGATAAACTAAGAGTCTGATTTCCATTCACTGTACTCGATAAGGTGATGTTTCCAGTGCCTGTTCCAGAATTGAGAGCTACATTCGCCCCAAGAGAAATAGGGGCTGCAAAACTTAAGGCTTGAGAATTTGTTGTAACATTTGCTCCGAGTGTTACTGTGCCAGCTCCGGTCTGAGTAAAAGCTCCATCAACATTTAGAGCTGCTCCAATATTCAAAGTCCCTGTTTTGGCAATCGTCAAAGGGCCGTTAGCAGAAGTGGTCACAATCCCGAGTAATGAAAAATTTGTCCCTGTAAGAGAAATCCCATTGACACCACTTGTCGTCAGAGTACTGTTAAAAGTCGTAGTGCCACTACCCGCTGTTTGGGTGATGTTCGACGCTGCGATAGCGCCTGTCGAGATCGTAGTTCCACTAGAAAACGTTAGAGCAGAAATGGGTGTGACCCCTCCAATAGCACCTGAAAGTGTGATATTTCCAGTTCCCGCTGCAAGAGTCAGATCAAAAGCTCCATTCACAGTATTACCAATCGAGATATTGCCAGCCCCAGATCCTGAATTGAAAACCATGTTCCCAGTTAAAGTTAAGGCGCTTGAAACAGTGATCGGTTGGTTATTTGTCGTCATACTTCCATTGAAGCTAACAGGACCTGATCCATTTTGGAGATATTGCCCATCTAAAGTCGCCGTTGTTCCAAGTATGTCTTGAAGAAGTCCACTATTTGTGACAATTAAGGGCCCACCATTTGTAGTTACAATCGAACCTGCTCTTGTAAAATTATTGAGGACAAGTTGAATTCCACCCACAGCATTCGTATTGATCGCTCCGTTAAAAGTTGTCGTTCCAAGTCCAGCGGATTGAGCAATCGTTGCAGCGCTTACACTCACAGTCGAGATATCAGTTCCATTTGTAAAAATGAGATTCCCAATCCGAGTTGTCCCTCCTATAGCTCCTGAAATCGTAATATTCCCTGAGCCTGGATTGAGTGTTAAGTTATTACCACCATCCACTGTACTTGCTAATGAGATATCTTGATTTGCACTCGATGAGTTGAGGACTGTGGCTCCGGCTAGTGTGATTCCTCTTGCAAAGGAAATTGTTCCTCCTGAAACAATTTGTCCTGCGAGAGAGCTTGTAGCAGAACCTGTTTGGCTAAAAGCTCCAGCAGCATTTAAAACAATCCCTGAAGAGAGGGTAAAGAGTCCCGCATTATTAATCGTAATAGGACCACTTGTAGTCGCTGTTGCGTTGGCATTAAAGGTGAAGGCATTTCCTGTTAAACTTATCCCTCCACTTGTATTTGTGTTTATTGCGCCATTAAAAGTGGTGGTTCCAGTTCCAGAGGCTTGAGATAAACTCCCTAAAGTTAATCCAGAGGCAGTGACATTCCCGGCGCTGTTGATACTGAGACTTGTAACCCTTGTAGATCCTCCTATTGCCCCTGCAAGAGAAATGGCTCCGGTACCTGCAGTACAAGTTAGAGCTTGCCCGCCATTCACTGTATTTGACAAAGTTATGTTTCCACCACCAGTTCCTGTCGAAAGAGTGAGAGGTCCTGCAAGTGTTATGGGGCTTGCAAACGAAATAGCCCCAGAAACTGTGATGACACTACCCGAAAAGCTTACATTCCCTGATCCGTTTTGAGTATAAGAACCTTCGATCGATGTCGTTCCTGAAGAAACAGAAGTGAGGAGACCACTATTTGTCACAGTATAAGACCCACCACCTGTGGTGATGATCGCTCCTGTTCGGTTGATTACATTTCCTGTGAGCTGAACGCCACTTGCGCCACTTGTGTTTAAATCGCCATTATAGGTCGCAGTGCCAGAGCTGTTTATATTCAAAGAAGTTGCTGTAAATCCCTGATTCGATAGATCAGTGCAGCTGTTGATGGTAACAGCTCCAATTCTTGTTGTAGTCCCAGCAGCTCCACTAAAAGTAATATTTCCTGTTCCAGCTGTAAGATTTAATCCTCCAGGGCCGTTCACTGTGCTTGAAAAAAGGATGTTACCTATTCCTGTTGAACCTGTACTTAAACTGACAGTTCCTGAAGTTAAAGAAACGGGGCCCGCAAACGAAATATTATCTTGTGTTGTAGTGATAGAGCCTGCAGTTTGAACCGTTCCAGTGCCTGATTGAGTAAAAGCCCCATCGGAAGAAATTGCGCTTGATGACCCTTGAACAAATGTTCCTGAAACTTGAATAGCTGTAGGTCCTGAAGCCGCTGTTGTGAGGTTTCCATTCAGTGTAAGATTTGTTCCAGTAAAAGAAAAACCTGACACGTTTGTAAGAGCAACAGCGCCGTTAATTGTTGTCGTACCAGTTCCTGCTGACTGATTAAAAAATCCTGCAGAGATTCCTTGTGTCGTTAAGTTGTTACAACTGACGATGGTGAAACTCGTAAGGGGAGTAGTCCCTCCAATATTCCCACCAATCGATATTGATCCAGCTCCTGCCGTTAAACTGAGTGTTTGGGCGCCGTTGATTGTGCTACCAAATGTTATTGCCCCTCCACCTGAGGTAAGTGACAGGTTAGCTCCTAAAGTAACGGGCCCGTTAAAAGTCATGTTTTGGTTTGTCGTGTTCACTGTTCCCGTTAAAGAAACTGCCCCTGTTCCAGATTGGTTAAAAGCACCGGCTGGTGTGAAGTTAGAACCTGAAGGAATCGTTACTGTGCCCGAGTTGTTGATCACGACTGGGCCAGCAGCACTGGTTGTGACCGTGCCATTAAATGTATAGGCGCCACCCGTGATATTAATTCCTGATACAGTATTTGTATTGAGAGCTCCAAAGGTAACAGTGCCAGTTCCTGCTGTTTGGGCGATGGCTCCCGCAGTGATCGCTCCAAAAGTAGCTCCTGCTGCTCTAGTAATCGTTAAAGTGCCTATACGAGTCGTGCCACCAATCGCGCTAGAGGCTGTAATCGTCCCTGCAGTTCCTGCATTCAGTGTTAAATTTTGCGCTCCGTTGATAGTATTGGAGAAGGTAATGTTCGCGCCAGCGGGTGTTGTTCCTCCTCCTGTGGTGTCTAAAGATGTAGTCGCTCCAAGCGCCACAACACCGTTGATTGCAACCGCTCCGCCATTTGTCGTGATTCCACTGTTAAAGGTAACTGTTCCTGTATTTGTTGAACCAGCTGTCAGGGTAATTCCAACGCCCGCATTAGTCATGTTGATCGCGTTATTGACAGTGATGGTGCTGGTCGTGTTTCTCTGGGCGCATAGAATTACGTTAGATGCAGAAGAAGCGATTGTAACAGGCGAGATCGTCACGTTACCATTCGTGCCACAGTTAGCCGCTTGAGCCAATGATCCACCACCTCCTGTTGCGACTGTGATTGAAGCTGGATCAAGGAGCCACTCACCATAATGCCCATGAGGAGCTGATGTGTCTACAAATCCTGTCTCAGATCCAAACCTCAAGGCTCCTGATGTTTCTACAAAGCCTCCATTTCCCGACCTTGCTCCACCACGAGCATAGATGGCACCATCAAAGAGAGTTGTGTCATCAGACCATAAGATGACTTTTCCTCCATCGCCTGATTCAAGAGCATCAGCATAGATAGTAGATTTTTCATCCATATGGACTAAATGAGCTGTTTTTATATCTCCTCTACCTTGATAGTCTCCCCCAATAAGCACTTCTCCTCCATGACTAGGAGAAGAAGTGCTAATGTGAGATCCAATTAAAGAAATCTCATCGGCTAAGAGATGAACGGGTCCACCTCCTGCATTGATCTCACCACTAGCAATAATTTTCCCTTCAGCTTCGATAGCCACTTCTAAGGCTCTAAGTTCACTTGATGAAAGTAACCGAATTTCACCATTGACTTCTTGCAGTGACACAGCTGATTCAAGGCCATCAGTGTTAACAACAGACTCCAACGCTTTTTTCGCAGCCCGTAGTGAAAGAGAGATTCCCCCTTGCGCCGACTCAATGACCCCCTCATTTTCAATAAGGGCTTTTTCTAGATCTCCATCAACGACAAATCGGATAAGCCCATCGCCAGAAAAATCTAGGGTGATTTTTTCAGCAGCAGCAAGGACGATTTTGTTTCTCTCTGCTATAATGAACCCTTTGTTTTTAATGGTGGGAGCTAGAAGTGCAATAAATCCCTCAGCATTTGCTTTGAGAGTTCCTTCGTTGATAATCGAAGAACTTTTCTTTTCAGAGTCTAAAACGAAGGAATAATTTTCTGAGAGGAAGTCCTTATTCTTGATACTCAGAGTTGAGACTACCAATGAGCCCACATTCACAAAGCTCTCTGGTCCAAAATAAACTCCATAAGGATTAACTAAAAAAAGCCTACCATTAGCAACAAGCTCTCCATAGATCTTTGAAGATTCTTTGCCTGTAATTCGGGTGAGCAGAGTCGATGAGCTGCTAGGTTGAATAAATTCAACCCGTTCTTTGGATTTAATATTGAAGTTTTTGAATTCGAGTATGGCTTTATCTGAGGTGGTGATCCGTTTTGTTTTTTCTTCCGTTTCTAGTCGGGCATGACCAGAAATCACCTCAGGATTTGAGGGGAGGGCGACAAGACCTTTTGTCGTTACAAGAAAAAGCAGGCAGTAAAACCAAAAAGGCCCTTTATTCATCCTACCTTAGAAAGGTTGCCAAGTTAACTTCATATAGGTCATGGTTCCCGGAGTGAGGTCATGACGGTTAAGAGGGAAGCCTACATCTAAACTGAAATCCAAATGCCAGGGGCCTTTAAAACGAAATCCGATTCCTGCACCCCACTCAAAAACCGCAGGGCCTGAATGAAGGAACACTCCACCTTGATCTAGGAAGGCAACAAGCTGAAAAACCTCTCTCCAAGTTTCCTTTAGCATAAAGAATTTTTGATTGGCAAGTACTGGTGGAGGTACATGAAGTTCAAAGTTCATATAATATCCCATATCACCCAGTGCGCTAGCTAAAGGAAATCCCCGAATTGTATCAGCGCCGCCAATGTAAATTTGCTGGGGAACGGGAAGCTTATAAGGGCTAACCTGCCCTGATCCATGAAAAGAAAAAATCCAATCTTTAAATAGATATTGGAGGTGGTCATAGTCGATATTCGCCATAAAAAAACGCCCTCCAGCTCCTACTCTTGAGCATTCAGGGTCGACTGCATCGAGCCCCCCTAAAAAGTTAGGGATCCCGTAGGCAAAACGAATATTGAGATAATCTCTTTGTGTCTTAGAGCCAAAAAGATCAACCGTACTTCCTAAAGTAAGGACACGAAGTTTATCGAAAGATATTGTGCTACCAAGGGCTATGTTCTCAATTTGTTTGAAATCCAAGGTGGTAAAAAGATCAATGCTCTGAGCTTTAGTTCTCGTAAGGGCTTGAGAGAGCTTCAGGGTTCCAATATTCGATTGACCTTTAAGATGAAGATTGAGCATTTCTTCGACTTTGAATTTAGAGTAGAGATAAGCCAGCTCAAAATGGGTTCCTTTAGCATTCAAGGGAACATTATAGATGACGTCTGTGAAATAGAGAGCGTTGATCGGGGTCCCTACAACTTCTGCGACGGAGAGCTTATCTCCATAAAGAAGTAAGCTTCCTGCATCAAAACGCCCCCCTACTCGGGTATTTGTTGTTAAGAATTTTCCATAGTTGTTCCCATTGAAGTATAGGTGGAGGGGTCTTTTGTCCTTTACTTCGATGATGACATCTGCTGTTCCTACTTTTTTCCCTTTGATAAATAAACTCGATGCATGAAGGTCAGCATTTTCATTCAAGAGGAGCAAAGCCTTCAAAAAGGCATCATATTGCAGGGGCCGATGGAGCAACGACCGAAAGTAGTTTTTGATATAGGAAGAGGAATAAAAGTCATTCCCTCTGATCTCTACATCTCCTAATACTCCTTCCAAGATTTGGATTTTGAGAGATCCTTTTCCTAGCAATTGAGGAGGAGGATAGGACCTAGCTAGAAAGTACCCTTTTTTTGCGTAGTAACGATCAATCTTTCCGCAGAGTTCATAGATCTCTTTTAAAGAAAGTTCTCTGCCAAGATCTTTCTTAATAATACGTCCAAGCTCCTCTGAAGAAAATATTGTGTTACCGGATAAATGAATTTCTCGAACAAATACTTTTTTTCCTTCAGGAAGTACAAGTTGTTCATCAGGAATATCAATTTGAATCGAGGGAAGAGTTTTTTCAAGTTCAATAGGAGCTACTTCATATTCTTTTTCAAGCTGTCGCTCTACAACACCCGCAGAAGGTAGAGGAGGGGGTTCTGCATAGGAAAAAACAAAAAGACTGCTCAAAAGCAGTCCTTTAAAAAAAGAAGTTGAGCGTCTCATATTTCCAATAACATTTTACGTATAGTAAAAAATATTTTGTATTCTTTCAAAGCCTTTTAGAAAAAAATTTAAAGAAAATTTCTGAGGTCTTGTTTATAATTTTGGTTTCAAACTTAGAAGCTTTTAAATGAATTTGTCCATAAATGAGACTTTACCACAATTGACCCGCTATGGAGTCTACGGCGTCATAATAAGTAGGAAGAGTTTACTTCTTACTTTGAAGAAAAAAGGACCCTACGCAGGAAAATGGGATCTGCCAGGTGGTGGTATCGAATTTGGTGAATCGCCTGAAGAAACGCTTCATAGAGAACTCATCGAAGAGATCGCTCATGTACCCAAACAGTTTCATTTTTTAATGCATTGCACCCATGTGGGAAAATACTATAAAGAAGAGTCTCCCTACCTTTTTCATCATATAGGGATACTCTATGAAGTCAGCGATTTAGAGCCCTATGATAAAGGGATAGCGGAAGAGGAGATGAAATGGATGGCTCTTGATTCCCTTAGAGTAGATCAACTGACTCCGTTTGCACAAAAAGCCTTGTTGCTCTTTAAATGAAAATACTCGCTAAAGCCCCTACCCCAAAAGAGATCACGACAAGTCCTGCTCCTTGTGTAATGTGACGAAAAAGACGAGGGGAGCATTTACCTCTACATAACGAAATGCCTGTCGAAAGCAATAGCCACCATAGTGCTGCACCTACAAAAACGCCAAAAACAAGGTAGCTTGCTTCTTTATAATTGCCGTGGATCGTTGAGAGCCCAAAGGCTGCAAAGATTGCAAAAAAGGCTAAAAGAGTCATAGGATTGCTAAGAGTTAAAACAAGAGAAGAGAAAAAGTCTCCAATAAGAGATTGATGAGCGACTTTTTCAGGTTCGTTATGAATTTTTTTAAAGTAGATTCTAAGGCCAAAAACTACAAGAAAAAAGCCTCCAAAAAGCCTCAGTACCATATGACTTGAAAGTAAAATTTCAGAAATGAAAGTAAGACCAAATGCTCCTATGGCTCCATACAAAGCATCACCAACAGCAGCTCCAATTCCCGAAATGAAGCCAGAGAGACGTCCAAATTGCATAGTTCTGTGCAGACAGTTGATAGCTACGGGGCCAATAGGAGATGCGATGGCAATTCCAATCAGCAATCCCTTCACAAATATGATCATGTCCACAAAAGACTCCTCCTTTTTCTTAAGACTAAACTAAGAAGGAATTTTAGAGGGAGATTATGTGCTGCTTCTGAGACGTTGTTACAATAATCTCAAAACTTTTACAATCCATCCTTATAATCGTGTATGGATCACTCCAGACAAAGTTAGGATTTTCGACCAAGAGCTGCAAAAGATCCTTGGCTTGCAAGCCACTGCCAGCCTCGCACTCTTTATCTTGAATTCCTTCTTGAGCCAAACAGACCGTTATTCTGGGAGGCCCTAAATAGGGGTTTAGTTCTTTTTCGACGAAAAACTCTAGCTTGTAAGAAGAGGTAGTCACTAAATATCCCGAATCAGTTCTTTCGATAGTAAGAATGTTTTCGCTCAGAAACTGCGCTGATTCCCAAATTTCGTGCTGTAAGAGGGCTTCAATTTCGAGTTTTGACTCAGCTCCACCGGGCAAAATCTCAAAATTTTGGTATACAGGTAATCTCCCATCAACAGGTCTTGCAGGCTCGGTAGAAGAGATTCTTTCAATAGGTTTTAAGATATCCAAAATATCCTCCTAGATAATGAGTATTATTATACCACCATTCTTTAAT
>CAYSAJ010000043.1:0-11365 GCA_964429005.1 uncultured bacterium | reverse complement strand
AAAGGGGGGTATTGATCCAAGTTTACCAAAAAACCCTGAAAAAGATAAAAATTGGAAAGACGTTAGCCATCCCGACGGTAAAGCAAAAGGCCACCATAAATACAAAAATAAAGAAACAGGCGAAATCATCGAATTTGACAAAGCAAAACCTGGTAATCCTGGTCACAAAGGACATGACCATTATCATATACCAAATCCAAATAAAACTGGGGATTATGATGCCTATTTAGATGCACAAGGTAACCCTGTTCCAGATAGTAGCGAAGCATCTCATCTCTACCCACCTGAATGGGTGTGGTGGTAACAGTTAATAAAAAGGTGAATAATATGGATATTTCTAACTATACAGCTTTTTTTCATGATGGTTCTTTATCCAAAATAATCTATCAAAAAAACGAACTTATCTTAAGTATGCAAAGTGCTGAAATAGCGGTTGAAGAGCTACCTGGTAATATTGCTTTATCTTCCGATGATCGCATTAAAGGAAAACTTCATATTATTGATGTTGAAAATATTGAAATAAATGAAAAAAGTTTATCAGATAAATGGAAAATGCAATTTGATAAAGGTAGAATTTTTGATTTTGAGATTAAAGGAAAAATAATTGAACTAGATATACAATGGGTAAATTATCCTCCACATCCAAATATAGAGGATTTTTCTACAATTAAAATTAAAGCTGACCAGGTTTGGTGGGAAAATATCCCTGATCTAGAAACTTAAGCCTTGATTTTTTGCTCAACGGACCTGTTGTTTTTTATCGATTTCAGAACTGTCAAAGATTTCCGAGAACAGGTTGCAAGATTGATCTCGACAGAGAGAATATTGCTTAAGCCATAATATCAATTAGGGCGCGGAATACATTGTCAGGATTTTCGGATATCCGATTGCATAGATAAAGATACCACTCTTTACCATACACGATATATTGACGGCAGCGATGGCCTTGATTTTTCAAATGGATCAGTAATTCACTCTCGATACCAAAGAGCATTTCAAATTCATATCGAGTTGGAGACACTTCCCATAGTTTCAAAAGAGCAACGATACGCTCTACCATGGCTTGGTCATGCGTAGCAATCGAGCAATAACGACCTGCATCCAAAATCATCTGCACCAGTTCCACATACCGATCATTCAATTCACTGCCTCTCTTTAGAAAAAGCTCTTTAGGACCTTCATAGGCTCCTTTAACCAACCGAATATTGCCTCGGGTGTTTTTCAAAATATGTTCAATATCTTTTTTAGAGCGGTGAAGATAAACTTGCACGGTGATATGGACATTCGAAAATTCTTTGGAAAATTGAGTATAAGCTTCAAGAATTTTATCTGTTGTATCTAGTCCTTCGGCGCTGATGAAGAGGTCAACATCACCCTCTTGAGCAGCTTCTGCCAGCCTTCTAAAGTTTTTCATGGCAAGATCTTCGTTTAACCAGATTCCCAAATGAGATAGATCTAGTGAAACTCTTTCCTGTCTCTCACTGTCTTTCAAGGACTCGATGATCCTCAAGAACTCTTCTGTTGCGTCGTTTGCTTCAGCAATATTAGTGACATTCTCCCCCATAAATTCCAGACTAGTCATTAGTCCTTGACTTTGGAGAACTTGTCTTGTCTTCAAAGTCTCTTCTAGTGTTTCGCCGCCAATGTATCGTCTTGCAGCTTTTAGGAGTAGATTATAAAGGGCACGATTATGAAGTAGATATTTTTTGGCCTCTTCGTTGAGTGCAGCTTTTCTCAAAGCTTGACTGGCACGCTCTTTAATATTTTCATTTAGCATAAGACGATATTCTCCTAAGACTTTTCTCGTGAATGATAGTGCAGGTGGACATGTTCTTGCTGGGCAAAGCCTTCCCAATTTAGAAGATTTAACAGGACCTGTAGCTCATTTGGATTTTCATGTCAGCGGTGTGGAGCGTTTAGCGGTTGTGCAACTGTAGAGCCTTCCTTTACTTGTGTCTGAATTTGGCTTTTTTGCTGTGACATGGATATGCGCATTGCAAGCGCTATTTACCTTTTTCTTCATAATAATTTTTTTTGCGGCTAAATGTAAGTATCTAGCATTTTATCCAATGTAATATACCCAAGAAAATGCAAATTGTCCAGTCTCAGCTATGAATACGATTGTTTGAAAGCTTCTAATCTAAAAATTTTGAAAAACACCCCCTTTTTCAAGACACAAACGAGACGACGTTTTTTTGCGAAAGAGACATTCAGGCTGACTCAAAAGACAATGGCTGAATTGTTTGGAATAACAATACCTTCTATCTCTAGGCATTTAAAGAATATTTACGAGAGCCAAGAATTGAGTCCAGATTCAACTGTTTCAAAAATTGAAACAGTTCAAATGGAGGGTGAGCGCCAAGCCACTCGTGAGATAGAGATTTACAATAAGGAACAACTTTGCAGCGATTTTCAACGCATGATTCCCTCTAAACATGTAGATGCTCTTGTTGAAGTCCTTACTACTAAAAAATAACACTGACGATTAACCAGTAGCCAAGAAGGTCAAAGTGTGAAGCCTTTCCTTCATTCCAGACGAGTCAAAAGTTCTGAATCCGTCCAATCGCCCCCATTTTCTTAAGCTGTTAGATAATACTCATTTTCGTTCTGGAGTAATGTTCTTTTCTCAATAAAAAAGACATTATGTCAGAACTTTTGTCAGGTTCCATCTCTTTTAGGATATTTCCTATATACCTCTGTCTTTCTCTGTTCAACTCCTACTGAAATAGAGTGAAAAAGATCATGAACTATGATATAAGTTACTCTCAATATTTTAACTTAGGAGCCTCATGAGAACCCCGTTCACAATCCTATCGATTGCAACAGCCCTTGTAAACAGCTCACTTTTAGCTCAAAGCATACCTCATAGAAGCGACAAAACAAATTTTACAGAGGAGAATACGATGGGAAGTCACGAGGTTGTACAAAAACCAGCCACACTAGTCATCGGAATCGATTGCCGAACATCTAATGCGCTAGAAGCAGGACCCCAAGACATTCCTAAACTGTGGGGAAGGTTTTACAGCGAAGACGTTATAAATCGAATTCCAAACAAGACTTCCAATGAAGTCATCGCCCTCTATTGTGACTATGAAGGCGACTACACTCAACCCTATTCGGTGGTCATTGGTTGTCCCGTTAGTTCCATCGATACAATTCCTGAAGGAATGGTAGCCAAAACGATCCCAGCAAGTTCTTATGTCGTCTTTCGCGCAATTGGAGAGCATCCTAAAGCCTTGATTGAAACTTGGGACAATATCTGGAAGCAGCCAAGCTTAGAACGCACATATACCAGCGATTTTGAACTCTATGGGAATAAATTCGTATCAGGCTCACCTAAGGAAGTAGAGGTTTACATTGGAGTCGATAGCAAAGAGAACGCTCTTTTACAATCGGTAATTCAAGGAAGATTTGATACATTTCGCTCAGGTTCTCTTTGCAGTCCACTCCCTCAAGCCGATTTTAGAGAGACAGACCAGAATTGCCTATATGCTTGGGGAATAGATTATGTGAGTACCAATGGAGTCATCGAAAAAAATGGTGAGCGCGTTCCAACAGAAGAAGAAATCGATAGAACCATTGATTATTTCTCTTCTAAAAATCTTCCCTTCATATGGTGGTCGTCAGCTAAAATTTTAGAAACAAAGGGCTTCCAATTTGGAGGAATTCTTACTGGTATTGCTCTAGATATTTCTCAAGGACTTCCTTCTAAGCCTGCATCATCCTCTGATTTAAAAATTAAGATTGTTCAGTCAGATTCGGAGCTTGAATCTTTTACAAAGCTCGCAGCGAATGTCTTTGGTATGAGCCCCAAAGCAACGGAACAATGGCTAGCTTTGAATGATTCGGTAATGAAGAAAAATGAACAAGTTCATTTTATGGCTTACCTGAATGGAGTTCTGGTCGGAATAGCTACCCTTTCTGTAGCCCCATCATCAGCTGGAATTTGGAGCTTAGCAACTCTACCAGAGTACCGCGAACAGGGTATCGGTGGCGCTCTTGTTCATGCGGCACTTGTCGAAGCAAAAAAACAGCACCATGACCAGGTAATGGCTATTTTGATGCCTAAAGGCATGGCTTGGGGGCTTTTTACGAAGATGGGCTTTAAAGCAGCGTGTGAGTTTCCATTCTATATCTATGGCGTTTCTGCTGAGGAATTAGAAAAGTAAAAACGATCCAGTGAGCCACAGATTGCACCGGCACTAACCTGCAAATACCGGTGCACTTTTAAGGGTTGATGACTCTATCATCGTGTTGAATGGGATGGCCCCCCTCATAATCCGTTAGTCTTAGGTTGAATTCCTACCTGTCCCACTCTTTCTAAAATTACTAAAGATTTCTTGCTGTCTCAAAGGCGATCTCTACAACACCTTGAGGTTTGAACATATCGAGAAAGTGATGGTACATCACCTGCCGATCATCGCCACCATCTAAGCTGAGGAGCAGAGCTTGGCCATATTCAGCAATATCTACAACGATTCTCTCTAGGCGGTAATAAGCTAAAAGCTTCTGATTAACTGTCGTTTTGCCATATCCCTTATAAAACAAATCGACTTCGTGGGGATGATTCCACACATTTGCCACACCGCCACCTATGAACATCAGGTCTCGCTCTTTGGGGGCCATGATCGGATCATCCCAATCTACGAGATAAAGAGACTTTTCGTCTGAAATAAAGACATTCCCTCCGTGGATATCAGAGTGACATAAAACAAAGAGGTCTGAGAGTTTTTGGACTTCGTGGCTCAGTTTTTCAGAGAGATCAACAAGGCTCTCCATCTTGGTTTGATGCTCTCTCATAGATTCCCAGAACTTGAAACGAGTCTCATCACCTTTAGGTTTTTCCTCCAGATGGGGGAAAAGAGCTCTTAAGGCTTTTCTTGATAAACCGTGGTAGGTCTCTTTTTTGATCTTATCTAGGAGAGATAAGGGCACCTTAAAATCGTGTACTTTTCTCATCGCTTTTCCAAACGATATCCATTGATCATCACTTAAACTGTGGCTAAATCCATCTTCTCCAGTAATAAAAGGATAAACAATCAGGGTTGATTCCCCTATTTTGGTACTTAGCTCATTTTTTATAGTTTTTATGGGGGAAATGACCTCATTGATGCCTTCATTAAATAAAGATGTGACGAGCATCAAACTGATATCAAGTTCATGACCCTTTTTGAGTTTTACGAAATATGTGGAGAGATCTGCGGCAGTTGCTTTGTAGGTAACAGCGTTAATGTCTGCGCCTCCTCTAAGGAGCTCAAGTGTAGTTCCATCAATTCCATAACCACTCCTTAGGTGATGGAGAATGTCAAGTTTGAGTGAAGGAGAGTTTTTTTGCATAGCAAGCCTAGATTAGATTGATTTTTCATGAATCTTAGCAAAAAATTAGAGATCGCTCCATGCAAAAGAGCTTAGCGATACCAAATGCTCCACACTTTTTTAAGTGTATGTGTACGGTAATACATAACGAGTTTATTATGATCTTTTAAAACATCAACTGCTCGCGAATTTCAATATGGTAAAATTCTTTCAACAACCACTAACAAAAGAACTCAAACAAAAAATTGAGGAAGGCTTCAAACGTCATTCTTTGGAAGTAATGGGAAAAGATGGCCTGGGAGAACCTCTAGCGTTTGTTGCCCTAGAAGAAGATGATTATATAGGCGCTGTGGTAGCTCAATATTTTTGGGGCGCATTGCATATTAAATATGTTTGGGTTGAAGCGTCCTATAGAAAACAACAAATAGGAAAGCGACTGTTAGCCGAAGCGCTTCATTATGGGCAAAGGCAAAATTGCTGTTTTGCTTTTGTAGAAACCATGAGTTTTCAAGCCTTAGAGTTTTATCAAAAACAGGGATTTGTGCTTGAATTCACTCGAAAAGGGTATGCAGAAGGGCTATCATTGCATTACCTCAAAAGGGATTTTTCTTCGAAAGATGTTACTATAAAATCTCTAAGTGAAATCCCTAAAGAATCGATCATTGAACTGATGAATCATCCTAAAGTGCGATCTCATATGCCTCTCTTAAAAGGAATTTTTGATGAAGCTAGCTATAGAAGTTTTATTCAAGCAAAACAAAAAATATGGGATGAACATGGATATGGCCCCTCGGCCTTTACTTTAAATGATGATTTCATGGGATGGGGTGGATTACAACCTTTCAATGATGATGTTGAAATCGCTTTAGTTCTTCATCCAAAATACTGGGGGTGTGGAAAATATCTTTATAAAAAAATCATCGATTTTGCTTTTGGAGAGTTAAAGTTGAGTTCTGTGATTATTTTATTTCCATCCAGTAGAATTAAAATAGGTGGCCTATTGAAACTAGGATTTAAATTGGATGGAAATTGTGATATTTCAGGAGAGTCATTTCTTCGCTATCGATTATTGAACAAAAATCTAGAGGAAACTCATGGTAAAAACCCATAAAAGTGCAACGGCTTCTCATTATAATAACGAAGCGGATAGCTATGATACTTTCAATGAGAACAAATCTAGAGAAATCAACCTTCTGATCGCTAAAATTTTAGAGGCTTACAAGGTGAAAAAGGTGCTAGATCTCTCTTGTGGCACAGGATCTCAAGTCTTTTATCTTAGCGAAAGAGGTTATGAGGTAATTGGCGTTGATATCAACGATAAGATGCTAAAAATTGCAAAAGAAAAAGCTTTGAAGTACCAACCTCCCCTATCTTTTCTAAAAGGAGATATGCGCACTTCAAAGGTTGGGTCTTTTGACGCAGTTCTAACAATCTTTAATGCGATAGGGCATCTGACAAAAGATGATTTTGCAAAGACTCTCATGAACGTAAATCACAATCTCAAAAAAGGTGGTATTTATGTATTTGACATTTTCAACTTGAGCTATCTTCTTGATGGGAACAACATCACAAAACTAACGATTGATTGGCAGGAGAAAGCAGGTAATGTTACTTTCAGAGAAGTCCAATACAGCACAATTGATCAAGATGGTGTTTTAACTTCATATGACATCCTTCACAGGCAAGAGAGCTCGAATCCTCCTCAAATCAAAAAAACATTGCAGACATTGCAAGTCTATTCATTTCATGAGCTAGAGAAAATGCTTTTAAAAGCAGGATTTAGAGTTGTTAATTCTTTTGATGCTTTGGGGAGTCCCCTTACAGAAAAAGAAAGTGAAAGAATTTTTATCGTTGCTCAAAAAAATTGATTCTTTATCTTTTGAATCCTAGACTTCGATTTAGTTTAGGAGCTTTATGAAGGAAAAACATTTGATTAAGGGGCAAACAGTGCTTATTACTGGAGCCTCCAGTGGAATTGGAAAAGCCTCTGCAGAGCAATTCGCAGAGCTTGGATGCAATTTGGTGATCACTGCAAGACGACTAGATAGGTTAACAACCTTAGCGAATGAACTCTCTAAAAAATATGGCATCGATTGCCTACCTATCAAGCTAGACATCCAAAATAACAAAGAAGTGACTAAAGTCTTTGAGCAACTAGAAAAAAAACACATTCAAGTAGACATTTTGGTGAATAATGCAGGCCTTGCTTTATCGGGTGATAAAATGCAAGATGGGAAAGTGGAAAACTGGGACATCATGATCGATACCAATGTAAAAGGGCTTCTTTACGTAACAAGAGCCGCCCTTCCCTCCATGATCAGAAAAAATAGAGGGCATATTATCAATATAGGATCTGTGTCAGGTCATGGGTGTTATATAGGGGGGAATGTATACTGCGCGACCAAACATGCCGTGAGAGGAATTAGCAAAGCTTTGCGCCTTGATTTAATGGGCACCTCTATCCGTGTGAGTGAAATCGATCCGGGAGCGGTGGAAACAGAGTTTAGCGAAGTAAGGTGGAACGACAAAGAAAAAGCCAAAAAGTTTTATCAAGGTTTTCAGCCACTTGTCGCTGAAGATATCGCTGATGCTGTCATTTATTGCGCTACAAGGCCACCACATGTCAACATTGCTGAGCTCATTGTCTTTCCTCAAGCGCAAGCTTCTTTAACAGATATCATTCGCTCAGGAGAAGCTCCTAAGGATTTATTTGCTGCTACGAAGAAATAAGCAAAGATTGAATTAAGCTTTTGCCAAGCCATTTTTCATAATCATCAGAAGTCCATCCCCTGTCTATCACGAAAAGACGATAAAGATCTCTGCCAGTGAGAGTCCACAAGATGTCTCGAGCCTTTTTTAATGAGAGTCCTCTGGCTAAGGTTTTTTCTTGAACAAAGATTTCTACATAGTCCTTTTGCCTTTCATAGCGCCTATTTTCTCTTTCTTGTTCAAGCTCTCTGAGTTCGGTGGAAAGGGCGGCGGCGCCTCTCAGTATGTCCATAAGCTCTTTTTCTGCATCATAGATTTGTCTTGCAAGTTTTGCTGTAAGGCAAAGGCGTTTTTCGGGAGATTTTTCATTCATCGAATCATGAACCAGAGAACTAAATTGCTCCTGGGGCAATGCTTCATCAATGAGAGCTGCTAGTACCCCTCTTTTGGACTTAAAGATGGCATAGATGGTCGGCATAGCCACCTCTGCTGCTTTAGCGATCGTGCTAATTGTCACTTTATCAAATCCTTCTCTTATGAAGAGCTGTTTAGCGGCTCTGATGATTTGATCTCTCGTTTGAGCGGCCCTAGCATCTCTATTTTCAGAGTTGTAAGCCCTTTTTTTAATTGGTTTCATATTGAATATACCTTGCTATATTAGATATAGCTTACTATAATGGAATTTAGTTATCCAGAATTATGAGGCCTTTATGAGAGAAAACTCCCTGTTGCAAGCAAAAAAGTACTATACACTGATTGGTGAAAAAAAGATTGAAGATGTCAAAAAATTTCTTCATCCTGACGTGAAATTTTATGGTCCCCTAGCGACCTTAGAAGGCAAAGAGGCTGTAGAGCGCTCTATTTATAACTTTATGAAGTCCTTTAGTTCGCTGACAATTAAAGCGGCTTTTGGAGATGAAAATGAGGCTGTGGTGCTATATGATGTAGATATACCAGGGATTTCTTCTCATTTTCCTGGCGCTTCTTATCTAACATTTGAAGATGATTTAATTGTAAGGATTCAGCTTTATTATGACGGAAGCCCTTTTGGAGAGATGAAAAAAAATATATTCAAGTCGACATAAATGAAAGAAAAGAGAGATTAAATGCTCTCTTCCCTTCATAAGATTTTGCATAACTATTAGTTTGTAACTTCAGCTAAAATGGCTGCCTCTAAAACTTCATCATCATAACTTCTTGCTATTCCTATGGAGCGGACGAGAGTTAAAGCATGAATAGCTCCGTCTGCTTTTAGGGTGGCAACCGCATGAGTCCATCCATTTTTTACAACTTTTATAAAAAGCTCGTTGCGATCACTATCAGTAAGTAGTTGATGAGCAAGCTTAGGGTTCATTCTCTTTAAACGATCATAGCTTGAAAGAAAATCAGTTTCTTCATGACTTTTGGCTTCGATGAAAAGTAATTTTGTGTACGTTTCTTGGCCTAAAACCTCGATTTCAGTGGGTTCTGCAGATTTCACTGGTCTTGTTGAACGTGAATCTTCGATAATAGGGGGCCTCTCACCTGCTGCTGCAAAGCGAATCGCCTCAAGGGCTGAGCCTGTTATAGCTGGTTTTGGGGCAAAAGCCATAACCTCTCCACGAAGATCTGGAGTATCGCAGGAAGGGCCTCCTGCTGGAACTGGGACATCTAGGGTCAAACTATTCATATAATCACCTTTTATTTTTTAAACTAATTATAAATATTTTAACACATTATAATAATAATTTTAATCTAAAATTAATAATAATAATTTAAAAACCCAAACATAACCTTTATGCAGCTGATTTTCAAAGACTTAATTTGTATAAATCGAAATTAGCTGAAGAATTCCCCTTTAAAGAGCCTCTAGCTTATGATATTTTTTCCTTTCCCATGAGGTAATTATGACCACTTCTTTTCCTTTAGTAAGACTACGTAGACTGCGCCAAAACCCCATTCTTCGTAACTTAGTTCGTGAGACCGAGCTCCATTTGCACGACTTTATCTCTCCAATCTTCATTAAGGGATTTGAGGGCAAAAAGCATCCTATTCCTTCCATGCCTGGGCAATATCAAATTCCCCTCTCTGACCTCTCTCAAGAAATTCAGGAGCTCTCATCTTTAGGAATTACTTCCGTTTTGTTATTTGGCGTGCCTCCTCATAAAGATGAGAGAGGCTCCCATTCATATGATGATCAAGGCATTATCCAGCAGGCGATCCCTATCATTAAAAAGACCTGCCCTTCTATGCTGGTCGTTACTGACGTTTGCTTTTGTGAGTATACCGATCATGGGCATTGTGGTTTTCTAAGTGAGTGCAGCGGCAAGCTCGACGTGGATAATGATGTGACGCTAGAGCTTCTTGTTAAACAAGCAATAAGCCATGTTAAAGCGGGCGCTGATGTCGTCGCTCCAAGTGGTATGATCGATGGGATGGTAAAAGCGATACGAATAGGGCTTGACTTAGCAGGATTTCATCATATTCCGATTTTGAGTTATTCGGTGAAGTACAACTCTTGTTTATATGGCCCTTTCCGTTTTGCAGCTGAAGGAGCCCCTAAAATGGGAGATCGGAGTTCCCACCAAATGGACACAGCAAATGCCAAAGAGGCTCTTCGGGAAGCCCATCTTGATGTTGAAGAAGGAGCTGACATGCTAATGGTGAAACCAGCACATAGCTATTTAGATGTCATATATAGGATTAAAGAGGCCTACCCCTCTCTCCCCCTTGGCGCCTATCACACAAGTGGAGAGTTTTGCATGATCAAAGCAGCTGCTGAAAAAGGGTGGGTCGATGAAAAGAAAGCAGCGCTTGAAATCTTAAGAGGGATCAAAAGAGCAGGCGCTGATTTTATCATCACCTACTATGCAAAAGAAATGGCTCAGTGGAATTTACTCCATTAAACCATAAGAGATACAAGCCCACTTGCACTAATCAAGAGGAGTATAGTTCCCATAACGATCATGAATTTTCTTCGGTGCTTTTGCATGAAAGGAAGGAAGGTGGGATGTGTCAAAAAGTAGGCAAGGGAAGAAAACCAGCTGAGGGCGATAAGCGGTATTGAGATGGCGAAGGCCCACTTCATAGCGAGAGTGTTCATTGAGGTAGCAAAGCGGCTAAAGAGGCTAAGGAGAAAAAACATCGCTTTGGGGTTCATGAGGTTGGTCATGAATCCTGCCCTAAAAGCCCCTTTTGATAAATCACTAGAAGAGAGAGATTGTGTTTCTTCTTTAACTTGGAGAATTTTCCATCCCAGGTATCCAAGGTAGAGAGCCCCTAGTAGGCGAATCGCCACTAAGATTTTAGGAGAGGCGCTGAGGAAGATTGCAATCCCGGAGACACAGTAAAAAACATGGAT
>CAYSAJ010000042.1:0-11896 GCA_964429005.1 uncultured bacterium | reverse complement strand
CCACAACGTCGCCAAAGTGGAGTGGCGCACTTCCCTCATCGGAAGTCCTTCAGATGTAGCATTGATCCAGACTGCATCGGTATATGTTCTTGCAAATTCAGAGAACCAATCCTGAGCCCAGAAAAAATCTGCTTTTGTCCAGACCTCCTGCCCCTTCATATCCTGAGCTTTAAAACCCGAAATTTGAGTTTGATCTGAAACGTTTTTTTCATAAGTACTTTCTGTTTTCCAGCAGTGATCCATCCCCACAAAAATGATAGGGCTGCATCCTAGCAAATAGGCCATCTGTGCAAGAAAATTTGAAACGACCCATCCCCCATCAAAATGGACTTTAGGAAGCCCTAAAAGGTGATATAGAGCTTCTTCTAAAAAGAAGCCTGGACTTGATCCAGCCCAGACCTTTTCCCCATGAATATCTCGATATATAGATTTTGACATGCGGAATTGCACAAAAAAAGGTGTGTCAAACTGAGTAAACTGTAAAAAGCGTGAGCGGTTAGAATTAGGATCGATCACGGCTGCAAAATGCATTTCAATTTGATGTTTTGCCAGAGCTTCTAGTGTAGCGCCACCAGCGAAAATCAAAGCGTGTGAATTCCATTTCTTTAGCTCATCAATATCTTGATCCAAAGAGGGCCCTGCTCCACAAATGATGGCCGGAATATTTCTAAACTTTCCAAAAAGGTCGCTGATAAATCGTATTTTATCGGTTTGAAGAATGTTTTGAAAAACATTATGAAAGGTTTGAGCTCCGAAATCCTTGAATTCAGAAGCTACCATCCCTACGCCTTGAAAGATCTTTTCGATCTGATGCTTTATCTGAGGATCTCCGCCGATGATTTCCACATCTTCACCTAGGTGGTTCCATGCTAGTTTTTTTAGAGTCTCGATCCCCTCATCATATTCGATCTTGATACAATTCATGGTAAGTAGATTACAAAATGCAGGCAGTTTAAAGATTCCCTTTATCTTTTGAAGATCTTTTTCTAAAAAGATGATCTCTTTTCCTGCTAATGCTTTTTTCAAAATGAGGTCATCAAAGTGAGCATAATCGATTCCCACAAACAGATACACCTGCCCTTTTTCTCCTAGAGAAACAAAGTGAGGAATCTTCAACGGCAGAGGCTCTAAATCTTGAATTAAGGAATATAAATAGGGGAAACGAGCTTTAAAAAGAGTTTCAAAGGGCGAGGTCATTTTTTAGCTCATGATAGTTGGGCAATCTAGAAATAAAATGATATCTTTTTTCTATGAGATCATAAACGCCTGTCATCACTTCATCCTCTGATGCTACGGCAAGATATTTTGCTCCAACATAAGTATTGTAACGGATAATTTGCTCAAAGGCTCCTTCTCTTAGAGGCTCTGCTTTGAACTCCATGAGAAGCAAGGGGATTAAATTTCCCTGCTCATTTTTGCTGTAGCAGATGAGATCAAGTCGTCGATTAGGGAATGAATAGTTCTTAGTTTGGAAAGAAGCCTCTTCCAAAGTTTTTTCTAAAGATAATAAAGAGCGAGGAAAGGCTAACTGCTGGGTCATGATGACCACCCACTTTTGCCTTACTCGCTCTTCTGGCGTAGCTTTAATCCATTTTTTACGAAGGGAATCGTAGATTTTACTGCTCTGGCGCAATAACACCATAAGATCCATCTCTTCGACGATAAATGACTTTCATCTTTTGATCTTCTTCACTTCTGTAAAGGAGAAAGTTATCATCTGAGAGTTCCATTTTCATCATAGCTTCATCAAGTCTGAGCGTCTTAATGAGAAGTTTTTTAATTTTGGAAATTTTGGGAAGTGAAAAACGCTCTTCACTTTTTTTCGCATTTTCTTCTTCGATCGCATCGTTGATGTCATCTATATTAAATGCTTCATAAGCGGCAACTTCCACTTCTTCTGTTTTTGCTCCCCTATGATGGTGCGCTACAAGTTTTTCTTTCCACTGGCTGACTTTTCTTTTTAAGCGGTCGACGACCTTATCAATAGAGGCATACAAATCTGAAGTTGATGCATGAGCTGAAATATCGGTGTGGGCGTAATGCATAGAAATCGTCACGTTGTGATGAATTTTCTTTTCGACTTCGATGCTGATTCGAACTTCGATAATGGAATCTGTGAGTTTTTCTATTTTTGAAAGTTTATCAAGAATGTGCTGGCGAATGCCTTCTGTCACTTCTATGTGTTTTCCGACCAGATGCAAATTGTATTGATTAACCATAGTAGTCTCCTTCTTGATTCTTTGATACCTGAACGATTAATAAATACCAAGTAGAATACTTCCCTCTTCCAACAATAATCGAAAGTCAGTATATTCCCTAAGTAAACAGAGAGGTCCCTCTATATGCGAAATTTGCTATGCACAATGTTATTAGCTTGCGGCGCTTTGCACGCACAAGTTATTACATTTTCCGTGGATTATGTAAAGCCTCAAAATAGCCAACCCGTCGTTTTCCTTTCAGGAATTTCACAAGATGGTTGGAGAGGCAAATTCATTCAACAAACGGGCGTTGATCGTTTTGTTTACATCGATCCTACCGATGCCCTTCCACAAGATCGTCAATCTTTAAGAAAGATCAGGTGGGAAGAAGCACAAATTGACAATGCAGATGCTTTTGTTCTTTGGATTCCTAAAGGACGTGCTGGAGATCCTAAAACTCTTTCTCTGAAAACTCTTTTTGAATGTGGTCGCTTTAGCGAAATGAAAAAGAAGCCTTTGCTGATCGGTATTGAGCAAGGATACGTTATGAGAGATTCACTTGTTGAGCATCTCAAGCAAATCCGCTCAGACGTGATCATTACTGATTCTTTAGAAGCTCTTTCAAGAGAAACAGAAAAAGTGGTGAAAAAAGCTGCATATTAATTATGCAGCTTTTATCTATTCTTCTTTTCTCTTAGCAAGATTTGCAAGAACATCAAATAATTTTATGTTCTCTTTCTGTGCTATACGACAAGCTTCTAGCAGCATCACTTTTTTCTCAGAATTACTGAAAGAACCAAATTTTGGCATTGATTTTGTATAGAGATCGAGTATTTTTTGTATTTGATCCTCACTATCGATAAAACGTGTTAGATATTCAGTATAATCGATAAGTCTCCCGGGGAAACCTAGCTCCTCTTGAGCTTGATTCAAGGCTCTTTTTTCACGCTCAAGCGTTTTAGGATCATTCATATCCCATACTACCTGAATCATTTCATAGCTCCCTCTCTCACCTTCTACAATGAAATCTATTTCATATCCTTCCGAAGTATGGTAATAGAATATATTCTTACCTTGCCGTCGCAAATCTAAGTAAACTTGATTTTCTAATAACTTACCCAAGTTATCGGATAAGTTAAAAGTATTAGCAAGTATTAAACCATTATCGATTGCATATACTTTTTTTGGCGTTGTTTCTTTGTGACGAAGTGACTCAGTAAAAATTGGAACAGTGAAAATAAGAAATGCATCTTCGAGGTATTCTAGATAAGTATATAAAGTATCTTTACCTACCCGGTATCCCTGACTTTTGATGTCATTATAGAACTTATTAATCGAAAATGGAGCAGCGACATTTTTTAGTAAAAAGCTAATAAAATACTTCATGAGCGCTATGTTACTGATTTGGTACCTTTCAACTATATCTCTAAAAATGACAGTCTCTACATAGTTTTGAAGCATCTCAATTTTTTCGTTTTGAGGAATGTTTTGAACTCCAGGAAACCCGCCGAGACGAAAATATTCAAGCAAATAACTTCGATGAAAATCTAATGTTTTTTGACCAAACGGCGCTAGTGGAAATTCGAAGCCATGAGCTATGAGATATTCAAAATAGCTATAAGGGGAGATTTCTATTGCAATAGATCGACCCCTGAGCGATGTTGCTATTTCTTTGCTAAGCAACTTAGCAGAAGAACCTGTCGCGTAAATTTGTATATTTTTTGTATCGAGGATTCTTCTAAGTACCAGGGGCCAACCTTCCACATTTTGCACTTCATCTAAAAAGAGAAAGCATTCTTGCTCATGATTTTGTGGATATAAAGTATACCAGGAATCAATCAGTTTCCCCATATCCTTATGATCCATAGGCAGCAGTCTATCATCCTCAAAATTCAAATATAAAATTCTCTCAAGAGAAATATTTTCTGCTAAGAGGCTTCTGATCGTTTGAAAGAGAAAATAAGTTTTCCCTGAGCGTCTCATTCCTATAGCTACTTTAATAAGCCTACGAGCTTGAGGAAATGAATAGGTACGAGGCACACTTTTTTCCGTTAGTGCAAGTGCCGCATGAAACTCTTCTTGGATTGTTTGTAAAATACGCTCCATTAGTCATACCTCTCTATAATGATAATTATAGCAAAACCTATCCTTGTCAGCAAGGATAGGTTTTGCTATATTCATATAGCTCTAATATTAAGCTATTTAAATAAAATTTAATCTTAAATTCCTAAAATTGGCGCTTCTAAGAGTCCCCTCCTAGAAAAATAAAGATGAGCAAAAATAGATAAAGGAGGCAAAATTTGTTAAGAAGGCTATAAAGAAAAACGCACCGAAGAGGACTCGAACCTCTAACCACCTGATCCGAAGTCAGGTACTCTATCCATTGAGCTATCGATGCAAAATTGGAAAAAAGTGTAGCAAAACCCTGATTAACCCGTTACTAAAATTGTTTGTTGCCTATGTCCATATCCGTTGAGGGAATTGTTATGAAACAAGTCCCGTTTAAAGAAGAAGATAAAATCATCATTGCCTATACCAAAGAGCGGGGCATGATCTCCTTTCTTTGTAAAAAGATATCCCCTAAAGATCTCCAACGGTTAAATCTGATTGCTCCCTTTTGCTACGGAGAGTTTCACTTAAGAGGAAAAGAAGGGACCCTTTTAACGCTCCAAGATGGCCACATACTAAATGGCCACTACCCCATTCGAGAAGATATTGATAAGTTCAAAGCAGGCGCCTTTTTTCTGAAGCTAATCCATTTTTCCCAAATGGAAGGAAAAACATCCCCTCTTTTGTTTCAGCTCCTAAGAGCCTATCTGCATCACCTATCTTCCTCTCCTTTTTCACCCTACTTAGAGCTCAGTTTCACCTTAAAACTACTTCGCTATGAGGGAGAGCTATCCCCATTTACAGAGTGCTCTTTATGCGGGTCAGACCACTTTACCCACTTTTTAGAGGGAGAAGTTCTTTGCTCTCAATGCGCCCCTGAAGAGTCTACTCTCCTATCCCCCTCTGCTTGGCAAACCCTAGAAAACCTTCTTTTAATGAAAGACTTTTCAATATTAAATGAAATTAAACTATCAAAAGAAGAACAAGATACGCTTTTATCTCTACTAAATTATTTCAATTTAAATAGGGAATGAGATATTTATTGTTTTAGAAAGGGGGTGTATTATGACTGAATACAATCACGACGATATCTTGTATTCTCTGAATTTCAATCAAGAAATTCCAATCCAATTTAGGGCACAGACTTTAACCCAAGCGATCATTGATAAGATTCAATACATCCTAGAGAAAATGTCTCAGAATCAGATCCTTAATGCACAAGACCTGTATGATTTAGAGAATTTTACCCAAATTTTGAAAGATTTGATGGTGGCAAGTCCCAAAGACTTTTCCACCGTTGAGCAAGAGTATATTACAACACTCTCTGCGACGACAACAAAACTAGCTAACCACCCTAAAAGCACCAGCTCTAAATCGCTGATCATGGTAGAAGCCTCTGCACAGACCCTACTATATCAGCTGCAGAAGAGTGCTTAATCGGCTGAATATTCAGTTCTGTATCTATAAGAACGCTCTATTTCACCAGTGGTCGGATTTCTCGTGTAGGTAAATTCAGTCACAACATATGCCGTTCCGATTTTTATAGTTGAATTAACTCCCAAATCTTTGCTTTCTTCATAGTTAGCTATCACTTCATATTTTGTTCTTTTTGTGACTTTGACTTGGTTAGCACTTGTTGATTCAATATTAATCGTATAAGAAATTTGATCAGCAGGATCACTCTTAGAAGCATGTAAAGCAACAGAAACAGCCGGATCAGTTTTTCCGTCAACAGGTTGAGGTCTAAATATTAAGTTTTCTGCTTGTTCTCCATCGCTCGAGGCCCCAGTTCTGCATGCAAAAAGAATCTCACCAGCAAGCGACTTAAATCCTTCTGGTAAATGGTCAACAATTTGACCTTCAACTCTATCAAACACCGTTTTTGCTATCCGCAACGAATCAGCTGCAGACTCAGTAGTTATTTGATCACGAATCTGAGATGCAGTATAAGGAAAGGTTATGGAATTCCCATTACACCTTATCTGCAATCTGCTTCCTGTTTCATGTGCCATCCTCATCAGGTCATTCTTTGCTTGATTTCGCATCTCTTCACCAGTTGTCCCTACCAGATCTCGCATGTACCCTTCATAATTTCCGGATCTATATGATTGGGGCTCAGATCTCGCTATACCTCTTATCCAACTTTTCAATTGTCCAATATAAGCGTTAAAACTTTTAGCATCAGAAATTTCAGGGCAAGTTGGAGGAGGGGGTGTTGCTTGAGACTTCTTCCAAATTCTGCTACTAATAATTGCCACAACAACGGCTGCTACAAGAGCCACACCGACTAAAACTCCGACTGTAATCGGTATGGTAACAGGAGAAAAAGCAAAGTAAGCGGCAAGGCCTGCAATAGCAATCGCAGCTATAGCAACGATGGTTGCAGTTTTAGCTATTCTTCCCCACTTGCTGGCTGCAAGAGCTTTTTCACCTTGATCGACTAAGGGTGTAACAGTATGAGCTGGAGAACTAGGGGCGCCAGCTGTGGCTGCCATTGTCCCTGGGGGTTGAACAAGCGCATCTCTTTCTGTAGGAGATGGGACTCTTGAGGGAGATTCAGGTCTATCTGTAGGTGAAGCCATAAAATACCTATAATTAACTTTATTAATGTTAATTACAATTATAGCAAAAAGTTAAAATAAATACTTTAAGAAAAGAGAAAAAGCATAACCCGTTGTTATCCAACGGGCTATATTGGAATGCGAAAGGAGGGACTCGAACCCTCACAGGTTGCCCCACTACCACCTCAAAGTAGCGTGTCTACCAATTCCACCACCTTCGCAAAATGGAAGCGTAGATCATAACGATTTTTAGTCTATTGATCAAGAACAAGCTGCATCTACGATCAATTTAATGAAGGATTCTGGAGAAAACCTCTGCGCCTTTTTTGACTTAAGAAAAGAAGAAATCGCTCTAAGATGAGATTCTAATTCTTCCTCAGTGATATTTTGAAGGTGCTCGAGAAGTTTTTCATAAGAAGAAAAGCGTCGTTTATCGATAAAACACTCTTTAGGAATATAGATTTCAATATCTGAAGCTCCCCAGTATATAGGGACACATCCAGCTTCAAAACAATCAAAGATCTTCTCTGTGATATATCCTCGAATGCTGTGAATATTTTCATAGCAGATTGAAAATCTATAACGAGACAAGGTCTCAATTTTATCGATGCTACATCCTTTATAATTCTTTAAATTTTCTTTCTCCCATCCATATCCGTACAGATCAAAAACCCCCGGCTCCTGATCTTCAAAAAAGGAAATAGCCTCTTTCCTTTTTGAATAAAGTTCATTTGTGAATGATGACGTTTTATTGGCAGCGATCATACAAACGAGTTTTCTTTCTTGAAAAGGCGTGTTTTTTTTACCGGGTTTATTAAGAACGGGGTAAAAAAATTGAAAAATTTGTTTGTTATCAACCAAAGAAGGATCAAACGTATATATCTTATCAAAATGCTTCTTCATTTTCTCGATGCGATATTGATCAGGACATATATTTGGAGGCTCAAGCATAAAAAGAATCAATTTTTCCTTGGGCAAATTGAAAATTTGCTGGGAATGCAAATAATAAGGAAGGTTAAATACTAAAATCTTATGAACATCTTTTTTTAGAGTTTTCCAGGGCAGGATTTTGTCCATGTTTGAAATTTTTTTGGGGACATCTGCTAGCTCTGTCGCCCGCACACTAAATCCTCTTTGTTGAAGAGCATATTGAAGACAATTCCAAAAAGAGAGATTATTGTGAGGCAAAAGAGTTGGAGGACTAGAATAAGAGTTCTTAAAAATTTTTTGTACATGATCATGATTCGGTGGAATAACTTCTATGATAGAGCAAAACAGATCTCCTCTAAAAACCACCAAAAAAGAAAGAATGAAAATCCTTTTCCACATCCCAAAACACATCGCTCTCATTTTTATACGCCTCTACCAATTATTATTAAGTCCTTTAGTTGGTAAACAATGTCGTTTTTATCCAACGTGTTCAGAGTTTAGCAAAGAGGCTTATATGCAACACGGATTTCTTATCGGAACTCTTTTGACAATCACAAGACTTATTAAATGTGGACCCTGGCATCCAGGAGGTGTCGATGAGGTGCCTTCAAATTTTCTTAGGTATTTTAAGTTTTTTACCAAGCGGAAGTAGATCTTTTTTTCCAAGATCATTGATAGCTCTGATTTGTTCAATTTCTACTTTATAAAATTTCGCAATTTTCCAAAGAGAGTCTCCCTCTTTCACTGTATGAATGATCACTCCTTCTTGTTCGTAACTTTGGATGGATCTTGCGATTGAGTGAGAATCGGATTCTGATTTGATAGTTTGTTTAGAGATGACATTTGGAAGAAAATCTGCAAGCGCTTGTTTATAGTCTAAAGGGTTTTTAGGCTCTATCCCCTCAAGCTTATAAAGAGCTTTTGCACTAGCAAGTCTGACGTCATCTGAGCGGACCGATACTAAGAGCTGCCTGAGGAATTGAAGCACAGTATGATTTTTTACACTGAGCTGCTTCACGAGTTGCAAAACATCCTTATCTGAAATTTTCTTCAAAGCATATTCTGGCTCCATTTTGACGAGGAGATGACTGGCCACTCTTGACGGTTTGAGCATGTAGTGATGAAGGAGAGATTGACGCTCACTTTCCCCTAAATCGGGATTTTTTCTTTGCTCACGATAAAAATATTCTAAATCATTCCAATCTCCCTCCATCATCATCGCAAGAATTTCTTCTCTAGACATCGTAGGCTCTCCTCTTACGAATAATGTATACATTGTGAGGAATTCAGGGGAGGAATAGAAGGCTTGCTTGAGATCAGGATCTATTGAAAACCTTTGGCGAAGGATTTCTTGAAAGAGTCCTTCTGGGGTAAAGGGCCACTTTTCTCGTTGAATATAGGAGTTGATATTCTGGAAATGAACATCAACAAGACCAGGATACACCATGAGATCAAACTTCTCTCCCCCTTCATGGTGAAGGAATGTGATAAGTCTCCGTTGATAGGTAAACCCTGACAAAGCATGATCGAGATTTAAATAATGATACGAAACTAAATATGCTAAAGCGAGGTCACGCACTCGATACCCATCTTCTAGTAATGTACTATTTTCAAGTTCAAACACTAGATCGTCAAACGATGCTGTAAAGAAAGCTTTTATGGTGTCAGCATTTGTTGGCGAAGCACAAACCTGCGCTTGAGGTTTTTCTAAAGGGTTTCTTTTTGCAGTGGCTATCGAAAAATAGGCAAAAGTGGTAATGAGCCCGATGTTCAGGGCTCCACTAAGCAAGAGAATTTGGGAGAGTGCCCGAAATTTTTTTTGCCAAACAGATTCAAAAGAATTTTTATCAATTGGTTTTGTCATTTTGAGAAAAGAATCTATTCTTTATAATCCCCCCATTTAGGGATAATATGGCCACCCACAATCGGCCTAATCATGAACAGTTAAAGTATAATTTTCATCAAAAATTTGAGAAAAATCTATGAAAGCACCCTTATCTTGGCTCAAAGAATACCTTCCCCTATCGCAAACTCCAGAGGAGCTTTCCGATATTTTCACCTTAGCTGGTCTTGAAGTAGAAGGCATAACCCCTTGCATGGCTGATTTCAGTGGAGTGGTGAGTGCCAAAATTGAAGAGGTAAAACCACACCCCAATGCCTCCAAATTGCAAATTGCTACCCTTTTCGATGGGACAGAGCGATTTCAGGTCGTTTGCGGAGGGAAGAACTGCCGAGCAGGCCTTGTCACAGCTTTTGCCAAAGTAGGCGCTAAACTCAAATTATCCTCGGATCCGATTCACATTGAAAAAGCAAGTCTTCGTGGGGTAGATTCTTATGGCATGCTTTGTGGCGAAGATGAACTAGGCCTAGTAGAAAAAAGTGATGGCATCATGGAGCTTTCTTCTGATTTTCCTTTAGGAATTTCCTTAGAAAGTCTTGTTGAAGACACCATACTGGATATAAGCCTTACTCCGAATCTAGGTCATTGCCTTTCTATGCTCGGCCTTGCAAGAGAACTAAAAGCCCATCTTAAGGCTCCTTTAGATTTTCCTCAGGTTCATTTCCAAGAATCTGCTTCATCCAAAATTTCTGATTTTGTTCAAGTCAGTGTTGAGCAATCAGATGATTGTAGACAATATAGCTGCCGCCTCATCTACGGCCTCCAGTCTACAGTGACGCCTTGGTTTATTAAAAGTGCGCTGCAAAAAGCTGGTATTCGCAGCAAACATCTTGTTGTAGATGTTCTTAATTATGTGATGTTAGAGTGTGGCCAACCTATGCACGCGTTTGACTATAATAAACTTCCCTCTAAAAAACTCAGTGCACGCCAACTGCCTCATGCGCAAGATTTCACCACTCTAGATGGGCTTACAAGAAAAGTTCCTAAAGGAACACTGATGATTTTCGATGGAGAAACTCCGGTTGCGATCGCAGGGATAATGGGGGGAAATGATACAGCGGTGGTAGAAACTTCAAAGATGATTTTGATTGAAGCTGCCCACTTTTCTCCAAGCCTAATCCGTAAGGGAATGAAAACTCTGCAACTTCGAAGTGAATCATCAAATAGGTTTGAAAAAGGAATCGACCAGCTTGGAATAGAACTGGCCTTAGACCGGGCTGTATCGTTGATCCAGCATTATGGAAAATGTGAAATCGCTTCTTCAATTCACACAGTAATCGCAAAACCTTATGAAGAGAAAAAAATTTCGTGCCACTATCACAATATTTCCCGGATTCTAGGAATAGAATTCAGCAAAAATGAAGTCGAAGAATATCTACGTCGCTTAGATATTACAGTGCGCTTTCACGGAGATGATTCCTACCATGTCACAATTCCCTCTTATCGCAACGATATTGAATTAGAAATTGACGTCATTGAAGAACTCGCACGCATTTATGGATATAATCACATTCCTATGAGAAATCCTGTCTATAGCAGTTCAATCATTCCCCATCATCCCATGTTTGCATTTCAGAAAAAGCTCCGAAGCATTCTTCTCAGTCAGGGATTGCAAGAACTTTTGGGTTGTGATCTGATTAGCCCACAAGAGGCAGAAATAGGGCTTCGCCATACAAACCAAAATGATGAACTCATCTCAGTAATGCATGCTAAATCTATTGATCAGTCGGTGCTTCGATCTACTTTCATTCCAGGGTTTCTTTCTTGCATCGACTATAATAATAACTATGGCCAATATACCATGTCAGGCTTTGAAATTGGGAGGCTTCATTTCAAAGATGGTTTTCAATTTTCGGAGAAACTAGCTTTAGGAATTGTTCTTACAGGAATGGCGCAGCCCGATCATTATTCAACGAAATCTCCTGAAGTTGATTTTCTCGATCTAAAAGGGATTTTGGAAAATCTTTTAGAATCTATTCATGTGGAAAATGTCAAATTTAGCAAAACATCTATTCCCGTTTTTCATCCAGGCCGACAAGCAGAGCTCAAAGTGGAGAATTCTTTAATCGGAGTTGTAGGACAAATTCATCCGAGCGTGGAAAACAATAAAGGTCTTCGTTATCCCATTTACTACGCTCAAATTGATTCAAGAGAATCAAACTTAATTAACCATTTATAATCGCGAATAAATTATAAAT
>CAYSAJ010000041.1:2176-11993 GCA_964429005.1 uncultured bacterium | reverse complement strand
AAAAAAAGAAAAGTGCCGTTGCGAATAGGAACAAACCATGGCTCCTTATCAGATCGGGTACTGAATCGGTATGGAGATACTCCTGAAGGGATGGTGCAATCTGCTTTTGAGTATGCTCATGTGTGTCGCCAGTATGACTTTCATGATATCATTTTTTCGATGAAGGCTTCGAATCCATTGGTGATGATCAAAGCTTATAGACTCCTTGTGGCTGAGCAGATGAAGCTAGGATGGAATTATCCTCTCCATCTAGGAGTTACAGAAGCAGGCGAGGGTGAGGATGGGCGTGTTAAATCGAGTATAGGAATGGGCGCTTTGCTCCTTGATGGCCTTGGAGACACGATCCGTGTTTCGCTTACGGAAGATCCCTGGTATGAAATAGACCCATGCAAGCGTCTTCGCCATTTAGCAGAACAATATTCACAAAATGACTACCCTGAATTTATTGAGAAGGGAAGAGATGTTTTTAACTTGGAGAAAAGAGTACCATCTTTTTCTCCTAATATTCCTCTTCATCCTGATGGAAGTGTAGGCCTATATGATCCGTATCATACAGTTCCAGAAGTCGATTTTACATTAGACTCTTCGAAAGCTCATTGGATTTCTCTAGCAGATTTAGCTCATGAAAATGATTCCGAACTATCTAAATTTGGCGCTACAAATTTAGATAGTTCGTTTGATAAAAAAATTGCTTTTGTTTCTGATGAATCCCCCAAATACTGGCCATTACTTAGTCATCGAAAGTGGGATATGATTCTATTTAAACCGCAAGGTTCCCGCATTCATCATGCACGCCATTTCTTTTCCTTTTTAAAGGAAATGAAAATCACTTCTCCTGTGATCCTTTGGATGGACTATAAAGATTGCTTTCAGGAAGATTTAGTCATACGGGCCTCTAGTGAAGCGGGGTCTTTGCTGGCAGACCAACAAGGTGATGGATTAATTTTAGAAGGTCCATTTCCTCCGGAAAAACTAAGCCAACTTTCTTTTGCGATCTTGCAGGGATGTCGGAAACGAATGGTGAAAACAGATTTTATTTCTTGCCCAAGCTGTGGTAGAACACTATTTCATTTGCAGGAAGTTTCTGAGAGAATCCGCAAAAGAACAGATCATCTCCCTGGAGTTAAGATCGCCATCATGGGATGCATCGTTAATGGTCCAGGAGAAATGGCGGATGCAGATTTTGGATACGTTGGATCCAAAGTGGGTAAAGTAGATCTCTATGTTGGGAAAGAATGTGTTGAGAGAAGTATTGATGAGACTCTAGCAGTCGATAAACTCATCGATCTCATCCATGAAAAGGGAAAATGGGTAGAACCTGCTAGAGGATAAAAAAAGCACTTCAAAAGAAGTGCTTTTTCTTAAAAAAGATTTTTAATCTTTTCAAAGAACGATTTTTTCTTTGGAGAGTTTTTAGGTTCTTCCAATTCTTCGAGTTCTTTTAAAAGATCTTTTTGTTTTTGACTCAAGCTAACAGGCGTTTCTATGTGAACACGAACGAGGAGATCTCCACGTCCTTGTTGATGGACATTAGGAAGGCCATGATTTTTCACGCGGAAAACTTTTCCTGTCTGAGTTCCTTCAGGGATATTGATTCGATAATTCCCTTCGCCAGCAGGTGTGGGAATTTCTTTTTTTGTTCCCAAGGCAGCTTCAGTAAAGCTTAAAGGCAAATCTAGAACAACATCATCACCATCTCTAAGAAAAAATTCGTGGGGATCAACGGTAATAAAGACATAAAGGTCTCCGGCAGGGCCACCATTTTCTCCTGAATCTCCAAGTCCTGTAAGTCGAAGTCTCATGCCACTATCAACTCCTGCAGGAATAGGAATTTTAATTTTTTCTTTCTTTTTAACCTTGCCAGCGCCTTCGCAGGATGAACAGGGTTTAGATACGATCTTGCCTGCACCGTGGCATGTAGGGCAGGTTGTGGCTAAGCTAAAAAATCCGCGAGTGTGATGTACTTGTCCTGAACCGTTACATGTGCGACATGTTTGAATGTCTTTTGGACTCTTAGCTCCAGATCCATTGCATTCTTCACAAGACATATAACGTGTAATAAAAGCTTCTTTTTCAACCCCTTTGATAGCTTCTTCAAAAGAGATAGATAAAGAGAGTTTTTTATTGGCTCCCTTGGCTGAATAGTCTCCTTGAGCTCCGGCGAAACCGCCGCCAAAGAAACTATCAAAAATACCCTCTCCACCGCCGCCACCGCCACCAAACGCATTCATGAATGTGCGCAGAGCTTCGTCCATGGAGGAGAAACCACCGCCGCCACCAAAACCGCCACCGGCTGGTCCGCCACCTTTGAGGGCGTCAGCACCGTATTGGTCATAGATACGACGTTTGTTGTCATCACTTAGGACCTCATAAGCTTCAGAAATTTCTTTGAATTTCTTTTCAGCCTCAGGATCCCCTTGATTTTTGTCAGGATGAAACTTGATCGCTTGCTTGCGATAAGCCTTTTTGATTTCTTCTGAGGAAGCGTCCTTAGACACTTCAAGAATTTTATAATAATCAGTCATAGGTCGCTGATTGGACTATTTAGATTTCTTAATTTTGTATTTAAGAGCAGCTTTTGATTTAGCTCTTTTTTTAACAGAAGGTTTGTCATAGAATCTGTGAGCTTTGGCAGCTTTCATTACGCCTTCTTTGTCGAGCTTTTTCTTAAGAGCTCGAAGAGCTTTGTCAATGGAGTCTCCTGTACGAACTTTAACAATAGTCATGAATTTCAAATCCTAATTTTTAATAGAATGGTTAAGCAGTTGCTATTCTACAGAACAAAAGCATAAATTTCAAATATTATAGATCGCTCTGTGTTCTGAGGTAGAGGACACCGATATCCTGGGCTTTGCAAGTCTCCCCTAGAGCCCATTTTTTATGAGCAAAATCCAGGGGAGCTTTAAGGTTTATTTTCCACGATCCTTCTCGATTCATAGAAGGCAGGGGGTCAATGTAAAGAAAATTTTGGGTTCCCTTAACGGATTCTTCTTCGATTTCTTTATAGGTCAGAAGTGAGGGGCTTTCATCATAGAGGATCGCGGTTTCTGTTTTTTTCCCTCTGAGGGTATAGGTTTTTTGGTTTTTTGCATCAGTGAGTACGGCAAATGGGCCAGATTCTAGGGGCTCGTAGCAGAGAAGTGAGCAAAAGGGGATGCAGGGTATATTTTGTGCAAAACCAAGGGTTTTCCCAATGGCCACCCCAACTCTAGTTCCAGTAAAGGAACCCGGCCCTACCCCAATTAAGATTACGTCTAATTCTGAAGGAGTTAGACCTTGTTCATTCATCAAAGAAATGAGCATAGGGAGAGCTTCTTCGGACTGGAAGCGAAGTCCTTGCTCCGAAATTGAGCGAGTTATCTGTTCATTTTCCCCAATCGCAATATGTGTGAAACGAGTAGCGGTATCTATAAGTAAGTATTTCATAATTATATGGTAGCATTAAATCTGAAATAATTTAATAGAAAATAAGATAAAAATAAATTGTAAAAAAATATTTTCAATCTATTACAATAAAGTTAGGGGGAGAAGACACTAGTTGCAGGAAAAAAGTGGCAACTTGGTTTTTTCGCTATGTGTCTTACGCCTTTGCGTTTTAGGACTGATTCTATCTCGTATAGAAACCTTATTCAAGTTTCCAAGTTGCGATTAAGGCTTATCACGTCCACTGCTCCCCCTACTTTTTCTTTTGCCCTTCCTACAGAATGTTGTGCTTTATAGGGGGTTCTTATACACTAAGGTTTTTGTGCAAAACCTTGTGAGGCCCATGAACCAGCCCTTAGACTTCGATGATGAAGACAATAATGCATTACCCGATGAGGATAATCTTACTGCTGATTTATCTGTATTACCTAAAAAGTCGAATGACCCTGAACAGCTTTATCTTTTCCCATTAACTCGAAGACCTTTTTTTCCAGGGATGGCTGCTCCCTTGATTATCGAGCCGGGCCCCTTTTATGAGATTTTGAAGATTGTTGCAAAATCAGAGCATAAGCTTCTAGGACTTTTCCTCACCAAAGATGAGAATTGTGATATTTATCACCTTAAAGGTGATGATCTTTACAACGTTGGAGTTTCTGCTCGAATTTTACGGATCATTCCTCTGGATCAAGGGGGAGCACAAGTTGTATTCAATATGGAGAGAAGAATTTCCATAAAACAATTCGACGCTGATGCAAAACATCCAAAGGCAAAAGTCACTTACCATGATGATCCTCCACCACAGACTCAATCAAAACTGATCAAAGCATATTCTATTAGCATCATTACAACGATCAAAGAATTGCTAAAGCTAAATCCTCTTTTTAAGGAAGAGCTCCAAATTTTCTTAGGGCATTCTGATTTCACGGAGCCTGGGAAGTTAGCTGACTTTGCCGTAGCACTCACTACAGCTTCTAGAGAAGAAGTCCAAGGGGTGTTAGAAGCTGTCGAAATTCCTGAGAGAATTGAAAAAGCGTTGGCTCTTCTAAAAAAAGAACTGGACCTTAGCAAACTCCAAAGCAGCATCAACCAAAAAATTGAAGCCTCTGTTTCAAAAGCTCAGAGAGAATTTTTCTTAAAAGAACAACTCAAAACCATCAAGAAAGAACTAGGTCTTGAAAAAGATGATAAAAGTGTTGATGTAGAGAAGTTCCAAGAAAGGATGAAGACCCTTAAACTTCCTGAAGAAGTGTTAAAGGTGATCAATGAAGAAATTGAAAAACTTCAGGTGCTTGATGTCCAATCTGCAGAATACTCTGTTTGCCGTAACTACCTCGATTGGCTAACTGTAGTGCCTTGGGGATTACAATCTGAGGATACACAAGATATTCACAACGCAGAGAAAATCCTCGCTAAAGATCACTATGGACTTGAAGATCTCAAAGAGCGTGTTTTGGAATTTATTAGCGTCGGACTCTTATCTGGTGGTCTTAAAGGGAGTATTATTTGCCTTGTAGGTCCTCCAGGAGTAGGGAAAACGAGTATTGGAAAAAGTATTGCTAGGGCTCTAGGAAGAAAATTTTATCGATTTTCTGTGGGCGGTATGCGTGACGAAGCGGAAATCAAAGGGCACCGCAGAACTTATGTTGGAGCCATGCCTGGAAAACTCATACAAGCTCTAAAATTTACTCAGACGATGAATCCGGTTGTCATGCTTGATGAGATTGACAAAATCGGTACAAGCTATCACGGAGATCCTGCTTCAGCTCTGCTAGAAGTTTTAGATCCGGAGCAGAATAAAGATTTTCTAGACCACTATCTCGATGTAAGATGTGATCTTTCTAATATTTTATTCATTACAACAGCGAATATGCTCGATACGATTCCAGGGCCTTTGAGAGACCGAATGGAGATTTTGCGCCTCTCAGGATACATTATGGAAGAAAAAGTCCATATCGCGCAAAAATATCTCATTCCAAAAAATCGAAAGGAAATGGGGCTTAAGGCAACAGATGTCGTATTTACAACACCTGTGATTCGAGATATTGCGAATAAATACGCTCGAGAAGCTGGTGTGCGCAATCTTGAAAACAACATCAAGAAAATCTTGCGCAAAGTAGCACGTGAAATTGTGACGAAGAAAAAGCGTGCAAAAATCACCATTAGTGAAAAGAACCTTGAAAAGTACCTTGGGAAGCCAATCTTTACATCAGACAAGTACTATGAAAAAACACCTCCAGGTGTTGCTCTAGGACTTGCTTGGACTTCTATGGGTGGAGCTACACTTTATATTGAAACTTTATATACACCGTCTGAAAAAACGGACATGAAGCTAACAGGTCAGGCAGGGGATGTCATGAAAGAATCCTCTCAAATTGCATGGTCCTATTTGGATAGTCAGTGTGAAAGATATGGATGTGACGTTCCTTTCTTTGACAAAAAGAAAGTTCATATTCACGTTCCAGAGGGAGCCACTCCTAAAGATGGTCCTTCAGCGGGAATCACAATGGTAACAGCTCTCCTCTCACTTCTTAAAAATCAACCTGTTCGTCAAAATCTTGCCATGACAGGTGAGATCACATTAACAGGAAAAGTACTTCCTATTGGTGGTGTTAAGGAAAAACTAATCGCAGCACGAAGATCAGGCGTAAAAATCGTTATTTTCCCCCATGATAATGAAAGAGATTACGATGAATTACCTGCATACCTTAAAAAAGGTGTGAAGGTGCATTTTGTGAAACACTATGATGAAGTTTATAAAATAGCCTTTGGTGGATAAAAATGACCTTACTTGGATTTGCTCAAAAGAAAATTGTTGATCCCACTGAAATTGAGGAAATAGTCGCGAAACTGCGTGCTGAAAGCAAAACGATAGTCACACTCAACGGTTCTTTTGATTTGCTTCATGCAGGACATCTCCAGATCATTCACGAAGCAAAAAAACAAGGGGATGTACTCCTCATGGCTCTGAATACGGATGCCTCTATTCAAGGGTATAAGAGCCCCAATCGTCCTATTATTCCTCTTCAGTATCGATTAGAAATGATCAGTGCTTTAGAGGATGTAGATTACGTCACCTCATTTTCTGAGCTTGATCCTCGAGAATTTCTTGCAAAGGTGAAGCCAGATGTTCATGTAAATGGATCTGAATACGGAGAAAATTGTATTGAAGCTCCTTTAGTAAGAGAGCATGGAGGAAGGATACATATCGTTTCTTTAGTTCCGGGCCTTTCAACATCAACCATCATCAAAAAAATCCAAAGCTTATGAGACTTGTAGGCACTCTTCATCAAGAAAGGGAAGCTTTTCGGCTGCAATCCTACTTAAAATCGGTACAGATTCCATGTAAGTACGAAGTTTCTTCTGCCGGAAATGGAGGAGTGTTTCATATTTGGATTTATAGTGAAGATGATTATGCAAAAGCTTTAGAGTTATTTGATGAGTTTTCTGCAAATCCCTCTAGCACAAAATTTGATGTCCAATTCACTGGCGGAACATCGACACAAGAAGAGAAGCTAGAAAATTATGTGCAAGATATGCAAGCCTCTCTTGAAGCCGCTCAGCAAGCAAAAATCCATTCTTTTCGCAGAACTCTAGTCACTCGTTGGATGATCTTCATGTGTATCATCGTCCTTTTTTGGAACACTTATGACCGCTATCAGTGGATCAAAGCTCACACATCAGAAGAACACATGGTAGAGCCTCAAGAAATTCCTTTAACAAGAATTGAGGAAGCGATGTTATATGATGATCCTGATTTAACGAGCGCACGGGGTGTATGGCAAGGGTATTATAATAATTGGGTAGCTCCTCAAGAAGATCAATCCCGCATGGCTTCTTTTACCTGGGGAAAAATTGGTGATGGGGAGGTGTGGCGATTTATTACACCCTCTTTTCTCCATGCAGGAATTTTACACCTCCTATTCAACATGCTGTGGCTGTGGCTTCTTGGTAAGCAAATTGAGGAAAAATTGGGAGCTATTCGTTATATTTTATTAGTTCTTTTCCTTGGGGCTTTGTCTAATACAGCACAATATTTGATGTCAGGCTTTAGTTTTGTTGGGTTTTCTGGTATTATATGTGGCCTTGCCGGCTATATTTGGATTCGTCAAAAAATAGCTCCTTGGGAAGGGTATGCTCTTCAAAAAGGAACTATTGCGTTTTTGATGATTTTTGTGCTTGGGATTGCTGCTTTGCAAGTCGTATCCTTTGGGTTGCAATTTTTCCAAATAGCGAATTTAAGCCTACAAATTGCGAATACAGCTCATATTGTAGGTGCATTAAGTGGGATTATTTTGGCAAGGATCCCCGGTTTTTCCAAGTAAATGCTAGAGAATTATGTCAGTTAAAGATTTAACGATTTTGGGATGTTCCTCCCAGCAGCCAACACGAAAACGCAATCATGGCGCCTATCTTCTCCGCTGGAATGGCGAAGGACTTCTCTTTGATCCAGGCGAAGGCACACAGCGCCAATTTATTTTTGCCAACATAGCCCCGACAGTCGTGAATCGAATTTTCGTAAGCCACTTTCATGGGGATCATTGCTTAGGGCTTGGATCGATGCTCATGAGGCTCAACTTAGATAAAGTCACTCATCCTATTCATTGCTATTATCCAGCATCTGGTAAGCAATACTTTGATAGGCTGAGATATGGTACGATTTATCACGAGGGTATCCAGGTCATTGAGCATCCTGTATCAAATGAGGGGATCGTTCACAAAGATGGTGGATTTACGATTGAAGCAAAATTCCTCGATCATGGCACTCCGAATTTAGGATGGAGGATTACAGAGGAAGATCATCTAAAACTTGATAAAGAAAAATTGAAAAAATTAGGTATAGAAGGTCTCAGTGTAAGAGAGCTTATCGAAAAGGGATCCCTCCAAATCGGTGATCATACCATCCATCTAAGTGATGTAAGTTGGGTCAGAAAGGGAGATACTTTTGCGATTGTGATCGATACTCGCTACTGTAAGAATGCGGTTGAACTTGCGAAAGATGCGAGCTTGTTTTTATGTGAGAGTACTTATCTTGAAAAGCATAAAGAGCTCGCAAAAAAGCATCTTCATTTAACGGCAAAACAAGCGGCCCAAATTGCAAAAGAAGCAAAAGTGGATACTCTGATTTTGACCCACTTTTCTGCACGCTATATCGATTTAAATCCCTTTGAGCAAGAAGCTCGTGAGATTTTTCCAAATGCGTTTGCTGCTGATGATTTGCTTCGGTTTACTTTTCCCAAAAAAGATCATTAAAGATTTTTTTCTTTGCGAATCCAATCTGCTACATATTCACAAATATCAGTCAAATCTGTGAAAAGATGATGGCTTTCTTCGTTATGTTCTGCACAGGATTGAAGAAGGGAGCTCATTTCTGAGGCGTCATGCAAGTCTTTGTAGGATTTTGCTGCTTGATAAAAAGAAATTTTTCGATTTGATCTAGGATGAAGATAAATTTGATCGTGCAAAATGTTTTGGATGATTTGCATTTCAATTTTATCATCCTCGTCGCCATGACGTAGGATTTGGTCACTGCTTTGTTCGATGAGGTATACTGTATCGGCGATTGTGTGCAGAGTTTCTTTATTGATGCTGTGATGAGTTTTGTGATACTCATCGATGGCCTTAGTTGTATGAGAAATGAAACTTTCTAACTGGTTTTTTAGCTTTTTATAGTTCTCACGCTGGGCCATGTTGTCCTCTATGACATTTTTTTGTCACGATAGGACTTTTAGAGAATTTTGTAAATCCTTGGAGGAGTTTGCTTTCTTGTTATCTTGGGGCTTGAGGATTCATCCAGCAAAAGATAGAGCAAATCCAATCGCACCAAGTTGGAGGTGTGATCGGGGTTGCTACAAGTGCTATGCCGACAGTATGGGTATTGAAATTGCCTAAATAGTTGAAATTGATATAAGAAGCTAGGGCGATTCCTAAATACGGGCATTGAGTATTAGATATAGGCTGGAAGCATGGAGCTGAATATTGGTACTCGTCGATTCTGAGCCCTAAAGAGGTTGATTTTATAGTTCCGCGATAGGTTGTATCTAAATTGAATCTCGATGGCTGAGGCAAGCGAATAATATGATCTCTTCTTTCCTCATCACCGAAATGCAAACGGCCCATTTGAGGGAATAGAAGTCCTACTAAATTCCAGCGAAGAAGAGAGAGCATATGACCTCCCATATAGATAGGAGAATCATAATAGGTTGCGTTGCCTTTAAACCATTTGATTCCATAGTCGATTGTATGGGCAAGAGTGCGAGGAATAATGCTGATGATGTGAAAGATGGCTAGAACAAGGTGTTTGATTCGAATAATGGGGTCTGGATCATTTCTATAGAGAAGGGTGATGCCGTTGTCTAGCTGACGAGCTCTTAAGGTTACGGTTCTTGTATTAGTA
>CAYSAJ010000041.1:0-2166 GCA_964429005.1 uncultured bacterium | reverse complement strand
CTGCGGAGAGGGATATGTCGCCAGTGGCTCCAGGAGGGATATTGTGCTCTGAAACCTTATAATAAATCGCCGAAGTTGTGTAACTACCAAGAGAATCTAAGGAAGCCATTGTTTAATCCTTTATTAATTGCATAAATTATATCAAATTGTTCTTTAAAATAAGCTATACAAATAATTTTAATTTTTATTGTAATTACTTCTTATAGCAGCAGCTGTTATAGCAAAGGCACAGGCAACATTGATCGAATTCTTCTGTCCTACAAGGGGAATTTGAACAAAATCAGCACATTTCCCTAGCATGTCTTTTGAAATTCCATATTCTTCATTACCAATGACTAAAGTAAAATTCTTGGGGAATTTATATTCAAATATGGGGGTGGCATTTTCTACGGTTTCTAACCCTATAAAGGGCCTTGGCAGGTCGGTCTTCTCCTGGGTACAAGGCACGATCTTATCAGACCCCATAGCGGCGGCTTGAACCTTACTTTGGTCAATAAAGGGGGTATTCCCACCAAAGCATATCGATCCGAGCCTAAAGGCTTCTGTTGTGCGAATAATACTCCCTGCGTTTTGAGCGAGTCTTAAATTATCTAAATAGATCCAAATAGGGAGAAAAGGGGTGTTTGAAGGTTGATCACCGGTTTTAATAAGAGGGAGAAATTCATGTTCTTTTGGGTGGAGCTGAGCCTCTTTGGAGTGATCATGAAATCGATCACTTAGGGCCTCGGGGGTAAAAGGAATGGGAGGCAAATGAAGCAGCTGGCAGATCTGCAGATAATCACGAAAAAAGGAGGATCTTGGGTCTTTAAGTGCTTTTTTGAGCCAGTCAGCAGCATAGGCATGCTGACGGGCTTTAGATAAGAGGGCAAATTTTCGTAATGATAAATTGCTCACGACTTTTTACGACGAGCGAGATACTCTTCAAGGCCGCCATCGAAGTAATGAAGGCCATCTTCTTCAAGGGCGATGATCTTTGTGGCAAAAGTATCAATAAGATCTCTGTCATGGGAGGCTACAATCGCTGTTCCTTTATAATCTGATAGGCCCCATGCGAGAGCAGATACAGATTCGAGGTCTAAGTGGTTGTTAGGCTCGTCCATGATGAGGGTGTTTCTGTTAATGAGCATTAATGAGGCTAGAATAGCTCTTGCTGTTTCTCCACCAGAAAGTTTAAAGACTTCTTTGAATGCATCATCACCAGGAAATAAAAGTTTCCCAAGCACACCCCGAATTTCTTGATCATAGGCATCAGGTTTTTTAGCTTTGAGCCAATCAAAGATTTGGATTTTCGATTTTTTATCGACAATATCTTCGTGGTTTTGAGGGAAATACCCGAGTAGGAGGTTATGAGCCCATGTAACCGATCCATGATCAGGTTCGATGACTTTAGCAAGAAGTTTGAGCAGTGTAGTTTTACCGCGGCCGTTGTTTCCGATGACACCTACTTTATCCCCTCTCATGATTTCAAGACCAATTCCTTTAAAAACTACAACGTCATCATAGGATTTGGAGACTTTTTCTACTTTGAATGCAATTTGTCCCGATTGGACTTCAGGAGCGGGAAAGCGAATATAGGGTCGTTGGATATTCGATTTTTTGAGCTCTTGGCTTTGCAATTTCTGCATTTCTTTAATACGGGATTGAACTTGCGAAGCTCTTGTACCTGCACTAAATTTTGCAACGAATTCTCTAAGCTGAGCGACTTTCTTTTCTTTGTTCTTGATGTCTTGGACTTCGCGGTCTCTAGAGGCTGATTTTGTTTCAATCATTTGGTCGTAGTTACCAGGGTAGATAATGATCGTATCATAATCGATGTCAGCAATGTGGGTCGTAACCGAGTTGAGAAAATGGCGGTCATGGCTCACGACAATTAGAGTTCCTTGATAGTTCATTAAAAAGCCTTCAAGCCAAGAAATAGAATCAAGATCCAAGTGGTTGGTGGGCTCGTCAAGAAGAAGAGCATCTGGTTGCCCGAAAAGAGCTTGGCAGAGCAAAACTTTAAATTGGACATCTGTTGGATTTTCTTTCATGAGTGTTGTGTGGAAAGAAGATTCAATACCCATACCAATCAATAATATTTCAGCATCCGATTCAGCTGTGTATCCATCTTCATCAGCGACAATTTCTTCAAGTTCTCCAAGTCTGATACCAACAGAGTCGGTCATC
>CAYSAJ010000040.1:0-12301 GCA_964429005.1 uncultured bacterium | reverse complement strand
AATTGTCTTTCAAATATAAATTACCCCCATAAGAAATCAAGAGAACTAATAGTTTTTTCTGCTTCTCATATTCCTCAGGGGTTAAGTCTTCTGATTTCCATCTGCATAGCGAGTGCATAAGAGTTTGTCCAGACCAAAAATCGTAATTAACCTCAGCTCCTCTTTTTAGAAGAATTTCAACGAGCTCGACTCCATAATACTGATTCCATATTACATAATTCAGAGGTCGTTTACCATGTTGACATGCTTGATTTGGAGTAATATAATTACTCTTTAGCAAAAATTCCAAACTTTCTGGATACGCATTCGCTAATACACCGAAATATGAATTAGGGTCTGATGGCAAGCTCGTCAATCCTTCTAGAAGTAAATACTTCAAGCATCGGATACGGTTATTTCTTACCAAAACTGACTTATCGTCAGTTTCACAAAGCAATAAATATGTCAATAAAGGCCATTCACCCTCTCTAGCTCGATTTCCCTTACCAGTTAAATTTGGAAATATATATCCCCTATCAATCAAAAAAACTAGCATTTCATAGTTACCAGTCGTGCAGCAGGCTTCAAAAGCGTCCGATTCGTAGGCGTCATTGTGCCAACCTCCTCCATTCACTCGAGCACCTCTAGATACTAAGAATTTAGCTATTTCGTTTTTTTCCTTACAGATAGCAAGATGGAGAGCTGTTCCTTGATGAGTTTTAAAATTAGATTCAATATCAATATTAACACCCAAAGTTAGGAATTTTTTTACCATTTCTATGTTTCCTGATAATACTGCATAGTGCAAACACGTATTGCCTGAAGAATCTCGAGTATTTGGACTGGCTCCGTGCTTAAGCAAGATATCAACAGCTTTTATATCATTTTGCATAATCGCATATTGAAGAGCTGGTATGCCTTCAGGATTGTTCCCATACTTTGTTAGCACATCTAAAAGCTCACGGTATTCATCCCCAGCTGCAGCTACAGTACCAAGGCTTTCTTTAACCAGATGCCCAACAGCAGCTAAATGCACTTCTGTTGCGGGTTCAGATTTTTGATGTACTTCAGATTCTAGCGCGACATCTGATAAAGCATACGTACTATCAATTTCTTGAATTCGACTCATTTAATTACCTTAATTGAATTATTTTGTCGAAATTATAATCTATTAGTTATAATAAATGAACTTTTCAAATCTTAATTATATTAATTCTTGTTTAATCCATTTTCTAAGATCAATATTAAAATATTTATAAGCATCTCCTGGACTTTTAGCTCTAGGAGCAGGCCATGGCTTAGCATTTGGATAGGTCTTTAACCAAAAAGAATATTGAGCATTGCCAGCCTCATCATAATCAAAAGATAACAAGATCTTAGATGCCCTTCTGAGAACCAGATGAGTCTCTAAATCAGGTCTCTTAGCGGCTCCACCCAAAGCAAGACAACAACAAATATCCCCTGCAAACTGCTGAATAAGGATTGCATCAAGCTCCGACTCAATCACAACCATCGGCTTTGATAGATCACCAAAAAAAGAAAGCTTGGAAGAACTCCCTGAGATTTCCACATACTTTGGCAGGGCCTCTTCTTCTTTCCAATTTGTTCTCCGAATCTTAATCCTAATGGGTTTGCCATCTTCAAGAGTTGGGATAATGATACCTTGGGGTAGCCATTGCTTCTTTTGAATCCCATCAGCGCATTGCTTAAGCTCTAATCCCCAGGATTCCTTTGATTCAAATAAGTCCTGAGGATTCCATCCTAATTGATACTTCCTGATGGTTTCTAAGGTCATGCCTCTTTTCTCTAAGATCGTGATTGCTTCAGGACAATTCAGTAATTGATGATTGGCGTTTTCAATGAGAGAGCCAGCTCTTGATTGCCATAAAGTCGAAGGTATTTTTGGAGCGATTGGCTCAAATCCATAGTCGCTTTTTGCTTTGGTTTGTCTAGAAGAGGTCATTTGATCAATCGGGATAGCTACCTTGGTACAAGCTTTTCTGAAATCCATTCCCAAAAAGTCCCTGCAATATTGAATCGCATCTCCTTTGCAATCACAAACTCTACACCAATATCGGCCTGTAGAGCCTTGCTTGGGCCAAACACAAAACCTATCTTTCCCTTCTTGGCATTTTGGACATGAGCATTTGTATTCACCACCTTTTGTTGATGCGACTTTTTTAGGACGCAACCCTGACTCTAGTACGAGATCCAAAACATTTAACATAAAGCCCTCCTTATTTGACGAGACACTGTGACAGTAGAGACTCTCTAGAGAATTACTGCCTCAATCTCTTATTAGGATCGTGAGACAGTGTGACACCTTCCTTTATTCATGGGGTTCGATGACTGGTTTTATTATGGACTCCCTTACCTTAGGAGCAGCTAAGGTTTGAGCTACTATAGCCTGCCCTTCATTATGCAAATGGACAACCTGCATCACTTGCTGTCCTTTTGTTCTGTATTTCAAAAGAGTCTGCATAGTTTGATTTGCTGTACTAAGTAGCTTATTTGCCAGTTGAAAGAACCTCTCTACATGATAAAAGTTCTCTGTATAGTTAGCCTGGCGAAGGCAATTCAATCCAGACTCCTGTAGAGCAATAAATTGAGCTGCGATCCTAGTTTCAGTTTCATCCTCTGGAGCTAAAGATGGAAGCTTGTGTGCAAGAGAATTAATTCTTTCTGAATGCGAGTTTTCTGTCATACCAAACGACAGCTCTCCTAATAATTTAGAAGCTCTTACTAAATCTTCAGTACCCGCAGTTTTTCTTGCTATTGCAAGGAATTCTTCTGCACTCTCTAGTGAAAGTTTCTTTCCTTCCGCTAATTCGATAGCAGCCATTTTAGTTGTCCCTTTTTCTTCATCGTATTCATATTTGAAAACGAGATGAAGGTCAGCTTTAAAGGGCTTTTGCTGCACACAAGTACTTTCTTTTTTTTCTAATTCTTTATCCTTCATATTTCCTCCTATTTCAGATCAACAGATCTCAATAAATCTTTGCTCATTCGTATCAGAGCATTAACTTGCTTGTTTTGTTCCTTAGATTCTTGTGTGTATAAGCCATGTTTAAATCCTGAAAGTCTAGATTTTTCCTTACCTTCTTTTGTTTTAGGCCCCGTACTTAGTCCCCCATGTAAATGGCATCTACCGTTTTTCATGGCGTATCTTTTACAAGTCGATCCCCTTATATGTTTTGTTCTTGCTCCGCATTCTTTAAGCATAAATAATCCTGAAATGATTCATCGATCAGCACTTTAGGCAAAAACCTATAGCAACGTTTTGTTCCTTCATATCCTGGAAGACGTTCTGATCTGGTTGAACTTCCAGTACTGTCAGTTTTTATAAGCCCGTTTTTCACACAAATATCTGCAACAAAATTAGGATCTAATCCCCTGCAAATTTCTGTTTTAAAACTCTCAGGTAAAACATAAAATTCAATGCCATCATCTCCCTTCTTTTTAAATCCAACTCGATTGGGCGTTTTTTCAGCTATAGGCACGCCTTCAAAAGGACTAAATCTACTCTCACCATGTTGTTCAAAGAACTTTTTAACTTGTGCTAGGGCTGCTTTCTCTTCCTGCAGTCCAGCCCCACCTCTAGTCCTAAGCCAATCTTGAAAGCATCTCATTACAGCTGTTTCAGCTTCGCCTATGTCCCATCCACTAATACCAAAAGATGTAGCAAGCTCCCCTGCTGCCGCAATCGTTGCAAAATGATGCAACACTCGAGATACTTGACCTGAGGCTAATGTAGGACATTCTCTCTGTGTGAGTCCTTCCACGACTGTTTTTACGAGATCAATACTTGCTTCTCGATCGTCCGCAACTCTTCTGATAAATTCTCTTGACGCAGTTCCATAATTTTTGGAACATACTGCGCGAAAATGTTTTGATAACGAATCACCGTTTTCAAAGCCGTGTAAATTTTCGAAAATCCCATGCGTGCCCATGTTAGATGAAACATCGACTACTCTCACTTCCTGGCCTGCTTTGATTTTCTTTCCTTCTTGCTCAAGAAGCTGCGCTAAACCAATTTCCCCTGAAGAAATAAAAACTATACGCCATGTATCTTTATCTCTAGGTTTACATAGCTTATTGCTGCGCTGTTTTCCTACGCCGTTCCCAAGCATGTAGAAGATTTCTCCCGCTTCCTTTGGATTTGGTATCTGACCCAGTTCATCCATAGCAAGTATACGATCATTGTGAATGGTCGCGATAGCTTCTAGACCGTTCGAGGTTGAACGATAGCTTTGAATTTGTTGTGGACCTCCAAAAACAGAGGTAGCTACCCTCAATGCTGTAGTCTTTCCGATGGAAGAAGGACCTATTAGATGAAGACCAATATTCTCTTGCTTCACAAGATGTAGCAGCGGGGCAGCAAAAGCAGCACACAAAGCAAGTATAAGGCGAGAATTCCCTCTACAATACGCGCTTACCTGCTTCTGCCATTCTTCTAATGTTCCTGCAATATATTCAGAGTCTTTCTCAACGTTGTGGGTAGAACTCTGATAAATCACTTTTTCATTCGCCTTAGCTCCAATCGTTTCATTAGGAAAAACATAGCAATACCTATTCCATCCTGTTTGAAGCACACATCGAACGCGTGTGATAGGTTTACAACTTTGTATATAGCGGATCAATAAATCTCGTGCTCTTCTCTCTGGAGTAATGATTAGCCCCATATTTAGCAAAACCTCACGCAGACGAACACTGTCCCCCGCCAGCAACTCCATCGGCATTGACCATTGATGAGAATAGCCATCAACGTCTTCAAATTCCAGAAGTCGTCCGTGATTCTCATTGGCATGATCTCTTACAATAGCAACTACTCGCAAAGCAGAGCACACATAGCATCGGCTTGGAGTTTTGGATTTCGAGCCTTCCTCGTTATACCAAAGTCCTTCGTGATCGAGCTCAAAACCCTCTGGAAGGTTTTCTTGTTCAAATTTTCTTTTAATTTGTTCTGCACGATATTCTGATGAATTAAGTTCATCATTATCTTGCACATCATCATTGTGATTTGTTATATTTTCCATTGCTTACCTATTTGAATTGGGGTCTATTTAACTAGACCCCGTCCTATATTGATCAGACTCAAGAAGTCGTTAATTCTGAGGACATCGTAAGTTCGAAGGATGTCCTCATGAATTTCTTTCGCTCTGTCATAGAATTCTAAATCTCGAGTCTTCTCGTATTGTATGTAAGCCGAAGCGAGCTCTTTCAGCATATCTTCGTACTGCTGAGACCAAGGGTGTTGTTCTTTATTTTGCATTGCGACCTTCCCCCTTGTTTCGAACGATTTCCCAGAAGCGTTCAGAATCGACCAAAACGCGCCGTCCCACAGAAACGAAGGCAGAAGCAAAGCCATTATCAGGAGCTCCAGCACGGTAGGCGCGAATAGCCGATTCACTTGGCCAAGGGTTTTGGGATGCGAATTGCTTTATGGTGATTAACTTAGTTGGAAGATCTTTTTCCATTCTTTCTCTCCTTCATTGGGTTTAATGTATTTACACCCAATTTTAGGCAGTCAAATGGCAAAGAAACACTAGGGTGGAAATTCGTCTGGCTTAAACTCCACCCTTTTTACTCTGGGGAAATTTTTGAAAATTTTATGAAAAATTCTTCGGACCCCACCCTTTTTTCCCTCTACCTGGGGCAGGAGCCCAATCAATCGAGTGTTTTTCCTGAAGGCATTTTTTAGCAAAAGGACCTGCACGCTCCTTAAGCATGGTTTCAGACACATAATCAATTAGGCAGGTATCAGTAGCCATCCTTTTTAGTTCAGCAAATGCTTTTTCATAAGTATATAGTCTTCGTTCCTCATTAGTCATTAGAGAAACTCTCTGAATAAGCCAATCCGAGGAATATTGTTCGGCTTTTTTGCTTAGATAACTCTCAAGCTGTTTTCCTTTCATATGAGGATCAAACATTTTTTTCTTAATGAATTTGATAAAGCGGCTGATTAAACTAATAAGTTCATCTTTGGTAAGGGAATGTTTTTTATAATCCACAGAAGAAAAACAGCTTAAATAATATCCAACATGTGCTTGAACTATTTTGGCTTCCATTTCTTTAAAACTTTCAATGATAAGAGGATTTTCAGGATCAAGAGTTACGGGAATATAGGTTTCATATTGAGACAAAATCTTTAAAAAACGGTAAAGCTCTTCAAGTTTGCTATCTATCAATTCTTTCCATTCCAGAGCTCTTTTTTCTATTGAACTTCGCTTTAAACACTTTGTGACGAAATCAGGTTCGTTTGAATAAGGATGGAGTAAAACACAAGGTCCTAGAGAAGATATCTCTTCTTTTTTAACAATGGGAACTATCTTAGTCATTTTCAAAAGTAAAGAATTATTACAATTGTACTTAATATCCCTTCCTTCTAATAACGACGAAGGATTTTCCAATGCCCACTTGTAAAACGAGGAACTAAAAGGAAGTTTATACAAGTGTAATTTTTTTAAATTATTGCATGCTCTTAAAAGACAACCCCATCCAGTAAAAAAATATCCAGTTCCATCGAAGGGAAAAATCTTAAAAGTTAAAACATCAAGGATCTCATGTTGCATGAATTTTGACATAAATGGATTAAGCTCTCTTAAACGATCAAAAACCCAGCTATTGGCTTTTTCCAAATCATGCAGACCTTCTATGTCTTCTTGTGAAATAGAATCATCGAGTTGAAGAAGAAGTGGTATTGTTAAAGGAGATTTTCTTAGCACGGTAAATAGGCCTGGCAAACACTTAAGAACACCTCCTGCAGTTGTGCTCGTTGATATTATATCCATTTCAAGTTGTAATCCTTCTTCTAGAAGCTCTTGAGCTGATTTGCCTTTTGATTTAGCCATTATTAAACTCCTCTGCTAATATGTTTGCGTGCATCCTCTCCATAAGAGAAGCCATATGTTTTTGACTGTAGTGAGCGTATCGCCTTGTCATCGTTGGAGTTTTATGACCAAGGATTGCCATGAGCTCTCCCTGGGTTGCACCGTTCATCGCTAAATATGAGGCGCTGGCATGACGAAGGTCATGAAACCTAAAATCGGAAATCTTCGCTTCATTGAGTGCTTTAAGGAATGCGTTTCGAATGTCGACTACGCCTGATCGATTTGTTTTCCCTGTAGGTTTGAACACAAGGCCAGAATCGATATCTGTTCCTCTGCAAGAATGGAGGATTTGTTCTACAGCTGGGGTTAGAGGAATAACTCTTCTTTCGCCGTTTTTGGTTTCTTCGAGGGTTACGGTCTTTGAGAGATAATCGATGTTATTCCAATCAAGGCTAACGATCTCCCCATACCTCATACCTGTCAAAAGAGCGAGCGACACTATCGGGAACAAATGCTTGCTAGGTGAAGCTTTACATGCCTTCAAAAGCCTATCTTTCTCTTCTAAAGATAGAAGTCGGTTTCTTCCTTTACCTTCCGAAGGCTTTGATACTTTTCTCATCGGGTTATCATCCAGCCAGCCCCACTCTTTCATTGCGATAGTGAGCGCTTTAGAAAAAGAAACTAAGTAACGGTTTGTTGTTGATCCAGACCGTAGTGATTTTCGATCAGTTTTTTCAGAAAGAAGAGAATCTCTTGCCTCAGCTATTACTGAAGGAGTAAGGTCCACAAGTAATAAATGCCCTAGTCTATTCTTCCACCAACCAAGGTAAGAACTCTGTCTGAGAATTCTATGAGGATATTTCGTTGCTAACCATTGAGACAGGAAACGGTCGATGACATCCCCTACGGTATGCTTTTTTGCGGCTGCGGTTTTAAAATGCCGTCCATCACGAACCGATGATTCCGTGTCCTGGATCCATTTCTTGGCTAAAGTCCTTGTTCGGAAGGAAGCTCTTTGTGGTGGATATCCTTTTAGCCGAACCTCAGCATGATAAGTGCTAGAACCGTCTTCTTTTTTGTATTCTCTGATCGTTCCCATATACCTCCAGAAGGAAAGAGGATACTGTAGAAAAAAGCAGAATAAAGAGCAATAAGAGATGGACAGTCTTACGACCTTTTGACATATTTTACTATATTTTAACAACTTGCAAAACATGATCGCGGTAATTACGCACTGATTACGCATTTGAGAGAAAATTTGTCACTTGTCACTACCAAATTAAGTTAGAAGTTATGGGAACTTTTCCCTGCGAGTAACAGATGTCACGTGTGTCACGTACAAATATGGATCATAAATCTGCTAAGTTGAAATCTCATCAACACCCTTGACATACATGCTCCATTTGACTTAACATAATCTGACTTTAAGATTGTATAAGCGAAAAAGAAGGTTACTTTATGGCTAAGTTCACAAATGTTGATACACAAATTCGTTTCCGTAGAAAAGAACAACTCAAACGAGAAGCTGATAAAATTTATCGGTTATGGGAAGGCTCTCCAGGAAGGTGGCGCTCTAAAAGAACTCCAGAAGAAGTTCGACATGCTCTTGATAAAGCAGTGGAACTTCCTGTGGGTTGGACAGATGAAGATTATCAATACGCAGCAAAAATGCTTGGTCAATATCATTTGGATTTAATTTCCTCCGTTGATCAGATCGCCAATGACATTGATGGTGATAGAAATACTCATGTGCATGAGTTTATGACATCAGGTGATCCGATGCAGTTTTTTAGGGACAATAAAGCAGCCATTGAAAATGCATGGGCATTGGCCTCTCATATCATTTCTGCGCTAAAGTTATCGAAGTGTAATGCTGCAGATCAAGCCGCTGCCTTGATGGAAGCAATTCGCTTTGTAGCGCGATCTCTTGTAAGCAATCCTGAAATTCACTGCTCTGCAGCGACTGCTACATGTCTAGCGAACATTGGCCCTCAATATGACCGTCCAGATTGGTTTGTGAAGAAGTTTGCCGAAACAATCCGTCAGCAAATAGGAAACGAACTAGCTCAGCAACTGGGTCAAGATCTGAGTAGACCATATAAATCTGCAATTCAAGAGGTTTAGTCTCCATGAAATCAATAAAACTACCTTTTGGGCTTAATAAAGATAATGAGCTTGTTCATGTTAATGATGTAGACAGAGGTAAAGAATGCAATTGCGTCTGTCCAGATTGCGGATCTCCCCTGATTGCAAGTAAAGGCGATAAAAACCAGCATCATTTCAAACATGCCATTATTAATGATTGTCAAGGCGGATTTGAGAGCGCTATCCATCTTGCCGCTAAAAAAATGATAAGAGGAAAAAAGAATATAACACTCCCCCAATGTATTGCTATAGCATCAGCAAGAGATTCAAAAGGAAAAAACCATACCGAGCAAAAAACCGTTAGAAAAAATGCAGAAAGCATCTCCTTTGATACTGTGGATGAAGAAATAGAGCTTCATGATATGAGAGCTGACCTCTTAGCAAAAAAAGAGAACACACCACTTATCATTGAAATTTTTTATCGGCATAAAGTGGACGATCAAAAAATCGAAAAAATAAAAAAAGCAAATATCTCAGCTATAGAAATTAATCTATCTAATCTGACTCTTGAAGATGTCGAAAACTGGGAAGCTTTATGGAGATGTATCAATGATGTGCAGCGTATTCAATGGCTGCATAATGCAAAAGCTCATAATATCGCAAATTCAGAGCTTAAACAGAAAGTAGCTAGAGCAATTGAAGAACAGGAAAGTCAATACAAACAGGAAGGCCTGAAAAAACAAAAGGAGGAACAATTTGAATCAGAGAAGCTCTTGCGTGCGCTGGATAATCTGAAGGAAGTATCCTCCGAGAAACATATAACTCAGCTTAAGCAAGAAGCAGAAATGCATCCTATTTGGAAAGCGAATGCCCCACATCTCCCTTTTTCATGGCGCTCGTTACCTAATTACGTTAATGCATATAGCTCTCATTGTGACTGGATCTTTGGATGCGACAGACGTATCTGGCAAACAGCTTTTTATAGGAATTTCATTTACAACAAGATCGGAAATTATTTTTTAGTTAAAGAAGTTGATGACTGTCTCCGAAATATAGTTGGGTTAAAAGTTCCTGCGTGTGTAGGGATAATAGGGATATATAACAGAAAATATCCTCAGCTTATTCCTACCGATATTGATGCTACTCAGCTATCTTCTTGGAAAACTCTTCAGATCTATTTTTACCACCTTCGGAAATTGGGAATACTGACATTAATTGATGGAGAATACCAATACCCAGGAAGCTGTTGCTTTGAGGTAATAAGTAATACCCCTACGCCGCCATCAGGCGTAAAAAGCACACATCACAGGGTTCTTCAGTCTTCTAAGAAATTTAAGACTTACTCTGTTGAAGGAAGTTCTCACAATAAAGATGCTTTTGCTCCTGTTTTATCCAGTCTAGTGCGTAAATAATGCGTAAACATACTCAAAAATCGACTGAGTTTATCTATGAAATAGTACGAGCTATAAATCCCTGTTCGAATCTCTCCACCTCCAATCAAAAAGAAGGCTTCGTTTCAAGACTGAGGCCTTTTGTTTTTACATTCTTTATACCGACTTAAATATTTGCTCCAAAGAACTGGATACTCAGTGGCGATGTATTCATCGATCATTTCCAAAATTGCAGATGGGGTATCCTTAGCGTGATATTTTAAATCTAAGCCTTTGGAGTGAGAACCTCCCGAATGTCTGTATCTTTTATCGTAATAAGCCAATACTGCTTCATTTATCTCTTTTAAAAATGCAGGCGTGAAACAGTTTGGAATGGGTTCATCAAAAAATAGAATGATCTTTTTCATTTCTTCTGCAGGATATGAGATAAGATTTTCGTAGTAGATCAGTAAGCGATTGCTAGGATCCCATTGGTCGTAAACATTTAGATTATCTATGTAAAGAGAAAATTTTGATTGGTGAAAAAAATTATTACTCTTTACCTTGCTAATAAAATCTCGGCCATAATTTCGAGCCATGACTTCTTTATAATCCCGCAAAATGAATAAGAGCTTATTTCCTTTTTGGTTGAATAGAGAGATAAACTCGCCATGATGTGATTTGAATAGCTTCTTTTTCGAAAAATCAATAAAAGTCTCTAATGGGTTCGTTTCAAAATAAGTTAAATCAAAGTTTAGACGATAAACTGGCTTGTGTGTGAGAGCTTGAAGATAGCAATAAGTAAGGTTAGTTCCCGAATGGGGAGTCGTGAGTAAGAAATGATTTGCATCCTCTGAATGAAAACCATAGAGAGGCAAACAACTCAAACAAAAAAGAACTAAACCAAGCATATATCCAAGTTGTTAACTCTACATAAATCGGAGACAAAATACCTTGTACAGTTTTGTCATATCCCTTCCCCTCCCCGGGCTAGTAGACCTGCTATAGTCCTCGTCGTATTGACCACTGCGCTTGGAGAGGCTTTCAGACTTCTGAATGCAAACATAACGTAAACATGAAAGGTTTATTCAGGTTCTAGAGTATTTATCCAACGCTTATTCAGAAGTATGACGGGCAAGTTTGGGTTAAAATAAGTAGACCATAGACTTAAATTTGAACTCGTTCTTATAAGCATACTACACTTAGACAGAAGAAGACAGTCAATCAGAGCTTCTTCCCCAGTGTGATAATTTTGGTTAAATAAAAAATGTATCCCTGTCACCCCCGCAGCTGCACATTGCGCATCAGTAGTCACAACTTTATCAGGATATCTTTTTTTTAATTGATCCTTCAAATCCATTTCATCTGTTGCAACAAAAATAAGACAACGATCGCGATCTTGTAAATGCTTATCAATTTCTATGAATACTTTATCATAAGGAACCCTTGGAGCTTCTCCCCCTTTATCTGTCCCTCTATAGTGTACCCCTATCACAAAATAATTCTGGAATACCCCTTGCACAAAGTCATCTACTTTTTCCTGAATATGGGGTTTTACACGAATATACTTCTTTACGATTTGCGCCGCTCTATCTCTAGAAAGTCGATATCTATGTTCCCAAGCTCTTCGGTACTGTTCTTCCGGCGGCTCGCCTATTTTTGCATTTTCATTAGTTCCTAGACGCACAGGTTCAAAAAAATAACTCCACCAATTTGGCCCGTGGCTTGGATCATAATAAAGGCCATTCGATCCAAAATCGACTTCAAAACCTCTAACCTCAGATAATTGCTTTGTCTCAAAAAGAGAAAGATGACCAAGTATCTGGTTTGCAGAGGCGAACATTCCAAGTTTTGGATGATTGGATAAAGTGATCACATGAAAATTATCCGCACACAAACAAATAGAATTAAAAAAAACTAATTTAATAAAGGTATTTATACTTAACAAGTAAATCCTGAAGCTCATAAAGGATAAGTTTTTCCGGCTTTGTTGCCTAATCCCCTTTAGAGATTCCTCAGAATCGATGTAAAATGAAA
>CAYSAJ010000039.1:0-12919 GCA_964429005.1 uncultured bacterium | reverse complement strand
TGAAATTCAAATAATCATAATTAGGAAAGCTAAATTTTATTAGAATGTTTGAGGGCAGATCCCAGAGTTTTTCAAAAACTCCCTAATATCATCTCTCACTTGGACATAAAATCCTTTACGCTCTTCATCTGTTCCATTAAAAAAGGGCTCATCATTTCCAGATTGGGGCGAAACAGCCCCATGATCCATAAAGCTGATATGCTTTGATCCTTTGTAGTATCGAAGTTTATAACCAGATTTGATCATTTCTCTATGAGTTCCTACTTTCTTTTGATGATCTTCCCTCTCTTCTGCAAATAGAAAGAAAAGGGGATGATCTGCATTGTAAGGAAAGCTAAAACTTCCCGGGTCTAGTAGTATAAGACACTCTTTCGCATCGTAAGAATCATGAGGTAAAAGGGACATTTTTTGTTTGTTATTAAAAGTTGAGGAAGTTCTTTGGGAAAGAGAAAGAAGAGCGTTTGCTCCCATAGAATGACCGATAAAGGCTACATGGTCAACATCGATGTGATTGGCAAAGAGCATTCCTTGATTTTGCTTTACCCATTCGAAAGTAAAAAGAAGGTTGTTGATAATTTCTGAATAACGTTTCGTGCTTCGGTGCATCCAGAAAGAAGGTTCTTTCGGATCCGTTTCAAGCTGATGCTGAATTGAAACCACAACATAACCATGAGATGCTAAATCTTCACAAATGAAGGCATAGTCTGTCATCGCTACATTGTTACCGTGGCAGAGGAATACAAGAGGATGCTTTTCTTCGGAAAGATAGGTAAGATCAGAGGAGATGCTGTAGACCTCAGTTTCTAATTGGGACCATTCCTTAGGAGCTCTTATTTCATAAACTTTTTGATGAAGAGAATGAGATCCTTGCTGCACCGGAAAATAAACTTGAATAGGAACAGGCCGTCCTGAGGGATGCTCAATTTCTTTACGAAAAGGGTCATGAAGATCAAATTTAGTAAAACCCACTTGATAAGGCCCTGTGGGCATAGGAAGCTGCGGGGAAGCAATAACTGATGAACAGGCTAAGAAAAGACCTAACCCCAAAAAATGAATAAGGTTTTTCATAAATTCGTCTCGATACATAAAAATCGTAACAAAAGAATAAATTTTTCTCATCAAAAACAGGTAAAAAATCTCTTAGCTATTCCATTTTGATAAGGAAAGCAATGATTCAAGGAAAGAATCATATTTTTTGCCTATTAGCTGAAAAAATTCTCGATCTTTTTCTTCAACGGCAGGAAGAGCTTTTTGTAAGATCGATTGTCCCTTGGACGTCAGGAAGGGATTTTTTGAGCGCTGGTCCATTTGTCCTTCTCGTGTCAATAGACCCTTTTTTTCAAGACCTCGAAGAATTTGTGACGTTGTATTTGGATCCAAGCTTGCTTTTTTCCCAATTTCAACTTGGGAGGTGTTTTCACCATTTCTTGTGAGATAAGCTGTCGTCGCTAAAATAACAAATTGGGGATGGGTCAAATCAAATTCTTTTAAAACTTTTTCTAAAGTTCTTCTCCAAACAGTGGAAGCCTTCCAAAGAAGGAACCCAGGGCTGTGATCTGATTCTTTGAAAGCAGTAATTTCATCGAAGTGGAATTGTTTTTTCATAATTTGACTGCCATCTTATTCGCAATTTTTTGATAGTCTACTGCAGATATTTCAAAACAACCAAATCGAAAAGGATATCCGTAGCGTTTTTTATCTTTAATAAAAGATAAATCATCTACAAGCTGAAGTAAAGGAGCTTCATGGCACGGCTGAAACTTTACATCAACCCTCCAAGGAATAAAATCTTCACTCATTTGAAACGAATAAGGTTTTTCAGAAATAATCTCTCCAATCGCTGTAAAACATTGACAACGATCCTTACCTTGAAAGGTATGAGAGGGAGAATAATAGATAATTTTATCTCCCATGTGCATTCGTTGCAGTGGTCCGATTTTTCCATGACAGACTTGCGCAAAGCCTCCCATAACGCCTTTTAAAACATGTTCTCTACTTGCGACACCAATCCAATATTTAGTCATGTTAACTCCTCAAACAGACGATAGACTCGCACTCTATGACCATCAGGGTCTGCTGCAACGAAAGTTCTACCAAAATCCATATCTGTTACGGGCTGCAGCATGGGAACACCTTTTGTGAGCCAATCGTGGTAAACTTTATCAACATCATCTACTGGAAATGCGATTTCAAAACCCTGAGATGAGACCTCTGCAGGAGGGTCTGCCGTTAGTGGAGACCAAAGCCCCAGTTGCACGCCGTTTGGTAGAATAAAAAGAGCAAAGGTAGGAGATTCTTCTACAGGTTTGAGATGAAACAGCTTTTCATAGAATCGAGCCGACCTAGCAGGGTTTTCTACGAAGAGAAGAATCATTTGAAGATTAGGGGTAAACATGGCACCTCATGAAGTGGGTTAATACTTATGAATATAATACGTATGCGTATTAATGACTAGAAAAAATCTTAGTTTTCTAAGTAGTCTACTTAGAGTATATTAGAAAATGCTCTTGAGGGTCGTTCTCTACAAAATTCTCATGAACTTGTGAAATGACTTTTTTTTGCTGCGACCAAACTAGACGTTTTTTCGCTTCCTCAAAAGAGAGCCATGAAAATTCATCATGCTCGTTAGGGGAAAGCCTTGGAGTGAGCATTTCACTTAGATAAACTACAAATGCAGGAGCGTGGATAATCCGATCAAGAGGGGGAAAATAAAAAGTCTCAACAGCATCTGCAGTGTATAAGGAAGAAGGTTCAAAACCCGTTTCTTCCTCAATTTCTCGAAGAGCCGCTTGCCATGCTACTTCATTTTCATGAACGCCTCCCGTCACCATTTGCCATGTTCCTGCTAAATATTTCCCACAGCGTCTAAGAAGAAGATAGCGAGACTCATCACCATTTCTGTAAATAATGTAAGCGCTGATACAAAAAATAGAAGCCATAAACATACCGTAAAGCAGAGAGATCATAGATATGATATCAAAAATGTTAAAAAAGAAAATTAGACCTTTTTAATTCAGCTTCCCCTAGCCAGTAACAAAATAAGCAAGCTGGGATTTTAATTAATTTTTTAGAGGATGAATTAGGAAATATTCCGATATCATGAGGTAGCTTTGTAATTATACAACCATTTGATATTGTTGACTTTTGCTCACAAATATCAATTAAGCCTGTAAGTTCCTTATTAGTAATTTCATGAGATTGGTATTTGACCTCAATCGGTAAAATTTTCTTGCTATCTTCAATCAAAAAGTCAACTTCTTTTTGTTTTGCATTTCTCCAATAAGTAAATAAAGAAGGATGGATATTTGTATGTGAAAATAAGTGGGCGATAATCGTATTTTCTACGCTATTGCCCATTTCTGTTGCATCTTCAAAAAGACTCTTTCCTTTGAGAAGAATAGCAGGAGCAATCGCTGCATCAGTAAGATAAATTTTATAGCGGGCTCGTAAGATTTCTTTTCCGTATCCATGAGGAGATAGGCGATAAATAAGATGAGTTGATTCAAGGAGGTCTAGAAAGTTTTGTACAGTCGATTTAGAAACGCCTAGTTCTTTAGATATTGTTTGAATGTCTTGCAAGCCTGCTTGATGCATACATAAAAAGATAAACATTTGCTCCAACTCAAGAACTCTTCTTACCCCAAAAAGAGCTGTCATATCTCTTTTAAGGACTTTGTCTATGATATCTTCTCTTAGTAATCGCTGAGCTTGAGTTATGTTTTCTACTAAAGCTGTTTGAGGAAATCCCCCACGAATTAAATATTCATGAAAATGACCTGTTAAGTATAAGCAGGCCTCACTCATTTGGTGAAGCTGGGACTTATTACAATGAATAAGATCTTCAATTTTTTCTAATTTAGGAAGTGTTGGTAATGTAATTTGTTTAATTTGCAAGTACTCAAAAAATGAAAGAGTAGAAAGTTTTAAAGTGTGCCATCTACCTACGCCAGATTCATGATCATCTTGTAATAAGGGTGTAGCAGATCCCGTAAAAATGATTCTTCGATATTTGCTAAAATCAATTTGATGTTTAGTCCACGTTCCAAAATTTTTGATAAATTGTGCTTCATCTAAGAAAAGATATTCTACTTCCCCCTGTTTAGGTTCTATCTCTCTCCAGGCTTCTAGCACAGCCTCGAGCCCAGCTAATTTGAAGACAGGGTGATCGAAAGTTGCGTACACAATATTGCTGGGGTTTATACCTGAACGTAGAAGTTCTTGAATAGCTTGCAATATTAGTGTCGTTTTTCCTACTTGCCGAGCCCCAGAGATCATAATAGCTCTGTGAGCTGGAGGGCGTAGTACCCACTCAATCAGGTCTCCATACATAGCTCTTGTCCAGGTGGGTAGATCAGGGATGCTTTCTTTTCTCCACCACGGATTAAATTTAGAGAGGATTGTAATCAAGTCTTCTTTAGGGATTTTCACGTTTTAACTCCTAAAATGGGAAAATAAGGCTAGTATACTGTCCTTATTTTCATATTTTAAGGCTTTTTTTGGGAAATTTCAAGAAAAATCGAAATCCTACGAGCGTTATATAGTAGTAAAATATTGAAAAAAAGGGAGAGGCAACTCTCCCTTTAACCTTAACAAACCATTTTCTTGTTGTGGATCGCTTTCTGGAATGTTCTTCCAAGGTAGATGGCAACAACGAGCCAGAAGACAAGGAATGGGAATCCAATAGCGCCTGATAACATTAAATAGTGCGCTCTGCCAGCAACCGCGCCAAATGCTGATTGGAGAGGAGAGAGAAGCATATTGAATATTGATCCTGCTTCTTTAGAGGCTCTTGATCCAAAAGTCTCTATCCAAGCTTGTGCTTTAAAGCGGACATCGGTTGTAGTTGGGATGTAAAGCTGCTTTAATGCTGGGCCATTGAGCGCATAGTTGATCGCCTTTGATCCTACCATTAAAGTAAAAAGGAAGGTTAGGCTATCTAAGGTTAAAAATCCAAATAATGCTAAGCCTACGATGACGGGCATCGCAGCTAAAGCAACACCAACACCTAAAAATCTTGTGACATTACTGATACCAAGAAGCAAACATGATAAAGAGACGATATTTACGCTTGATCCATATAAGCTTAAATAGTGACTTAAAGCGACGCCCGAGTACTGTGTTCCTGCGGCAATTTTAAAGTTAAAGTCAAAGATTGTAACGATGAGCTCATAAATAAAGTTCGCTGCAAAAATCCCTAGAAGATACTTATGCTTGAGCATGAGTTTAAGCCCTTCAAGAAACCCTGGCTCATGCTGTTTTTCTTCTTCTTTTTCGTTCTTACCATGGAAAGCTGTCAGAAGGTGCTTAGGAGTTGAGCGTAGAAAATATCGAACAAGAGGAATGATAGCGAGGATGAAAAGGGCAAGAACCAGCATCGACAAGCTATCCGTTTTAAAACCGAGGCGATGGGGAAGACCTCCGATAGTATAAGGAAAAACGATACCACCCATTTGACCAATAGCCACAACTAAAGGGAAACCTCTTTTAGCGTGAGTTGGTTCTGTTGTGTCAGAAGCGAACGCCCAGAAAAGAGCTACAACTAAAGATCCAAAGCTTTCTACAAAGAGATACCACAGATAACCAAGTCCCTTTGTTGCAATGAGAGGGATGAAAGAGCGGGCAGCGATTTGACCGGGAGTTCCTTGGGCAATCAGCATAAGGGCACTGAAAACAAGGACTGCGATCCCATAAAAAGTTGGAAGTATAATGAGCATTTTTTCTCTTGATGTCTTCTCCAGAAGTCTGGTGTAAAACATGACAAGAGGGAGTAAGGCGAGAACTGATACTGTCTTTGCATAAGGAAGCTGTAGTTTATCGACCAGCTGAATAAAAACGGCATCCTTGAGGGGGCGAAGAGTCCAGTACACCCCAATGATCAAGGCAAAAATAAGCCCCATCCGAAGGAATTTTTTAAATTCCTCTCTTTCGAAATCCCCAAAATTAAAACGACAAATCCATTGAAAAAACTTTAATATGTTAGAGCCAATACTCATAGATAATTCTCCATAATCTTTTTACTACAATATAAAAGTTTTGATGTCTATTTGTATTGTCGATATAATCGAATACTTAAATCGAAATTATCGATAATAAAATCATGAAAGAATCTTCCCTTAGAGATTTGCGAATTGCAGATCTCGAACTTTTTATCACCGCAGCAAGGCTCAAAAATTTGGGCAAGGCGGCGGAAATCCACTACTTAAGTCAAAGCGCTGCATCAAGTGCTATCCTGCGTGTCGAAAGAGCTTTTGGAGAAAAACTCTGCCATCATGAGAGAAGGCAATTTTCCCTGACAAGAGAGGGGGATATATTAATCCCTAAAGCGATTGAGTGGCTTGCTTATCTCAAAGAGAGAGTCGCAACCCATCAGCCAAGACCTATTCGGTTAGTCACGACCCATGCCATAGCTAGGGCATGCATGCCTCTAGCTCTTGGCTCTCAAAACGTCCAGCTAAAGCTGATGAGGCCTGATAGTGCCTATGAAGCTGTTCTTCGTGATGAAGCTGACCTGGCCTTAGTTCTGGATAATGCTCCTTGGGGAGGATTGATGGCCACAGAAATAGGAGGAGGTTCTTTTCAGCTCTATAGTAAGTTAGATGACTGCCGAGTAAAGCCTATTCTATTGCCAGAAGATCAGATCGAGGTCTTAACCTTGCAGCAAAGGTGGCAAAAAACTTATGGCCAGTCGCTAGAAATCAAAGCAAGGGTTCCAAGCTGGTCGCTCATCGCCGATATTTGCATGGGAAGTGAAGAAGTAGGATTTCTTCCTGATTTTTTAGGAGAGATATGTCACCTAAAGCCTGTACCTTGGCAACCTGAGCCTTCCTCATATAGAGTTCTCGCTCTTTATCAAAAGGGTTCACATACCATGCAGTTGCGTCTACATGATCTCTTTGAAAAATGGAAAGAGGTTTTTTCTTCTAAAGCTAGGGGAGCTCCACTTTAAAATATAAAGAGTCTGAAAAGGGGACAACATTGACCCCAATTTGGAGTAAAAGCTCTTTTTCAGATCGAGAAAAATAGGTTTTAAGCCAATCGAGGGTTTGCTCACCTGCAGCTTTGAGCATTGCGGGGGTGCGCCCTTCTTTAAGATGGATCGATAAATGGATAAAGGCATAATCTTCATCACCATCTCCAATCATATAATGATCGAGACGAAGAGCTCTGCTTTGACAAAATTTGATGTTTGCTCCGAGCTCTTTCGCTAAAATATTGTGAATAGGATGAAAGAGTTCTTTCGCGTCAATTTTCTCTTTGATGTTCGAAGTATATTCAAGATGTAAATAGGGCATAGCTTTCTCCATAAAAAGAGTACAGTAGCACTATGCCCGATTTTGATCTAGTAGGTCACTTGAGACTCTCTACTAAGATAACTTTCTTTAAAAGTTTTGATTGAATGAGAAACCACCTCTTTGAGAGATCCTGTCTCGCCGAAAATTTTTCGCTGACGCTCAGCTCCGTTCCCTTCAGAAAGAATATGTCTGATATCTTGAAGTTCTTTTTCACAACGAAGTCTCCGTGAAATAGGCTCAAGTTTTTCCAAAAGCTCTAAAATTCCATCGGAGATTTTCTGCCGCTTTCCATCAAGGCTTACGATGATCATCCCATCTAGTCCATCACGTGCTGCTGTAAATTGGTTGTCAGAAGAGAGCCAAGAGTACTCAACATGCTCTTTTTGATAGATGTAGTGGATCGCATCGTTTTCACTAAGCCAAACAATCAAGCAGTGGATCAAAGCAACAATAGCCATGTTTTCCCAAAGAGTTGTCATAGCATCACAAATACGGATCTCAACAGTGCCAAAAGAAAGATTAGGACGTGCAAACCAATAAAGGTCTTTGACAGCTCCAACGGCACCTGCACTTTTAAGTGTTGAATAGTAATGCTCAAATTCTTTCCAGTTTGTCACATGGTTTGGCATCCGAGAAAAAGGAAAAGAGTCCATGATGTTAAGGCGACTTGATTGCATCCCTGTGTCAACACCTTGCCAGTAGGGGGAATTAGCCGATAAAGCCAGCAAATGAGGTAGATAGGGAGTAATCGCCCTACAGATCGCAAGAGCGATCTCTCCTGTTGGAACTCCAACATGGACGTGGAGGCCAAGTACATTCATTCTTCGAAAGAGCCATTGATACTTTTCATAAAGGTTTTGATAACGCTCAACATTCGAAATTTGCCGCTCTGGCCATCTCTGAAAAGGATGCGTCGCTGTCACATTGAGATCGATTCTAAGGGCTTCTGTCACCTGAATCAGGTTTTGCATTCTTCCTTGCATTTCATCAGAGCACTCTTTCACGTCATTACAAATGTCGGTATCGATTTCTATGACCGATTTGTGCGTTTCTGGTTTTACTCTATCGATGCCAAGTTTTTGGCAAACATCTAAAAGACGTTCTGAAAAAGGAAGTAAATCAAGAGATGAAGTTTCTACCAGTTGCAGCTCAAGTTCTACACCAAGTGTCGGCTTATCAGAGCCAGAGAAAGTAAACGTCATATTAAGATCCTTGGGTTTATTGAAAAGGATCCATTCTAACATTTTTTCGTTATATATATGAAAAACAAATTCGCGGAATAAAACCCCATCGTTTTGATTTATGTTTGTTTTTAGACACAAAATAATCTGTTGCAAATACGAATGACAGTAGTTCAAATTTTTAATCAGGCCACCGATTTCTCTCTCTTTTAATTGAGGATTACCAAGGCTTGCAGGCCAAAGTTAGAAATGGACTATCTTATTTTGAAATTCTATGACAACTATGATCGCAACAAAAAATACTAAGCATAATGGAAGACAAAGACGAAGGAATTGAACCAAATCTAGCTCTTGTTTAGCAGTTAACCAATTATTCAGATTTTGCAAAAGACGAGGAAAAATCAGAAATTGAGAAAAGCTCAGTAAAATCTGCCAAAAAAAAAGAAAGAGGCTCTTTAGAGCCCCTTTTTATTTAGGTCCCATAAGACCCATAATCCCGATAGCAATAAGGTAAATCGCAATCACGTAATTAAGGATTTTGGGAAATAACAAAATAATGATTCCCGCCGCAAGAGCAAATCCTGGATAGGCAAAAGGATGTGCAGGCATACTTATCTCCTAAGGCTATAAGGACCTGATCCAAAATAGGCGAGAATAAAAGCGCCGCCAAGTAGAGCCATGTTTTTCATAAACATCGCTTGTTGAAGACCTGCTGCTCCTTGATCAGAAAGACCCCAGAAACGATGGAGTGAAAATGTCACAGGAACTAAGAAAACGATAATGAGCCATGCTCCCCACTTTGCTTTAAATCCAAGAAGGATGCTAAGTCCTCCCAGAAGGGACATGAGGCCTGATAGGGGAACCAGGAGGCTTGCATAAGGAACACCCTGCGCCGCAGCGTAGGCAATTGTCCCTTTTGTAAAGTGGCCAAATGAGGCCATAATAAAAATTGCTGAAAAAAGTATTCTTCCAAGTAAAACGAGGATACCCATAAATCTCCTTTAGTTATGTTTCAAAATAGAATTGTACTTTTTCTATATGTAGCAAATCTGGGAGTAAAGGCCTACGAAAATTTAGCCCAAAGAAGCGACAATGACCCCTAGAGAGCAGATTATAATCGCTTTGAAATCGACATGCTCTTTGTAATACCGATACGAAATCAGACTGCTCAGTGCGATGATCCCTACAGTGAAAAAAGGAAAGATTAATCCTTTTTGAAGGGGAGAGGCCCATTTTGTAGCGAGAAGTAAAAAACAGGTGGAAAAACCATTTGCCACTCCGCTAAGACTTCCAAGGAGTATTTCTTCTTTTTGCATTTTTCTTTTCTCTAGAATAAAGAAGAATACCTGGATTATAAGAGCCGTTCCAAATAATCCCGGCATGAACCATACATCATCCATTAATCCAAAAGTATAAGGAACTAAAAGATGTGAATATGGGTGAGATGAATAGAGCAACACTCTCCATTGAAATAAGCATAGGATCACAACTTGAATGAGAAAACAGCCTACGGCATATTTAAACCATCCTGAAGAGAAACGCCCATGTAGGGGCTCACCTTTTGAACCCATATAGAGACCTATAAGTACAAATGTCAGTCCCACTATTTGAAGAGGAGTCACTAAAAATCCAAACGAAGATCCAAAAATAAGGTACAAAATAGGGTTAGGAAAAATAGAGCCTGCATTTTGAAACGCGAATACGATCCCAGAAGGGCCTTTTTCAAGAGCTTTAGAAGTTAGGTTCATTAAAAAGATGTTCAGAGCGCCTGCTAAGGCCCCCATAGCTACAACAAAAAAATTTGGGGTGTGGGTAAACACTTGTGGGTAGAACGAGAGGGAGCTGATGAGAGAAATGAGATAGAACCAAACAAGATAAGAATGGTTTGATGTGTGGCGTGCAATCGTGTTTTTCCGAAAGAAAATATTACTAAGGGAGGCGCAGCTTGCTGCGCAAAAAGACATAATCGGCGCGCTCATTTTTTCCTCTCAATATGTTTTAATTTCAGATAATGATTTTTCGTTTAGTCGATAAAACCCAAAATTTATTATAGTAGAGAAGTCTATTAAATAATATTCAAAATAAATATTTTTATAATTATTTTTCTCGATAATTTTTCGTAAAATCCTAATAGGGGAGAAAATATGAACGGACAAGAAATTACAAAAAATTCTTCCTCAAAAAGACCACTAAAAAATTCTTTGTACATCGCCTTGCTTTGCGCTTTTATCGATAACATGGGAGTAGGGCTTGTTTATCCCTTATTTTCCGCAATGCTTTTCGATCCAGATTTGCCCCTTGTGTCTTCTGCGTTAACACAGGAAATGAGAGGCTTTTATCTTGGGTTGTTAATAGCGATCATGCCCCTCACTCAATTTTTCACATCCCCTATGTGGGGAGCTCTTTCAGATCGAAAGGGAAGAAAACGTCCTCTCGAGCTCAGTATATCCATGGCTTTTATAGGATATCTTGTTGCTTTGATTTCTGTTCATTTGCATCACATAGGTCTTCTTTTTCTTTCTCGTATTCTAGTGGGATGTGCTTCAGGGAATATCTCGATTGTTCAAGCATCGATTGCAGATCTGAGCTCTGCTAAAGAAAAAGCAAAAAATTTTGGTCTTTTTGGAATGGCACTCGGATTGGGATTCACTCTTGGACCTTTTTTTGGAGGGACATTATCAAGATGGGGATATTTTGTCCCCTTTCTGTTTGCTTCTTTTTTAACATTACTCAACGTAGCCTTATCGGTTTTTTTATTTGTTGAGACAAAAAAAGCTAAAGAAGGAGAGTCTATCAGTTGGAAACTTGGACTTAAAAACATTTCAAAAGCAATTGGGCTCAGAGGAGTAAGACCAATATTGCTCTCTTCTTTTCTCCATAATTTTGGATGGTCCTACTTTTTCGAATTCGTTTCGGTTTATCTCATCATTAAATTTCATTTTGATGTTGCTTCCCTAGGTCTCTTCTATGGGTTAGCTGGTGCTTTTTACGCCTTAAGTACCGGGGTATTAATTCAACCTCTTGTCAAACGGTTTAAGCCCATCACACTGTTCTTTCTCGGAAATCTCTTTACCTCATTTTTTGTCTTATTGATCCCTACAGCTTCCTCCGTTAGTTTGGTTTGGCCTTTGCTCTTTTTAATATGTTTTACAACGGCATCTGTTGCGCCTAGCTCAGTAACGATTGTATCAAATCAATCAGCCCCTGAAGTGCAAGGGCAGTCCCTTGGCATATTAGGATCAGTCAATGCTCTCGCCCTAGCCTGTAGCCCTGTTCTATCAGGCTCCATTGTAGGCGCTTATCCCCAAATGCCTATGTTCATAGGGGGAGGGGTTCTTCTTTTATCCGCTTTAATTATTGGAATCTTCGGATTTGATCAATTAAGAGAAAAAATTTCTCATAAAGAAGAAAATTCGACCCTGATCAGCCAATCTTCTGATGATTAAGACACAAAAACAAACCTTATCCATAAAAGATCATTTTGGTATGGATAAGGCAATATAAGGAACTATTGCATATGTATAAAAATAGAAAAGCCCCTTGGTCAGTACTCGTAGCCATTATCCTTGGTATGGTCATTGGAAATTACCTCGGAAAGGATACAGCTATTTTTGGAGTCACTTTCTATTCGATGTTTGATGTCCTAGGTAAAATGTTCATCAACGCCCTGACTTTGATTGTGGTTCCTCTTGTGTCGAGCTCGATCATTTCAGGAATAGCTAGGATAGCGGGAGATGTTTCCTTCAAAAGGATTGGTGTTAAGACCTTCTCTTTTTATCTGGGAACTAGTTTGATGGCGATTCTAGTCGGTCTTCTTCTCGTCAATTTATTTCAGCCGGGAGTTGGACATAAAGGGTTATCAGCTCTCTCTCATACCCCTCAGATGAATGCCCTTGCATCCAGCTTGGAATCGAATGTCTCTTCTAATTTTCTAAAGCTCCTTTTAGAAATTGTTCCATCCAATGTATTACTCGCATTCTCTCACGGTGAGATGCTCGGACTTATTTTCTTTAGTATCATCTTTGGATTTGCTGTTTCTAAAATCGATCCCATTCATTCAGGACTTATTACTGGTTTTATGAAGGGGATTTTTGACTCGATGATCGTTTTTACACATATCATCATGAAAATCCTCCCTTTTGGAGTTTTTTGCTTGATTGCTAAAGAATTTGCCGTAACAGGATTTTCGTCTCTTTTACCTTTAGGGTATTTCTTGATTGTAGTGCTTCTAGCTCTCATCGCTTATATGTTTGTTGCTTTGCCACTTCTCCTCAAGTTTGTCGCTAAAATTAACCCTTTAAGACTCTTTAAGGCAATGAGTCCGGCATTAATCACCGCTTTTTCTACATCTTCTTCTTCAGCGACACTTCCTATCACGATGGACTGCATTGAAGAGCGGGCTGGCGTCTCCAATAAAATTTGCTCTTTGGTCATACCTCTCGGGAC
>CAYSAJ010000038.1:0-12959 GCA_964429005.1 uncultured bacterium | reverse complement strand
ATGAGTTCCTCAAGAGGAAAATTTTGGATTAAAGGATGGAACAGAAAAAGAACTCATGGAAGAAAGAGATATGGTTCGTCACTTGCTTCAGTAGGTTAGTTTAGATGACTATGTGGAAAAATCTAGCGGCGATATGTCCCGCGATCCCTCTGGCAGCGGCCCCTTGAATCCACCCAAGAATTGATCCAATTGCAGATGTAAATAGATCTAATAGTTGAAATGGGACAGCCAATCTATTAGCAGGCAAAGGTGGCACTGTAGCTGGTATTGGAGCTGGTATTGGAGCTGGTTCTTGAGGGGCTGCTCTTATCGAACGTCTTCGTATTACCTCTGGGTGCACTCTTGTATGCCCAAGAGGAAGACCCCTTGCAGCCCTTGTGATCGCTAATAAAGATGCGCTATTTATTTTCCCTACTCTGTCTGGATTCAATAGCAGTGGGGTTGAAGGGCTTGAGGCTGAAAAAGTTGCTACGGGAGAAGCCATTACTGGAGTATCATTAAGTGTTGACATAGAAACACCAATTATTTGATTTAAAATAATAATTATATAATATTTATTAATATTATTAAAATATTAAATGTTTTTATTTATTGTCAAAGCTATGCTTAAAACATGCAAAATTCTGACTGTTAGATGTTTAATTATCTTGCTTTTAAAAGAAGATGCTTTAACAAAACTCTGCCTAAGATTCTCAAAAACTCAACAGAAGGATACGCATCTGATTAGAGCTAGGTGAGGGCTGGATCACGAAAAACCTCTGATTTGAAACTTCTCAGGATTGAGTCTGTTTGGTATGATCTAAAAGTTGATCAGAGGCACTTATGAATTCATCTAGCTTTTTCCAAACCACACTTTTTCACCCTTGGAAGAGTTCCTTTTCGAAGAAAAAAATTCTTTTTTCTGCCCCATTTGTTTTTGTTTTTCTCCTCTATGCTAAACTTGTTTTCCGCTTGTTTTATCAGGCAAGCCCGATTTGGTGGGTGTTCGTTTATTGTGTCGGTTTTGTTGTTACAGCTTTTTCCCTCTCAAGTTTAGGTCTCTGTTTGAATCAGATGTATCTCAAAGAAAGAAAAAATCATCCTTTTCTTTACAGGCAGGTGTTGTCTGGGGCTTCTTCGTTCTTCTTTGACACAAAATTCCTTTGGGCAATTGTCGCTCTTTCCTGTTTAACAACATGGATTCTATATGCCTGCTATTTTGTCCTTCAATTGATGCCCTTTTTAGGATCTCTCATTTCCATCTTGTGTGCAGTCATTCCGTTAGCAGTTTCCTTTCTTGTCCTTGCCAGCGCTATAGGACTTATTGGTTTTTTGTTTTGTGTTCTGCCCCTTCATGGAAAAGTTGGAATCCTCACTTCGGAAAAAATCAAAGAATATGTTCTTTATCTGCCAAAACAATCCTGGTCTTTTTTCGCTTGTTTAGGATGTGCTCTTCTCTCTCTTGGACTTGGAGCCGTTGTGACTTTTCTCTTACTCCACATTTCTCATTTTCTTCTTTCTACTTCGACAACACTTTGGTCTCAAGTGATTCAAAATATCTGTATCATTGCATCATGTTCATTGATCATGGCTCCTGCTTTCCATCTCTTTTTTCATTACTCGATGGAAGCTTTCTTAAGCTCTTCTCCTCAAAATCTTGATCTATGAAAAAGATTGCGATTATTGGATCAGGGTTATCAGGTCTTGGAGTTGCTTATTATCTTCGGCAATATCTTCCGGAAGTCAAAATCTCTTTATTTGACAAAGATGGACTGGGAGGAAAGACATCAAAGATCGCCTCAGGCCTTTTGCATCCTTATCCGGGAAAGCATGCTCGTAAAGCTTTTGTAGCTCATGAAGCGTTTGAGGAAACGACTGCTTTGCTACATGAGGCACAAAAATATTCAGACGAAATGATTGCAGATTTTTCTCCGATAGAAAAATTTACCAGTGATGATAATCACTTTTTAGATGAGTATCCAGATGTCGAAAAATTAGGAGATCGTCATTACCTAATAAAAGCTGCAGCTACTATTTATCCTTCTCGTTATCTGAAAGCCCTTTTTAATTCACTAGGGGAAGCTGAGATCATAGAAAAAAAAGCAACTGTGGAAGAGCTGGAAGAATTCGATCATATTGTAGTCGCAGCAGGCCCTGGAAGTTTAGATCTAGGACTATCTCTCCCCAAATTGAATGTCAATAAAGGACAAATCCTCTCTGCCAAAAAAAGTATCGAAAGAGGAATTCTCTGCGGTGGCTACATCGCGAAAAGTGAAAAACAAGGTGAGATTTACGTAGGATCTACTTACGAACATCATTTTATAGATGATCAGCCAGACATAAACTATGCTGCTAGGATGCTAAGACCCCGTATTGCCCCTTTCTTTCCAGAGTTTGATTCCCTTTATTTTCACGATTGCAAAGTAGGATTTAGGGTCTCAAGCCCTCATCATAACCATCCCCTCATTCAGAAACAAAACGATCGACTCTCCGTTTTTACAGGTCTTGGATCTAGAGGGTTGCTTTATCACGCGTTATATGGAAAAAAGCTTGCAAAAGCGATCGCTTTTGGCAATAGTGAGCGTTTATGAAATGTCATGCTCTAATTTTAGGTTGTGGCGCCTCGTTAGGTGTGCCACCCATTCATCACCCTAGTGCGGCAGAGATCCTCAAAGACCCACTCAACACACGTCTTCGTACTTCAATTTTATTACAAATTGGAGAAAAGCAAATATTAATTGATCCAGGTCCCGATTTTCGGTTTCAAGCACTGAAATATCAGATCAGAAGGCTCGATGGTGTACTCATTACTCATACACACTTTGATCACATTGGGGGTATGGATGAGCTGCGCGCCTACTATTTTGCCCAAAAAACTCCCTTGCCCATTCTATTGTCAAAAGAGAGCTTCGAAGACCTCAAAAGAAGATTCGACTACCTCATCGACCAGAGAACTCAGGTAGTGAATAAAGATCAAAAATTTCTTTTTCATGTGCTACCTAGTGATGTAGGGACGACTTCGCTTGCAGATGTCCCCATTCATTATTTTACCTACTCTCAAGCTCACATGAAAATCACAGGGTTTCGTGTTGGAACTTTCGCTTTTGTAACAGATATTAAGGAATATGATCCTTCGATCTTCTCACACCTAGAAGGACTAGATGTTCTCATTCTTTCAGCTCTTCGCCATGAGGAATCACCCGTCCATTTTAATTTGCAAGAGGCTGTAGCCTTTTCTAAGAAAGTCCAAGCTAAACATACTTATTTTGTTCATATGTCTCATGAGTTAGAATATCATCATACAAATAAGCAATTACCTCAGGGCATTAGACTTGCCCATGATGGTTTGGAGGTCTCGTTTTATGTATGATGATGAAAAAAAAGTTCACGGCGAAACTCATGAAGAAATAGAACTCGCTCATGAAATCGGCGAAATCAAAGCTGCGATGCTTATTGGTGTTTACACGAATAAGGGAGAGGAAAAAACCTGCGTTGACCAGTTGACAGAACTTGAAAGGCTTGCAGAAACTTATGGTATTCCTGCCTCATTTCAAGAAGCTTGCCATATCCGCAGAATCGATCCTGGAACTTTCCTCACTGAAGGAAAACTTCAGGAGCTTGTCGATAAGGCTAAATCTCTCCAAGCTGATCTCATTATATTTGATGATGAAATCACACCGAACCAGCAAAAGAACTTAGAAAATGCTTTTAAAAAGCCTGTCATTGATCGGACAGAACTTATTTTAGAAGTTTTTGCGGACCGCGCTCATACAAAAGAAGCTTCGCTTCAAATTGAGCTTGCTAAAATCCGTTATCAACTTCCTCGCCTTAAAAGACTATGGACTCACCTTTCCCGTCAAAAAACAGGAGGTGGAGGCGCCCACTTAAAAGGTGAAGGTGAAAAGCAAATTGAAATCGACCGAAGAATTTTAAAGAAAAGAATCACTCGCCTTGAAGAAGAAATCGAAGAGGTCAGAAAACAAAGAGATTCTCAGCGTAAAGCACGTCTTCGCTCAAACATCCCTACTTTTGCAATCGTTGGGTATACTAATGTAGGGAAGTCTTCTCTTTTAAATGCTTTGACTCATGCTGAGGTTCTCCAAGAAGATAAACTCTTTGCCACTCTCGATACCACAACTCGAAAATTTACTCTTTCTAACCACCAACAAATCCTTCTTATCGATACAGTAGGATTTATCCGTAAGCTTCCCCACACCCTAGTTGCTGCTTTTAAAAGTACGCTAGAAGAGGTTTGCTATACCGATATCTTGCTCCATATCATTGATGTCTCCCATCCTAATGCAGAAGAGCAAGCTAAGACTACACTTGAAGTTTTAAAAGAACTTGGAGCCGATAAAAAGCCGATCATAACAGTTCTGAATAAAATTGATGCCTTAGAGAATAAAGCGATGATTTCAAAATTCCGTATTCTCTATCCCAATCTTGTTGCCATGTCAGTAAAAACAGGGGAGGGGTTTGATCTTCTTTCAGAAAAAATTATTCAAATGCTTGCATCGATGCGGACAAAGGTTGATTTAAAAATTCCCCAAAGTCATTACGCCCTAGTATCTAAGCTACAAAGAGACGGAGTGGTCCTCGAGTGTGATTATGAGGGGAATGACATCATTCTCAAGGCAGAAATTCCCGCTATCATGAAGCATGAAGTAGAGCCTTTTCTTAGAAGCTGAAACATATAATAAGAATTTTTTCGACCAAAAAACGACCTATCGTAAAATAGTCACGACTAAATTACGATAGGTCGTCAAATAGTCTTATCTAAGCTCGTTTAGGTACCTTTATTGTTATTTATAAGTCGCTTAAAAACAAAAGTATAAGAAAAATATCCAAAAATTGGCTAAAATTGGTGGTAAAAATATCCAAAAAATGGCAATTTTATGATGGAGATTAAGCCATGAAAAGAACTTTAGAAGATGAATTGATTCAATGGAAAAATCGTAGGGAGCGCCTGCCTATACTACTTCGAGGCGCAAGACAAGTGGGAAAGAGCTATCTTGTAGAAGAATTTGGTAAAAAATACTTTGAAGATCTAGCAGTCATTGATTTTGAAAAAGATCCCCTTCTTAAAGAAATATTCTCTGTAAGGGACCCCCAAGAGATATTAAATTCCCTTGAGTTTGTTCTTAAAAAGGCGATTAAAGAAGGAAAAACTCTGCTTTTCCTTGATGAAATTCAAAATTGCCCTGAAGCAATCATTTCTCTTCGATATTTCAAAGAAAAATTGCCAGGTCTTCATATCATAGCGGCGGGTTCTCTCTTAGAGTTTTTGCTTCATGATGAAAATTTCAGTTTCCCTGTAGGAAGAGTGGAATTTCTCTATCTCCATCCTTTTTCATTTATTGAATTCTTAGAAGCAACGAGTCCATTTGCTGCAAAAAAAATTTTTCAGTACTCCATCTCAACCCCACCGACTAATTTAGAGCATCAAGAGTATATTAAAGAAATTAGAAAATATCTTTTTGTAGGAGGAATGCCAGCTGCAATACAAAGTAGTATCGAAGAAAAAACGCTACTCGAAGCACAACGAGTTCATCGACGAATTTTACAAGCTTATGAAAGTGATTTTGGTAAGTATGCTAAAAAAACTCAGCATAAATATCTTGAATTAATTTTTCAAAAAGCCCCAACTCTAATAACACAAGTTCTCAAATATAGTCGGATTGATAATGATGTTCGTTCCAGAGATTTAAAACCAGCCTTAGACCTACTTTGCCAAGCAGGGCTTTTACAAAAAATTTATGCTACTTCAGCTGCTGGACTGCCCTTGCACAGCCATCAAAAAATCGATAAGTTTAAATTGCAATATCTAGATATTGGCCTTTTACAAACAAAAACAAAGGTGGACGCCGAGTTTTTTTTTCAGAAAGAAATCTTACAGATTAATGCAGGCTCGTTAGCAGAACAGTTTGTCGGACAAGAGCTCTTAGCTTATGCGCCTCCTTACGAGAACGAGCCTTTATTATTTTGGGAAAGAAATCAAGGAGGACTTGCTGAAGTTGATTTTGTGATTTCTTTTAAGTCTTATTTATTTCCTATCGAAGTTAAAGCGGGTTCTACAGGCTCATTGCGTTCTTTACAGCTTTTCCTTAAAGAAAAAAAAGCACTTTTTGGAATTAGAATCTCAGAGCATCCGCTCTCTTTTTATGATAATGTTTTATCTGTTCCTTTTTATTTGCTATCACGCCTACCTGAGCTCATTGAAGAAGTACTAACAGGTTATTTAGGGTAATATAACTCAACTGCTCTAAAGATTCCGGTGAGAAGCATCTGGACTGCGACAAGGCAAATGATCATTCCCCCAAATCGCTCTAGTCCCGTCAGCCCTTTCTCGCCTAAGAGACGCTTAATCTGACTTCCAGCAAGGAGAACCGCTAAGGAAGCCCCCCAAGCAAGTAACAGTATACCTAAGACTGTGATCATGCTAGGAATCATCGAATTGATAACAATAGCGGCTGTGATCGCACCAGGGCCTGTGATGAGAGGAACTGCTAAGGGAAAAAAAACAGGCTCGCTATGAAGAGAGTCCACGTCACTTTCTTTCTGGGGAAAGACCATCTTCACAGAAACAAGAAGGAGTAAAAATCCTCCTGCAATTTCAATGACGGATTGGTTGATATTTAAAAGTTTAAGAGCTCTATCCCCAAAAAGGCCAAAGATGACCAAAATCACAAGAGCAATCACCATCTCCCGAATGATAATGAACTTTTGACGCTTTAGAGGAAAGCGGGCGAGGAGGGCCAAAAACAGGGGAATACTCCCAAGGCTATTTAAGATCAAAAAGAGTGAGACTACTGCCGTCCAAAAATTCATAAAGTACTTTTTATTAGGTTTCACCCCCCTCATAGAAAGGCTCTATTTTTTTATCAATTTTTTTGGCATACTTACCTCTCTATGGATCAAAAAAAATATAAAATAGCTACTTTAGGGTGCAGAACTAACCAATACGAATCTCAAGCTTATCGAGATCAGCTCGAGCAGCTCGGCTTTATCGAGGCCCTAGATGGAGAAGAAGCAGACATTTGTATTGTAAATACTTGCACTGTCACAGAGTCTGCCGACCAGCGTAGTAAATATCAGATTAAGCAACTCCATAAGCATAGCCCTACCGCTAAAATTTTTGTTACAGGCTGCCTCGCTGAAAGGGAGAAGGATTCCCTCATGAGGCTCGGTGGCGTAGAGAAAATCATTCCAAACCAAGATAAAGAAAGGCTGCTGCAAATAGCCTTCCCGGACACCGAAAACCTCCCTGAGTTTTCCATCCACAGGTTTGAAGCTCATACAAGGGCCTTTGTCAAAGTCCAAGATGGTTGCAATTCCTATTGCTCCTATTGCATCATCCCCTATGTTAGGGGCAGGTCTCGCTCAAAAACCATGGATGAGGTTGTCAAAGAAGTAAAGCAGCTGATCCATAATGGATACAAAGAAGTTGTTTTAACTGGAATCAACATCGGTGATTTCGATGGGGGAGTCAAGAGTGGAGAAAAACCTCATCGACTCTCAGAGCTGGTGCGCGCTGTAGATGAAATCGAAGGGCTCAAAAGACTCCGCATCTCTTCCATCGACCCTGATGAGGTGGAAGATGATCTCATCGATGCCCTCATTCAAGGGAAAACGACTTGCAAGAGCATGCACATTGTCCTTCAGTCAGGATCAAATCATATTCTTAAAAGAATGAATCGAAAGTACACAACTCAAGAATTTATCTACGCTGTGAATAGACTTTTGCAGGCACATCCCGACTTTACTTTCACAACAGACATTATTGTAGGATTTCCTGGTGAGAGTGACGCTGATTTTGCCGATACTTTAACGATGATGGAAAAAGTAGAGTTTTCAAAAATCCATATGTTCCCCTATAGCGTTCGCCCAGGAACAAGAGCTGCTCGTTTTAAGGAATTTGTCCCTGAGGAAGTAATCAATGAAAGAAAAAGCCTTCTGCTCAGAAAAGCTGAGGAAATTGCCTATAAACTTCGAAATCGATTTGTGGGAACTGAGGCTTTAGTTCTCCTTGAATCTAAAGAAGGCAATGGAATGCTATCAGGTCATACAGATAACTTTCTTCCCGTCCTCGTTGAAGGAGCCTCTCTTCGCCCTAATGATATTGTTAAAGTAAAACTCAAAGAAAACACTCCTGAAGGTCTCATCGGATGCGTCATATCACCATAAGTTTTCCTCTTCACTTGATTTCTCATCAGCCAGGATCTTTATTTCCTTTCCCAGGAACTTCGATTCAGGTGCGCTGTTACCCGACTAAAGTCATCATTTTTAATCTTTCAAATTTAGAAAACCATGAATTTTCAATTCCTCTTAGTGGACCTGTTAAGCAATTTACTGCCGAGCTAAACCTGGAGGAGTCCTTTATTAAAATCCACGGCCATTATGAAGAAGGTTATGCTGTTTTTTTCATAAAGCATGAGGAAGGATCCCTTCACTTTTATCAGAAGAAGGGACCCTTAAGTTCTTTTTCTCATTTAGTCCCTTGTGATACATACTTTCATGAAGAGCAACTCTCTCAAATCTATCTTGGTGTCGATAAAACATCCGATATCCAAAAGATGCGGATGAGAAAAGACCCAAAAGAAATCATTCCTTATCTTTACCGGTTATCCTCTTTTTACTCCCATAATCCCTCTTCTTCGGTAGAAACGCATCCTTTACTCAAAAAATGGGATGAAACCCTAGATAAAAGAGAAATCCTACCTTTAATAGAAAAGATCTATTTAGCTCTTTTTTCTGATGGTTTTGCACCACGGCTTATTGATGATGAGCATCAAGGAATTGTTGAGTCATTTGAAGGCTCTCCGATAGAAATCTTCTCTTTTCTTTATCCTCGAATCCGAAGACTTTTTATCAGCTATGAAAAGGGAGATCTTTTCCTTCTCCCTTTTGTCCCACCCTCATTCACCATCGGAAGAATCACAAAAGAATCCTTCCCAGGGTTTACTGTTTCTTTTCTTTGGAAGGGTGGAGAGATCAAACGGTGTGTTATTCAGGCCCATCAAAAAATCGAAATTGCTTTACACGCCCCTCATAGTAAAAAATTTCGCTACCATGGAAAAACTTTTTCTGCCGGAGAAAAAATTTCGTTAGAAAAAGGTTTACATTTCTTTGATCGTTTTACAAAATAAACGAAAATAATCCTCTTTTTCTTAAATTTTGCTCACCGAAGGCCTCTTTATGACATATGAAGATTATCTTCATCTTGTGGAAGAAATCCGCAATCACGACATTCACTATTATATCGAATGCAAACCTATCATTTCAGATTATGAATATGATCAACTCTATAAAACACTTGAGAAAATTGAAAAACAGCACCCTGATTGGGTAGTTCACTCATCTCCTACTCAAAAGGTTCAAGAAGGAAACAGTAAAGGTTTTGCAGAGGTCAAACATCGCACGCCGATGCTCTCACTAGCTAATACCTATTCTGAAGAAGAACTTATTGATTTCATGAACCGCGTCAAAAAGGGTCTTGGACATCACAATATTTCTTATTCTGTAGAACTCAAAATGGATGGCATCGCTATTTCTCTTCAGTATGAAAATGGTTTTTTTGTCAGAGGTGTTACAAGAGGAAATGGAGAGGTTGGGGATGATGTTACAAGTAACCTCAAAACAATTCGTGAGCTTCCTTTAAAGCTCAAAGGGCATGTTCCTGACTTTTTGGAAATAAGGGCGGAGGTGTTTATGCCACTTTTCATCTTTCAAAAGCTTAATCAAGAAAAAGAGCTGAAGGGTGAGGATGTCTATGCAAATCCTCGCAACGCAGCGGCAGGGTCTCTGAAACTTTTAGATGCAAAGCAAGTTTATGCACGGGGACTTTCCCTTGTGTGCTACGGGATTGAAGGAGATCCTTCAATCACAAGCCAAGAGCAGGTGCATGAGCATCTGAAGAAATGGGGGCTTCCGACATTTGAAAAAGAAAATCATGCGATGGTTTCGTCGATTGAAGAGCTCATGCATTTTGCAGATAAAATCCTAAAAAAGCGCCACTCTTTGCCTTTTGAAATTGATGGTATTGTCGTTAAACTTAATGATCTCAAAGACCGAGAATATCTTGGATTTACAGCAAAAACCCCTCGGTGGGCTGTGGCTTATAAATTTGCCCCTGAGCAAGCGGTTACCTTCATTGAAGATATCGTTGTTCAAGTAGGTCGAACAGGTGTACTTACCCCTGTTGCCCAATTGAAACCTGTATTCCTTTCAGGAAGTACTATTATGAGAGCTACGCTCCATAACCTTGAAGAGATCAAGAGAAAGGACATCCGAATACACGACACAGTTACAATTGAAAAAGGTGGAGATGTAATCCCCAAAGTAGTGAGTGTTGATACAACCAAAAGACCTGGTGATTCTAAACCCTGGCATATGCCCAAACAGTGTCCTATGTGTGGCGCGGCCGTAGTGCACTTTGAAGAAGAGGTAGCCTATCGCTGCCCTAATAAAACTTCATGTCCTGGCCAGCAGCTCCAAAAAATCATTTTTTTTGCATCGAAAAAGGCTTTCGATATTGAGCATCTTGGAGAAAAGAATATTGAAAAGTTTTCTCAAATGGGATTTATCAATCGCTTTCCCGATATTTTCCGTCTTACCTATCAAGATTTAGAACAAGTTGAAGGTTTTAAAGAAAAATCGATTAATAACCTTCTTACTGCAATCGAAAAGGCAAAAGAGTGCCCTCTTGATCGATTTATCTTAGCCCTCGGCATCAAAAATGTTGGGGAAGAAACGGCGTATCTCCTCGCTAAAAAGTTTAAAACTATAGAAAATTTGATAAAAGCGGATGAAGAGGCCTTAACTCGTATCGAAGGAATCGGCCCCGTTGTTGCTCAGTCGATCCTGGAATATTTTAAAGATGAAGACTCTCTCCAAGATATTCGAGATCTCCTTTCATTAGGAGTTAAGCCCCTTTCTCTCCATGCATCAGCTCATCAAACTTTTGATGGAAAAACCTTTGTTCTTACAGGAACTTTAAAAAATTATTCCAGGGCAGATGCGACAAAGCTTATTCGCGATAGGGGAGGAAACGTTTCTTCATCGGTTTCAAAGAAAGTAGATTATGTTGTTGTTGGAGAGGAAGCTGGCTCTAAACTTCAAGAAGCGAAAAAACATGGAGTAGCTATTCTCAGTGAAGAAGAATTCACAAACCTTTTGAAAGCCTAGCAAAAATGATAACTTAAATTGCTCATACACAGGGGAGCTGCTATGGGATTCACAGCTCTTCTTTTCACTGCTAAGAAAAGACGTATGGGGGTCGTTTTCCCTATATGTTTACGCTGAAGAGACTGCAATGCTGGAGAATCGATTTCAACATAAAGGACAGATTCATACTCGGGATGATCTTCAAAGGTTTCTACGACAATTTCTTTGATGCCAAAATAAACCTTTTGTCCCAGCTCTTTGAGCTTACCCGAGAGATGAAATTTTTTGATCTCATCTGCCGTGATCACTACGCCATAGGTTTTTAGATAAGGAAATAAAGTCTCGTAGCTTTCAAATCGATCGCCCCATAAATTTTTATATTCCTTAGATAAACCTGAAAAAAGCTTTTCGTCGACCTTTAGATACAAAAATGAGGAAATTTCTTGCAGCAACGTCCCTTTTAAAGACGCTTCAAATCGAAGCGGAAATGTAATTTCATATTTGTGGCTTACCTTCCGGATGGGAACAAGTTTATCGTTTTTGGGCTTTTTACCTATGAACGAATAGCTTTTGGGAAATTCAAGCCGTGGTTCGTAGATCCACTGCAATCTCTCGACTCTGCTGAGAGTGGGGAGAAATTGAAGAGGTCTTTTTACATCCAAAAGAAGCTGTTCTTCTTTTGAAGGTCTAGAAGGTAAAATACGCCTGATTTGGTCTACGCCTTGCCACAGCAGATTTCGGAGTTGAAAAGGTAAAGATTTTTTTTGAACATAGCGAACCGCTTTGAGATCAAATAAACCCGAGCTGCTCTGTCGGATGTATGTGACCTTCTTTTTTAAGGCCTTAACTTCAGGGAAGTTGGGGAAGATTAAAGAAGAATTTATAGCGATTTTTGATTGCATCTTTTTGCCTGTTTCTCCATGGTAAATAGGATACCATATTCTTTCGTTAAATGACATATAGGAGAATCTATGTTCAAATCAGTCGTTAAAGGAGCCCTTTTAGCAGGGGTTATTGTTTTTGTTTGGAACTTTTTATCATGGATGGTTTTGCCATGGCATAAGGACACTTTTAAGAAGTTTACTAATGAGCAAAACGTATCAGCAGCTATCAAAGCAAATGCACCTACACCAGGCATATACTGCATTACAGGAGAACCTGCAAAAACTCCTCACCCCAGAGAGGGTAGTGTGAGGGGGCCTTTTGTGTTTGCAGCTGTCAATCCTGCAGGTGTAGACATGGCTTGTCCTCGATTTCTAGTGATTGGTTTATTAACTCAAATCGTTGCAGGAGGTGTTCTCGGAGCGATTTTACACTTATCTTGTTGCCAGAATTTCTGGAAAAAAGTTAATATTGTGCTCTTACTATGTGTTTTCACAGGCCTCGTAGCGTACGTTCCGAATTGGAACTGGCTTCAATTTCCTGCAGACTACATGTTCCAAGTATGGATTGATCTAGTGGTCGGATGGTTTTTAGCAGCTCTTGCTCTAGCTCGATTCATCAAGCCCTGCAAAGGAACTTGTTAACATAGAAAATTTTCCCCCTCCTGCAACATTTGTTGCGGGAAAGCCCCCGGAACCTCCGGGGGCTTTTTTATTTCAAGATTCACTAAAATTGTCCCTACAAAATTAATTAAAATAGAATTAATATTATTAATTTCAAAGTTTGAAATTAATAAGAGTTAATGTTAACTTCATTTTGAAAAATATTTAATAGAGGCCTTTTTTATGATTCTTGCTGGAGCTCTTAATCGCAGAATAGCGGCTCTGTTTCCTAACTCAAGATAAAGTCCCTTTTTTGAGTTTTTAGCCTTTTTT
>CAYSAJ010000037.1:0-13718 GCA_964429005.1 uncultured bacterium | reverse complement strand
AGTGTAGAGCCCGCCTCAAGAGGCTCAAATAAGTTATGACCTCCAATTCCAGGAACAAAACTGCCGCAAAGGATTGTAATCATCGATAACTGATAAATCTGATCTAAGACTCCGATACGATCGATGAGAAGCACCCTAGCACCCTTGACAGGTTTAGAAAAAAGAGAGATTTGACCAGGCCTTGCTGAGAGCTTTACGACCATTTCACCAACTCTTTCTAAGTGGCGAGGCGCTATGATGATAAAGGCCTCTGTTGTTTCTAGAAGCTCTTTTATTTGCTGAGTAATCAATGATTCCTCATTTTCATGTGTACATCCAAAGGTAATAATTGGCTTTCCCTGAGGGATCAATATTTCTTCGATGAGCTGCTCTTGCAGCTTTTCATTTAAATATGATCGCTCAATATCAAACTTCATATTCCCAGAAGTAATGACCTCCGGGTTTTTTACACCTAGGTCAATAAACTTCTGAAAATATTCTTCATTTTGCACGAGAACTTGATGGCAACGCTCAAAAGTAAAGTTTTTTAAAAAGGGAAGTCTAGAATAGATCTTGTATGTCTTGTCTGAAAGCTTGCCATTCACAACACTAACCGGCACTTGTTGTTTACCTAGCGCTTCCATGAGTGAAGGCCAATAATCACTTTCTACCAAAATAAAAAGCTTTGGAGCGATCTTTTTTACTAGTCGATTCATGAGAATCGGCAAGTCAAGGGGAAGAATAAACGAAAAATCTACTAAGGGATTTTTGGATGAGGTGTCATATCCTGTTAATGTTGCATGAGAGCAATAAATAGAGATTTCTGGATAGTAGCGTTTAATTGCTTTGATGAGGGGTTCAGCTGCTTTTGTTTCCCCGAGTGAAACTGAGTGAATCCAAACTCTTTTAGAGGTGGAAAATGGGGGAAAAGCTGTCATCCCAATTTTTTGCCGAAAAAGCCATTTTTTTCTTGATTTGGCCCTCTTAAGCATAGAGGGTAACTCTACAGCTCCCCAACAAAGGAGAGCTATCGAATAGGCAATACGAATCACCATTACTCCAGAACGATATTTAGGAGTTTATTAGGTACAAACACTTTTTTCTGCACCTTTCCCAGGAGAAATTTTTGCACGTTTTCTTGGGATACAGCTTCTGCAAAAACATCCTCACTTGAAAGATCTCTTGCCGCCTCTATGCGGGCTCTCACTTTGCCGTTGATTTGAACAACATAAGTAATGAGGTCATCTTGAAGATATCTAGCATCCGCTTGTGGGTATGGGGAATTTAAGAGTCTTTTCTTTTCTCCCAATATTTCCCAACACTCTTCACTGACGTGAGGCGCTAATGGATAGAGCATTTGTAAAAGCATTTTCACCACAGCTATAGGATAGACTGGAAGGGGCTGAAAAGCATTCATAAATTCCATCATTCGCGCTATGGCTGTATTGAATGACATTTTTTCAATATCCGAGGAGACTTGATGAACAAGTCGATGCCCAAGTTTCATGGCCTCTTCTGTTACATCATGAGAAAGCTTTTCTGATACGGCCAGATCATATACTTTGTTAATAAAGCGATAGCATCCAGTAACGGCATCGGTATTCCAAAGCTTTTCCTTATCAAAAGGACCCATGAACATCTCATAAAGGCGAAGCGAATCTGCCCCAAACTCATCTATGATATCATCAGGTGTCACGCCGTTAAGTTTGGATTTAGACATCTTCTCAACTTGCTCTATGACAAAATGTCCCTTCGCAATTTCTTCTTCCACATGCTCGGGATCGATATAATTCCCATCTTTTTTCTTATACGATTTAGAAACGACGAGCCCTTGGTTTCTTAGAACCTGAAAAGGTTCTTTTGTAGACACAAGACCTAAATCGTAGAGGACTTTATGCCAAAATCGAGAGTAAAGCAAATGAAGAACAGCATGCTCTACACCCCCTACATAAAGATCGACAGGCATCCAATATTTCTCTTTCTCAGAGCTCCACGCTGCCTCAGCATTGTGAGGATCGCAGAATCGAAGATAATACCAGCACGATCCCGCCCATTGTGGCATCGTGTTTGTCTCGCGGTAAGCTTTTTTCCCCGTTTTAGGGTCTTTGATTTCCACCCACTGCTTAACTTTAGCAAGGGGGGATCGTCCATCTTCCCCTGGTTTATAGTCGTCTATTGTAGGTGGAGTAAGGGGTAGTTCATCTACACCAAGTACTCGTTTAGAGCCATCTTCATAGTGCAAGATAGGAAAAGGCTCGCCCCAGTATCGCTGACGTGAAAAGAGCCAATCTCTCAGTTTATAGGTTGTACATCGCACTCCTAAATTTTCCCTTTCTAAATAATCTATGATCTTTGTTTTTGCCTCAGCCCTTGATAGATCATTGATGTCACATGAGCCATGACAACTGTGTGTGATCACCCCATCTCCCTCGTAGGCTCTATCCTCATCTTTTTCCTGCACAGGTCGGATTACTTGGACGATAGGGAGGTTAAATTTTTGAACAAACTCATAGTCACGCTGGTCGTGAGCTGGAACACCCATAACGGCACCTATTCCAAAGTTCATAAGAACATAGTCGGCAATCCAAATCGGAATTTTCTTTTTTGTAATAGGATGTAGAGCATAAGAACCTGTAAACACCCCGGTCTTGTCTTTATTAAGGTCTGTTCTTTCAAGATCACTCTTACTTTGAATCGATTCCAGATACTGATTGACTGCTAAAGACTCTTTTTTAGCTATCAACGAATCGACAAGTGGATGCTCTGGAGCTATAACTAAAAAAGTGATGCCAAAAATCGTCTCAGGAGTTGTAGTAAAACACTCGATGTATCCACCATGTGTTTCTAAGGGGAACTGGATTTTTGCTCCTTCACTTTTACCGATCCAATTTCTTTGAAGCTGTTTTAAGTAGTCAGGCCAATCTAGACCATCGAGATCCGCCAGAAGCTGCTCAGCATATTCTGTGATCTTCAAGATCCATTGTTTTAGAGGTTTTCTGACAATAGGATAACCCCCCTCTTTTGACCTGCCATCCTCAACTTCTTCATTAGACAGTACAGTGCCCAGTGTTGGACAGAAATTCACTTGAACTTCGGCCTCATAGGCAAGTCCTTTTTCATAAAGCTTCGTAAAAATCCATTGAGTCCATTTGTAGTAAGTAGCATCTGAAGTGGCAATTTCTCGATCCCAATCATAGCTAAATCCCAAAGATTTAAGTTGTCTTCGATAGGTGTCTATGTTCTTTTTAGTGGTGATGGAGGGGTGAGTTCCTGTTCGAACAGCGTACTGTTCTGCGGGCAAGCCAAAGCTATCCCATCCCATGGGGTGAAGAACGTTGAACCCTTTTTGTCTTTTGTAGCGAGCAAGAATGTCAGTGGCTGTATATCCAGTTACGTGACCTACATGCAATCCAGCTCCAGAAGGATAGGGAAACATATCTAGAATATAATATTTGGGCTTAGAGGGGTCGACCTCAACGTGAAATTCTTTGTTGTCTTCCCAAACTTTTTGCCACTTTGTTTCTACAAAGCGATGATCATATTTCTTCTTTACCATTCCTTTACCATAATCAAAAAAATAATGTCGTATTGTAACAAATCAGTTTTAAAAAAAGAATCGAAAAACTCATTTAAAAACCTCTAAGTCAGAAAATTTTAGTAGTATATAGATATTCTTTTTCCTCCTTCATGTAGATAATTATTCCTCGTTATTTTATTCTCTCCTGAGTAAGGCCATGAAAGGGAACCAAAAAAGATGATCGAACTGAATCAACGCAAGCACAAAATTAATCTAGCGGATTACGACTACGAAAACGACATTAGAAATCGGGTTTTACTTTCTACTTTTTCCAAATTAGAACTTGAAGTTCTTGAAGAAATTCTTTTTCATCCCCTTAAATTCCCCACATCCGATCTTTCTCGCAACCTTGAGATCCGAATGGATGAACTTAATAAAATTTTGAGTAAACTTCAGGAAACAGAGCTTTTCTCCATTAATAATGACCAAATATCAGTCAACAAAGACGCTCGCCGTTATTTTGAATTACAAATTATGCGTTTTGAAGAAGATTTCGAGCCCGGCATGGATTTTCTTCAGCAACTCCTCAAAATTATTCCTATACATATTCTTCCAAACTGGTATCACATACCAAGGACGTCAGATAATATTTTTGACTCTCTTGTTGAAAAATACTTAGTAACGCCCCAAGTATTCCAGCGTCACTTGATGGATCTTAACATTGGAAATGAAACCCTACTTAAAATCATTAAAGACCTTTTTTCAACTTCTGAACTTCGCCTGTCTGTTAAAGAAATTCAAGAAAAATATTCCCTTAACAACACAACTCTTCAAGAATTTATTTTACTTCTTGAGTACAATTTTGTTTCTTCCCTAGTCTATGAAAATACAGACAATGGTTGGGAGGGTTTTATTACCCCTTTCAAAGAGTGGAAGGATTATTTGCTCTTTCTCAAAAACACTACACCCTCATCCATTCAAGAACAAGTTATTACATTTAGACCGCACGACTACGCCTTTTCTGAAGACATGGCCACTTTACTTAAGGCTTCAAAAAACTTTGCGATTTCCGTAATCCCAATGCAGAATCAAGAATCTTACGCTATTGACAGCCAGCATTTTAGATTTCTTGCAGACGCCCTTCAAGACTTTGACCTTTCTCACGAGAAACATCTTTTTGAAACTTACGTGAATTCCCTTCTTTCAAAACTCCTACTCCTTAAGCTGGCTTTTATTGATAATAATTATTTGAAAATGAGCGAAGATTCCATCAATTGGTGTAATCTCCCCTCTGAAAAACGCGCTCTTCACACCTATAGACACCCCTTTAATCAAATTCAACTTGATGTGGACAAAACTCTCCTCACCGACAAAAACATCAGAGAAGTTGAAAAAAGTGTAGGAAAAGTGGTAAACTTAGGCTGGGTCTACTTAGAGGAGTTTATGAGAGGGCTTATTGTCCCCCTCAACGATAAGTCAAGAACGACTCTACAAAAGACCGGGAAGACCTGGAGATATGCCATTCCAGAATATTCTGACCCTGAACTTCGCTTTATTCGCTCTACCATTATGGATTGGCTTTTTGAATCAGGGATCATTCAAACAGGACGCCATTTAGGCAAGCCCTGTTTTAGAGTAACTCATCTCGGCAAAACACTATTTGGAGATTAATATGGATAGATTATCATCTCTTGCCTCAGCTCATACAAACGCTGTTTCCAGAAGATGCCAAGCTCACACAGAGTGGCTTCATGAGCAACGAGAATTAGACGCAACAACTGGGCTTAAATACCAGAAAATCGTTCGAGAAAATGCTATAGACACTAAAGCTTCTCAAGTTGCGTTAAATGTTATTTTTGGTTAAACATCTGCCTAAATCTTAGGCAGGTGTTATGACCTCATTTTTTATCTACGATCTACCTCTTCTATTATTTTTACTTTTTATTGAAATTATTTTCTCCGCTGATAATTTTCTAGCGATTTCTAGCCTAGCTACTAGACTAGGCGTCGAGAAAAGATCCAAAGCTCTTTGGATAGGTTTCATTTCCGGTCTTGTGCTCAGGACTTTGGCTATCGTGTTTCTTACCTTTCTCATTAAACACCCAGGAATTCAACTTTTAGGCGCCGCTTATCTGATTTTTATGGGAAGCAAGGAATTAGCCTTCCCCAACTCCCCCCATATAAACAAACCGAGATCTTTTTGGAAAACTGTCTTTTATATTGAAATTACAGATGTTTTGTTCGCTATCGATTCAATCCTGGCTGCTTTTGCAATATTAACTTCAAGGGCCGGCGTATCTAAAATTTGGATGATTTATGTAAGCTCTTTGCTAGGCATGTTTATCATGAGATTTGCTGCCTCAAAACTCTCCTCTTTGCTGGCCAAATTGCCTAACATGCTTAACGCCTCCCACGCTCTCATTATTTGGATTGGTTTTAAATTTATCGTCGAGGCATTACCTTATTACTTTTCCTCGCCAACGATCGCTATTTTTACCCAGTATTATTCCTTCATTTTTTGGATCGGTTCAGTTATAATACTGCTATATGGATGTAAATCTCAGAAGAAACCTTTATGATACGCAAAGCTGATAACGAAATCGCAAAGAATAGAGAAGCTTTCTTTCATTACGAAATCATTGAAACATTTGAAGCAGGCCTTTGCCTCCAAGGAACAGAAGTTAAATCTCTTCGAGCCAACGGAGCCACCCTTAGAGATTCGTATGCCACTGTTACAGGAGATGAAGCCTTCATGCTAAATGCTTCTATTGCTCCATATCAATTTGGGAACATCCACAACCACGAAGAAAAAAGACCCCGAAAACTCCTTCTTCACAAAAGAGAAATTGAAAAACTGCGTAAAGCCTGCGAACAGCAAGGATTCACTATAGTTCCTCTTTCTATCTACGAAAAAAAGGGACTATTTAAAGTATCGATCGCTATTGCTAGAGGTAAAAAACTCTACGATAAGAGAGAGGCTATCAAGACTCGAGAAGAAAATAGAAGGGTCGCAAAAACACTTAAAGAATACTCTTGACATCGTGCCATTTGATTTCTTAATCTTTACCCTTTAACCAAGGAAGTAGCGTATATGAGGCTTATTATACCCCGAACAGAACTTGTCAATCTTATCGGTAAAATTCAAAGCGTTGTCCCATCTAAACCTGCAATTCCCATTCTTTCTAATATTCTGTTCGAAGCTCAAGGAAATCATGTTACTATCAGCGCTACTGACCTTACAGTTAGCATGAGAGCCTATAGCGATGCCAAAGTCATAGAATCAGGAGCTGTTACGCTACCAGCCAGAAGATTCTTTCAACTTATCAGAGAATTAACAGCGCCTCAGATTGAAATTCACGCTACAAAAGAAGGGATTGCCACTATTCTAGCTGGAACTTCCCAATTTAAACTTCACGGGATGGATCGCTCCGAGTTCCCTGCCCTTCCCGATCTTTCTGGCGAAAGATCCTTTTCAATCTCATCTGGTCAATTAAAAGACATGCTCGCCAGAACAGCTTTTGCTGCTGCAAGAGATGATAGCAGACAGATTTTAAATGGCATATTTACAGAAGTTCAAGGGAATCAACTTACTTTTGTAGGAACAGATGGAAAACGTCTTGCAAAAGTTCAAGACGCGATTGATTTCCACTCTCCAGAGAAAGTAGATTTTGTCATGCCTCTTAAGGCTGTCGAAGAAATGGTTCGTATTTTAGATAACGACCAAAAATCGCGATTCACCATCATGAATGACAAAGTTGCCCTCGAAAGTGGCTCTATTTGTCTGATTACAAAACTTCTAGCTGGCCAATACCCTGATGTAGATCGAGTAATCCCTGATTCTTCTCAGATGAAAGTCATTTCTCTTCACAAGGAAGAGCTTTCTACCCTTTTAAAACAAGTGTCATTATTCACATCTGAAATGAACTATTCCGTCAGATTCACCTTTGACAGAGGCGACTTAAGACTTCAAGCGATGAGCAGTGATATTGGAGAAGGAAAAGTAAACATGCCCGTTGATTACGGCTCTGACAAATTAGACATCGCTTTCAATCCCTACTTTTTCTTAGACATTCTAAGGCACTGCAAAGATGAAACAGCTAAATTTGCGATTTCAGATTCTTACAACCCAGGTATGATTACAGACTCCTCTAATGCTCTGTATGTAATTATGCCTATGAGGCTCTCTGCGGAATAGGCATGCTTCTTAAACAACTCCATCTCAGAAATTTTCGCAATTACGGGAAGGAGTCGTTTAGATTCAGCCAAGGAGTTAACCTAATTTGTGGCAAAAATGGCCAGGGCAAAAGCAACTTGCTCGAGGCCATTTACCTTTTAAGCACAGGCAGGTCTTTTCGAACTTCCTTTCTCTCCGAGTTGATTAAACACGGCCAGAAATCGTTCACAGTCGTTGGCGTTATAGAAAAAGACGGTGTTGAGCACACCCTGACTTTAAACTATTCGAAAGAAGAAAAAAGTTTTTTTTTCAACCAGACAAAGCATGCCCATTTTTCTCAAATTTTAGGGATTTTTCCTTCAGTTATTATTGCCCCCTCAGATGTTGCTTTAATTGATGGATCTCCACAAGAGAGAAGGCGCTTTTTTAATTTTCACCTCTCCCAGTACAATCCTCTTTATGTTTATCACCTAGCACGCTTTACAAAAGGGCTCAAACAAAGAAATGCCCTGCTAAAGACTAGGCAAACACTTTCTTTGGATGCGTGGGAAAGAGAAATCTCTAAATCAGCTTTTTATCTCTTTCAAGAAAGAAAAAAATGCTCTGAACTTTTAAATGAGCGCCTTCAAGCTCATTCTTCTTTACTTCTCACAAACGACCCTATTCATCTTAAGTATCAACCTCACTGCTTGATAGACAGCGAAGAAGCTATTTTTCAATCTCTAACAAAACATCGGGAAAAGGATTTTATTCTAGGCTCCACCACAATAGGCCCTCATCGAGATGATTTAGCAATTTATCTCCGTAAGCATATCGCACGAGGTGTGGCTTCAGAAGGGCAAAAAAGAAGCGTAACTTCTACACTCAGACTTATTGAATATGAACTTCTCAAAGAGGAATCGAGCCATCCACCTGTTTTACATGTAGACGACTTGGGAGTGCATCTTGATGGGGAGCGAAAAAACTGCCTCAAGTCTCAACTTCAGGCAGTCCTACAAAGTTTTGTCACCTCTCCCCAAGAAGAAGAGTTTCCATTGGCCCATAAAATTTATATTGAACAAGGCTCCTATCATCAGAGCCATTCCATATAAGCTTGCCCAAGAGGAAAATCTGCTGGATCAATCGTTTTATGTGATCGTTTTTTTGCAAAAAGTTCAAGAATTTGATTAGCAAGCACTTTACCCAACTGCACACCTTCTTGATCGAAAGAATTGATCCCCCAAATAAACCCTTGAAAAGCGACTTTATGTTCATAGTAAGAAAGAATCTTGCCTAAAGTTTGAGGATCACATTCTTTAGCAATGAGGACATGATTGGGTCTATTTCCCTCAAACCTTTTATTAGGATTATCGTGATGTTTTCCTGTAGCAAAACCTATAGATTGTGCAAATAAATTAGAAAGCAACTTTTCCTGAGAGGTTGTTCCTTTGACTTCCATATCCACTTTTCGTTGAGAATATTTAAATCCTATAAACTCTAGAGGAATAATATCAGAGCCTTGATGAATGAGCTGATAAAAGGAATGCTGACCGTTAGTTCCAGGCTCACCCCAGATGATAGGACCTGTTGAATATTTAACCCTTTCTCCTAGTTTTGTGATGTGCTTGCCGTTGGATTCCATGTCACACTGCTGTAAATGCGCAGTGAAGCGCTGCATAGCATGTGAATAAGGAATGATCGCTAGTGTTGGATAATGCAGGAAATTTCGATTCCAAATACCAAGAAGAGCTCCAAACAAAGGAAGGTTTTTCTTTGGGTCTTCTTCTTGAGCGAGCTTATCCATTTCACTAGCGCCCTTAAGAAATGACATATAATGATCAAAACCCACAGAAAGAGCTAAAGTCACGCCCCCTACCATGGAAGTTACAGAGTAGCGCCCTCCTACGTAGTCCCACATATAGAAAGAAGCTAAATACTTTTTGGGATCATCTATCGGACTCCCCTTGCCCGTTACTGCAATCACATGCTGCCCTGGATTGATGCCACGCTCTTCAAAAGCTTTTCGAATTAACTGCTCGTTCGTCAGAGTTTCTAAAGTACTACCCGACTTAGAAACGACGACGACAAGAGTCGTTTTTAAATTTAAACTTCCTATGATACTGCCAAAATCATCTGGATCTACGTTTGAGAGGAAGTGCACTTTTACTTCTCTTTTTTGGTAGGCCTGCATCGCCAAATAAATCGCTTTAGGGCCTAAATCAGATCCTCCAATACCGATTTGCACAATATCGGTGATCGTCCTTTCTTTGTGGATTTTTTCACAAAAGACTTTAAGCTTTTCTACTTCCTTATGAGCTTCTTCACGAGCTTCTTTTGCAGGTTTTTCCATTTGAGGGTGCTGAAAAAAATCCCTCATTGCCGTATGAAGCACCCTGCGGTTTTCTGATTCGCAACCCTCAATCTTATTGATGATATCTCCTTGCTGCATGTGTCTCATCTTTTCTACTGCTTTAGCTTCTTTTGCCAGCTCAAATAAATCGCGCAAAACAGTGTCGTCGACTCTTTCTGTTCCATACATTAAAGTTAATCCTAAACCATGAATCTGCATAGAGCGCACTCTCTCTGGCGACAAAGCTAGCGGCTTAGTTAAATCAAAAGGGTGTTGAGCTAGTTTTGCGAGCTTTTTTGTCGCTGGATATTCTAAAAAGGACATAGACACCTTCGGGTAAATCATCAAAAACTCTTATATCCGATTTTTATTTGCTAGAAAAGCTTTGAATCTATAAAATGATGCCTTCTTAATTTCGGGGCATAGCGCAGTTTGGCTAGCGCGACTGCTTTGGGAGCAGTAGGTCGGGGGTTCAAATCCCTCTGTCCCGAAATCTTTTTTCTCCTAAACTTGTTAAAAAAATTATCAAAACTGAGCGAGACTTCGCTCTTCCAGATTCAAGATTTCTCCTCCAGCGACTTCAAAGCCTTTAAGCTGTCTGCTTCCGATGGGCGAAAGCGTCGAAGGGCAAACCACCATTTGATCTATCCCAAGCCAGCTCTCAGATAAATAACGCTCTGGGATATATCGAAGAGGCTCTGAGAGTTCCTGAATATATTTTTCAATGGTTTTTACAAAAGAAAGACTCATTTTTTCTACTGAAGGGATCACAATCGCTTTTACAATCCCTTCGCTAGCTTCTTGCCCCAAAATTTTGAAGTGGGGAAAAATCTCTTGAGAGGTAAGCTGCTCGTAAAAAATTTCTTTAACGACACCTGCTGTATCGAATAAAAGAGCTGGCATGATGTCTTCAGGAAGCTTAGAAGCTAAACGGTGGAGATACTCTGAAAAAACAGAGATAGCAAACAGCCTTAAATATTGCCTTCCAAGGCTTTTTTTAGATAAATCTTCAAATGAAATAGTATCAAAAGAGGAAAATGACTCGTCCATGAGCTTGTTTAATAGATCAATACTATCAAAGGTCTCTTCAAGCCAAGAAATAAAAGAAACAAAATCAGCTGGTTTTTGAAAAAAGAGGGAAATAAAATCTAAAGGACCTTTATAGAGGACCACATTTTCAATATGATCTTTGAAATCTGGGTAGAATGATGATGAAAAAGCTTCAACAGAAAGCAAATAGGTATTGAACTTTCCTAGGTGGGATAATGAAGAAAGGTTCAATTCAAGTTGAAGGTCAAGATGAATCTCAAGACGATAACCGCTGTCAATCAATTCAAGAGCTTTCCTCCTTTCTTGTTCCCATTTGAGATCACTTTGCAAAGATAGGTTTAATCGGAGTGGATAAACCATATTCTTTTGTGAATTTCTTGCCTGAAGCTTTTGAATCCTCTTATCTTGCGATTTCCAAAGCCTGTAAAAGTAAGACTTCCCATAAACCTCATCAAAAGGATCAACAGAAACACCCCCCCAAAATGGGCTCTTTGAAACTTCATCGGAGGCTCTTTGAATATATTCTTCATCATCACTTACAAAGGTGAGAAAAGCATTTTTCTTCCCAAGCCTGGATAACAACCGAAGAAATTCTTGATTAATGAGACGATATTTTGCATGACAAAACTTAGGCCAAGGGTCTGGGAAGTTTACAAAAAAATGATCTGCTAGACTCTCAGGCATGTAGTACCTTACAGCCAAAGAGGCTTCCCCATGAATAATCAATAAGTTTTTTACACCTTGATTTTGTGCTTTGGACCAGATCTTTTGAACTCGATCAAACTTCATTTCAATGGCGATCCAAAAAATCTCTGGATGCTCAAGAGCTTTAGCTACTACCCACTCCCCATTTCCAGAGCAAAATTCAACATGAACAGGCTGGTATGTGGGAAATAGAGATCTAAAATCATGCAAAAAGTGATCAGGAATTCTTTTAGGAATAAAAAGAACGCCTTGTGAAACAGTGGGGTGATAAACCCCTGACTTAAAAGGGTAAAGCAAGTTTTGTGGTTTCATAGGCAGGATATGATACCAAACCCTAAGAGCTCTTGTCGACCCCTTTTAAAGACTTAAGAGAGTGCATAAGAGCTAAGGGGTGGTGCAGGGAAACTTTCCAGGGGCGAAGGAAAATATCTTCCCAGCTGAAATCTGGCGCGTCAGAGCTTTTAGATAAGGAAAGAGATTTAATTGCAAAACCAGCGAAAACCGTAAAAGCGTACAAGGGAGGGAAGAAACAGAATATCCTTTTAAACCAAAGAGGAAGAATCCTTTTACGTGGCGATGGAATCCACATCAGCAGCTTTTTAGGAAGAAAACCCTTCAGCAAATAAGTAGGAAGAAACATCTCTGGATCCACATCGATTTTGAGGACATGCTTCAGGACTTTTTGGATGAATGTTACACAATTATCTTTAAGGAGTGAAAAAGGCAATGATGAGTAGTCTCTATAGTAAGAAGCTATCTGCAATATGGCCTCGAATTGCTGCGAAGTAATGACGAAAGATTTTTTATACAAGAAACGATCATCATAGGGCAAATATGAGAAAATATCTGGGCAAGCGATTCCCCCTTTCTTAGGAGCGAGAGGGAGAAAAAACGTTTTCCATGAAAACACCTCGCTGTGTCTCAACTTTCCTAAACTATAAATCGCACCCTCAGAGCTCTTTAGCACGATAAAAGCATGATCTCCTTTGCCTAAAGTGGGAGCTCTGCCAGATTTATCCTTAAGAGCTACTTTAACCTCCAAAACATTTTGACATCCCCACTCCCTTGGGTCTTGGAAATCGATTGGGATTACAGGATCCGATGACAGATAGTTGTGCCTTTGAATCCCCTTGCTAGTTAAAGAAAACTCCCTGCTTAAAATAAAGTTTTGATCCGTTTCAAAGATAAGAGCTCTAAGGTAATAATAGGAAAAACCACTCCCTTTTCTCTTAGGAATGATTGTGAGAGCGCTCCAAGGCGCCTGCACTGTCTTTCCTTCTAGGTAGACTGGTATAAAGGGCCCATCCTCATCTTGCTCAAATTGCAAGCAAAGGGCGTGAGCTTTGTGATGAAGGTGGTTTCTAAGAATAAAATGATTAAAATCAGCAAAGCGAGATGAAGCAAGATGTTGATAATTGACTTTGCCACCAAGTTTAAGACTTAAAGCTTTGGAAAGTAATTTTTTTAGCAGGGTTGTTTCAAAAAATGACTTGTCTTTAGTGAGATGGTGGGCAGACCTGTATAGCTCCTGAATTTCCCTAGAAATGGAGGTTCTCTCAATCGCTGGCAATTTTTTAAAGTCCAAGCACCCCCATTTCTTAAGCCTTTCATCAACCAAAGACTCAATATCATGGGTTTTTTTCTGTAAAAAATTGATTCGATTAATTTTACCTTTATTTCCGGTAAAAAAATTAACTAAACAATTCATGGGTTTTTTCTATTTTTAATAGAATTATAGCCTCAAAATTGTTTGAAATTAATAAAAATATATAATTTTTCAATTAAAAGGGTTTTTTACCAAAAAAAATTGCTCAAAAATAAAGATAATCATTAGAATTAGTGGCCATTATGCCTAGGTGGTGGAATTGGTAGACACGCTAGACTTAGGATCTAGTGCCGCAAGGTGTGCAGGTTCGAGTCCTGTTCCCGGTATCGCGCGACCACGGAGAGGGTCGCACGACCGA
>CAYSAJ010000036.1:0-14054 GCA_964429005.1 uncultured bacterium | reverse complement strand
CCCCTCAAAAGAAAGACAGAGACCTGTTTAGAGTTTTCGACTATAGCGTTGCTCTCAAAAAAATTAAGAAATTGAAAAACAGGAAAATCACAACAGGATTTCTTTGCAATGTGCATAGCCATTTTGAAGCAGGGTATCACAAAAATGATGAAAGAGGGGCGCTGCGCAAAAAAATCAATTGGATAGGCCCTGAGGGTGGTAAGAGAGACGAGGCTCTCTATTTCCCTCCTCATCCTTCCCAGCTGCTTCCCTTCATGAAAAATTTAAACGAGTACTACAAGATCGAGGAGAAAGAACCTCTTTTGCAAATCGCTATCTATTTTGCCCAATTTTTACTCATCCATCCGTTTATGGATGGCAACGGAAGAGTAGGAAGAAGCCTTCTTCCTATCATGTTCTATCAGAAGGGGGTCACAAAGACACTTCTTCTTTACATGAGCCCCTATTTTCATCGAAACCGTAAGAACTATTCATACTTCCTCTACAAAATATCCTCCGAAGAGGATTGGACTACGTGGATTCTCTTTTTTTTAGAAGGTTTGATTCAGGAAACGACTCATAGCATAAAGTGGGCTCAGAAAATCCTCAAAGCCTACAGAGGGATGCTTAAAGAGGTAAAAGAAATACCAGGTTCTAGGAAAGTTGTGGATGAACTATTTGCAAAGGGAATACTTCCTCAAGAGGAAATCACTAAAAAAGGGTTAAAGGTGGTCGAGGAGCTCGTGAGGAAAAAATGGGTATTTGTGGATAAAAGAAAAATGGTCAGTGTGAAACCACTACTGACCATTTTAAGACTTGAAAAGGCTTAGCAAGAACCGCAAGTTCCCATTGCGCTCTCTTCCATTTTGCTTTCAGCTTTCTTGGCTGTTTTTCTGCGAGTTGTTTTTCTTTTAGCAGGAGATTTTCTCTTCGCAGCTTTTCTAACTGTTTTCTTAGCAGCTTTCTTAGCTGTTTTCTTAGCAGTTTTTCTTTTAGCAGCTTTTCTCACTGTTTTACGAGCAGTTTTTTTAGCAGCTTTTCTAACTGTTTTTCTTTTAGCAGCAGTTTTTCTTTTTGCTGTTTTTTTTCTAGCTACATGTTTAGCCATTGGTTACCCCTATGATTGGTTTTTTAATTCTCTCCATAATCAATAGGTAAATTTCCTTCAATATTAATTATAATAAATATTTTCATTTTTCTTTCGATCACGCTCTGAAGTGTTTTTAGAGGTTTTTTATAAAAATAAAAACAAATAAAAAAATTCTGTCAGACAATTTTACAGGTGTTAGTTCGGCAATAAATAAATGCTATTGTCTGCCTGTTTGTTGAATTTTAAACCTGTATAAAATGTAATAATAATTATGTTTGATTCACAAATTGTGAGTGAGACAGATTGTAAATATACCCCAAAGGATCACAACAACGGAGGTTTAGTATGACTACAACCAAAAAAAGAGGATTTGCCTCAATGGATAAAAAAAGGGTCTCTAATATTGCCCAAAAAGGAGGCGAAACTCGAAAGCAACAACTTGGATCTGAAGGATATTCCCAACTTGGACAGAAAGGAGGAGAGGCTCGTAAAGAGCAATTGGGAACCGAGGGTTATGCTGAAATGGGGAGAAAAGGAGGAAAGAAAGAGAGTCAGTGAGATAACTGTTTGAGTCCCTTATTAATTGGAGGCGCTATTTGGCACTACCTCTGTCAAAGAGCGCCTTTTCTATGTTTTAATTTGTTTTTTAGAAATTTTCTTCGCTTAACGGTATTTTTATTGCGGATTACATAAGTAGCAATTAGCAAAACAAAAGGAATAAAACTGCAAATCGCATAAGAAATTTCATGAAATTCTGGGATGAATTTGTACACCATACAAAACAATCGGCTGCTCCGTGAGGGTTCTATTGCCCATTCTTATCGATCAATATATTTTTTACAATCATCAATGTTAAGCTTAGCCCTGATATTTTTTGGTTGCTCTTCAAAGGAAATCTGGTTATATAAGATGGGGTAATCCCATGATTAGGAACAAAATATGACTTGGGCCGCGACACTTATTCCAGTAGTTCTAGTGGTTTATCTACTTCTTATAGATTTTTATGATCTCCACCCTTTCAATGATGTAAAAAATCACACCAAAGAAAATCGAAAGTGGGAGATATTTAATTATCTTCTTCCTTTGGCAGCATCGATATTGAGTTTCATAGACAAAAAGCCTATTGTGACTTCAATCGCTTTCCTCATCGCTGTTTTGTTTTTGGTAGGACATATCCTCTCTTGGTGGATTCCTTATTTCTTTGGTTGCTCAGAGGAGAGAAAGAAACATATGAAAGAGCATTTTTCTCAAACAATCAAAGTGCTCCCTCCCATAAAGGATCACCCCATTCCAGATCTAGAGCATCTACCTGTTACTATTTTGATTATTTCTTGGTTTATTGCAGCCCTGCTCAATTTATAGGCTTTTTAGGAAAAAAGCGTGGTCCGAAGGTGTTAATAACAAGTCCGGACATGACAAGAAACCCTGCACCTAATTTCCAAAGAGGAAAAGGCTCGTGAAAATAGAGAGAGGAGCTAATGACCGCTACGATCGGTACAAATAATGTAAACGGAGCAACAGTAGCTAGTGTGTTTTTGTGTAAAAGATAGTTCCAGGTAAGAAATCCAAAGAGTGTCGAAAAATAGGCGATATAAGCTGTGGCACCTAAAGAGCGTATTCCAAAGTGACTAATTGTACTCATAACTGATGTAGGCCCGTCTAAAACTAGAGACAAGAGTAATAGAGGTGGCCAGGCTATAAAACTTGCCCAAATCACTAGAGGAATCATTTCATTTTTATCAATCGTCTTTGAAATCGCATTTCCAATGCTCCAAAAAAAGGCAGCTCCCATGACAAACATAAAGCCAGCCATCGTAATTTCACCTCTCGTGTGATGCCAAATCAAAACAATCCCCGAAATGCCGATAAGTGCACCCAAAACTTGGGTGATGTGGAGCTTTTCCTTAAAAAGAAACACAGCAAGAGCAATTGTGAAAAAGACTTGAACTTGAAGAAGAAGTGAAGCAAGGCCTGGGCTAATGCCTACTTTCATCCCAATAAATAAGAGAGAAAATTGCAATGCAAACATGATGAGGCCATAAGAGACCACCTTAGTAAAGCTTGCTTTGGGTCTCTTCACAAAGAAAACAAAGGGGATACTCGCTAGAAAAAACCTTGCAAAGCACAGCATGACAGGTGAGATTCCCTCGAGTCCTATTTTAATAACAACAAAGTTAAATCCCCAGATGGAGACCAAAACAACGAGAAGAGCAAAATGGGTGAGGGGCATGTATGACCTTTGCGAGAAATAAGAGTAATTTCTCAAATTCACGAGTTTTTGGCTACACTCTCTTCTAAATTAAGATTAAGATGTTGATTTGTATAATTAAAATTTTAAATATCTATCAAATTTATTAAATTAATGAAATTAAATCAGTCTTTTGTTAAAGTTTGTTTTCAAAACCAGTCAAATAATGGGTTTTTATGGCTTTTTTAAATTCCTATCAACTTTCACCTTATGATTTAGGACTATCTGCCCTTGGAGGCTTTTCAGCCCTTCCTTATTCAGTGAGGCATTGGGAAACTTCACAAAAGAAAGAGATGTCATCTAGTTTACTATGGGGACATCGCACTTTAGCTCTATTAGAAGCGATTCCAGTAGCCGGGCTTTTGATCGCCCTCATAGAAAGGGTCGCAGCCTTGTTTTTTCAGCAAAAGCCTTCACCAAGCTCAAATCTTGGCACAGCTCATGCTAGATCTCCTTTTCCAACAAGTGAAGGGGGATCAGTTTCTCGTTCTCAACAGATTACTCTGGCTCAAGCTGCCGCTACAGCAGATGCCTTGAGAAGGGCTGGAGTGACAATTGGATCAGGAAATGGCGCAGCACAGGCATCAGGAATTATTAAGTTAAATTAATAAGTTTTATCAATAAAGGATGGTATTTTTATGGCAGCAGCTTTACCTTCAACTGCTCTAGTCAGCCGCACAACAACCGAATTAGCAGCGGCTAATTTATATAGCGAATTAACGACTCATTCCCAAACTCGAGACTTACTCACAAGTGTTCCCAAAGGGGGGGAGGCGATTGTTCATTTCATGATTGCGGCGAATGGAGCGACAGCTTCTGCTGCTCATTCGGGCGGGCCTACTTCAGATTTCTACAGAGCTGCGACGGTTCGTATTGTCAGAAGTGGAACGAGTGCTTCAGTAACAGCAACAATAGCAGAATATAGAGAAGGAGCTTACCAAGCAAGGGCTGCTTTAACAGATTACACAGGAAGTGCAATATCTCCTACAGTTTTTGAAGAAGCTACTGGGAGTGAATCTGCGCTGGTTAGAGTAGACACAAGAGGTGATGAAGTCATTATTCAGCGATATCCTGTGGTTCCTCAGGGATTAGAAGCTGCAGTCGGAAGCCTCAAGCCTGAAGAGAATGCGCCAATTGCCTATAGAATTATGAAAGCAGTTAGTGCGATTTTTCCAGAGGGCCTTCCTTTGCCGAGAGATTGGAGAGCGCATCATGTCACAGCGGCTGTTTTTGTAAGAGGATCAGATGCAATTATTCAATCTATTCAAATTTCCAGAGGAGTTCGTGGAACTCATTCTCCTATCGGATCAACTGAAGCTCCGTGGGGAAGTACGTCTATTGAAAGATCAGATCTTGGGGATGGTCGTATAGTACGTGAAAGTTTTGAGCGTTTAAGAGACGCTGCTGAAGGAAAGGGTCCTCCGCATACTGTTCCTGCTAGTGCTGTTTTGGTTGCTACTGCAACAGGAGGCGGCGTAGCTCGATTAACAGGGTGGAGTGCAACTCCTGCACTGCCTGCAGCACCCCCTGCAGCACCCCCTGCAGCTGAGGCTGTTGGACTAGGCAGATCAGGCGGAGGCAGTGGAGCTTCTGCTCTAGATAGCATTAGATGGGCTTCTGGTGGCGGAAGATAAATAAAAAGTCTAGGTTGTCTATTTTGGTGTCATATAACACCTATGTCTCTTTTAGGATATGTTGAAGGAGCTATAACGCTTCTTCAACATTCATTTGTAGATCTTAGAAATCAGCTTAAAATAATCTCTTCTATTTTTAGTTTTATATCCCCTTGATATAGTTTGCTCCAGTTTTTATTAGGGGAAACTTATGGAAAATATGGGCGTTTTACTGCAAACCGTTGATATGGGATGGGGCTTGTATGAAGCTTTTTCTTTAATCGGTCAAAACGTAGTCTCTATAGGTAGGAATCTAGACGATCTCTTATTTGATGTTCATGCGATTCAAACAACCTTCATCCATGAAATAGAAGCTAGAGGGCATTTTCTTTTAAGAAGATTTGCTGATCAAACGAGAGCAGTAGGATCCCTATTTCCTGTATTTCAGCGAAATGTTCAAAGGAACTAAAAACAAAGCCGCTTTATTAAGCGGCTTTGTTTTTGGGAGCTCGATGCACGATGGTAAAATAGAGAAATGAAAAGAAAATAAATAGGGCTCCGACAAGCATCGGAGAATAAATGTTCCATCCGGCTAAAGGCCCTGCAGCGAGAGGTGCGATGATTTGTCCAATAGACCACATAGCCCCTCCAGCCCCCATCGCTCTTCCTTGCATTTCTTCTGATGCCTCCATGGATAGGATCGCTCCTAAATTCACCCAGCTGAGAGCTCCTCCAAGAAGGGCGATCGGGATGATGATCCAATAGGGCCATAGAAGTGCTGGCACTACAAAAAGTGTTACTCCGAGGCATGAAATCAAGGTTCCAGCAATAATTAACGCATGCAACGAAAACTTTCCTGAGAGTTCTTTATTCAAATACATCGATACAAAAAACCAGTTAATGGCCATGTAGGCAAAGATGTCACCAATTTTATCAGATCCTAAAGAGAACTTTTGGACTAAGTAAGTAGGTGAGAAGATTAAGAAAAATCCCCAGCCGATCGAGAAGAGTAAGTAGGCTATTAAAATAATTCGAAGTTTTTTAAGGTGAAATACGCGGCCGATATCTTTGAAAGTGCATATAAGGTTCATATGCGCTTTATCTGTTTTTCTTTTCCATGTTTCTTCAAAGAAGAAGTAGACCATCACAAAGTTTATGAGAGATGCTATCGCGGCAAAGATAAATGCACTCGAACCAAAGAGCCACTGGGGATTAGCTAGTTTTCCTCCAATCCAGGGCCCCGCCACAAATCCAAGACCTCCGACGCCAAGCAAAATGCCAAAAGCCTTGCTGCGATGTTTTACATCGGTTAAGTCAGCTGTAGCTGATTGAGCTAGTGCAAAATTTCCTGAACAAAAACCCGTAACGAGCCGTCCTACGAAAAGCCACAATAAACTTTGCTGATAAACACTAAAGGCAAGGAGCAAATACCCAAAAACACTGAGTCCTATTGTAAATAGAAAGATCTTCAATCGGCCATAGTGATCAGCTAAAGCGCCTGCAACCGGAGCTCCAAAAAACTGGCTGATACCGAAGATGGAAAAAAGAAGACCAATCGTTGTTGTGCGGGTAATTTCTAAGGTGTCGTTAGCAAAAAAGTGAAGATCTGGATTTAAAAGCATCGGAGCTAAAACAGGAAATACGATGGAAAACCCAACTAAATCGAGTAGATAGGTCATCAAGATGGTTAAAAATGTGCGATATTGTCGCTCAGAGCGAAACATAAAATCTCCTTATTCATTATAAATAAATATTTTATAGAGAATAGAGTCATTTATTGCGAGAAATGTCTAAGAAGGATTTTTCTTCCAAAAGGGATTTGTAAGAGAAGTTAACACATGATCTTCCCACCCCTCGTTAATAAAAAGATAGTTCTTAGCAAAGCCTTCTTTCACAAATCCAAGTCTTTCAAGAAGTTTTTCCGAGCGAAAGTTATGAGGTACATAATTAGCCATGATCCTGTGGAGATTAATTTCTGAAAAAATGTAATCAATAGAGGCTCTCAGCGCTTCAAACATCAGACCTTTTCCTTCAAAATCTTCATCAATTTTATATCCTAAATAGCAAGCCTGAAAAGGTCCTCTAAAGATTTGGGTAAAATTACATACTCCAATCTGAGGACTCTCTTTCTCATCTTTAAGAAACACGAGAAAACGAAGTGCTTTTCCTTCATTTTCTTCTTGAAGGAACGTTTCTAGTTTTTGTTTGAAGAATTCCTCTCTGAGTGGGTGATTACAAGGGGTGAAAAGGGAAAAATGCTTCTCGTTTTTCTTTTCAAAAGAAAGAAGTAGTTGGGCATCAGACTCATGAGGAGAGCGTAGCAATAAGCGAGACGTTGTAAGTTTCATTTCTTTGCCTCCAAGAGATCTTTCATGGAAAGAATCATGAGAAGGCAAGAAGAGCCAGGATCCCATGAAGGTTCAAATTCTTCAATGGGGAGAAAGCCCACCTTTTTGTAGATATGAATCGCTTTTTGATTATCCACTGCTGGATCAATGAAAACAAAATCCACATCTTGATAGTGTTGCAAAAGGAGCTCCTGGATCATGACATAGCAAAGCCCTTTGCCTAAATATCGTGTGTCACCGATTAAAAGATCCAAAGTAATCCCTTTTGCTCCTTCAGGCAAATGCCTCCCATAAAAGGGATCAGATTTGTCTATAGCCGATATCATTAGATATCCAAACGGAATATCTTTGTCAAACGCAAGCCAAAGAGTAAAAATACAAGGGATCTGATGGGTGAATTTATGAATAGTATCATATGTGTTTTTCAAGCCCTCTCCATACCAGTGCTCAGCAATATAGTCTTGCTCAAACCATTTTTTCAAAAGAGAGATATCTTTTTTTGTGACGTGTTTAAAGTGCATAGGTTAAGCTTTGAGTGTTTTTGAACTATGAAAATACACTATATCAGATAAAATTATTCATCATCTGAAGATTCAGAAGAATCATAATAATCTGGTCTCTCTTTAAATGAGCTGACTCTGATCGTTACACTGAGCTGTAACAATCCTGCTGCATTAACATGCGCCATGATGAGTTCTTTCTCTTCCTTTTTAAAACCTGAAAGGAGGGTCGTTTTAGTCGGCCCAAACTTTATGGGGAACCATCTTTTATTGAAAGGTAGAGTGGTTTCAGTACCTGTGTCTGGTGAACTGAGGGTTATTTCGAAATCTTCTGGAAATACTCTCTTAAATCCATCAGCACATAAAACAAGGATTGGGTGCCACTTCTCTTCTGGGGTAAGATGAAATGCACCTGGCCCTGTGCTGATAGATCTAGGGGAGTGCCAGAAATTTCGCATTTGCAGCCCCAAATGATAGGATTTCCCATCTTTATGAAAAGTAAAAGGAGGAGAATAAAGCCCATCATTTTCAAATCCTCCCAAGGTTCTATATTCCGCACTTTCAATCAGTCGAGCATAAGGAGCTGAAAAATGCGCTGTTACTGTATTTTCTGTTTTAGAAATGCTCCATCCAGCTCTTCCCGGAGATCTCGGTTCTCTAAGCTCTCTTACACCTAAGAAATCTGTGATTTTTGGTCGAAGTCCTTTCTCTCCATCGTATACGATTCTTGAAAAATCCTCATTGAAAGCCTTCCAACCTTCTACTGTTGCTTCTCCTACCCACTCAATCAGAAGGGGGTTATCAAGACCTCCTGTTTTCATGGTTTCAAAGCGAAGGAAGTTCATGTAAGGAAAAGGAGCTTCTTCCGCTATAGGTAAGTGAGAACACGATGCAGGTAAAGGTTCACCCCGTAAAAGAGCTTTTGCACCTTCATGATTGCCATGGCATTTGTTGAGAGCCCAAGCAATCATCACTTCTAAAACTTCTGATTCAGAATCAACCCACATATATCCTGAATCAAAAAGAGCTCTTACATGAAGAGAAGGCAATTCCAAAAATTTAGGATGAGCTGATGTGGCTTTTATATCAAAAGCGAGGGCTTGTATAGCTCTTTTATAAACAGTTTCGAGCTCTTTTGTTGTTCCTATTTCAGGTATAGAGAGGATAGCCAACGCAAGTTCTATATTATGTCCTATTTGATCGATAAGTAAGTCTGCAAAGACTTTTAAGGTGATAGGATGGTCAATTTGAGTCGCTAAATGAAGAAGCTGAACGAGAAGTTCGGGAGAAGCTTTAAAAGATGGAGGACTATCTAAGTATCGAAAATAAGCCTTTACAACATCATCAGGGTGATCCTTGAAGAAGAGAGAGACTCCATCGTGAGGTTCTTCTGCTAAGGGTAAAACATCGCACAGCGCCGCAGGAGCTGGGACTCCTACCTCTCCTTTACAAATGTAAACGAGAGGTTCTGGAGAAGAAATCGATAAATGGACTAGAGCGTTAAGAGTGGTTAGAACATCTTCATAAATAGCGATCAGTCCTCGTTTGTCATCAGCTCTCTTTAAGGGAGGCATTTCTCGTAACTTTCCTACGAGAGAGCTTGCTCGATCCTTCAAATCTTCGCGATCGATATGGGGCAGTGCCCGATCTACGACTTTTTGTATTCTATCAAAAAGCGCAGAGCAATCTCTTTCTGTATCTCCTCCAACGTTGGCAAAGACTTGCGCACAAGAGTGACCCAAGATGATACCAATAGGAAACGTTGTGCATCCTTCCATAACCACCTCACAAACGATATTCGCGAGATAGTCTTTACGATATCTTTAAATCTTTCAATAGAAAAAGAACGAATTAAACAAATGACCCTTTCAAGCTCAAAGAGGGGATCATTTTAGATAGGGAAGGAAGAGCTAAAGGCAAAGAGATACGTCGCGAATTGTAAGCAAAAAACTTAACAAAGTTTGTGACGCTTCCTATAATCTACTTTAAATAAAGTATAAAGATAGTATCGAAAATTAAATTGTATTATTAAATAAAGAGATTGAAGGTAATACGCTCAGGATTTCCTTAAACTTCGTAATGGGGAAGACCCCCTCTAGAGGAGGCAGGGGTTCATTATAGCGATTGATCCAAATAACAGGAAGATCGGCTCCAAGAGCTGACTGCATACCAGGAAAGGAGTCTTCAATCACTATGGCTTCAGTAGGCTTTAAATGAAGGTCTTTGAGGGCTTTTAAGTAAGGCTCCGGATCGGGTTTGTGATGGATGACATGGTTTCCTGCCACTATATGGGAGAAAAAATGGCGGAGCGCCAGTTTTTTTAGGACAAATTCAATTTCATCACTATGGGATGAGGAGACGACGGCTAAAATATAATCTTTTTTAAGAGTGGCTAGTATGGCCTCTTCTTCGGGAGCTTTTAAAGGCTCATTTTTCATTATTAAGAGAAACTCTTCTCGTTTTCTCTCCAGGAGCTCACTTGCTGGAATTTTAAGGGAAAAATGGGAGATGAAATGCTCAGCCAGAGATAGATCCGATACACCGATCACTTCCTCATAAATAAAGGAAGGATCCTGAATAGAGAGTTTTTCTAAAAGGCGAGTCCACGCTAAAAAATGGAGAGGCTCAGAGTCAAGCAAGACCCCGTCAAAATCAAATAATAAAGCTTTTTTCTTCATAATCTCTCTTTTAGGATGTCTGCTACTCTTAGTGCATTTGCTATAATTGTTAATGTGGGGTTCACAGCTCCAATCGAGGGGAAGAAGCTCGAATCGACGACATATAAATTATCCACCTCATGAGTTTTGCAATCAAGGTCCAAAACAGATGTTTTAGGATCTTTCCCAAATCGGAGAGTTCCGGCCTGGTGGGCACAACCCGCGATGGGAACTTGCTGCGAGAGATAGACTTTGTTTGGGAACAAATGAAGATGTCCACCAAGGTGGTTTAAGATGTATTTGAGCTTTTTGAGAAGCCTTTTATGAGCTTCAAGGTTATTCGGGGTGTAAGAGAGGCAAATATCTCCTGAACCCGTCAAAGAGATGCGGTTAGCTGGATCGGGAAGATCTTCTGTTGTCAACCACCAACCGACAGAATGATTTGCTAAAAACTCTAAAGCAAAATTGGGAGCAAAGAAAGGAGTTCCTTCTGCGAGCATTTCTTTTTTCACATTTCCAAGAAGTTGGATGTGCCCTAAAGGAAGCTCAGAATCAGGTGCGTTAAAGTAGTAGTCATTGATCGCTAATGTTTTTTCATATTTGGTGGGATTTACTGAAGCTGACACTGAAATCATGACTGAGTTAAGATGGAACATATAGTTGCGTCCCACTTGGTCTGAACCATTCGCTAGCCCCTTTGGGTGGAGGGAATTGCGAGAGCGAAGAAGGAGTGCTGCTGAGTTGACCGCTCCGCATGAAACAACAAAGGTATCTGCTGATAAATGAATACGCTCTCCCTCTTTCTCTACTTCAACCTCTTTGATGATCTTCCCGCTAGAGTCTGTGATGAGACGCATCGCTTTAGCATTCGTCATCAGCTCCACGCCTTCCTGGAGTGCTGTATTAATACAAGCTGTCTCAGCATCTGCCTTTGCATCCACAAGACATGGAAATCCATCACAAGTATCGCAGCGTATGCAGAGGCTTTTTTCTGGATTTTTTTCGTTGAGATGTAATCCCAAGGGGAGATGAAAAGGGTTTAAATTAAGCCCTTTCATTTGGGAAGCAATATTTTCAATGTAAGGCTCATGACTGATTGCAGGAAAGGGGTAGGGATGAGATTCTGGTGGCTCTGTAGGATCCTCTCCTCTTTCTCCATGAACGCTGTAAAGCTTTTCTGCAACGTTGTAATAGGGCTTAAATTCTTCATATGACAGAGGCCATGAAGGGGATATTCCTCCATAGTGACGCACCTCACCAAAATCCTCTTCTCGGAGCCTAAGAAGGGCTGCTCCATACACTTTCGTGTTGCCACCTACATAATAATTCATGCCAGGGGTGAAAGGCTTACCCTTTTTATCGTACCACTTTTCTTTGGTGTGATATCGATTTTTAATGAAGACAGCGTGAGGGTCCCAGTTTTCTTTTTCTCTAGGTAGAAAATCTCCTCTTTCAATCACAAGGATCTTTTTTCCTGTTTTAGAAAGAGCGTGAGCGAGTGTCCCTCCGCCAGCTCCTGAGCCAATAATAATGAGATCATAATGTTTTTTCATATTAACTCCACTCGATCACATCTTTAATTTCATCAACGGAGTGCTCCGAAAAGACTTTTTGGAAGTCTTTATACGGAACTCTTTTTGTAATAAATTTCTTAAGAAGGCCCGGCCATTTTTGAGTGGCAGCTTCAAAATCAATAATCCCATTTTCAAAATGCTGGATGCTTTCATTCACAGAGCCGAGCATCACTTGGTTTTTTAAAACAAGCTTTCTCATGAGCTTGGCTCCATCCAGAGAAAGTTGCCTTTGATCTCCAGGAACTCCAGTTAGAACAAAGATCCCATTGATGCCTAGTAGATCCAAAAGATCAAAATCAAGCTTAGCGATACCTGCAGCATCTAAGATTAGATCAATATTTGGGTATTGCTTAGTGAAAGAGATAGGATCTAGGCTTTTATCATCGACATAGGTGCCACCCATTTCTGTAATAATTTTTGCCCTGGGGCTGCTTGGAGGGACAATATCTAAGCCAATGACATTCGCACCTTTAAGTCGCAAAACTAGGGCTGCAAGTAATCCGATCGGTCCTAGACCTGCAACTAAAGCCGTTTTGCCTTGAAGCCAACGATCGTTGTTCTGCAAATAGGGAAGCCTGCCTCTTTGAATAATACCTGCCTCATCGATGGCTTTTTGCACAACAGACATGGGCTCAGTGAGCACAGCAATATCAGCGATACTAGAGGGGACCTTTACAGCGTAAGCTTCATCATCTACAACAAACTGCGCTTGGAAGCCATGGCGTCCTTTGATCCCTCTTTCTGTGTAATTTCCTGTCATACACATATCAGAGCGATTTGCAAGACATGCAAGGCAGTTATTGCAACCTCTGCGCACTGTAATAACAACATAATCTCCGGCCTGAACTTTTGTAACTTTTTTCCCTACCTGGATCACTTGAGAGAGCATCTCATGGCCAATAACAAGAAGTTTTTCTCCTGGAGGAGCATCAGCACGTCCTCCTGATGCCTCTTCGCGATCTGTTCCGCAAATACCCACTCGAAGAACTTTAACTTTAATTTCTGTATCGGAGCGAATTTGAGGCTCTTCCCAGTCTACAAGAGAAATGTTTTTTGTTCCGGGCTGAAGTGCTAAGGCTTTCATGAGAAGCTCCATAAATTTTGTAGAGGTAAATTTTTTTTTATATTATTCCTAGGTTTCAAGCAAAGGAATTCTATATGATTTCGAAAGAACATCTCAGACTTACTTCTTCCACAGATGTAAAGGGACATCCCTGGAGACAATGGGGCCCTTACGTGTCAGAAAGAGCTTGGGGTACGGTACGCGAAGACTACAGCGGAAATGGAGATGCGTGGAATTACTTTCCCCATGATATGGCCAGATCTCGCGCTTACCGTTGGAGTGAAGATGGAATAGCTGGCTTTAGCGATATTTACCAAACCGTCGTTTGCAGCTTTGCTTTTTGGAATGAACAAGATCCGATTTTAAAAGAGCGTCTTTTTGGTCTCACCCCCTTCGAAGGGAATCATGGTGAGGATGTAAAAGAATACTACTACTATCTCGACGCAACGCCCACACACTCGTACATGAAATATCTCTATAAGTACCCTCAAAAAGCATTTCCTTATCAGCAGCTCATTGAAGAAAATAAAAAAAGGGGAACAAAAGATCGGGAGTTTGAGCTTGTCGATACAGGGGTTTTTGATGAAGATCGTTACTTTGATATCTTCATTGAATATGCAAAAGAGGGGCCTAAAGATATTTGCATACAAGTTACAGTCTGGAATAGGGGACCCGAAGATGCGCCTATTCATGTATTGCCCCACATCTTTTTTCGCAATCGCTGGTCCTGGATTAAAGATTTTACCCTCAAAGCTGAGATAAAAGAAGATTCAAAAGATAAAGAGGGGCAGTGGATTTATATCAATCCTGAAGGTCTCCATCATACACAACGCCTTCTTCAAGATTATTCATTAGATCCCTTTTATTTTGTGGGCCCAGCAAAAGGAGAATCTCTTTTTACAAATAATGACACAAATCAAGAAAAGCTCTATGGAGCCCAAAATTCAACACCCTTCGTAAAGGATGCTTTCCATCGCTTCAT
>CAYSAJ010000035.1:0-14249 GCA_964429005.1 uncultured bacterium | reverse complement strand
GATATTTCTTATTTTTTACCTACCGTAGAAAAAGCTCTTCATGAACCAGACCTTTCACTCCGATATCTTCTTCGACTCTATCAACAATGGCATGAAAATAAATCTCGTGTAGTTCATCCTGATAACATGCTCTTAGTCCGCACTGCTCCCCTTCACATTCGTACAGTATTTGGACGTGTGGTTGATGATTATCTCCCAGCTGGCATCGAACATACCAGCGCCTCCATTTTGCAACCCGATACGCACGCTTCGGGAGATATTTATGAACTCTATGGACAGAGCAAAAAACCTGTAGATTTTATCCCTCTTGAATTTTTCACTCTATCTCCTTACAAAGAACACGTGTTCTTTTCTGACAGAGATCAGCTGCGCAACTGCATTGACAATCCAAAAGTGCTCTTTAAAGCCTTTGAAACGGCCCCAGAACCCTTTCATCATAAATCAGCTGTCTATGTTGTCAAAGGAGAGCAGCTTTTAAATTTAGAGGAAGAAGATTGGATTTCTTCTGAATCTGATAAAGAAGATTTTCCTAAAGAGCCCAATCCTGAGCGCATGGCTTTGATGATTGATAAATACATCAAAAAGCAGCCTGAATATCCTTTTTTACAAGCTTTAATTTCCGGAGAGATCACTTCTCAAGGGATATTGCTTACAAGATATTTTCCTTCTCCTCGTATGAAAAAGATATTACTCAGTGATCAGGTTCAAGCAAACATCAAAGGGATCTATTTTCAATATCCTTCAAGGGCATACGGAAATTTCTTTTCTCATGAAGACCGCTCATTTCTCGCTGATTTAGCTAAAATTTCATTGCCGGTCTACTGGGTGGATCCATCTTCCAAGCTTTTACTAAAATATGTAATGAAGCCGAGCAAAGATGCAGGGATGTTCGTGCCCATCGACCAAATCTCTAGCTTTGTGCATGCGACAACAATCGGTGTGTATGGTTCAAATCTTCTAGAAGGAACCTTTATAGATGAGCTGAAAGCACTACTCAAAGACCTTATTGAAAAGAAGAAAGACTTTGAACATCCTCTGATGAATGAAGACACGCCCCTAGCCCTTGTTACTGGAGGGGGGCCTGGTGCGATGAGAGTTGGCAATCAAGTTGCTACTGAGCTTGGAATTTTATCCTGCGCAAACATTATGGATTTTTCTAGTGGCGCTGAAGCGGTGCATGAGCAACATGAAAATCCCTACATTCAGGCGAAAATGACCTACCGGCTTGACCAGCTCGTCGAGAGGCAAGCTGAGTTCCACCTCGATCTTCCCATTTTTCTTATGGGAGGAATCGGCACTGATTTTGAATTTTGCCTAGAAGAAGTGCGCCGAAAAGTAGGCGTTATTGAACCCACTCCGATCCTACTCTTTGGCTCTGTTGAATATTGGAAAGATAAGATCACCTCCCGCTTTCAGTGTAATCTTAAAAATGGGACGATTAAAGGGTCTGAATGGATCTCAAATTGTTTCTTTGTTGTTAGAAATGCTAAAGAAGCGATGAATGTCTATCGAAGATACTTTTCCAATCAATTGATTATTAACAAAGAATCTCCGATCCAGCCGCTGGGATTTGTTCCACCCGATCAGGTTCAAAATCCCCAGCTAAGTCCGACTACGCCGTAAGTTGTTTCTTCTTTAAAGAATTGACCTTCGGAATACCCATCATGGAATTCTAAGAAAATACGAAGTTTGCGTCCAACACCCTGGAGCTTGCTCCACTCCCAACCGAGTTTATAGGTTTGGTCAAATCTCCAATTATTGACTTGCCAGTTTCTGAAAAACATGGCGAGGAAAGGGCTACTGTAGAGTTTATGATAATAGTTCTTTTTACCGAGAATACGGAGCTCACCGCCATACTCAATGTAAAAATGATCCATCGGATAAGATTTATCGCTATGGAAAATCCAACCAGGTCCACCGTATAAACGAAGACCATCAGACACTTGGTAAGCGACAAAGAGGTCCATCGCTTCCATCGATGGGTTTACGCGGGCCACATCGGGGTGCGTTTGCATGTACTCATCTCCAAGGTGAGATGAAACATGGTAGACGCAGTAACGGAACGACCAGTTATCGAGGCCGTAGCTGAGGGCAATGGCTCCCTCATAGTCAGAAGTCACTAATGTAGACCACTCATCATTGATTGCGTAATTCGGCCACATAGCAAAAACAGCCCACATACAACCGACGATATCAATCTGAAGGTCTCCACCTCCCATTCCAGTGATATTTGTCCATCGAAAGATGGGGAAGTTATCTCCAAGAGAAAATTCAACAGCTTTTCTTCCAAGAACATGATCGCCAAATCGATAGCCTAGTTCATATCCGACCATGCGTGGATCTGCAAGCATGGGAGGATAGATCACTGTCGCTTCTGGGAACCAAATCCCTTTGATTTGATCTCTGACTTCATATTTTTCTTGGATCTCTACTTCTTTGCTTGGGAATTTGTCGGTGATTTTGACTTCCTTGACGGAAGGCACATCTTGGACGAAGGAAATAATAGAGTTAGAAGTCAGGTTGTTTTTGGGTAAGTTATAGAGGTAGACGACGCCATGGTCCACGTAGACAAGGACGTTCATTTCATAATAGTGGGTATCGATAAGGGCTTGTATGTATCCTTCTAAGTAGAAATCATCGACATTTGTCAAATGGTCAGAAGGAAGGCTATCTTTTCGAGAAAGAGAGTATCTTTTGGTGGTGTTGTCCATGATAATTTGGAAAAAAGCATTATCCTCTACTTTTTGGTAGGAGTAGCTCTCTTTTACCTCTTCCCCAATGAGGGTAGTCATCGATAGGACACAAATTATGGAAAGGAGTGACTTCTTCATTGCAATAACACTATTATTTATATCATCTATCCCGTTCTATAATTAATATTGTTATATTTATCAAAATAAAATTTATAATTATTTTTAATTGTGAAAAGTTTTTTGAAAAAAAACTTGAGATCCTTGAGCATTTCTTATATAGTATAGCATCTTTCCTTAGAGGGGCAGTAGCTCAGAGGTTAGAGCTGCGGACTCATAATCCGTCGGTCGTAGGTTCAATTCCTACCTGCCCCACTCTTTGACCGCCTTAGTGAAAAGGTTTGATAGATTGCTCATTAATCTACTAACACTCTGTAAAATCCCTTCCTCTATTTTTCGTAAAAATCTAAAAAGAGGGCTAGATCGATCCGATTATTTACTCAAACTGTAAAGACATTATCCCCTAACTAAAAAGATTTACGGCTTTTCTAGGAGTTGCTTAAAATCAATAATTGCAGAAAAAAAGTCGCTTTCTATAACGGTGTCATCAACTCCATTCACATGAATCAGAACAGGTCGTATTGATATATTTTTAGGTAGGGTTAAACTACGAATTTTTTGTTTTACCTCATCAACAACACTTCTCGTAAGTTCTTGACCGCTAAATTTAATTTCGCACAAATAGCACGTTCCAAATTTTGTTTGAATCATGTAATCAATTTGACAGCCTGACCGACCTTTAGCTTTACGTTGAAAAAATGGATTATCATTCACAATTTCGGAAGGATCAACGTTGAGAATATGTTGTATAGCCTTGCGATTACTCAGCACAAGATTTTCAAATTGCAACCCCATGGCCGATTGCCATTGAGGTAACAGCCTTAATCCCTGTCTTTCGATTTTCTTTTTATTTGGCTCGATATATTTCAAGTAAAACCTTAAATAATTATCTTTAAGTCGGAAGTGACTCAACTTAGAATCTTTTCCTGTTTTAAGGTGCCATGTAAAATCTTGAGAAACAAATCCTGCAGTGACTAAATCTTCCATGTATTTAGAAGTCACTCCGCTTTTTTCTACTTTTAGCGCTGTGTATATATCTTTGAGTTCACAAGGACCTTCCGCTAGTCTTTCCACAATTTTTTTATAAATCGCACTTCTATTTGAGAACAAATCGGAAAAAATTCGCTCAAACTCAGTAAAAAGAAACCCTTCTTTTCGCAAGCACAGCTTTTGGATATTATCCTCAGCACTTTGATTAGGTACAATTTCCTCAAGATAGCGGGGAACTCCTCCAATAACTGAAAGAACTTTTAGTTTATCAAATGCGGATACTCTTCTCTGTTCTGCACTCCAAAATTCGTTACATTCATAAAGAGGAAGCTCTTCTAAAACAATGTCTAAAGAAATTCTTCCTAAAAAACCTGTGCTACTAAGTATGTTTTCTTCTATCCAACTTGAAATCGATCCGCACAATATGAGAATCAGCTGAGGATTATTCTTAAAATAGAGATCCCAAGCTGTTTTAAGCTTTCCTAAAAACGTAGAATCTTTTGAACCCATCCAACTGATTTCATCTAAAACAAGAACGATTTTCCCTTTTTGAGCATATTGAGCTAGATGCCAAAACAAATCTCCCCAGTCATCAGCCCTCGGAAGAGGGATCTTCATTTCACGTTGTAATTGTCGAGCAAATTCCTCTCTTTGGTCGGCAGCTGAAATATTATTAGTAGGAGGAAGCCCAGAAAATACATAGTGAGGTATTTTGCTAGCAAATTCTTGAGCTAAACGACTCTTTCCAATACGCCGTCTTCCGCGAATAACAACAAGGCTCGACGCTTTTTTTTTAAAAAGGTCTTGTAACATCTGAAGCTCTCTTTTCCGTCCAATAAACGTATGCTGCATAATTGATGCCTAGTATTTTGGTGATGAATTTATCATAACTCAATTACATCACCAAATCAACATTTTTATATTTGGTGATGTGTCAAAGTTAACAATTCGAGATAAAAAAAACTTTACAGCCTCATTATAGAAACACAAACCACCTGTATTTAAACACCTTAAATGAAAACTAAAAAGCTTAATGTTTATTATTTAAGCACCCTAATAGGGTCGGGGCTTTTTTATTAAAAAAGCAAATTTCCTTTGATTCTATGTAGGCCACCGACGAGAAAAAGAGAAAAAATCAGGTCAATTGAGAGCTACTAGAAGGCTGGCTTTCCTGCATGATTTTGGCTAATCAACAACGGGGAAGTGGCGTGGGTGCTGGCGACTCATAACCCGTAGGTCTCAGGTTCAAATCCTGGTTGCCCCACATTTCTTCCCGAGTTTATCGCACTAAGAATAAGCTGGTTATGTACTAACCAAAAAACCAGCCCAAAGTGCGATTTCTCTCCGTGGACCATTTGTGGACCACTCGCCTACAACAACTGGCGATAAGCCCAGCAGCTAACCTTTGAAAATTAAAACAAAGGTAGCTTCATGAAAGGCATCGATAAACGCACCCATAAAGACGGGACGGTTTCCTACCGCGCCCGCGTTCGCATTAAAGGTCATCCAGTCCTCATCCAATCATTCGCCTCCAAAACTCTCGCCGTGAAATGGAAGCGCGATACTGAATCGGCGATTGAGCGAGGCACTTTTCCTTATGAGAAACCAGGAAGTAAACACACCCTCTCTGAGCTGATCGATCGCTATATCGAAAAAGTTTTGCCCACCAAACCAAAGAATGCCCGCAATGTCCGCCAGCATCTTCTTTGGTGGAAACAGGAACTGGGACACTGCCTCCTTTTAGATATCAAACTTAGCCTCATTGCGCAAAAGCGGGATGAACTCCTTTCAAGCCCCACATGTAAAAATAGACTCCGTTCTCCCACTACTGTCGTTCGCTATCTGGCAAGTCTGTCTCACGCTTTTTCTATTGCTGTTAGAGACTGGGAATGGATGCAGGAAAATCCCGTCCTGAAGATTTCCAAACCAAAAATTTCAAACGAACGAACTCGCTTCTTAAATGACGAAGAGAGAGCAAGGCTCATCAAAGCTTGCCAAAAGAGCGAATCAAAAGGACTCTACCCAGTTGTTATACTAGCTCTTTCAACAGGAATGAGGCGCGGCGAAATCCTCAATCTCGACTGGAATGATGTCGATTTAGAGCGAGGAGCGATTCTTTTGCAGACCACCAAAAATGGAGAACGCCGTTTTATTCCTCTTGTTGGCATTGCGCTAGATCTACTCAAATCTCGATATGTCAACCAGTCTGCAAATTCTCTTGTATTCCCTGCGCCACATTCTCCCTCAAAACCGATCGATATTCGCTCAGCATGGGAAACTGCTCTCCAAAAAGCAGGCATTTCCAACTTTCGATTCCATGATCTCCGCCATACGGCAGCTTCTTGTTTAGCCATGAGCCAATCCAGTTTGCTTGAAATTGGAACTCTCCTCGGCCATAAAACCGTCCAAATGACCAAGAGGTATGCCCATCTCTCTAATGCTCATATCTACTCAATAGGCAAGATCTTGAATAACATACTCTTTGGTAATAAATGATTTTAAAAAGTTTTTAGCACTAGCAACATTTTTAATCTTATTGAATTTGAGCGCTTTAAAATGCTGGTCAGTTAAGGGACTTGAGAGAACTGGTCTTTGGAGATTCAGGAAATCGTGTTAATTTTTTTAGCAAAAATTGACTTAAAGTCTCTATTGCGGAAGTGGGTTCTTTTACTTTTTTCAGTAGAGAGACGTGAATTTCAGGAAGAGGAGGTAAGAAAGGTTCAATGGCTTCTTCTAGATGATCAGGAATCATTGTAATAGGAAAAACCGTAATCCCCATATTAGCTTTTACAGCAGCAACGATCCCAGCATAGCTTGGGCTTGTATAGACTATTCTCCACGGAATATTGGCTAATTCAAGAGCTTTTAAGGCTTTAGATCGATAGACGCAAGGCTCAGGGGAAAGAACTAAAGGGACAGGGCTATTTTCTTGCACCAATTGAAAAGCCCCCTGTTTGCTAACCCAAGTCAAAGGCTCTTTCCAAATCTCAACTCCATGAGAGAATTCTTCGGGAGAGCTCATTTTTAGTACAGTCAGGTCAAGCATTCCATTTTTAAATCGATTTAAAAGATTCAATGTAAGATCGCATTCGACATTAAGAAAAACCCGAGGATGGATCCGCGAGAAGTCGACAAGGACATCAGCCAGAAACGAAGTGGCAAAATCTTCTGGAACCCCGATCCGGACCTCTCCATCTAATTCAGGGTGTTTAAAACGATCTAAAACTTCTCTATGGAGCCCATAAATCCGCAGAGCGTAAGGAAAAAGGAGCTCTCCTTCTTTTGTAAGAGAAACCTTTTTCTCTCTATGAAATAAGGTGGTCCCAAGTTTTTTCTCCAGGTTTCCTATTTGTTGTGTCACAGCTGATTGAGTTCTATTCACGCGAGTTGCCGCTCTGCTAAAGCTGCTGCATTCAGCCACAGCAATAAAACACTCGAGAGAAAAAATATCCATAAGAAATCCTTATCGAATTAATAAGATTAATTAATTTTACTTATTATAGGCCGTTTGCCTATCCTGAACAATAGAAAAGAAAGAAGAGATAAAAAATAATTATGGAGTTGAGATACCGGAATGAGCTTTGTCATCTTGCATCCATGCATAAAAAGGAAAAAGCCATTGGAGTACCTTTTGAAAAATTTCTTGGATGCAAGGTTATTCCTGCTCAAATCAATACCGATTTATTGGGCACTTTCACAGGAGAAATCGAAAGAACCTTAACTCCTGCTGCATGCGCTAAAGAAAAATGTTATAGAGGTCTTGACCTTGAAAAGGGGACTTTAGGGGTTGCTAATGAAGGCAGTTTTGGCCCTCACCCATGGATTCCGTTTATTCCAACGGATTTTGAAATTCTTTTTTTCGCTGACAGAAACCTTGGATTTGAGCTAACTCTATCCAAAATATCACCGGAAACGAATTTTTCAGCTAAATCGATTCAAAGTATCGACGAATTATCTAATTTTGCAAAACAAGCCTTATTTCCTTCTCATGCCCTTATCCTTCGTCCTCAGGATACTAAAGACCCCAGTTTGATCTTCAAAGGGATTAAAGACACTGAAGAACTCTATCGCATTTTTCAAAAATGTTCTGAAACCTCAAAAGATCGCTTGGTTTGGGTGGAAACGGATATGCGCGCTCATATGAATCCCACTCGAATGAAAGTAATCGAAGATCTTGCTTATGAGATGGTTACACGCCTTGCTATTCCCTGTCCTTCTTGCCAAATTCCGGGGTGGGGTATCGTAAAAAATGTTCCAGGCCTACCCTGCAAAGAATGCCGAATGCCAACAGATCTTATAAAATCAGAAATTTATGGATGCTGTCAGTGCAAGCATCAAGAAGTATTAGAAAATCAAAAGGAATTGGCCGACCCTGGTCATTGCCCATTTTGTAATCCATGAAGGTATTTATAAAATTAAGGTTAATATGGATATATTAAATATTCTTTTAAATAATTTGATTGCGATTCCGATTCTCTGCTTTTTATTTGGGATTATGTTTTCTGCCTTTCGCATGGATTGGTTATTTCGTCCTAAAATCCACTCTTTCTTGACCTATTTCTTGTTGTTTTCCATCGGTCTTAAAGGCGGAGGAGCTTTTATGCAACATTCGACCGCCCCCCAATTTTTCTTGCTCTTAGGAGTTATGATTGCTTGGGGTTTGATTCAGCCTTTTATCTCTTTTTGGTTTTTAAGAAAATTTACTAAAACCGATGCATCAACTGCTGCAGCAATTGCCGCCTGTTTTGGTTCTGTCAGCGTAATGACCTTCGCAGCTGGAACTGCCTTTTTAGAGAAATTAGATGTTCCCTACGAAACGCTTGTTATTGCAGTTTTGGCAATGATGGAAGTTCCCGCAATCCTCTCAGGCTTGTTCATTTCTAAATCGAGAAACGTGTCAGTAGCAAATAAAACAAAAAATCTATGGATCCACACCCTTTTTAATAAAACAATCTTAATGATTTTCTTAGGGATGGCGATTGGCATGATCTGTTATCGGTTACAAGCAAGTTATCTCCCTTCTAATATTTTGATTTTTTTTAAGCCATGTTTATGCCTCTTTTTATTGAATATGGGGCTGTTGATTGGGAAACAGAGAAAAGATCTTAATCAATTTTCCTGGTCTTTGAGCTTATTCGGGTTTTATATGCCTTTGCTCGGAGGAGCCTTCGGAATTGTGCTCAGCTATTTCTTCGGTTTAGATGCAGGTACGGGAACATTGATCGCAGTTTTAAGTGCAAGCGCTTCCTACATTGCAGTCCCTGCAGCCGTAAGAATCGCAATTCCAGAGGCTAAAGAAGCAATCTATCTTCCTCTTTCTCTAGGGATCGCATTTCCATTTAATGTGCTTATCGGTATCCCTATTTACTATGTTTCAGCTCTGAAATTATTGAGCTAGAAATGAACATTCTAATTTGGATCCTATCTTATCCGGACAGGTTCAAACCAATTGGTTTGATCTTTTAATGCGATTTATTTAGAAGCTATTTATGGGAATGAAAAAGATGTAATGACCCTGCAAGGTGCAATTTAAACTGAAAATCGTCCAAAACAATCCAGGAAAATCGAAGAACCCTTATTTATCAAAAGAGGTCTAATGCATTGGAAAACTTATGTTGAGCTGGAAAAGAAAGTCTCTTTTTTTTTGAAAAACAGAGCGATTACCCTTCTTCGTTTAAGTATAGGCATTATTTATATTTGGTATGGAATTTTAAAAATCATAGGAATCAGCCCAGTCGAAGAGCTGGTTTTCCGGGCTACGCATTGGATAGGCACTCATAATTTTGTGATCTTTTTAGGTTTTTTTGAAGTGCTGATCGGTCTTTTTTTAGCGATAAAAAAATTTCTCAGGCTAGGCTTGCTTTTACTTTTCCTTCAATTTCCAGGGACATTCTTGCCTTTGTTTTTAAATCCAGAAGATTGTTTTACTTTCATTCCGTTTGGATTAACTCTAGAGGGACAATATATTTTTAAAAATCTTATTCTTATCTCGGGGGGTCTTATTCTTATTTCCTCACTACATAATAAGGAAGTACAGAAAGACTGAGGATTTACATCTTTCAATAAAGGAATTGATTTTAGAATCATGGAAAAAAAATTCGAAAAACAAGAGATGCATTGGCATGCTTGCCCTCATGAATCGGTCCTTCAGAATTTGGAAAGTTCTAAAGAGGGCCTTAGTGATCAAGAAGCGTCGCTTCGATTAAAAAAATTCGGCTTAAATCACTTAACAGCTCAATCTAGTGAAAATATTCTTTGGATTATCTTTCGACAGTTAAACAATCCTTTAATATATATCCTTCTGGCTTCAACACTATTGGCTATTTTGCTCGGCAAAATAACTGATGGTTTAGTTGTTCTTAGCGTAGTGATACTCAATACGTTAATTGGCTTTATTCAAGAATACCGATCGAGCAGAACAATTCAAGCGCTCTTACAGATGATTCCCCAAACAAGTACTGTGATTCGCAATGGAATTCTTTCATCAGTTCCATCCTCTCAAATTGTGCCTGGAGACATTTTAGTACTACAGGCGGGTGATCGTGTAGCTGCCGACCTTCGCCTATTTTCAGTCAAAAACTTAGGGTGCGATGAATCAGCTCTAACAGGAGAATCTGTTCCTGTTCTTAAAAGAATAGATTCAACCTCGATTGAGGCTGCGATTGCTGATCGAAAATGTATGGCATATAACGGAACACTCGTCACTTCAGGAACCGGCATTGGAGTAGTCGTTGCAACGGGTGTCCATACAGAATTTGGAAAAATTTCTGAACTACTAGAACAAGTCACTGCCCTAGAAACCCCTCTGACAAAAACTTTGAAGCGCTTGGCTAGATTCATCACTGGCCTAGTTTTCTTGATGGGGATCGGACTTTTTGCAGTTGGATATTTTCGAGGCTACAGCATGTTAGATGCAGGAATTGCTAGCATTGCTTTAGCTGTTGCTGCAATTCCCGAAGGATTACCAGCGACAATTACTATTGCTGCTGCTATTGGGGTACGGAGGATGGCGCGAAGAAAAGCAATTATACGCCATTTACTTGCAGTTGAAACATTGGGAAGTACAACAGTTATTTGCACTGACAAAACAGGAACTTTGACGCAAAATGAGATGACAGTACAATCAATCTGGACTCCACTAAAGACTTTTTTTGTAACAGGAGTTGGCTATTCCCCAGAAGGTAAGATTTTAATACAGAATTCAGATGCTTCTGATGGATTAACCGGTGAGAGTGTAGTGGATGAACTATTACAAGCTGTGATGCTTTGTAATGACGCTTCTATCGAAGAACGAGAAAATAAATGGATCCCGCATGGAGATCCAACCGAATTGGCATTGATTATTGCAGGCAGAAAAAGAGGTCTAAAGGAAGCTAAATTACGACTAGACTGGCCAAAGATTGATGTCCTTCCCTTCGATTCTGAGAAAAGAATAATGGCGACATTAAATCATACCCCGTTAAACGGAAAAACTATTTTCCTAAAAGGGGCCCCAGAAGTTGTTATCAGTTTATCGCGAATAGATTCTAACGGAAAATCTCTTCATTCTGAGTCTTTTATTTACGAACAAATTGCCAACATGGCAAAGCAGGGCATGCGTGTAATCGCTGTTGCAAAAAAAAATGTCAATTCCGATTGCTCTTCGATTGAAGAAGACGATATCAAAACCGATTTTGTCTTATTAGGATTGCTAGGAATGATAGACCCACCACGTGAGGAAGTTTCAGAAGCAATCAAAGCCTGTCAAGAAGCAGGCATTACAGTTAAAATGATCACAGGAGATCATCCTCTAACAGCTAGTGTTATTGGCGTTGAGCTTGGGCTCCAGGGCAATGGAAAAGTTATTACAGGAGCAGAACTGAATCAACTCAATACGAATGAATTGAAAGAGGTCATCAATCAAAATAATATTTTTGCTCGGGCACTCCCTGAGCATAAACTCAAAATAGTTGAAGCACTCCAAGCAAATGGCCATGTTGTTGCAATGACAGGTGATGGTGTAAATGATGCCCCCGCATTAAAACGGGCAAATATTGGAGTAGCTATGGGAATTAGTGGAACCGCTGTAGCAAAAGAAGCATCTGATATGGTTTTGGCTGATGATAACTTTACCAGCATCAAGGCTGCTGTTGAAGAAGGACGAAGAGTTTATGATAATTTGATCAAATCGATCGCTTTCATATTTCCTACCAGTCTTGCACAAGCCTTGGTCATTTTAATTGCCATTCTTTTTTTTCCCATTCAAGGCAATTCTTTAATATTACCTATTCTGCCCGTACAAATTCTCTGGATCAACCTTGTAGTAGCTGTTGCCCTTGCTCTTTCATTAGCTTTTGAAGCAATGGAACCTGATATCATGCAACGACCTCCTCGCAAGCAAGATGCTCCTATTTTAAGCAAATTCATGGTCACTCGCACATTGATGGTAGGAGCAATCATGGCTGCTGGAACGATGGGATTGTTTTTTTGGGAATACTTCACCGCACTAGCAGAAGGAATAGCAGAAAAAACAGTTGTTGCAGAGGCTCAGACCATGTCTGTAACATCTCTGATGTTTTTTCAAGTCTTTTACTTATTAAATTGTCGCTCTTTTCGGTTTTCCTTTTTTAGAATGGGGGTTTTCTCCAACCCCTATATTCTGCTCGGAATTGGATTTGTAATATTGGCTCAAATTGGATTTGTATATATCCCATTTATGAATACACTTTTCGGCTCATCTCCGTTAAATTTAGAAGCATGGCTTTTCTCAGTTGCAATAGCCCTCTCTATTTTGCCAATTGTTGCATTTGAAAAATGGTTCCTAAAAAGAATTTTATTAAAATAAGTTCTTCCTGCTAAGAAGCTGTACTAAAACCCCGATCGGATAATTTGTGCGAAATTTGTTTGTATAATACCTTTTTAACACATGAGAAAAATTTTGCAGAGTTAGACAGATCAATTTTTCGATGAAAATCCCTTTTTTATTAACTCCGCAAAACCCTCCCCAAAGCCTCCCTCCCCTTCTTCAAAATCTCGTCCTTGGATTTTCGGAAATCTTCCTGAATAGTCATAATCGACTGATTCAAAGAGATCTGTATAGGTTGTCCTCGCTCTATAATCCGCATCCTGTCATTAGGAATCGTTTCTTCATTCTCTCTTGCAATGTCTGCATACCCATTGCTGCTGAGAAATTGATTGAATTCCCAAGCAATCTTTTGCTGAGGAGTCATATTTTTTCTTTTTTCTCGAGGGAACTCGGGTAGAATAGGCTGCTGGCAAACCCAAACCAATAGCCCAATAGGACTGTCGACATTTTGTTTTCTTTTCAGGAATTCCACTGCATGAGCCACACGCTGCTCGCTATAGTACATCATGGATCTTTTCTCTTGATCACTAAGACCCAGTCCTTCTAAGCACTTGTAAAAAATCGGAGCTGCTGCGGCTGTTTTTTCTTCTTCTTTTTCTTCTTTCTTTGTTAGTGGTTCTAGATTGGTTCCCGATTGGTTTCTATCCGGTTCTTTTATGGTTCTTTGGTGGTTGTTAACTGGTTCTTTGGGTGGTTCATTTTCTCGATTTTTCATTGACAAATCTAATGGTTCTTTTGATGGTTCCAATGTGGTTTCTTTTTGGTTCTCTAATGGTTGCTGAATGGTTTTCGCATGGCTGTAACTTGGTTCTTTTTCCAAGGCTGTGCACGCCTTTATTTGCCTTTCATCGGACTCAGCATTGATGTCAAAAATGGCTGTGTTGGTGAGAACCGCAATAGTCCCTTGATTGGTTTTTCGGAAAGTCACAAGACCGTGTGCTTCAAGCCTCAGTACCGCATCACGATATTGCTGCCTGGACAAACCAATCTTTTTATGATCGCCAACGAGTGCTTCATTAGCCTTAAGTTGATAGATGGAATAAGCGGGATCCATCCGGTTTGCACGCAAAGCAATCTGCGTCAACAACGCGAAAGCTGGAAGGCTGAGTTCTAAAAGTGCAAGTCCCTCTCGATAAAGTTTTACGAATCCTTCGGAAGTTATCATGGCTGTACTGCGATTTTAGCGTTTTCCTGGACTTCGGTCTCCTTTTTGCGGGGTCTGTATTTTTTCTCCGACACCCACTTGAAAAAAGCCTTCTCATCAATGAGCCAGGTGCGATTAGGGCGCTTTAAGACCTTGGCAAACCCATTTTCATTTCGAAAGAAGATCAAGTGGCGCATTCCACCGACTGGTGGCCATTCATGAAACTCATTCCATTTCGACACAGGGATGAACCGTGTCTGTTTTGGCTCTGGAGCCACTTCGTCTATATTTTTTGATCTATCGTTTTTCATTTCTCACTCCTCTGCTATTGCAGTTTGAATTTAATAACCGCATTTTACGGCGACCTATCGCCATGAAAAAATGGCGCCGGTGGAAAAACCGTAAAATGCGTTGAATAGCAGCGAGTTACAAATTATTGAAATAGGAGGAGAAATCGACA
>CAYSAJ010000034.1:12832-15740 GCA_964429005.1 uncultured bacterium | reverse complement strand
CTTTTGGCAAAGAAAGAGGACGGGAGAAAGTAGCTTCTGCTAGAAACTTACGATAGGCACTCTTTGAAGGAACAGGGTTAAAAGTCTTTATTTGAGAAGAGGGTTTAGTAGCGGTTGACTGATAAGAGGAGCGACTTAAGGAAGAATTAACAGGTAATAAAGGATTTATTTGTGACATAGAAAACCTATATTTATAAACCAACAAAACTATATCACTTTTAAAACAACAAATAAAATAAACAAATAAATATGTTATAATAAATATTTAATTTGGTTTTTCCCAATTGAGCATTTTCTTCTTTATGTCCAATCCCCAATAATATCCCCCTAGTGTTCCCCTTTTATGAACAACGCGGTGGCATGGAATGAATAGAGAAATCGGGTTATCTCCAATCGCGTTAGCAACAGCCCTCACTTTTTTTATATCACCTAGTTTCTCTGCAATATGTTGATAACTGGTGACTTTTCCTCTTTCAATTTCCATCAGAATTTTCCATACCTGAATTTGGAACGGGGTTCCTTGCACAAGTAGATGAAGACCTTCAGTTCCTCTGTACTTTAACTCTGATGTAAAAAGAGAAGGCTTTTTTTCGTGAAAGATCACATCAGGAAATCGACCTTTTAAATCTTTGATTAACAGGGATGAGTCCTCAGAGAAACCCATATAGCAAATTTTGTCTTCACAAGTTGCTACAAGGCAAACTCCAAAAATAGAAGGAAACGTTTCATAGGAAATTTCTTGATAGGGAAAGGGACCTCTCAAGATTGTCGTTAAGGTAACGGACTGGAAGTCATTCATGATAATTCCTTTTGTGGCCCTAAATTGTAGGATTCGCTGAGCTTTTTTTGACAGGAAAAACCTAATCGATTAAAACTCTCTTCTTTTTTACATGAAGAGGCAAGAGAAAAACTAGGCTTTTGTCTTGTAAATTAAAATTTAAAATAATAATTTATTTATAAAATTAACTAATTGTTAATAAAGTTTATTTTATAATTTAAATTAAAATAAACTATGTTATGCTCCTGCTCAGAATAATTGGTATTTCTAATGAGCGTGGCATTACCCACAAATCCTTCACCTCCAACCCCTTTAGAAGACCGACTTTGTTCAACAAGGCCCCGAACTCTTGCTTCAACGTTATCCATAGATGATATCCATAGGCATATTTCAGGTTTTCTATCTCCTGCTGACACCTCCAGACTAGCTCGTGCAAATAGAGGGACCGCCCAACTAAATCCTCTTACAAGACGTACCGCCCTTATGCCCCCTTCTGCATCAGATCATGAAAAAACGGGCCATCTTTGGGCAAGAGCTCACTTTAGGACACCCCACCTTACTTCCACCAAGCCGTCTCGAAGTATCCTTTTCAATTTAGAAACCTCTGCACCTCGAAATTTACTTAGTTTTCCCACAGGTGATCAACCTCGTCCTGAAAGACTCAAGCCTATTCGAGTCATCTCTCCTCCTGAAAGTGATGTAGACTTCCCCTCTATATTTGAAGTTGAAGATCCCTCTATTCCTGTTGGCAGCCTCCGAAAATATTATATAATTGATCCTCTAACAGGTCAAATTCAAGTTAAGTACTTTAATCAAATACATACTAATCAACCTCCCCCCAAAATCTATTTCTTTAAAAATAAAGATAATCATTCTGAATGGATCTTTATCACAACAACTCAAGTAGAAGGGCAACGTTTTCCAAGGACAACCGTTTATCGATTTATAGACAACCCTTCTGAAAGACTTAGAATAGGTGAGAATGCTGCTTTAATCCACAGCAATACACTCCGTTTTCCGTCAACAGCTGATCTAACAGTTATGGACGTTCACTGCCAACCTCCCTCTAATGGAACGGTTTTACCCACAATCATGTTGACGATGAGACTAAAACAAGGCCCTTCATTCACAATCACCCACTACAGTTATGAATGGCCATATTTTTTAAGGATCTCAGAGGAAAATGCTAGCGGACACTTCGTCCAAAGTTCACGAAAAAGAATAACTGATACCGATGACATGCTTTTGGAATGTAAAAATATCGATGATGATGCGCAGTATCACCTTTACCAACGGCAGGGAAGATTTTATTTAGTATTAAAACGACCAGATCATGAAAATGTGACTGCAGTTATTCCTTTTGCTCTGTCCATACATGATCCTAGTAGAGGTTCTTTACGCATCTTCTCGGCGACAAAAGATTGGGTACTATTTTCTAATGGTTTGATTTACAACGTAGCTACGGAAAATTTCGTTCGATTTGACTTAAAGACTTTTAAAGATTTTGCATCTTGTTTGAGTAGTGAGACGCATAACATCCATAGCAATCATATGATTCTGCACATTGAAAACCGTGTAGCTGTCGTAGACATGTTCACTGGAGAGGTTGTTTTTAGGTATGATCTTCCTCTCCTTGGCAAGAAGCGTTATCATTTGATGAATATTGGAGTAAATCTTGAGACTAAGTCGATCGTTTTCCGCTCAATTTTTAATGATGCTCTTCAAACTTTTACGTTTGATTTGCGAGAAGCTTCCGCAATAAAAATGCAATATAGACGAGTTGAATACATACAAAGTTTGGAAGCTTTACCTAAAAAATGGATCTCTAACTTATCCCACTCATATGCGGATCTTATTAGAAAAACAAGTGACTATATCGGCACGAAATTCGATGAAATCAGAGAACTTCATGTAGCTCTGCGCCTACCCCTTCAAGCCTTAATCCTTTCCTTTATTTACCTCTTTCTAACTCCTACGATTGCAGCTTTTTCATCACCTATTGCGGGACTATTCTCCTCCATCGATGTACCGCCTCTGATCGCTATGGAGAGATTCGAGACATATCACTTTGACACCCCCGAGGAGGAGTTTGGTAAATTTGCAGGCGTTCTTTTGAGAGTGCTAAGAGGA
>CAYSAJ010000034.1:0-12822 GCA_964429005.1 uncultured bacterium | reverse complement strand
TATCAAGCATGTGATCGCTGCTAGATCTTTGTTGCTTCCCATGTAAAGATCTTGCCCTGATTGGCTACTTACTTGGATATACGTTAATACGCTCCCCCTTTCTAGCTCTTGCCATCATAGGATTATTTAGGCCGGGGACTGGAAAAATTTACAACGCCATAGGAACCTTTTTTGATGCTCTGGATCAAAGGTTAGCAGCAAGGACGATTATTCATTGCACCAGAGATGCAACTTTTTCTAAATCAGCAGAGGCTGTTGCTATATGTGCAACAAGGCTTTGTTTGCACGCTATCAAAGCCGTTGCCCTTTCTCTCTCCACGATCTATTTTGGAGTGAACATGCTCGCCTATAACATCATCACATTCACACCAACAGCAACCGTAGCTCTTATAGGAGGGATAGCTCTTTTTACTGTTCAGCTCACTGCCGAGGTGATTCGTCGTGGATTGGGTCTACAAACACGTTTTTTATAGTCTACTTTGTAGAAGATCGGATTTCTTCAACCAGACGAGTTGCTTCATAAACCTTTTCTAGTGCATACATAATCCCTGTAGTGTGGACACTCACAGCTCGAGCTTTTATATCACTATACTCTAAATCCCACACTTGAGAATTCTTATTGCCATCAAAAATAAGTCCAACTACTTCCCCTTTTTGATTAATGACAGGGCTTCCTGAATTTCCACCTATGATATCATTCGTAGATACAAAATTTAATGGGGTAGATTGATTAAGAGTCGGGGCTAATGTAAGCCATCTTTCAGGAAGATCATAGGGTGGTTTATTTTCATGCTTCTTATTCTCGAAGAATAGGCCGCTATAGTAAGTCATAGGATCAACAAAAACACCTTCATCGAAATACCCTTTCATGACCCCGATTGAAAGGCGAGGTGTGAATGTTGCATCGGGATATAAAGTGTCCCCATAACGATTAAAGTAGAGCCCTATAATAGAAGCATAAGAAGATTTTTGTACGCTATCAAACTCATCTTCATATTGTCCCCTCATTTGTCTTGAAAGTGGATCGATTTTTTTGACAAGAAGGATCATAGGATCATGACTTTTCTCAATAAGAGAAGGATTTTCAAAAAGCTCTTTTCGAAAATCTAGAGAGCCCATTTGGGTAGTTTTGATGATTTCCTGCGCTTTTTGCTCAGGAGTTATTCCATCCAATATCGAAATAACTACCGGGTTATTTTGACCGAGCTCAGAAGAGAGATCTTGAAGAGCTTCTGCTAGCATCAGTGCTTCTAAATCGGTATAAAGAGGTTCTTTGGAGAATAGTTGTCTTTCAAACGAAGGAATTTCACTCGTTTGATACTCTTTTAAGCGTTCATTATTCGGTTTTTGGATCTCCTGTGCATATCGAACAAGATTTCTTGCGTAGACATACTCTTTGCAAAATATGAATCCGTAACGCTCGAGATAAAAATAAGAAGAGTAGTACGTTTTAAGTTGTTGCAAAGCTTGATCAAGATCATTCCAAGGCTCTTTTTCTTTAAGAGAAAGTGCCTTCATAAGATCTTCTTCTTTGGCTGCTTTATCATCGATAATAGGAAGAGATTCAAGAGCTTGTTGCTGCTGAGATAGGGCTTTTTGAGAGTTTCTCAGAGAAAATAAATACTGCAGAGCTTGTCTCTCTTTTTCATCATTCCCTTTTGAAAACTCTTCTAAAAGGGTGATTTTTTTCTGAAGAAAATCAAGAAGTAACGGCAAGGAAGTATCTCGCAGAAAACGATAATGTGATGCAGTATATAGCCTTTTTGTGCTTCCCGGATTCCCTACAACGAAGAGAGGTTCCCCGATGATCGGTCCAACTGGGCTCCAAGACAGGAAATCTTTCGTAGAAAGAGGTTTCCCATTTTCATAGACACGGAAAAAGCAGACATCGAGATCGTAGCGTGGATATTCAAAATTCTCAATATCCCCTCCAAAAAAGGCGATCGCTTTTTCTGGAGCCATGACTAGACGAATGTCAGTGAATCTTTTGTAGAGATATAGATGATATTTAGCTCCCTGGAAGAGGACTACATCCTCCACTTTGAGTCCACTTTCCTTGGTTAACTGCTCCTTAAGCTTAGCTAAGACCTTTTTTCTTGCTTCTTCTTTCTCTGGGAAAGTCATGGAAGGAGATAATACTTGATTCACTTCCTCTGTCACATCACGAATTTCAATAAGTTGATCAACGTGCATGTTGGGGCAAGAGAGTTCTTCATCAAATGAAGCAGCATAAAACCCATCCTTCATATAGTTTTTTTGATCTGAAGATAAGTTGTAGATCGCTTTAGCGCCCACATGATGATTAGTCATGACAAGACCTTGCGAGGAAACAAAAGAAGCAGATCCTCCAAGGCTTACTCTCAAGGAAGAGAGTCTCACGTGACGGATCCATGACTCAGTAAGACGAACACCATAATTTTGATAGATCGAATCTTTAGGCAACTTATCAAAGGTCCACATCCCTTCATCAGCACAAAGCGTCAAAGATAAAAATGAACAAAGGGTTAGAATCGATCGTAATTTCATAGTATTCTCCAAAAATAATGAGAATACAACGAACGAATCTTTAGCTCAATCTGGATGATTGAATGAATTGATCCCAATTTTCTTCTTTAAATCCGAGAGCTCCACCCTTTTTTCCAATGAGAAAAGGACGTTTAACAAGCATCCCATTCTGAGACAGTAGGGAGATTGCTTCGTCTTGACTCATGGCAGGTAAGCGCTCAGAAAGTTTCAATTCCTTGTAAAGCAACCCTGAAGTATTGAACAGTTTTTTAAGATTGCCCTCCATAAAAGTGAGCATATTCTCCAACTCTTCTTTAGTGGGGGGTGTTAATGTGATCTCTTTAACTTCAACTGCTACGCTCCTATCTTTGATCCAATCTAGGGCTTTTTGGCAGGTAGAGCACTTGCTATAGATGTACAAAATCATTGTGTTCTCATTGTGAAAGCATATAAGTATAATTGCTGTCTGGTTTGCTGTAACTTCATAAAAAGGGATTTTATCTTGCTTCTATTGATAGCAGTTTCTACCATCACATTTTTATTCATGTGACTTTCTATGGCCCCACATTTTGTTCATGATACACCTCAGTTTCAATATGGTGTGATTACAGGGATATCTGCGAATTTAGAATTCATGCTTCCATGGTGGTGGTGGAATTATCAGCAGTATAATTCTTACCCTGTTTTATTTCTCGATTTTGGACTCTCTGATAAAGGAAAAAAATGGTGCAGTGAACGTGGTCTTCTTTCTCCATTTATTGAAAGCGACTTCGTAAAAAAAGAAGGTGAGATCAATCCTGATTTAATCAATGATTGGAAAAAGTTGATCGCGGGAGATCCTCTTTCTGCAAGATCAGAGTGGTTTAAAAAACCTGTTGGATTATTGCACTCTCCTTTTGAAACAACACTTTGGATTGATTTAGACTGTGAAGTTCGATCTTCATTAAACCACATTTTTTCTTTGGTAGAATCTTCGCAAAAAATTGGAATGGCAAGAGATCAATTCGATGGCCTTAGTGGCAAAAATGTCATTTACAACTCAGGAGTCCTCGGTTTTCCTTTCCATTCTCCTTTAATCCTAAAATGGGCTGAAAAAACCATCCATGAGAATGCTCTTTTTATGGGAGATCAAGATGTGATTTCTAGCCTTTTATCTGAGGATCCGGGCGCTGTTATAGAGCTTTCTAAAGCTGATAACATGCATTTTAAATATGCAGAGGAACCTATCAATATCCTCCACTTTCAGGGGTATGAGGGGAAAATAGAGCTGATCAAAAAAATCGTATCACAACCCTATACTTCTTTTTTCAATCCTCAAGAATTGTTTCCTAATTAGTATTTATTTATAATTTTCATAAAAAAGAACAAATTATGGCAGCATTAAGCTCTTCTACCTCAGGGGCACCTTCAACAGCAGCTCTTTTAGATGAAATTTTTGAGTACGCAGGGGCATGTGTAGAGGCCGTTGGAAAGGGTCGCAGTATTATATTATCCCCCGAGGCTGAAAGACTACTTAGCAAAAAAATTGTATGGTTAGATGCCGCTCAGATAATTCTTGAAAGTCTTAAGGGGTTAGCTGGAATTTCCTATCCGATTGATATAAAAATCGTCACGAGAGAATTGCCATATGTAGCTGTTCAAATAGCTACGACAGAAAAAATGGTGATTCCTTTCCTCACTATGGCAAAGCCTATGAAAATCATTTCTCGTAAAGTCACTATTCTTGTAAGTCAACACATACTAAAGTTCCCATTCTCTGCTTTAATAGGTGCTTTTGCTCATGAACTGGGCCATTTAGTAAATGATGATATCACTACGAATGAACGATTAGTATCTCGTCTTGATAAACTCCTTGTAAGAAGAAGGATCACTCCGCTGACTTACGAGCTCTTACGTTTGGCAGAAAGTAGATGTCGTGAATACGAAGCGGATAGTTACGCTATAAAGTTAGGTTTTGGCAGACAACAGGTAGAGTATACAAGACTGGCTAATGCAGTAGTTGCTGGCCTCGGAGAAGAAAGACCAATACCTGAGATTTTTTGTAGCCACCCTTCTGACGAGAAAAGGATCGCAAGGATACAAAGTTTGCTCTCCTCTCTAGTTCCCTTTAAGTAGTTGCCGAAGACTGGGCTCGAACCAGCATCTGAAAAACTCAGAACAGCTCCTGAGGCTGCCGCGTCTACCAATTCCGCCACCCCGGCAAAAAAAAGATCTTACCTCAAAAAAGCATTTTCTTAAATATGGGACTCAAGACTCTCTTCCACAGGCTTTATTTTAAGTATCAACGACTTTATTTCATCCGTCGTGAGGGTTACGAGTGGAGGCCGCACTCTGTTCCATCCTCTTCGTTGCTTTTCTTCCATTAGGGCTTTTGCAACTGCAATAAACGGAAAAGCTTTGATTACTGCATACAGTTCTTCTAGAAGGGAAGGAGATGCATATTGATTTTTCCCTCTTTCGTATAAAGACGAAATAAATTCAGGGTAGAGATTACAAATACCACATATCGAACCTGCAGCGCCGAGATTTACAGCATCAGCAATATGTTTTTCATTCCCTACAAAGATTTTGAAACCGAGACAGTTTTTAAGAAGTTCTTTCGTGAACTCAAAATTTCCTTCACTTTCTTTAATGCCAATGATTGTATCTGAAAACTCTTCTCGAAGTTTCTGAACGATAGGCAGAGTCAAAGCCACACCTGTATATTGTGGGATATGATAGAGCAAAATTTGCAGACGAGGATTGTTCACTCTATTGATGATTTCACGGTAGTAAGCGATCACGCCTTCTTCCCTTACATTTGTATAAAAACAAGGAGGGGAGATGAGAAAAGCCAAGCATTCCTTCTCGATCCCTAGCCGACATAAATCAACTGTATCTTGTATTGAAGAGCTAGCATTTCCGATGATCACTTGTTGAAAATTAAGCCCTAACTCAAAACATTTATTGATCACATCTTTTTTCTCATCTAAAGAGAAAGAAGATCCTTCACTTGTTGTGCCAAATAGCACAACACCTTTGCATCTTCTTTGAATCAAATCTTGGCAGTGATGAACAAGAAGCTCAGCGTTGCAACTTAAATCATCATGAAGAGGCGTTAATGTAGCGGCATAGATCCCATCTTCTAAAAACGGATTCGTCATCAGGTTAAATATCCCCCATCAACTGTCAGTGTTGCGCCGCTAATATAAGAAGCATCAGGACCTGCCAAAAAAGCGACGGCTCCTGCGATCTCGTCAGATTTTCCATAGCGGCCTAAAGGGACATCTTTTACAACTTCTTTCGCAAAATCGCTATCAGCTGGGTTCATATCTGTATCAATAGGACCTGGTTGAATAAGATTCACAGTGATGTTTTTTGGGCCTAGATCTCGTGCCCACCCATTTTTATACCCTACCATAGCCGCTTTTGTGGCGCTATAATCTGCACATCCTTGAAAGGCAGATTTTTCACCATTGATAGAACCAATCAAAATAATCTTCCCTCCATTTGGAATATGAGGGATCGCAGCTCTTGTTGCATATACGATGCTGGTAAGATTAACCATCATTTGGCGGCTCATATCTGTTGCATTCCAATCGGGATCATCAATTTTTCTGCCAACAAAGATCCCTGCGTTGTGGACTAAAATATCGATCTGGCCAAAGACTTTTACGACTTCTTTGATCAGGCTCTCTATTTCATGACTGTGAGCATGATCTGCTTTGAAAGCAAAAGCTTTACGACCCATGTTTTCTATTTCTTTAACCAGCTCATCAGCTTTTTCAGGCGAGGAGGAATAGCTTATTGCCACTCCAGCTCCTTCCTGCGCTAGACGCTTTGCAATGGCAGCACCTATCCCTCTAGATCCACCGGTAATCAAGGCTATTTTATTTTGAAGAGTTTTTTTCATGGCCATCTCTCGTTTTAGAAAAAACTATAGTTTTTAAATCTAAAAAATTAAAGATGCCTTTTTAAAGAAATTGAAATCAGCTAGTATTTACAGAATTAATCCGATCATTTTTTTATGAAGCACCTGTTTTTTATTCCTTTAATTGTTATCAATTTAATTACAAATTCTCTGCAAGCTGTCGTCTTTTTAGAAAAACCTGAAAATTTTAATCCCAAAGCAGCCATTGTCGGATGTTGTTATCTTCACTATAAAGATAAAATTCTTCTTCTTCATCGACAAGATGGTAAAGCAGAAGGAAACCATTGGGGAATTCCTGGAGGGAAACTCCATTCCAATGAAGATCTGATAGAAGCGATTATTAGAGAAGTTTTCGAAGAGACAGGTTTGGAGCTAGATCCCCTAAAAATGCACTATATTGGCAAATTGTATATCAAAGTACCCAATTTTGATTTTGAATATTACATGGTGGACTATAAAGAGCCTATTCAAAACCCAGGTTGTATTAAGATTAACTTTAATGAACATAAGGGGTTTACATGGGTTTGCCCAAAAGATGCCCTAAAGTTTGATCTGATTACGGATGAAGACATCTGCTTTCAAATTACCTTTGGCTTGGATAAAACAAAATAATCTTCATTTTGCATATTGAAAATTGCCGAAGACAGGACTTGAACCTGCACCTTCCTGAAAAGAGTAGATTTTGAGTCTACCGCGTCTACCATTCCACCACTTCGGCTCTATAGAAGAGAGCACTAGTTTATAGGATTTGGCAATTTCCAAAAAGGTTTAGGTGTATTACTGGGTAAAAAAGAGTCCTTGGACCCCTTGGGCGAAAATCTCTATAGAGAGGGCGGCTAGAATCAGTCCCCCTACCCTGGTTAAGATATTCAGCCCTGTATTTCCTAGATACTTCTCTATTTGGACAGCAAAATAGAAAAGAAGGGAAACGACAGCACCGATTCCTGCCGCGCAGGCGGTTAGAATCAGTCGATCTGATAAAGAGCTGTAGGTACTCGCTGTTACGATGACAGCGCTCATGGCTCCAGGTCCTGCCATAATGGGCATCGCTAGAGGAACGATGGCGATTCCTGATTTAGTCTTGATTTCTTCATCAGTTTGCCGAATTTGGCTACTTTGCGCATTTAGCATGGAAAGGGCGAGTAAAAAGACAACGATACCTCCAGCGCACTGGAAAGCTTGGAGACGGATCCCTAAAAAGTCGAGAATACTCTCCCCACTCCAAGTGATGATGATTAAAATAAGAGCCACATAAAAACCCGATTTCATGCCCGTAATACTACGTCTTTTTTGCTCTCTTCCTTGCGTCAGGTCCAAAAAAACAGGAATTGCCGTTAGGGGGCTGCAAAGCATAAAAATAGAGACAAAGTAATTGATAATGACGGCTAACTTCATAATTGGCCCTTTCAAAAGGTATTTTTTCTCACCCTAATAAAAGGTCTTTTATTAAGCAAAAAATAATTGTATTGGATTATACTTTCTACTTCTACACGGAGATGTAAAGACCATGAGTTGGCTGGACACTTTTGATTTTTTCTTTTTTGATTTTGATGGTCTTTTAGTGAATACTGAGGAAATGCACTGGCGTGCATACCAACAAGTCTGCAAACAATATGGATGCAATTTAGACTGGGATTTTGCGACTTATTGTATTTATGGCCACCATTCTACAGAAGCTTTGCGTGATGCCGTATATTCCTACCTGCCTTCTTTGAAAGAGCAAGAGAGTCGTTGGGAAATGATCCGTCAAAAGAAAATTCAAATTTATGAATCATTGATTGATTCAAATGGTGTGATGCTCATGCCCGGCGCTGAGGAAGTTATAAATTATGCCACACAAAGAAAAATTCCTTCTTGCGTTGTTACGAATTCTCCCAATCGACATTTAGATATCATCAAAAAACGTCTTCCAAAGCTTGAAGAAATTTCTTATTGGATAGGGAGAAGTGACTATCGAGAGCCCAAACCTCATCCCGATGGATATTTAATGGGTCTTGAAAAATATGGGGCTAAAGCTAAATGTCCGATCGGTTTTGAAGATACAGTAAAAGGGCTCAAGGCTTTAGAGCAAACGAGGATATTTCCTGTCCTTGTTTCTTCTCTAACTCATGAAGGGTTGTCTGAAATTCGGGCTACAACCCAGCGGTTTTCTTCTTTTTATGAAGTGATCTCTTACCAACGAACGTAGCTATTGAGTGCTTCTTGCCATTGATATTGAACAGCCCTTCCAAGCTCAATATCATACTTAAGCTCTATGGTCAGATATGGATAGGGGTGGTCATTATCTAAATCTCGATTTTGATTTTCTCTCGAAATCTTTACTGCAATTTCCTTGTTTGATAGCTGCTCTTTTTCTGCGCTATATACAAATTTTTTCCATTCAGAGCTTCCTTGATATGGAGGAAATTCCAAATAAAACTTTTTGATCACGTCAAAAACTTTTTCTGGAGTTTGCTCCCAACCCTCCACATAGAAGTCGACTTCGGCTCCCACTTGATGCTTCGATCTTTGATGAACATCATAAGGGTCTACATAAAGGTTATGTTTAGGGCAGCGATGAGCACATGTAATGATGACTTTTCTTTCTGTAATCTTCTGGATGTAATTCAAAAGATTAATAAAAACTGGATACACGAATTCCTGATTATTTCTCATGGGCAAACTGTGGCTTTCTATTCCGCCACAATCTCTATGGTAAGTCTCACTACCCTCTTTAGAGGCCCTTGATATGGTAGGGTGAGTGGCCTTACCTCTGCAGCGGAAATATTCTTTTGTAATACGAGGGATATTTCCTACATATTCTTCTTCCCAAGGGTACTTTTCACGTTTGACAGGTATCAAAGAAAAAGGAGGAATGAAATGATCCGATTCTCTGCGGTAGATAAATTCTTCAATCTCATTGTTTCTTTTGATCCGTTCCATTTCAGATTTTTGCATGCCGGAGCATCCCATCAGAATGAATAGGAAAAAGCACGGGATCGGGAGAGATACACTAAATCTGTTTGGGATGCTCATATTCTTCTCTCATCCTATAGATCCGCTCGAAAACATCAAGCTCCGTAGCCTCATGGATATGTAAATTCTCACGAATATTCAGATTTTTACATCGTAAAAAAGGATTAATTAAGGTCTCTTCTGAGAGTTTACAAGGAACTGTGGGTATCCCTTGAGATTGTTTGAAAGTCTCTTTTTCGATTCTTTCAGGGATTTTCGGATTTTGTGGATCTAAAGAGCAGGCAAATTGAAGATTTCTTAAGGTGGATTCATGAATAAAAAATAGCTCAGTATCTTGAGGCAAATGGCATATCAATTTAAGAGAGTTATAAAGCTGCTCTACGCTACCCTCTCCTACTTTTCCACATCCCCCTGCTGAAATTGCATCACCAGAAAAGAGCAGATGTTTCTCAGAAAAATAATAGCCTACATGGGATGGGGAGACTCCTGGAAGAGAGAGTACTTTTATGAGGAAAGGACCAAAAATAAGTTCATCTTCGCTCATGACATTTTGCTTCACGTTTAGCGCGCCGTCAGGACCTAGTACATTCACATCATGTTTTTTTAATATCTCGTGTAAAGCTCCCTTATGTTTTTTATGGTCATGTGTGATAAAAATAGCAGCAAGCTCTATGTTGTGCTGCTCCAAAAAATTGAAAACATTTTCTGAGAAAAGAGGATCAAAACAAATGGCTTTGCGATCCCATGTCATCATAAAAATGTAATTTTTATCTTCCGTTAAGAGGGCATGAATCGTAACATCTACACCAGATAAGTAATTCTTCCATATGATGGTCATAATAGTCCCTCTTGCCCGAAAGCTATGAGCAGATGAGTCACAGTGTGAACCATCCATTGTTTCTTGGAAATTCCTTTTTCAAGGTGTTCGAGCGTTTTTACATCTTTTAAAGCACTCTTCAGAAGGATTTCAAAGGCGATTTCATTTTCTACAAAATAGTCAAAAACATTTTCAGAAAAAGGCTCCTCTAGATATTCAGCGATCCTTTTTAAACTCTTTGCAAGTTCTCTAAAAGATTCCTTTAGATTGACATTTGTGGCTTTGGGAGCAATGGATAGCACTTGATGGATCATTCCCGAAATGTCTCTTTGAGTGTTCATTCTAACTAGGGCTTCATCTAGTGATAAATAGGGAACCTCTGCAAATCCAAGCCCTTCTTTTGATAGCGTAAAAAAGTGAGTTTGAGGATTAAGCATTGCTTTTTCTGAAATCTCATCCGATTCGATTTTCCACCTAGATTGTGTATAAACATCATGCCCAAAATGACTTTTCATGAATAAAAGATCATCTGAAGTTTTACGAATCTCTCCATTAGTTGTATTCGTTTGCGTTTCGAATAAAGTTGCTCCTTCTGCATATTTTTTTTCTTCATGATAGGCTAAGTCAACTCCAACAAAATAAATAGACTTAGCTCCAATCCAAAGAGCGATATCGATCGCAAAAGTAGTTACACTCAGGCCCCCTTGAGTAGTCATACCCTCCTCAAAGGAAGGTTTAATACCCGTTAAATCTTGAATCCAATTTTGAAAAAGAGGGTGATAGGAGTGATTAGCAATAATTTCTTTACCGTTGTAGGTTGTATCGATGTCATATCTAGCTCTTGCTTCTAAAAAATTAGGAACTTCAAAGGAGTAGGCTCCTTTAATAATTTTGTATTCCTTTTCTGAAGGGTCTGTAACACATTGAAAATGGGGAAAAATTCCATGGTGGTTCAATATGCTGATAGCTGAGCCACCTGCGATAATCAGAGCTCTTTCCTGGGCTTGCCGCAAAAATGGGATAGCTTGTACTAAAGAAGGGCCAGCGCCACAAATAATTACCTGGGCTCCATTAAAGGCATTTTGTAAATGATATAAAGAGGGCGTTTTATGGATTTTCGAAAGATGATGAACTAAATTTTGGGTAATCGCAGGTAAGAAAAAAGCTTCTGACACAATGCTATTATTTACAGTAATAAATTTAGCAAGAATGTCCTCTACTTTCATGTTTTGATAGGAACTTGCTTGATAAAAGTAAAAAGAAGGCAAAGGGAACTTCTCTGCGACTGCTTGTAATAGGTTCTCAAGGCTTTCTCCATGTGGAGAGCTCATCAAACAAACATTTTTATGTCCTATGATTGAATCAGATTCCTTTTTAGACAAAAAAAAATGAACTTTTGAAGGATTTTCATCGATTAAGATGCAATAAGGAGGGTTCTCTTTTACTAAATAAAAGCTAGCGTTTTGAAATGTCTCAGCGCCTATAAAATAGACCACTTGAAGATCACAACTATCAACGAGTGTTACCTTTTCTTCGTCGTAGGGCATCTCTAGATCACAAAAAGTATAATAAAAATGAAGAGAGGGGTTTTTTTCAGACAAAATCTCCCAGATCGATGAAGAGAATGCTTTTAACATGGCTTCTCTACCATCTTTCCATGACTGTAGATCGATTTTTCTACGAGTTTTCCATTTCTATCCCAGATTTCTTCTTCTCCATGTTTAAGACCTCTATGGAATTCTACTCTTCGCTTTAAGTTACGGTTTTCCCAGTAAAGACAAGAGGTTCCTTCTAAGTAGCCTTTTATATAATTGATTTCAGTCTTAACTGTCCCATCTTCGTAGTAGAACATTTGTTTACCCTCAGGCTGGCCCTCTATAAAAAATTCCACTGAGTACAAGGCTCCGCTGATGTAGTATTTGATGGCTCTTCCTTGTTTTTTTCCATACAGGTAGCACGAATCAGAAAGAATTTGCCCTGTTTCACTATAAAATAAGGAGGGGCCGTGTAAAATTCCCTCTTCATAGAAGCAGTGTGATGAGAGTTTTCCTGAAGGAAAAAAGGTTTTTACTTCACCATGAAAGACCCCATCTTTATGGCAAGAAACTCTATGGAGATTCCCTTCATGATCATTTTGTAATTGGCATCCAGCGTAGTCTAGGGGAATTAAATAAGGGGTAAAAGGAGCTTCCAAAAAAAAGGAAAACTCAGGTGCTGCGATGAGAAGCTTTTCATTTTTCCATTCATAGGTTTTTTGCATCAATTCCTCAGCTTAGTATATGAGTATTTGTCTATAGCGATCAAGCACGTCTAAAAACAAGATCACTTTCGTAATTTGATGATAAGGAGAACTTTTTAAATGAGGATATTTCCAAATCTCCCACATTGGTACTAGGACACTCTGGTAAAAAAGTTCTTTTTCAATATCAGGCACAATCTGCTCAATTTCTAAAAGATCTTCAGGGCTTTTTCCAAAAAGGATTTCAAGTTCATGAATCGCTAATTGACAATACTCCTGGCAGTTTTGAACGCTTTGAATAAGGACTTGGAAAATTTGCTGAGAATTTGCCATCGTATGAGCTGGAATTTCTTGAATTTTTTGGTAGACTAGATCCCTTAGACTATGTTGAGAAGG
>CAYSAJ010000033.1:0-16500 GCA_964429005.1 uncultured bacterium | reverse complement strand
AATAAGAAATATCAAGACCATAGTTAAAAACCCCGTTCCTTAGGGGAATTAAAGCGATCGTTCTCCCTTCTTTCTTTTCAAGATGAAGATGTTCGCTGTCAGGTTCTAGCCCAAAACAGAGTAAGGGTCTTCCAGCACGATCAGATCTACCGAACATCCTCAGAAGATAATCAGGATTTTGTACTTTTCGCCGCTCATCGGCAGCGAAAAGTTTGCCAATAAAATCACCTGGTTTTAAAAGGGCTAGCATTGAAATCCCGACAGGTCCAATAGCAAAGAGTTTCACTTTCACAAAAGCTCTACGCAGTCTTTTGGATAAAACAATTTCTTCGCGCTTAGCATCAAGACCAAGCTGAGCAAGTGTACTTTTTAGGTTAAAAAGAAGCTCCTGATCGGGCAGAGAAAATCCCACAAAATTGGGAGCAATATTGTCAATCACCACTTCAGCTTCTTTCACACGATCGTTAATGTAAACGATATGAGAAATTTTCCCATCGGGCGAAATCAAATCGTGTTGTTTAAAGTACCACTTATTCATGAAAAAAACCTTATTCCATCCCATCTATCATATTTTATAAATTTGAAACAAGTTCGCCTTTAGTTCACCTTTTTTGGGGTGGATTGTGGAATTTAAGGGGGTCTTTTTGTGGAAAGAGTGAATAGAAACTGTTGATTTTGTTGATGAGAGATGTGTGTCAAGTCTCTTTTTTTTTTATTATTAAATTTGTGTTAAGAAAAAATGTTTAGCTATAAACTTCTGATATTTAGTTTAATAAAACAAGGCTCTCATAGTGCTTAAGCTTTAAAACGGGCTCTTGGCTAAAAAATGAAAAAAAGAATTTTTTTTGTTCATAATTTAGATACTATGTTGGGAAAAAATCCCCGTTTATATATGATTGGCAGCTTGGTATTATCACTTTTTAACATTTTCTCATGGATGGAATCATATTACAAAGAAGTGTAGGAGTTCATGACGGAAGCTTTCATGCTGACGAAGTGACAGCCTCTGCTCTTCTTCTTCTATTTGATGTTGTAGATAGAAACAAAATTGTTCGCTCTCGTGATCCTAAAGAATTATCTCACTGTGAATTTGTTTGTGATGTAGGAGGGATTTACGATCCCTCATTGAAGAGATTTGACCATCATCAAGATTCATATAATGGCCCCCTCAGCAGCGCTGGAATGATCCTTCTCTATCTTTTTGAAGAAAAAAAGATTGATGAGGAACTCTTTATTTTTCTTAAAAGAGCTTTGATTGATGGAGTCGATCAAATCGATATAGGAGAATATGAACCTCCTCTAGGTCTTTGCACCTTCTCGGCAGTCATTGCAAATTTTATGCCAGCTAGTTACCATGCTGATAGCATTCATATAGAAAGAGCCTTTTTTGAAGCGCTTGATTTTGTCTTAGAGCATCTGAGAAGACTCCTTGTTCGTTTTGAGTATATCCGCAAGTGCAAGGATGTGGTGGAAGTTGAAATGAAAAAAAATCACTCTTTTCTTATTTTTGACGAAGCGATGCCATGGCTAGAACCCTTCTTTAATTTAGGAGGGGAGCACCATCCAGCTCAATTTGTGATTATGCCATCGAGAGAGCATTGGAAGCTAAGAGGCATCCCTCCAAGTCTTGATCACCGGATGCAAGTGAGACGTCCCCTCCCTAAACAATGGGCAGGGCTCTTTGATGAAGAACTACAAAAAGTCACAGGGATCAAGGGAGCTATATTTTGCCATAAAGGACAATTTATCTCTGTTTGGGAGACTAAAGAAGACGCTCTTTTAGCTCTAAAACTGGTATTAGAGGGAGTATCGGATCTATGACAACTGTTTTTGGAAAAATTCTTCGAGGTGAGATTCCCTGCAAAAAAGTGTTCGAAAATGATCATGTGATCGCTTTTCATGACATCAACCCTCAAGCTCCCGTTCACATATTAATTATTCCTAAAAAAGAAATCCGTGGTCTCCAAGAGATAGCAAAACATGATTTATATCTTGTTCAAGAGATGATTTTAGCAGCCCAACTAATAGCAAAAGAAATGGGCGTAGAAAAAGGGTATAGACTTGTAACGAATAATGGAACAGATGCTGGACAAGAAGTCTTCCACTTCCACTTTCATTTACTCGGAGGTGCAAGATTAGGGCCTCTTTGTTAGCAGCGGCTTTGTGCCTTACCAGTTCTGCCATAGCTGGAGAAGCAGAGCTCGCCAGTCGAATTGAATCTCATATTCGAATTAAAGACTATATGAGCGCTCTTGTCGATGCACAAGAAGCAGTCAAAGCCTACCCACACTCCTTATTTCTTCAACGTCTTCTTATCAAAACTCTTGCTTCCAATCATGAAATTGATAAGGCATTAGCCCTCTTCCAAAATCTTCACCAAAATATCGAAACCAAAAATAATGAAGTTCTCAGCACCCTTGAATCAATATGTTGGGGTATTTTAGATGAGCCTCAAGAGCGGTTTGAACACTTGAAGCTGATTCATCTCATGGGAGCCGCATCCGCTCATGATTACAAAAGTGTAAAAACCCTCCTTGAAGCTCTTGGCTCTAGTAATGCCCTCATCCGCGCGCAAGCTCTTAGATTGGTCGTTATGTTCCCCGATGATGTGATCAAACATGAACTTCTACAGATGATTCAAGGAGAAAAAAACTGGTTTGTAAGGCTAGGGCTTATCTCAGCGATGGGGCGACTTCATATTGTTGAAGCCAAAGATTGGCTCAGATCTTTACTTGAAGATCCCAGGACAACACAAGAAGAAAAAGTGGTTGCGATTCAAAGCTTAGTTGAAATGCATCAAGCCTTTTCAAAAGAAGAATTTGATCAACTTCTCAGCAGCTCTAGGAGCGCCCTTCGAGAGCTTGCTTTTGCTTTTGCCATGCACTTCGGCCAAAAAGATATTCTCTCCACTGGCATGAAAGCATTTGATGATCCTTCCCCCTATGTGAGGGTCATGGCCACCATTTCGTTTGCTACTCTCTACGACTCTGATTATCCGGAGGAGGTAAAGAAGTCCCTCATCAGTTTGATGAAGGATCGACATCCCCTTGTTTCATTGACAGCCGCCTTTGCTCTCACTCCTTATTCTCCAGAGATCGCTGAGCCTCTTTTTCAAGAAAAATTGTCTGATTATCGACCAGAAGTGCGTCACTTAGCAGCATCCATGGTAGGGCGCGCCACCAAAATGTTCCCTAAACTTGTAAGCAAAGAGCTCTCATCCCACAAAGATGACCTTGTAAGGCTTAATTTAGCAATTGGAGCGATGGGACATGGTCTGTATCTCAAAGAAGCTGCTGAAGTGATCGACAAAGCCCTTTTCTCTTCAGATGAAATTATGATTGATGAGTACACTCATCCTCTTTTTCCTTTTGTCCACCAAGGTCAGGTACGTCATCTTCCTCATATTCCAGATCATCCTAAACTTGTTGACGGGCTCACTCGCATTGATCTTATACGTAGGCTCTTTATATTAGGTCATAGTGGTGCGTTTTCTCATCTCAAAAGGTTTCTCTCCCATCAGGTCTGGAGCCTCACCTTTGAATCTTCAGCGATACTCCTGCAAGAAGGGGATTTCTCCATGATGGAGCCGTTAGAAAAACTCACGAAAGATCCTGATGCAAAAGTTCGTGTACAAGCAGCTCTTGCTTTAGCTTTTGTTTCCAAAGATGAATCGATGGTTCCTATCCTGATCGAAACCTATCCTAAACTAGATGGGAATGTCAGACTCATGATGCTAGAAGCATTAGGCCATATTGGAACAAAAGAGGCTGTCGAGTTCCTGTTAGAGAGGCTCAAAGACCCTTTCCATTTAACCAAAGTTGTTGCAGCCTCTTCGATTGTCCATTCTCTTTACCACTAACTTAGAGTGTTTATGAGCTTTGAAAAACACCTCCCCGCTGTCCAAAAGTCTCTTGAAAAACATCATTTAGATGGATGGCTTTTATATGGATTTCACAACTTAAACTCGATCTGCACAGATCTGCTAAATCTCCCTTCACATATCCACCAGACTAGAAAATTTCTTTATTTCATTCCAAAAGTAGGAATGCCCAGTAAAGTGGTTCACGCCATTGAAAAGCATCTTTATAGTCAGGTTCCTGGCAAGGAAATCGTTTATAAAAGCTTTCAAGAGTGGGAAAATATCCTATCAGCTCTTCTAAAAGGACTCTCAACTCTCGCCTGCGACTATTCACCGATGGGGGAAATCCCCACAATTTCTAAAATCGATGCGGGCACTTTTGAGAAAATCCGCTCTTTTGGTGTCAAAATCCATAGCTCGGGAGAGTTGATCAGCGAGGTTTTTGCGACCCTCTCTGAGCCCGAAATCGCCCTTCATAAAAAAGCCGCAAAAAAGCTCGAGGCGATCTATGATGAAATACCTCATTTCATCACGGCTCAGTCAAAAAAAGAGGATCTCTATGAAAAAGATCTGCAGGATTTCATTGTTTCTAAAATGAAAGATTTGGATCTTCAATCTGAGGATCTCCCTATTTGTGCTGTAGGAGAAAATACCAGCTACCCTCATTATCAAATTCAAGGAAAAGGTAAAAAGCTAGAAAAAGGACTCCTCCTGTTAGTCGATATGTGGGGAAGAGAAAGGGGAGAGCAAACGATTTTTGCCGATATGACTCATATGTTCTTCTTAGGCTCTAAAAAAGATCCAAAAGCAGAGCGTCTTTTTGAGCTTACCCTTGCAGGTCAGCAGCTAGCTATAGATACAATTGAAGAGCATCTCAAAAAAGGGCAGGTATTGCATGGCGCCCATATTGATGAGGTGGTTCGGGCATTTTTTGAGAGAGAGGGGATGGGATCTTATATCTTCCATAGACTGGGTCACAGCATCGAAAAAAAACTTCATGGACGAGGCCCCAATCTCGATAGCCTTGAAACAAAAGATCTACGCCCCATTCAAAAAGGGATGCTTTTCTCGATTGAACCAGGTCTTTATATTCCAGGGGAAATAGGTGTAAGGTTGGAGCTAGATGCTCTTCTCAGGGATCAACTAGAGATCACGACAGGTAGGCAAAAAACTTTGCCTACCATTGTCATCCCTTGAATCTTTTATGCGCTAGCTGCATCGTCTACAGGGAGAGGAGCTACAGGTGCTCTTGCGACTGTAGCCAAAAAGCGAATGAAGGGCTGAGAAGCTCCTGTAAGGATTGCTTCTACAGGTTGTGGAGCTTGGTCTTCAGTTGATCCATGGGCAGGGGGAGTGTCTGGAAGACCTTTAATAAAATTTTGATCTTTTTCTATTAAAGCGCGAATATCAATCGAGGGTTTTTCAAATAAATCTCGAAGAGTCGGTTTTCTGTCCCTAGGGTCTTGTGATGGCTGGTGGGCTATGAGAGTAACAACCTCTTGTGGGGAAAGAACTCTTTGGGTCTCTCTGCCATTCTTGGTTTCCCTAAAAAAGATTTCATGGTTTTCATTGATATCGTAAGGAAAAAAATTTGCAAAACTTGTTGTTAAAGTAGGTTGAGGATAGAAAAGGGAAAAACATAGCTTAGCAATTTGAATTTTGAGGGCGCAAAGTTTATAAGTTTCTTTTGGATGTTGTTGACATTGATCGCCAACCACATCATGATCAGTTTCTCCCCCTTCAGAGATATGCTGAGCAGATACAAAACGGCCATCTCTTATATATTGATGCGTGCCGTTGACACTTTCCTGGAATCCTCGAAGCATAAAATTTTCAGCCCGAATATACACTCTCAGCTCTGCAAGCAGAAGGGTGAGTCCTTTTCGGATTGATTCATTTTCACCATTTCCGTGAATAGCAGCTAAAACACGAAATAAACTTTCTTTAGCGGTAGCTGGCGCCGCAGCGCCTATGCCCGTGAAGAATGCTGTTACGTGGCGATCGAGATCTTGATAAGATAGGGGTCTTAACTGAGAATAGGCATCATCAAGTATGGTTTTAGAAAATAGGGCAATATCAGACTGGGTGTGAGCTTTATCAACATATTTGGTCCAAATGTGCTTAAACCAAAGTGGTGTGGCGATACCAACGGCTGCTATGACAAGAGGAATGTTTGGTGGGGAAAAAACGGCCGATGCGACCATCGCTGCTGTTCCTACAATAACAAGGGCAATTGAATAGATCCAGCGGGCGATGATATACATCCTTGCACGGTAAAAAGCGGCATTATTTTCGCTAAGTGGATTTTTTAAAAGAGATACAGAGTATGTTTTTCCTTCAGGAGAGTGCAAAGCAGCTGTTCTTTCTTTGCAAACTGCAACTATATCAACGACTCTTTGTGAGGCATCAAGAGCGACAGAAGTGGCCATTATAAATTCCTTTTTTGAACTAACCAAATTATAAAAGCACGATTATTAAATAGAAATAAGAGTAAAAATTTTAATGAAGATCAAAATATTAGTTGATAAAAGAGATTGCGATCTTCTGCATTTGGGCGATTAAACTCCTAAGTCCCTGGGACCTATTCATTGAGAGGGAAGAAAAAATATCAATTTCTTGAAGAAATTTAGGGGGGCATAGAAGCAGAGTTTTCGGATCCTCTCCGCTATATATATAGGTAAGGAGCCCGGCAAGGCCCTTGCTGATCAAAGAATCGCTATAAGCCTGAAAAAAGATTTTACCTTCGCTTATGACAGCAGTTACATAAAGAAGACTTTGACATCCTTTCACTAAGTGACAATCCTTTTTTTGCTCCTCAGGAAACGGAGGTAAGAAATGGGAGCATTCGATGATTTCCTTGTACTTAGCTTCTTTATCTTTTAGCAAAGAAAATCTTTTTATCAGCTCCTGTTGTTTTTCTTCACAACTCTTTGACATGCTAGCAACTCATTTTTTTAGAAAAGGTTCTTTAAGGATAAACTTATTTCCTATATAATACGCGAGCTTAAATAAACTGCCTAGGACTATGACAAAAAAAGAAGACACGATTAAGCTAGATGGGACTGTTGAAGAGCTTTTACCCAATATGACATTCCTTGTTGCTCTGCAAAATGGAATGAAGGTCCACGCTCATCTGTGTGGAAAAATGAGAATGAAAAACATCAGGGTTCTTGTAGGAGATGTGGTTACTGTGGAGATTTCTCCATACGATCTCTCAAAAGCACGAATCACTTATAGACAAAAATAAAAAGGCTTCTCGAGTAAATTACCTTGCAATTTTTTTTAAATAGTCATATGCTCTGTAGCATTCGCAAAAAAATTGCTTAGAAGATGTAAAAAAACAAGCCCAGATAGCTCAGAGGTAGAGCACTTGCATGGTAAGCAAGAGGTCGTAGGTTCAATTCCTATTCTGGGCAGAAAGAAAATTTGAATAACCGTAAAAAATGTTTTGAGGAATATCATGGCTAAAGAATCATTCCAAAGGAATAAACCTCATGTTAACGTAGGTACGATTGGTCACGTCGATCATGGAAAAACGACTTTAACTGCAGCGATTACTAAATATTTATCAATGAAAGGTGGAGCGAAATTTAGAGATTACGCTTCGATTGACAACTCTCCTGAAGAAAAAGCAAGAGGGATTACAATTAACGCAAGCCATGTTGAGTACGAAAGTGACAAAAGACACTATGCTCACGTGGACTGCCCAGGGCACGCTGACTATGTTAAAAACATGGTTACTGGTGCTGCTCAGATGGATGGAGCTATTCTTGTTGTTGCGGCAACAGATGGTCCTATGCCTCAAACAAAAGAACACGTCCTTCTTGCAAGACAAGTTGGAGTTCCTTCTATCGTAGTTTTCCTCAACAAAATGGACATGATCAACGCAGGTGACGAAGAACTTGTAGACCTCGTTGAAATGGAAATTTCTGAGCTTCTCGAATCTAAAGGTTATAAAGATTGCCCTATTATTCGTGGTTCTGCTCTTAGAGCTCTTGAGGGAGATCAAAAATACCTCGATGCTATGCAAAAACTTGTAGATGCGATTGACTCACATATCCCAACTCCTAAGCGTGAAGTTGAAAAACCCTTCCTTATGCCTATTGAAGACGTTTTCTCTATCTCAGGTCGTGGTACAGTTGTTACTGGAAGAGTTGAAAAAGGTCGTATCTCAGTCAACGATAAAATTGAACTTGTAGGTATCAAACCAACAAGAGATACAGTTGCTACAGGTCTTGAGATGTTCAACAAAACTCTTGATCATGCTGAAGCAGGTGAGAACGTTGGTGCTCTTCTTAGAGGTATCAACAAAGAAGACGTACAAAGAGGGATGGTTCTCGCAGCTCCTGGCACTTGCAAACCACACACTAAATTCCAAGCTACAATTTACGTTCTTAAAAAAGAAGAAGGTGGACGTCATAAGCCTTTCTTCACTGGTTACAGACCTCAGTTCTTCTTCAGAACAGCTGACGTTACTGGAACAGTAGATCTTAAACAAGGCGTTGAAATGGTTATGCCAGGTGATAACGTTGAGATCACAGCAACTCTTATCTGCCCCATCGCGATGGAAGAAGGTATGAGATTTGCTATCCGTGAAGGTGGAAGAACAATTGGTGCTGGTACAGTATCCAAAATTCTCCAATAACGAGTAAAAAATTTGAAGCAGAGGGTTTCCTCTGCTTTTTTATGGGTGTGTAGCTCAGTTGGTAGAGCAGCGGTCTCCAAAGCCGCCGGTCGGGGGTTCGAATCCCTCCGCACTCGCCAGTTAAACAAATAGGTTCAGTGTGACAAACAGGATTGTTGATCTAGTGACAGAAACAAGTAAGAAAGCAAAGAAATGGAATTTTTTCTTTGAAATCAAAGAAGAACTTAAGAAAGTTTCATGGACGACGAAGCAAGATCTTGTCCTGTGCACGAAAATTGTTATCGGGGCTACTTTTGGATTTGGGCTTGGTATTTACCTGGTAGATCTGCTGATTAAAGGCGGATTTAATGCTTTAAATCACCTTGTGAAGTGGATAGCGCATTAATGGAGCAAAAGATGAGTGAAAACAAGTGGTATGTTGTTCAGGTGCTCTCTGGACAAGAAAAGAAAGTGAAAAGACGATGGACGAAAACTTATCCTCTTCAGCGATAAAAGATTCCATCGAGCAAATCCTTGTACCTACCGAAAACGTAGCTGAAGTCAAGGGTGGTCAACAACGTATCAGCGAGAAGAAACTCTGGCCAGGATATATTTTTGTCAAAATGCAACTCTCTGATGATACTTGGATGTTCATCAAGAATTGCAACGGAGTTATCGGTTTTTTAGGAGGTGAAAAACCCACACCTCTTACCGACAGAGAAGTAGAAGAGATCTTAAAAGATCTCATGAGTAAGAAAGGGGAAATTGTTCAAAAACACAATATCCAAGTCGGTGATAAAGTTAAAATTATCGACGGTGTGTTTGTCAACTTCACGGGAGTTGTTAACGAAGTATTCCATGACAAAGGTCGCCTCAGTGTCATGGTTTCTATCTTCGGTCGTGAAACTCGTGTCGATGACCTAGAATTCTGGCAAGTAGAACAGTTACCACCAGATGCAGATTTAGAATAAGAGGAAGTCAAAAAATGGCTAAAAAGAAGATTGCTAAAATTATTAAATTGCAAATTCCAGCGGGCAAGGCGAACCCGGCACCTCCCATAGGTCCAGCGCTTGGTTCCGCGGGGGTGAACATTATGGCGTTTTGCAAAGAATTTAATGCTAAAACGCAATCCAAGGGAGGCGATGTCCTTCCTGTGGTCATCACTGTTTACCAAGATAAGACTTTTACATTTATCACAAGAGAACCACCAATGTCCCAATTAATTTTGAAGGCAGCAGGATCCCAGAAGGGATCAGGGGTTCCTAACAGAGATAAAGTAGGTAAGTTAAACAAAAATCAAATGGTTCAAATTGCAAAACAGAAATGGCCCGATTTGAGAGTTCAGTCTGAAGAAGCAGCGGTCCGACTCGTTGCCGGAACAGCGCGCTCAATGGGAATTGATGTGGTAGAGGGTTAAGTATGAGCAAAAGAAGTAAAAGATTAGTAGATATAGACAAAACACTAGACTACACTAAAACATATTCTGTTGCAGAAGCTCTTTCTCTCTTGAAAAAAGCGACTCCAGTGAAATTTGATCAAAGTGTCGAAGTCTCGTTAAAGCTCGGAGTTGATCCTAAAAAAGCTGATCAACAAGTTCGTGGCACAGTATCTCTTCCGAATGGAACAGGTAAAAAAATGGTCCTTGTTGTTCTTGCTAAAGGGGATAAAATTAAAGAAGCTCTTGAAGCAGGTGCAGACTATGCAGGGAATGACGATTTAATTGAAAAAATCAAAAACGGTTGGACTGATTTCAATGCCGTTTTAGCTACTCCTGAAATGATGAGGGAAGTAGGTAAACTCGGTAAAATACTAGGTCCCAGAGGTCTTATGCCAACTCCTAAAGCAGGGACAGTTACTAATGATGTAGCTAGAGCTGTTGAAGAGATTAAAGCAGGTAAAGTAGAGTTTAGAGTCGATAAAAACGGCGTTATCAACAACATGGTTGGTAAACTTTCTTTTGAGTTGAACAAACTTGAAGAGAATGTAAGCACGCTTGTGACCGCAATCTCTAGAATGCGCCCTGCTAGTGCAAAAGGCCAATATATGCAAAACCTCGTTCTATCCTCAACGATGGGGCCAGGACTTAAAATCGACATCCAATCGATTTCTCATAGCTAAGGATTAACTGATGAAACAAGAAAAAACACTTCTCCTTGATCAGATTCAACAACACTTAGAAACTTCTACGTTCGTTGTTGTCAACAATAAAGGTCTAGACGCTAACAGTGAAGCAGAAATGCGCATTGAAATTGCAAAATTCGGCGCAAGATTCCTTACGCTAAAAAAGCGTATGTTGTTGAAAGCCGCTGAAAGCAAAGGGCTGAATCTTAATAAAAAACAACTTGATGGCCACATTACAGTTCTTTCCACAGGTGAGAACGTAGTCGAAGCGATCAAAACTTTATATAAATTTAAAGAAGAGAAAGAGAACAAATTAGATATTTTACTCGGTAGCTACGAAGGAGCGCTTTGCACTCCTCAAGATATTGAGCAAATATCTAAATTGCCTGGCAAAGATCAGATGAGAGCAGAGCTCCTCGGTATGTTCGAAGCTGTACAAGCTTCAACTCTAGGAACCCTCGAAGCAATTTTAACATCTGTTCTCTACTGTTTAGAGAATAAAACGAAACAAAACGAAGCATCTTAACATTAATTAAATCATAGAGGTACTGCAGTGAGTGAGCAACTTATTGAAGAACTAGTAGAAAAACTAAGCACATTAACTGTCTTAGACATGTCTAAACTTAAACAAGCTCTTGAAGATAAATGGGGCGTAAAAGCATCCGCTGGTGCTCCCATGATGATGGCTGCTCCTGCAGCTGGTGGTGGCGCTGCTGCACCTGCCGCAGAATCTACAGAATTCCAAGTCATTCTTAAAGAAGTTCCTGCTGATAAGAAAATCGGCGTAATCAAGGTTGTAAGAGAACTTACAAACCTTGGCTTGAAAGAAGCTAAAGACTTAGTCGAAGCAGCACCAAAAGTGCTCAAAGAATCAGCTCCTAAAGCAGAAGCTGACGAAATGATGAAAAAGTTGACTGAAGCTGGCGCTAAAGTTGAACTTAAGGGATTATAATCCATAATCACTAGTTAGTTTATTTCTAAGAGCAGAAGCATCATGAAAGTGTTGCTTCTGCTCTTTGCTATGCATGAGTTTTTAGAAAAAATATTTGAAGTTTTTCTCTTTGAGATTTACACTACTTCAGGTAACAACGACTTTTCGTGTTTCAAGTATTTTTTTCGTTACTAGTAACATTTAGACTTTTCTAGAGTACCAACAGGGTCACTTAGAAAGTAAAGCATTATTATTGGGAGGAGCTTAGATGCTTAAAAGAGCACCTCAAAGGGTGAGCTATCAAGATAAACAAGAAATTATCGATTTACCCAATCTTATCGAAATTCAAGTTAAGTCTTATCTTAATTTTCTTCAAGCGGATGTACTTCCACACGATAGAAAAAACCAGGGTCTTGAAGAAGTTTTTCAAGAAGTTTTTCCAATCAAATCCTATGATGAAAAGATCATTTTAGAATATTTATCTTACGAATTAGGCGCTGCAAAATACAGTCCGGATGAGTGCATCAAAAGAGGGATCACGTACAACGTGCCTCTTAAGGTGAAATTTAGACTTACTGATGAAACAGGCATTAAGGAAGAAGAAGTCTATATGGGCACAATCCCCGTTATGACTCTAAATGGTACTTTTATTATCAATGGAGCCGAGAGAGTTATTGTATCTCAGCTTCACCGCTCGCCGGGGATCGCTTTCGAGCAAGAAAGACACCTTAAGGGACACACTTTATATTCATTCCGCGTTATTCCTTATAGAGGAAGCTGGTTAGAGGCTTCTTTTGATTCGAATGACCTCGTTTATGTTTATGTAGACAAGAAAAAAAGAAGAAGAAAAGTATTAGCGACTTCATTTATCCGTACACTAGGCTATTCAACTGATGCAGACATCATTGAGGAATTTTTTAGTACTAGAAAAGTGAAAATCAAGTCTGATAAAGATTTTACAAAAATTGTTGGTAAAATCCTTGCTGAAGATGTCGTCGATGAGCAGTCGGGTGTTGTGTATGGTAAGGCTTCAGAAAAGCTTACTACAGCGATGCTTAAGAGAATGCTCGATGCAAATATCAGTACTATAAAAGTAGCTGATGATGCCGATGAGACATCACCAATTATCAAGATGCTTCATAAAGATCCTACCGATTCTTATGAATCGGCTCTCAAGGATTTCTATCGCAAAATGAGACCTGGTGAACCAGCAACTCTTTCTAACGCACGTTCTTTGATCATGAGACTTTTCTTTGATCCTAAGCGTTATAACCTAGGAAGAGTGGGACGCTATAAGCTAAATTCAAAACTAAACCTTGAAATCAATGATGAGACCCTCGATCAAGTCACTCTTAAAAAAGAAGATATTATTGAGGCTCTTAAGTATCTCGTTCGGCTCAAAAACGGTGACGAAACTGCTCATGTTGATGACATTGACCACTTAGCAAACCGTAGAGTTCGCTCTGTTGGAGAACTCGTGCAAAATCAGTGCCGAGTGGGTCTTGCTCGTATGGAGAAAATCATCAAAGAGAGAATGAACCTTTTTGACTTCTCTTCAGATACACTCACTCCAGGTAAGCTAATCTCCGCTAAAGGTCTAGCAGGAGTGCTTAAAGATTTCTTTGGGCGATCTCAACTTTCACAGTTTATGGATCAAGCTAACCCAGTGGCAGAACTTACTCACAAACGCCGTCTTTCTTGTCTTGGACCTGGTGGTCTTAATAGAGAAAGAGCAGGTTTTGAAGTGCGTGACGTTCACTCAAGCCACTATGGACGTGTTTGCCCCATTGAGACTCCTGAAGGACCGAACATCGGTTTGATCACTTCAATGTCTGCTTTTGCTAAAATCAACGAATTTGGTTTTCTTGAAACGCCATATCGTATCGTCCGTGACGGTATTGTTACAGATGAGATCGAGTATATGACAGCAGATCAAGAAGAGCGTTGTATTATAGCTCAGGCTTCTGCACCCCTTGACGAGTACAATATGTTTGTTGAATCAACTTGCTGGGCTCGCCGCTATGGTGAATCATTAAAAGTTGATACCACAACTGTAACTCACATGGATGTTTCACCCAAGCAGCTTGTTTCCATCGTTACCGGCCTCATTCCGTTCCTTGAGCATGACGATGCGAACCGTGCTTTGATGGGTTCTAACATGCAACGCCAGGCTGTGCCACTCCTTAAGGCTGACTCCCCAGTTGTAGGAACAGGTCTTGAAGGAAGAGCTGCGAAAGACTCTGGTGCTGTAATTCTTGCAGAAGAAGATGGAACAGTAGAGTATGTTGATGGTATTAAAATCATTATCGCTTCTCGAGCTAACCCACTTCATAAGAAAACTTATCATCTCAGAAAATTCCACCGATCTAATACTGGAACTTGCATCAACCAAACTCCACTTTGCAATGTGGGAGATGAGGTTTGGGCAGGGGATGTTATAGCCGATGGACCTTCCACTGATAAAGGAGAAATCGCTCTTGGTAAAAACGTACTTGTGGCTTTTATGCCTTGGTGCGGTTACAACTATGAGGATGCGATTATCATCTCTGAAAAACTCATCGAGGAAGATGCGTATACATCGCTCTATCTCGAAGAATTTGAAGTAACAGCAAGAGATACCAAGCTAGGCAAAGAAGAAATCACTAGAGATATTCCTAATGTCTCTGATGAAGCCCTTCTCAACTTAGGCGATGACGGCATTATCCGTATCGGCGCCGAAGTAAAACCTGGCGATATCTTAGTGGGTAAAATCACTCCAAAATCTGAAACTGAACTTTCTCCTGAAGAGAGACTTCTTAGAGCGATTTTCGGTGAAAAGGCTGCAGATGTTAAAGATGCTTCTTTAACAGCTCCCCCAGGAACTGAAGGTATTGTAATGGATGTTAAAGTCTTCTCAAGAAGAGATCGTCTCTCTAAAACAGATGATGAACTCGTTGAGGAAGCAACTAAACTCAAAGACATTCACAAAGAATACAAGCAAAAAGAAGAAGAAATTCAAATGGAGCTTCATGAAAAACTTGGAGCTTTATTACTCGGTGAAGTAGCACCAGAGCCGATTCTTCATAGAAAGAGTGGTGATATTCTGATCCAAAAAGGTGAAGTGATCACTCAAGAAATGCTTGAGATCATTGAAGCTGAAGAGATGGACAATCTCATTCTTCCTGAAAATGATCTTTATGAGACTTTAAAAAGTATTTTGAAGGCGCATGTGGCGATCTTCCAAAAACTTCAAGTCGATTATAAATCAGAAATCGAATACCTCAAAAAAGGTGATTCAGAGCTTGAACCAGGCGTGATTAGACAAGTTAAAGTCTATATCGCGACAAAACGAAAGCTTCAAGTGGGTGATAAGATGGCTGGACGCCACGGTAACAAAGGAGTTGTCTCCAATATTGTTCCTGAGGCCGATATGCCATACCTCAAAGATGGTTCTACAATTGAAATCATCTTGAACCCACTCGGTGTGCCTTCGCGTATGAACATGGGTCAGCTGCTAGAAACTCACCTTGGATTTGCAGCACGTCAATCAGGCATTTATGTGAAGAGCCCTGTGTTTGAAGGGTTCCCTGAACATAAAATCTGGGAGATGATGAAGCAACTTGGGCACCCAGAGGATGGTAAACTCCACCTTTATGATGGGCGCACAGGTGAGCGTTTCGATAACAGAGTTGTAGTTGGCTATATCTATATGCTGAAACTTTCTCACCTTGTTGCGGATAAGATTCACGCGAGAGCGATCGGACCTTACTCTTTAGTAACACAACAACCTCTTGGTGGTAAAGCTCAGATGGGCGGTCAGCGTTTCGGGGAGATGGAGGTTTGGGCGCTTGAAGCTTATGGCGCGTCACACCTTCTCCAAGAGATGCTTACTGTTAAATCTGACGATGTGTCTGGAAGAACACGCATTTATGAGTCTATTGTCAAGGGAGACAACACTCTCAAAGCAGGAACGCCTGAGTCTTTCAACGTTCTTGTCAAAGAGATGCAAGGTCTTTGCCTCGATATTAGACCAGAAAGAGAAGATGAGTAAGCTATAGGAAGTTATGATCAGGCTTTTCTTTTGAAAAGCCTGGTTAGATAAGAATTACCCCCTTAGGAGAGATAATGTATCAAGAAGATTTCGATGATTCAGATTTTGATAAATTGACCATCAAAATCGCGTCAGATGATGTCATTCGTAACGAATGGTCTCGCGGTGAAATAAAAAAACCAGAGACAATCAACTATCGTACTTTCAAGCCAGAAAAAGGCGGTCTTTTCTGCGAAAAGATTTTTGGACCTTCTAAAGATTGGGAATGCGCCTGCGGAAAGTATAAAAAAATTAAACACAAAGGTATCGTTTGCGATCGTTGTGGTGTAGAGGTGACTTTATCTAAAGTTCGTCGAGAGCGAATGGCTCACATCGAACTTGCGGTCCCTGTTGTCCATATTTGGTTTTTCAAAACGCAACCTTCAAGACTAGGAAATATCTTGGGTCTTTCTACCTCTGAGCTAGAAAGAGTCATCTATTACGAAGAGTACATCGTTACAGATCCAGGCCGAACAGATCTTCAAAAGAAACAGCTCCTTAACGATGTAGAGTTCCGTGAAGCCCAAGAAAAATGGGGCCCAGATTCATTTAAGGCAATGATGGGTGCTGAAGCTTTAAGAATGCTTCTCGAAAGTGAAGACATGCCTACACTCGTTGAAGATCTTAAAGACAGATTGAGAAAGACAAAATCTTCTCAAGCTCGTATGAAACTTGCTAAACGACTCAAGATCGTTGAAAGCTTCATGAACTCCCCCAACAGACCAGATTGGATGGTGATGCATGCAATACCGGTGATTCCACCAGATCTTCGCCCTCTAGTTCCCCTAGACGGAGGTCGTTTTGCAACATCAGACCTTAACGATTTGTATCGTAGGGTCATTAACAGAAACAACCGTCTAAAATCGATTTTGAAACTGAAGACACCTGATGTGATC
>CAYSAJ010000032.1:0-16878 GCA_964429005.1 uncultured bacterium | reverse complement strand
AAAAAGGCTAAAAACTCAAAAAAGGGACTTTATCTTGAGTTAGGAAACAGAGCCAGTTTTTCCCATTGTTCCTTATAACGTATTCTATGTTTTAGTAACTCCCCTGCAGGAGTATTGGCAGCTATAGCCCTTTTGATATCCTCTTCATCAAAAGAAAATCCTGCTATCTCCAAAATTTTGGAAAGCTGCTTTTCTGGATCTGCTAAAATATCTTCGTATCGGATTATTGTGACATTAGGTTTCCCATCCCAATATTCATAAAAACTTTTCCATTTAGAAACAAACTCTTTTATAAAGGCTTCGGATATTAAATTTGCATTTTGAGGTTTATTTCTATAAATATAAAAAGAATAAAGAGAGTCTATAGGGTGCCTAATTAAACAAATAACACGATCCTGATTTAGATCAATTTCCCTTTGTTCATTCCTTTGTGGTAAAAATGGGTAATGAGTTTTAATCAAAATGGGGTCATTCGTTGTTGGAAATCTACAATTGCCCTTATAACCTTTATCTACTACATATCCTCCCCAAGGAAATACAGTAGGAAGATGTGGAAAATCAGGATCTCTATAAACTGAGCTTGTTGTAATGTGCGTTGCATCTTCGACTAAAAATCTGACCCAGTGATTGCCAGATCGAGGGAAGGAAGCTAGATAAACCTTATTCCATTCAGCGGCTGAAAGTAAACATCCGCACCCTAAACTTAAAAACAGCAAATCTCTTAAACGAAACATTATTTCTCCTTTCTATAACTGGCTCATGATACATAACAAAGGCCAAGAGGTATAAGAAAAATTTTATAAATGAGCAACTCATATTTTTCTAAGGTAGGTGCAAAAAATAATCTTATTTTTTGCATAGATTCAGAAAAACGCCATTTGCTCTTGTAATATTTGATGAAGTCAAAGCAATAGTGATCATCAATTCATTGACTTTGATCGCTATCAGATTGAAATCACCTTAAAAAATGGGGAAGTTGTATACAAAGTTACTGATTTTCATGAATCTCCGCTTTCTTTAAGAAAAACTCGAAAAACGAAAAAGCAGCTATCTAATTAAATTATGGGCACTAATTTTAATATCACTCTCTATGATAATACAGGATTCTATCAGGCTCAGCTCGTTGAACTAACCCCTGGAACCGAAGCGCCTGATTTATTATCCTTGTTGCCGATCAGATCTAGTTTTCTGAAAGGACTTCTGGTGGACTTACTTTCGCTTGAATAGCCTCAAGTAAGGACATATCTTCAGCATCTGCACGTAATCGCTCTTCTTCTCGTCGTTTTTGGTTAAATTCAAAATAGCGCTCAAGAGACAGTTTCTCAGCTACCTGAGCTGAGATTTTACCCGCATGAGCCAAAAGATCTTTCTCATTGAAAATCAAGAACGCATCAAGCTTTTCTTCCCAATCCTGCATTGTTATCGTCTGACGACGTTTTGCTTGCAACTCTGCATAATCAAGATACATGACGACAATTTGATTAAGCTCTTCCACCTCTGTTTGAGTGAGATAGTTTTTGGCGATAGTTACATCTTGTTGACGTACGCGATTTCCTTCCCAACTTGTCAGCCCCATATTTGGCTGTTTAGGATCTGATCGCTCAACGATCAATTCAGCCGCCGTCTTATGGGTTGTAGCCCAGAGCATTTTATTCTGAACTTTTTTGAAAAACAGTTGAGCCTGATCGCTTTTAGCATCATAATCGACAGCTGTTGCATAGATATCACGTACTTTCTGATAGAAGCGCTTTTCGGAAGCTCGGATCTCTCGAATTCGAGCCAACCATTCTTCAAAATAGTCATTGCCGCCAGGCCGCTTCAAGCGCTCATCATCCATGACAAAGCCCTTAACAAGATATTCTTGTAGATGAATTGTTGCCCATTTTCGAAACTGCGTCCCACGAGTAGACCGAACACGATAGCCAATAGCAAGTATAGCTCCAAGATTGTAGAACTTGAGATTCCGTTGAATCTTTCTTTTTCCTTCAGATTGAACTTGTAAGGATTCCTTACAAGTTGCGACTTCATCCAGCTCATTATCTGCGTAAATAGCTCGCAGATGTGTAGTTATATTTTGAGGACTTGTTTGGAAGAGCTCGGCAATTTCGGCTTGAGTTAGCCAAACGGTTCCATCTTGAGTTCTGAGTTGAATCGAAGCTGCCCCATCTTCTGTGGTATATAGAATAATTTCTCCGTTTGTCATGTTTTAATACCTCACATCTTGATAAAATTTTGAGGTAAGCATAGCTGAAGATGACAACCGCTTCCAGTCAAAAGTTCTGAGTTCGTCTCCCCACCTCCAATCAATTTTAAGGTTTCAGCTTAACGGCTGAAGTCTTTTGTTTTTAAAGACCTACAAAGCGAAATCTATGCAAAAAAATAGGCTGGGTAAAGCTCATTTAAGGACTAGGCTGGATGAAACTGCTGTACAAACTATTTAATTTTTCGCTCTTTCCTTCTACAATCCTGGCTTCAAACGAAGGAATTTATGCTTAAATCTATCATAGACAAAATTGGCACGTTTCTAAAAGTTCGAAACTCTCCAACTCTATTGGGTCACGGGGAACCGTCGCCTATTTTATCTAAGGAATTCTTAATGGGATTTATGCGGGATATTTTCTTAATTTTTTGTGTATTCTTCCCTCTACTTTGGATTGCCATAATAGAAAAAATTGGTCTCTTAGAGGGGAAAAGCGGTCTTATGGTAAATATTTACCAAGGATTGGGAGGCTGTTTCTCCGGCCTTATCTTTTACTTACGGGAATTAAGGCATAAACATAATATGAGAAAAGTAACGCTTCAGCGCGTAAAAGAAAGGTTGAATGGTTCCATAGTTTTAATCAGCCATCAAGAAAGGATCATACTAGGATCCTCCATGAAGAATTTTATAAAACAACCTGGCCGTATTGCAAATGCTACCAACAATGTGGAAAGTCTACATTTGCCTCTAAACTTGGTAAAATCTTAAAAATTCGAGTTCACCACCTGGATAGACATATGTTCGAGCCTGGTGGGAAGAAAAGGGATAAACAAGAATTCATAGCAATTCAAAAGGCTATGCTTGAGGAAACAGCCTGGATTGTTGAGGGATGTTCATTTTCAACTTTTGAAATGAGATTCGCAAAGGCTGACGTTCTGATATATTTTCACTTTTCTCGGGTTGTTTGTTTCTGGAGGCTTTTCAAGAGGTTGTTTAACTACAAAAGAGACTTTGGGGGCTTGCGAGTTATCAACTGGGAACTGTTAAAATACACTTGGAAGTTTGATAAAGAAAAAAGAGCCCGAATCGAAGAGCTTAGAAAAAAATATCCTCAGACTGATTTTCTTATCTTCAGAAAGCAAAAAGATGCCGATATTTTTATTAAGGAAATGTGTCAGATTTAGACATCTTTTGGCAAAAGACGCTGAAACAAATGTTTGAGCAAAAGCTCACGATGCTGGTCATCTTCAGCAATCAAAGGAATCACTGTTTTTAAATACATATCCTTTGAGTTTAGGAGGGCTGGGTCATATTCAAAATGAGCCCCACTCAAAATCACAATTCCCTTTCCGATTCTACATTCAATGATGGCTGGCAATTTTTTTTCCTTGTCGTAGTAAGCAAGAACAGAGGTGTTAGGGAAATTAGTGGCATCTTCAAAGTATCCACCTCCATTGTAAAAGACGGTAAACTGCTCATCTTTTTCAAAAGCGTTTAAATCAACCCACGTTAGGCGGGCCGCTCGGGCTCCTTTTTGAGACAGGTAATCATACTCAGAAAGAACAGGCCCTTTGACTACACCTGGGAAAAACGCAAGTTCTCGCTTGCCTTGGACTTCAAGGAATGTATTTTTGGCAAAATCAACGAACCCACCTGCATAATAACTCCCTGCACAAATTCCTAAAAAAGCCCCACCATTTGCAACGTAGCTCTTAATTTTTTGATTACCGGGACCGTTTAATTCCTTCATATAGGGAATATCAGCACCTCCAGGAAGGATAAACAAAGCAGCTTTTTCTTCCCAGGAGTCGTTAATCACCCGGCAAGGACCGATGTATTCCATAGGATGATTCGGTAATACCTTTCTGACTGCAGCTGTAGTATGTTTAAGGCTTTCTTGAGAAACACCAGGACCGTTGTAGATAAACACGGTCTTTTCCTCGGGAGTGTTAGTTTTCTGCCAAGCAACAAAGATAAAAAGACTAAAGATTACAAGACGATTAAAAAGCTTTATTCCCACTTCATACCTCTAAAAAATGCTGGTAGTATGCTAAGGGGAAAGCTTATATTTTCCCATTAAAAGTTCTGATGGAAAGTTCGCATTAGCCATTCCCCCCTTGAATTTGTCTTGGGGAGCCGGAGCAGTCGTTACCTCTCTAATATGGGGGGACCGCAGCTGCAGGCACCGCCACTTTCGCTGCGGTTGGATGGGCCACATATGAGGTAATTCAAAAAGTAAAAGAGGGTAAACTATGAGATGGAACCCTTTTTAGAAGAGTATATTAATCATGCAAAATCACTGGAATGGTTACAGTTGTATTCGCTATGATGGAGAATTCGGAAGTGGTTATACTTCTGATCAATTTTATGCAAAAATCGGTTAAAGTTGCTTATGGATAAAAACGACCCATATCCCCTTTATTCAAGTTTACGTGATCTAGGCCCTCATTTTATTGCGGAAGGAGAAGAAGTGCTCAAAGCCCTTTTTAGAAGCCATCTGCAAGTTGTTTCTGTTCTTATGGAAGAAAAATATGTAAACACGTTCTTCATTCCGCCTGACATCAAGCTTCAAGTAGCAACGCAAGACGAGCTCAAAAAAATTACAGGGTATAAAATGCACCAGGGGATCATGGCCGTTGGAGTTAAACCCCCAAATGTTCCCATAGAAGAAATGGAGGGAGCCGCTTTAGTTCTCAATGGAGTCGTTGATGCAGAAAATATAGGAGCGATCATTCGTAATGCCGTTGCATTTGGAATTAGAAACTTGATTGTAGATAGTTATACCTCTCCACCATATCTCAGAAGAACGATCAAAGTCTCTCGTGGCACAATTTTTAAAATGAAAATTCACATTACAGATGATCTTCCTTCCATCTTAAAAAATAAGGCAGCTATCGCAACATCTTTAAGTGATCAGTCTATTCCACTTGATGAGGCCATACTTCCAAAAGATCCCTATTTTATTTTTGGAAGGGAATCAACAGGGATTGATCAAAGCATTCTTGAGTCTGTATCTATGCATGTTAAAATTCCAATTGACTTAGAGGTAGATAGTCTCAATGTTGCCGTCGCTTCTGGGATCATCCTACATGAATATAGCAAGTTAATAAGGATAAATCCCTAAAAACCATAGGATAGTTTGAGGGTCAACCCCTGAAAATAGAGATCCAAGTTTCCTGATGAAACTCCTGCAGCGTATTGATCCACAAGGGAACGCATCATATTCTGCCCCCAGAAGTAAGAAAAATCATAACTAGCTAGCACTTCAATATGCTGACAAGTTCCAATATCCATCTGCCAACCCAACCCAAAGCCCAAATCAAGCTCAGGGCGAACGCTATTGTAATCCATTTGCAAAGATGCAGGCGCCGCATAGTAAGTAGCAGCTGCCCCTTCACTATGTCTTACATTCGTAAAACGAGAAAAGAAAAGGGTCGCTCCGAAGCTTCCATCGATACTCAAACCTAGTGGAAGATTGTATCTTCCATCCATGCCAAGACGAGGGCCGATTCCCCAGGCATGAGATTGGTTTTCAGAAGCAACAGGCTGTGGACCTAAAAAAGAGCTTCCGCCGAAAGATGCTGCAGCTACATTTAACTTAAGATTCATCTTTTGTCGAATCCAAACAGTTCGTAAACCAATAAATCCAGCGTAGGAAAAACCTGGCTCTTTTTTAAGCATCGGAGATAGAAGAAAATCAACCATATCCATTGAGATCTTCCATGTAGAAGAAAGTGAAGTACCAGTTAAAGATTGATTCGAAAAGAAAGTCTCTTGGAGATACCAATTGTCTGTGCTCCATACGCCGACTCCTGCAGAGCCTGCTGGAGCACCCTGACTGGTGTGATTCTTTGCTCGATAATAGGTATACTCTCCATGCACTTTCCAATCCTCTGCAAAAGAGAGCCCTATTCCCACCTTAAATCCTGGACGATATCCGAAATTTTGCTGAAAGACCTTAGGAGAGCTTGCAAAGATCGTAGTTCCTGAATCGTCCACCTGTGCACTTTCGGCAACATTAAGGCCATCTTCCTTCGAATACCAATAGGTAAACGAGCCATCCACCCAATACTGAATATTACTGCAACTAGTAGATGAATTAGAGCCTTCACTATTTGCAAATAAACAGAGTGTTGTAGACATCATCGCAACAGCGATCGGGATTTGTTTCATAGCAGAATCTCGTTTTTTATAAGAGAAAAATTAGATGGTATGATGCTTACAATATGTAATGGTTTTTTTTTGAGCAATGATTATAATCGGCCAACACCTATGGGGTTAATATGCATAACAAATGTATTTTCAGTGTAATTTTTGTGCTCTATAACTTCTCTGCTTTAGCCCTCAATAGCTCTTCTGACAAACCCCTTATCCACCGCCCCCATTCTATATTATCTTCTGCAGCTCCAGCTTATCGTGAAGTGCGCGGTGCGATCTATAACCTCGATAATTTTGTTCATATAGCAGACTTTTTTGGCTTGCAACTTGATCAGTATGGCGCTAACTCGACAGTGGATTATCTTGTCCCTGTTTTCCCCCACAAGATTACAACTTTTGAAGACAGTCTTCCTCAAATTGTAATGAATAAAAATGATGCCATTCTTATCGAGGTGACTGTTCCGGACAATACATGGCTAGATACACACTCTTTGTTCAACATTACTCCCTACTTCTATTTCTATAGATCAGGTGGCGTCGAAACCTCCGTATATGCTAGTGAGAACATCACCATCCAATTTTTTGAGCTTTTTAATACTCCTGGTCAAAAGATAAAAATTTGTATCACTCCTAACGCGACGATAGCTAGCGAATATGAAGGCTTGGGATACATCATTTCTGGCATGCCAGAAGAATATCTGGATGCAACTACCTTTCAGATCCTATTTCGTGTAGGAACGATCAATGGCCAACCACAATCCTCTATCAATAACTTTGTTAAAGTAGATTTTTTGAAGGCAACAGAACCTCAGGCTTTTGGTGGCTCTGACTACTATGACGCTGCTCAGATTATTGCTTCTTTTCCTCCTGAGTTACTTCCTGAAGACACCCCGCAGTATGAGACAAATATTGAAGATTTCGGTGATATCGTATCTTATCTCGATGGCCAAGGATACACGACTTTTCAGTGCTTAAAATATTTATCAAACATCTATTCTACAGACTACGCATTTAACAATTTCTACAAAGCGATCACGGTTAATCCCCCTGCGCAGATGCAAGCGAATAATACCGGAGAAAATTACTTTAATTCACAAGGGATACCCGTCTATACTAATGCCTTTATTGATCTCAATACAGTGAGCGGCACCTATTTATACATCTTATCCATTAACCAAAATACGATGGGAAGTGGCCTCACTTCAAACGTGCAGATTTACAACGCTCAAAGCTTAGCAATCATCCCAGATGGACTGATTATTACAAGCCCAGATCTCCCTCCATTTTCTGCGCCAGATTATCCTTATGTATCTGACAATCCTTATCCTTTATTTCAGATCAATGCCTACAATATTGCCGATCTGATTTCGAGCGGCACCACTCAAGTGATTATCACGGAGAGGATCTCTTATAATCCGGTGAATTTCTATCAATCATCTAATGACTATGTGGGAAAAGCCTATTTCTTTTTTGGAGATACCCTTACCCCTACCCAAACGAATTTTTTAGAAACGAATTATGATATCACCATCAATTATTAGTCTTTCTAATCTGCTGTTAAAAAAGATCGGCTCTGTTTCCTAACTCAAGATAAAGTCCCTTTTTTTGAGTTTTTAGCCATTTTGGACTAAAAACTCCTCTTCTTTAATCAATTCACCTTGTTAGCTACATTTAAGCATTCGATTCATGATGAGAGACTTAACGTAAACCTCATGGAAACAGCTCGTTTCTAACTTCGATTTCAGGCTTTCTCCAAGGTTTCTTTTCCACCTCGAAAACAGGGTTTCTATCTGCGCTCTTTGATTGTATCCTGTGAGCTTGGACCAGATTTTCCTAGCCTCTTGGTCCCCTCCGAGAACCTTGATGGTCTTCACAGCTTCTTGCCTACTTTCACATCCTGTCCTCAAGCTGGCTCCTTCCCTCGGAGGCGTCAAGAGGTGCTTATTATGCTTTTGACATTTTTCATACAGCGCGTGTTGGTCTGCTATCCCGTCAATGAGCACTTTTCCCTTCCGCTTATTCGTCACTTTAAGCACATCATCGATGTTGTCTAAATCATGGGTAGAGGCTGAAGTGAGCTTGGCGTAGACGATCTCTTTTGTATGGAGATCTATCGCTACATGGAGTTTTCTCCATTTGCGATGACCTCCATACTTCTCTTTCTTCCATTCTCCTGCTTCAAAAATCCTCACGCCCGACGTATCAAAAACGATGTCAGTTACCTTCTTTTTCTTTAACGACGCCGGGATTTTCTTTCCTCTTTTACAAATGCAAGAGTAGTGAGGTACAGGGATCGAAAGTTTCTGCATTTGTAAAAGAGAGACAGCAAACCCCTGAAGCTGGCGAAGAGGTAAATGGAAAACAAACCGCAAAATCGATAGAGCCTCTATCCATTCATCTGAAAACACATATGGCCTTCCTGCTTTTTTGGTGCGGTTTGCCTTCCATTTTTTGCAAGATTCAGGAGAGAACCAAAAATTGATGCTTCCACGATTTATGAGAGATTTGTTATAATCAGACCAATTACATTTCATGTAACCACCACAGGTTGTTTTGTTTTCGACGACAAAAACTTTACCTGTGGTTTTTTTATTTTATCAAGTTTTCATTTTACATCAGTTTTTCAGATATCTCTAGAGAGAATTAGGAAACAGAGCCAAAAAGATCCACAGTTTTAGAATTTCAAAGGACGAATGTTCTAACTTAGCATCCCTTCATCAAAATCTAATATCGAACAGGATCGTTTGTGAAACCAATTATTATTTTTTCTCAATGTATGTTATTTTTATTTTTCACTACATTGGGTGCTTCTATGGCACAAGACATCAACGAGCTTAATGCTGCTTTTTATAACGAAAGTGGCGCTTCTTTCCATGCTATCCCCTTCAAAGATCTTTTGCCCGATCTTATCGAAAAGTATGCAGTAGGCCATAGTATCCTTGAAATAGGCTCCGGACCCGGAGACCTTGCTATTTGGCTTAAAGATCAAGGATATGATGTCACATGTGTCGAGCCTGCAGAAAAATTTGCAAAGCTTGCATCTGAGAAAAACTTAAAAGTCCATCCCCTCACAATCCAAGAATTCGAAACAGATCTTAAATTTGACTCTATCTTGGCAATTTCATCCCTCATTCATGTACCCAGAAAGGATCTGCCTTCCCAAATTCAAAAGATAGGACTCATGCTTAGACAAGGAGGCACTTTTTTTGTAAGTTTTATTGAAGGAAATGGAGAAGGCCTTGAAGACCCCACTTCCGCAGGTAGGATGCGATATTTTGCCAAATGGAAGGAATCTGATCTTGATGAGATTTTATCACCCTACTTCGACTTGCTACAAGACCACAGAGTTTACAACAGCAAGATGGATCGAACATTCATTTTGAGGGTGTACAGGAATCGGTAATCATTTCATCATCGATTAAATCATGATCGATATGAAGAATTTTCTCTGCAAAAAGGTCTGTCGCAGCTGCGAGAGCTTTTGCCATAGAGGGCTCAGCTGCTGTATGCCCACCGTTGGGAATCATCCATAGAGTACTAGCGGGCCAATTTTGATAAAGGGAAAAAGCCATATGAGGTGGACAAATCGTATCGTAGCGACCTTGAACGAGAATCGCGGGAAGATGAGCAATTTTGTGCATGTTAGGAAGGATATGGTTTTCTTCAAGGAAAAAAGAGTGCTTTGCATAGTGGCAAAAGGCTCTCATGACTCCAACGACCAGTTGATCGTTTTTTAACATCGCTTCAATAAACTTTGGGCTCGGCATTTGGCTTGCACAAATCGCATCAAACTTCATGAAAGCTTTGGCTGCAGAGAGCTGAACAGCTGGATCTGGATCAAAAACCCTCCGGTGAAAAGCGGAGAGAAGGTCATCTCTCTCAGCTTCAGGAATGAAAGATACCATTTCCTGATATGCTTCAGGAAAAGTCTTGCCCATACCGTAAAATAAATGAAGATAATCCGATTGTCTTACAAGCCATATGCCTCTTAAGATAAATCCAAGACATCGGTTTGGGTGCTCTTGTCCATAAAGAAGAGCTAAAACACTCCCCCATGATCCTCCAAAAACGAGCCATTTTTCGATCCCCAAATGACTTCTCAAATCTTCAATATCACTGACAAGATGTTGAGGGGTGTTTTCTTCCATGCAACCAAAAGGCTTTGATCTCATAGCGCCTCTTTGATCAAACATCACAACGTTCCATTTGCTAAGATCAAAGGACTCTACCATGGCATCGCTGCAGCCACCTCCTGGCCCTCCATGGAGGACGACAACAGGAATACCCTCTGGATTTCCATAGGCGGCGTAATAAATCGAGTGCAGGTCTGAGACCTTTAAGTATCCATCCTCTCTTGGTCTGTCTATAGGATAGAGCGTTTTCTCAAATAATTTCTCCTCAAAGGAGTGATCAAAGTTGACTGTGGAGAAGGATGAAGAGCTCATAAAAAGTAAAATAGTAAGGATGTTTCGATACAACATAATAACCTAAAAATGAGGGCAAAAGCCATCTCAGAAAAATGTAGAATAAAATCTTCCTCAAATCAGCGTTTTTTAGCAAGAGCCTAAAAATTTAGAGTTTCAAAGGGGGAATATTCCAAATATTCAAAACTTTATGGATATTAAGACTTTCTCGTTTGTCTTCAATAGTGTCAGCTAGAACACAAAGGGCTTTTATGAACTCTTGCTGGGCTTCAAAAAATGAATCTGGGGTGCCACTTTTTGCATGAGAGACGATGTCTTCAAACATGCGATAGTAAAATAGAGCCCTGCAGGGGTCATCCCCAAATTCCAACAAAGGTCTCTTTCCTCTCTCACATATCACCTCTTTGGACTCAAATAAGTCTTTAAATTTTACCAGCTGATTGGAAGCGTGAACATTTAAGCCTCCCTCCTCAGCAATGACATGATTGAGACAGATAATATTGATCGCTGAAAGAAGAACATGTGACTTGCTTTTGATGGGAGCCAAAATCACAAGACTCCAATCTGAACAATCAAGTCTTATGGGGCCATCAGACTCTAAAGGTGAATGGACGATGGCAAAAATTGAGCCGTTAATTTCCACAAGCTGCAATCTATGATCTTCACTACTTTTTGGGAACGAGATGCGTAATTTAGTATTGGGGATTTCGTAATTCTTTGACTCTTCCATTTTTTATGCTCTCTCTATTATTAAATTCCTTTGAAATAAAAAGCTTATGGCACCAATCATCATGCTAAGCCAACTAAAAGATCAAAATTTAGTTTTTTTTCTTTAAAGACAATATGTTTTTAAACTAGTTATCTAAGTATTTGGAGATCAAAAATTATGGAAGGGTTTGTTTATTATTTTTTGATTTTTTTGCTTATATTGTTTTCAGTATTTATCACCTGGCGCATGTTATCTCAAAGAAAAAGTCTCCCCTGCCCTTCTTGGCTTGGATTTCTTGTAGAAATGGATAATCCTTTCACGAAGACGAATAGATCTCATTATATCATAGAGCGCTTGTATCTAGAAAAAGGGATGAAAGTTCTTGATGCGGGATGTGGACCTGGTAGAGTTACTATTCCCATCGCGCAAGAGGTAGGACCTGATGGAGAAGTCACCGCTTTTGATATGCAAAAAGAAATGCTTAGTAAAGTCAAAGAAAAAGCGTCTATTCACCATTTAACGAACATTGAGTACATTCAAGGTGAATTAGGCCATGGCAAACTACCTACAAACTATTTCGATCGGGTCTTGCTTGTTACCGTCCTTGGAGAGATCGTAAATCCTCAAAAAGCTCTTAAAGAGGTCTATGATGCTCTCAAACCTGGAGGTCTTTTATGTATCACGGAAGTGATCTTTGATCCCCATTTCCAAACAAAAAGCAGAGTTCTTAAGCTAGCTCACGACCTAGAATTTCAAGAAAACGAAACATTTGGCCATTTTCTTGCGTATAACCTCATCCTAGAAAAAAACAAAAGAGCCAGATAAATATCTGGCTCTTTATAAACTTAAAAACGAATCTACTTGTTATTAGAAGTCAAGTCTTGCTGTGAAAGTTAGGCCTTGGATGTAGAGGTTACCTGTTGGAAAAGTATTTGTTCCTACAGCTTGAGCTGTTGCAAAGCTTCTAAACATATTTTGGCTCCAAAAAACTTGAAAGCCATAGTCTGCCGCTAAATCAATATGCCATGCATCATCTGCAAAGTATGTTCCCCATCCAAAACCGAGAGCAAGCTCTGAGTGAGCTCTAAGAGAATTTATGTTGTTATTTTTGATGATAAAATAACTTGGGTCATCTGTAGCAGAATTTTGGCGGAAACGCACATCGTATTGCGTATAGAGAACATCAAGCTCCCCTTTTCCGTAGAGTCTGCATCCAGCTCCAAGTTGCCAGTTAGAGAATAATCCCCATCTTGGACCGATCGCCCAAGAGCGTGCTGTTTGGTAAATATAAGTTGAAGGCCATGTAGAGATATCTGAGGCTGTTTCGTTGATGTAGCTGACATTAAGCTTTTGTCTCATAAAGGCAGCTCTCATCCCCATAAAGGGACGAACACAAAACTGCTCGCCTAACATGCAGCTTCTCGCTAAATCCCAATCAATAAGATCCATCGCAAGGCGCCAGCTCTCAGAACCTGAGCTATATTCTGGGTCTAAGAAACTTGGAATCTGCCAATAAGGAAGGAGAGCCTGGAAGTCATTGTTAGCGTCGAGGACAACACTTGTTGTCTCTGTTCCACGAAACCAAGTATATTCGATCATGCTATCCCAAGCATCATAATCAAAGTTCATCCCGAGGGCGACTTTAAAACCTGGTTTGAAATGATAGTTTAGATCCTCCTGATACCCATTAACGAGATCATCAGCTGCGGAGTTGTCAGATACAACCCCAAGAGACATATTTTCTTGGATTGGTTGCCAGAAGGTAAAGCTACCGGAGATAAAAACATCCCAGCAGCCTTGCACCTCAGTTCGACAAGGGGCTGTAAATCCTGCTGCTAAAGGAGTATTTGTTGATTGGTCATTCTTGTCATCTGCCATCATGTGTGAAGAGGACAAGAGTAAAGCAGCGGCACTGACTTGATAGAAGTTAAAAATGCGCATCTTTCAATTCCTTAATTTTTGATAAAAGCTGTTTCATAGGGTTATTCCATTATGAGCTAGGACTTTGCCCTAGAGCTACAGTACATGTTGTTCCAGTTGTAGTGATTGCTCCTTGCCCGGGAAGAATAGGGTGGAATATACGTGCTGCAGGAGCAATTTGTGTTACGATCGTTGTTCCAATATAAACCCCTGAGGTATAGGTAACTCGTAAAAAGAACTGATCCCCTTGTACAGATATGGGATTCACGATTGCATTCCATGGTCCTGACGCCGAAGGTCCATACTGAGCCGTTACACCTGATCCTGGTAAAGCTACAGTTGTCGTGTAGGTCGTAGTATCAGAATAAGGATCTGGCGCTGTGATCCCTGTAGAACAATCATTGAGGTTCACAGTAATTGTGGCATCAGCGTTATTGGTAGCTAGGTTCACAACGACAATCGTTCCATCAGAACCCAAGAAATCAGAATAAGCTGATGTGTAAAATAAATTCGGGGTTCCAATCGTTAATAAGGCTCTTGAATAGAAATCATACCAAGGGACATTAGCGACACACTCACAGGTATTAAGAGCTGTAGTGAGAAGGGCATTATTTTCAAAATAGTCTGCTGAGTTATTTTGAACATAGGTGTTGTTGATCGTAAATGGGGAATTTGTTTTGCAATTGATGGGGAAAAATCCACCGATGATTGAAGTTGCGAAAACTTTAAAGACTTGAGCGCTTGTTGCAGCTGAAACGCCACCTGTGATAGCAGGCTCATAATCACTGACTGCACCAGTAAAAAACGCTTTGGAACTTGTAGGAAATGGGAAAGATAAAGTTTTCCCTTTATCAGGACCCCCAGAGATCGTAAATTTAAAACTTCCATCTTCTACCTCGTAACCTTTAGCTGTAGCAGCGCCTGAGGCTGTTGTAGCATCCAAAATTAAATAAGGGATGGGTTTTCTATTTTGATAGTAAGCGATTTTGCCTGATTTTGTTTTTCCTTTCCAAACTCCTTCAAACCATGTGCAGGAATTAGGTGAGGAGGCTGTATTTAAAAAGTAATTTGTTGGAAATGTGACAGGGCTTGGATTGGATTGAGTTTGCGTACTTCCCATGGCTGTTGCAGGGGCGTAGATTCTAAGTTTGCTGACACTACTATCTGGATTTGTATAGGTAGCAACGAGTCCTTCCCAATATTCATCAAAAGGAGGAGAAAGTGTATCTAAGGCTGCGCTATATTGAGTAAAAACATCATTTAAACTTATGTCTGCAGGCATCCCGGTTTTACCACAAGCATTTGTGTAGGAAGATCCGAAAAAGAACTGATAATTTATCTGAACGAGCATCGGAAGTCCGAAGAAATCAACACCTGTTAAGTTTAGGTTCATACGGTTTAGGTTGTTACTTCCGATATCAAATTCGATCTTATCGTTGAGGATAAAATAGTTATCGTTTGTAGCATCAAATTCTGAAGGAAGCTGCAACAAACCTGTATTATTAATGAAATAGGTCAGAGGCTCATTCAAAGAGATCAAAATTCTCGACGATTTCATGATGTTGGAACTAGGATCTGCAGTATTTCCATCGTTTGGGATATAAAAAGTGTAGGTGTCTGTGTCGATGAGTTCAAAGCTGCTGAGTGGATATGTATAGGTAGGTGCTCCGGCGGGAGTGTTGTTAATGTAGGTAGTTGCCATAAAATCAGAAATAGTCGCTAGATAATGCCCTGATGAAACAGCAAAAGATAGATATTGTGTACTTGAATTGACAAGCACACAAATGTAAATATCACTAGCATCTATCCCTGTGTTATTCACAAAAGTAAAAGGCATATAACCGGTCACTGAATCAGGTGCTGGCGTACTACAAGTCGCAACAGGTGGCGGGACAGGTATAGGAATATCTAAAGCAGGAAGTGGTTCAATCGGCGAAGGACATGTAGCTGATAAACTCGAAAAAAAAAGAGATTGCATAGCAACTAACGGCAGAAGCTTTCTCATGAGAGACCCCAGAAATTAATAAATCAATCAGCTCACTATCAAGCAATTTTTTAAAATTTGCAAAGAAAAATTGAGCTTAAGGATAGCTTTTAAGCAGAAAATTTATGAAATCTCATTCTCAAAAAAGGTCGAAAAATAATAAAAATAAAAAAGGATGAGAGATCGTCTCATCCTTTATAGAATATAACGATGTATTACACTTTAAGCAGAGCCGTCTTCTAAAGCGAGTATCCCAGCACCAGCTGCTGCAGCTAAAGGCTCATGACGAGATGCATCTCCAATTCTCGCTACACCGCCAACTGTACCACCAGAGACTCTTACAGCATCACCTACTACCCACATAGGGCGAGCTGTTCCTTCAGCTTCTTTCTTCGTTTGTTCAAACATTTTATCAAGTTCGTAAGAGGATGCGGAACGTCCGCTTGCCCCAGCTGATGCTACTGCAACACCAGACCCGAGGCATTCAATAGCTAAAGATGGCCCAGCACCTGAAGCTTTGAAATTATGGTAAAAAGTAGCCATTTGAAATCGTGGTATTCCCACAGAAGCTGCAGGGGAAGATACAACGACTGTGAAGTCGAGGTGAACAAGCCCCGCGCCTCTAGGGAGAGGTACTCCCCCAGCAAACATCTCATTCACTAAACTCGCAATCGTCAAAGCTTCTCTGCTTTCTCCTGTACCAGCAAGTGTGCGAAGTCTTTCAATATTTGAAGCTGTAACTAGAGGGTAGCGAGCAACAGAAATCTCTTCTGTCCCAGCAGCACTAGCAGCGACGGCTGCACCGCCCCCTCTTTCTCTTAGGACAGTAGTTAAAGCAGAGCTTGCAGCCCCTCTTGAAGGTTCTCTACGAATATCTTCAAGTGTCAAAGTGTCTTGATAGGCCCCTCTTGCATATCTTCCAATCGTTGCTGTGATATCTAATGCTCTTCCTTCTAATCTGCGACCAATATGTATGGAAGCTACATCCTGAAATACTCGAGCTCCAACATAACGACCATCCATTTCAGGTGTTACTGTTGCCATAAACCTCACAGTCACTTCAGCCCCTGGAGCAAGAGTATCACAAATGCCCCTTAGCTGAGCTTTACCTGTTGCAAGCATATCACTGTGCAAAGCAGCGCCAGCTAAAGCTGTACTTGAATAGCGTGTAATCGCCGAATCCATAAATCATCCTTTTATAAGTTTATCTTAAAATTCTATAGTGCCTCTAACTGTAGTCGTCCCATCTGATCGCTGAGTTAATTGTCCTCCAGCAGCAAGAGCTGCGGCTTGGGCTGCTAGATCTCCAGGATTCAAAGTATGAGACGAATTTCCTTGGGTAGCAGGAAAAGTAGGAGGTGGTAATGGTTGAGGTAACCCTTGCGGGCCTGGTTTGGGTGGCTGAGATGAAGCATAGGCTAAGGAAGCTCTTCCTGAGAGAGAAGATAAGCCTGATAGCCAAAAAGCGACATATTCTAAGATA
>CAYSAJ010000031.1:0-19382 GCA_964429005.1 uncultured bacterium | reverse complement strand
AAGAGCCCCAATGAAAATAATAATAGAACTCACTTGGTCCTTAGAAAGATCAACGAATTGGAAGAGAAGAATAAAAATCGCGATCCCTGGATAAGCAGCATGGGACAACACTTCACCCAAAAGAGATCTTTTCTGCAAAAATACAATCACACCCACGAGGGCTGTTGTAAAACACATGAAAATCGATCCAATAAATGAAGATTGATAGAGAGGATTAAAGAAAAAGGAAAGAACGTTCATTGAAGACCTGAAAGTTTATCCTTAGATATCGTAATCGCTTTCTCAAGAATTTCCTCTTTACTGCCGTAAGTTTTGAGAAGATTTTCCATCGTAAAAGTTTCTGGCATAGGACCTGAGGCAATAAGCCTTGTGTTAAGGAAAATGACCCAATCAAAATATTGCTGGATCTTTGAAAGATCGTGGTGAATAACAAAAATGGTTTTTCCCTGCATAACCAGCTGTTTGAATAAATCTAATAGAAAATGTTCCGTCGTCAAATCAATTCCTGTAAATGGTTCATCGAAAAAGAATATATCCGCTTCTTGCATGAGAGCTCTTGCGATAAAAAGACGTTGTTGTTGCCCTCCTGATAATTCACCGATTTGTGAGGTAGCATACTCTTTCATTTGCAACCTCTCTAACAATTCAAGTGCTTTGTTTTTTTCTTCTGGTGAAGGTCGTTTCAAAAAACCCAATCGACGATAACATCCCATGAGGACGAGCTCTATGGCTGTGATAGGAAAATGCCAATCCACACTGCTTTTTTGAGGAATATACGCTATCTTACTTTGGACCTCAGAAAGTTTCTTCCCAAGGAAAAGAACATTTCCTGAAGTCGATGGAATAAAACCGAGCATCGACTTGACTAGTGTCGATTTGCCTGCACCGTTAGGGCCCACAATCCCAATCAGTTTTTGTGTTGGGAGGGATGCATTGATATTCCACACGACAGGTTGCTCATGATAGAAGACATTATAATTTTCTATAAGGATCGTTTCATCCATTTTGCGTTGCATAAGCGCTCTCATTTTGCATGTTGAGATGGTTGGAGATAACTTTTGCGTTAGATCTCATCATAGAAGGATAATCTGAGGCCCCTGAATTTTTTGGGCCTAGGGTATCGGAATAGAGAGGTTCTTTCACTATTGTCACATTCATATTTTTTTGAGACGCTACTTCTACAATCTTTTTGATAGAATCACGACTTACACTCGATTCGGGGAAGATGACATGAATTTTATGCAGCTGCAAAAATTGAAGAACTTCTTCGATATTTTTTATGCTAAGTTGCCCATCAGGAGCTAGCCCCTCTGGAGCTGAAATCCTTTCTTGCCAATCTGAGGTGGCACCTGGCGGTGCTAAGTATCGTCTTGCAAAATATTGGAAAGCATCATGGCTGGTGACGAGATAGCGCATCTCCTCAGGAACGCTTTGGATCTGAGAAAATATTTCCTGATGCAAAGCCTCCCACTCTTTTTTGAGCTCGGCTGCATTTTTGTGAAACACTTCCGCCCTCTCTGGACATAACTGGACTAATTTCTCTTCTACTTCTGGAGCAAGTTGCATCCACATAGAGACGTCCATCCATACGTGAGGATCTAATTGTCCTTCAAAGTAGAGGGCCTGACCATTCATACTCTTGAAGATATTCGCCAAAGGAACATGGTTTCTGTGTTTTTTAAGAGCATACACTAAAGACGCTCCATGTTCTAGTCCAAGTCCGTTTGAAAAGATGAGATCTGCTCTATCTATGATTTCAGCATCTCCTTTAACAAGTTCATAGCTATGGGGGTCTGTTTCACCTTTCATAAGAATGAGGTGATCCACTTCATTGCCACCTATGCGCTCTACCAAATCGCCTACGATCGCTGTTGTAGATAAAACCTTTACTTTTCCTGAATCTTTCATCCAATCACTCTTAAGGTTTTGTTCTTTTCTAAAAAAGGTCAATGCTCCTAAGAGAGAAAACAGAAAAATGAGGATCATTAAAAGACGAATTTTCATATTTTTTTTAACCGTGCAAAAGGATAAATTCCTCTCGAGCATCCTTCAGAAAAGATAAACTTAACTCCATAGTTTCCTATAGGAATTAAATCCATGATCGCAACTTCCTCCCCTATTTGGGGCGGCTTCATTTGGCAACGCACACAAAGGCAGGTTTTCTGAACCTTATGTGCACGGCTGACAATGCTCGTTCCATCTGGAAATGTTAACACAAATGCTTTTCTATTTAAATGCCATTCAACATCAAAATTTTTTTTCTTTCTTGAATTTGAAATAAAATTAATAAGATCTGTTGCTAAATCTAAATAACTTTTTTTAGAATCACTTTCTGAATCAAATAAAGATAGCCCATGATCACAAGCATGTGAAATTAACGGGTCTATAGGAATTTCGCCGAGAAACCCTATCCCTAGCTCCTTGGCAAGCGCGTCTGTCAATCCTTCCCCAAATGGAGTTATTTTTACCCCTTGATGCAAAAAATAGCTCATATTTTGGACAATTCCCATCACTTCAACATTCATTTGAATAAACATATCTATTGCTTTTTTGACATCAAGCAAAGCTACTTGTTGAGGTGTAGATACAGCAACTCCTAGGGTAAAGGGAATTTGCTGGAGGAGGGTAATTTGAATATCTCCAGTGCCTGGAGGGAAATCTACAAGTAAAAAATCAAGCTCTCCCCAATCCACTTTTTGAATAAACTCCTCAATAACCTGATTCACTAAGGGCGCTCGAAGAACTGTGCTTTTGAAAGATTTCTCAAAAAAAGACATCGAAACGTAAGAAATACCCTTCGAGCGTGCGGGAATCATTCTCCCGCTATTTTCAGTTATCGGATTTTCAATGCCGAGCATTTTGGCAATCGAAGGCCCATAGATATCAGCATCCAAAATGCCTACTCTGTACCCCATTTCCACTAAAGCTAAAGCCATATTCACGGTCATCGTTGATTTTCCGACACCACCTTTTCCCGCAGCGATTCCTATAATGTTTGATATTCTAAAAAGAGAATTGTCATCATGATTTTGTCTCATTTTTTTCTCGGGTTTAGCTAAAATGTATTGATACCACAGATCAGTTTTCTGCTGAAATTTTTCATTTTTTTATGAAAAAATGTTAATTATCTTTTTCTTTTTGTAATTTGTTTCACATTCTTGAACTTAATCACAATTTTATATAAAATTCATAAAAAAAATGATTTCATTGACAGATGATTTCTAACCAGAAAAAGAGCAAGTAATTTCCCATATTTAATTTTGTAAAGAAAAGTATTGAATTAAAATTCTAACTTCTCTTAGGATGAACAACAATAATTAATATGGCTAACATTCAATTCCGAATGTTAAATTGAGATTCAAGATTTTTGAAATAAATAAAGGAAGGTCCAACAATGAGCTTTGCGAGTGAGAAAGAAGTTAAGCAAGCCAAGACACTTAAAGAAGTTGAAGATGTCATTACTAGAGCTATTAAGAAAGTAGGCGGAAGAAAAGAAAATGATCTTTGCAAATATCTTCCTGTTGATACAGGTGGTTATATGCACCACTTTACTCTCAGAAAAATGAGAAAGAAACAACCTTCTGAACTATCTGATTTAATCGACAGATATATCCTTAAACCAGAAAAGCCTTCAGTCGTTAAACCAAAAAATCGCGCTGCTCGTGGTTCTAGAAAAAGAAAAGATCAAATCACATTCACAAAACTCCAGCTAGAGAGACTTCTCAATATTGCTCGTCTTGCAGGTGATAAAGAGATGATCGCTGTTTTAAGCCCAAAAAAATCTATAGCTACTTATAAAAGAGAGCTGATTCAATCTATTAGAAACGGTAATGCAGACCAAGAACTTTGGAACGGCTACGTCGAAGCAATTAATGCTCACGAATCTGCCATGTCACAGCTCAGCCACCTGCTGAACCCCCTTCAAGAACTTTCTAAAAAGTAATTTTTTTAATATTACTTTCTGAAAATCTATGAGATGATTTCTATAATCATCTCTTTTTTTTATAAAAAACTAAAATGGTCAAATAAGTTTTTTAAAACATCTTATTTAATTTTTTTATAAGTAGTCCTGAGCTCCAAATGGCTTGCGAAAAATGGTTGAATGTGAGTTAATACTCCTGATATAAACTTACAAAAACCAACTACGTTTAATTTTAGGATTACGTTATGTCAAATAAATCTTCAAGCGATTCAGCATTTACAGGGCTGCGCGGTATTTTTTGGCCCATCCATGGTTTTGAATTGAAAAAATTCTTGCCTATGGGTCTCATGATGATGTGCATCTTATTCATCTATACTATCTTGCGTGATACGAAAGATACTTTGATGGTTAACTCTCCCGGCGGTGGAGCTGAGTGCCTATCATTCCTTAAGCTGTATGGTGTCACACCTTCTGCGATCCTTTTTATGGTGATATTTGTTAAACTAGCGAACGTCTTTTCAAGAGAAAGACTTTTCTACGTAATTTTAGTTCCTTTTCTTGTTTTCTTTGGAGCATTCTCTTTCTTTATTTATCCAAATAAAGAAGCTCTCCACATGAGCATGACAACAATTCAGTCATTGCAAGCCCAATACCCTAATTTACACTGGTTCATCCCTGTAATTGGAAACTGGAGCTTTAGCATTTTCTACATTCTCTCTGAACTCTGGGGTAGTGTTGTTCTTTCTATGCTCTTTTGGCAGTTTGCTAATGAAATTACTAAAATCAACGAAGCAAAAAGATTTTATGGACTTTTCGGAATGCTAGGCAACATTGGCCTTCTCTTATCAGGACCAACCATCATTTTTGCTGCAAAATATGCAAAAACCCTTCCTGCTGATGTTGATTCTTTTGGGATCAACCTCAAATTGTTAACAACGGTCGTTCTCATTGCGGGAGCAATCATTGTTGTTACTTATCGCTGGATGAACCAAAACGTTCTTACAGATCCTGATCTTTACCAGCCGAACCAAGAAACAAAAAAGAAAAACAAACCGAAACTTTCTATTGGAGAAAGCTTCCGTTACATTCTTAACAACCCATACCTTGGCCTCATCGCTGTTCTTGTTCTTTCATACGGTGTTGCTATCAACCTTGTTGAAGGGGTTTGGAAAGGTCAAATTAAAATCGCTTTCCCAGACAAAAACGACTACAACATGTTTATGGGACAATTCTCAACATGGACTGGAGCTATCACCATCCTTCTTATGGTTGTTGGTAATAACGTCCTCCGTCGTTTAAGCTGGCTTAAAGCAGCGATTATTACGCCTATCATGGTTCTTGCAACCTCTACAATTTTCTTCTTCGTAGTATGGAACGGCGCAAAAAGCACTCCTTTTGCTCCTCTTATGGGAACAACAGTAGTACTTGTCGCTGTTATCGTAGGACAAATTCAAAACGTCCTTTCAAAAGGCACAAAATACTCGTTATTTGATTCTACAAAGCAAATGGCTTACATCCCTCTTGACCCTGAAGCAAAAGTAAAAGGTCAGGCGGCTGTTGAAGTTATTGGCGGTCGTGCAGGAAAATCAGGTGGAGCTGCTATCCAATCTACCCTTCTAGCGGTGATTGGAGGTAACGTCTCTCTTGCAAGCTTAGCTTACATCCTTGGCCCTATCGTTATCGTGATCTGCCTTATCTGGACATTCTCCGTCGTAGGATTGAGCAAGAAGTTTACAGCTCTTGTTGAATCTCGCAGCAAAGGTGAAGCCCCAGAAGGTGCAGTAGCTCAAGCTGAAGGAAAAACACCTTCACCTGCCCAAAGCTAAAATCACTTTTTAGTTTTTCAGCAAAAACCCTAAGGATCGACATCCTTAGGGTTTTTTATTTTTTGTAATTCCTAAAAGACATACAATACATAACCTAAATCCTCAGAAAGAAATAGGTTTATGAGCCAAAGCGAATACGACATCAAAAATATTCGAAATTTTTCTATTATTGCCCACATTGACCACGGAAAATCAACCATTTCCGATCGCCTTCTTGAACTAACCGGAACTCTAACATCAAGAGAAATGCAAGAGCAAGTCCTCGATGCTATGGATCTTGAAAGAGAACGAGGGATTACAATCAAAGCACATCCCGTAACGATGAAATACAAAGCAGATGACGGGGTGATCTATACGATTAATTTTATCGACACTCCAGGTCATGTAGACTTCACCTATGAAGTTTCAAGATCTTTAGCAGCTTGTGAGGGAGCCCTCCTTGTTGTAGATGCAGCTCAAGGTGTGCAAGCGCAAACGTTAGCTAATCTCCATTTAGCTAAAAAAAGAAACTTAGAAATTGTTCCTGCCATCAACAAGATTGATCTTCCTGCCGCGGATCCTGAAGGTGTGAAGCATCAAATCCAAGAACTAACAGGCATTAATGCTTCAAGAGCTATTTTATGCTCTGGGAAAACAGGTAAAGGGATTCATGAAATTCTAGAAGAAATCGTCTTCATGATGCCTCCTCCTAAGCCCCCTGAAACGGAAAAGCTTCAAGCTCTCATATTTGATTGCCACTATGATACTTATAGGGGTGGTGTAGCCTACATTCGTGTCATGAGCGGAGAAATTAAGAAAAAGAGTCCTGTTCTTTTCATGGCAACCGAAAAAGAATTTGAAGTTCTTGAAGTAGGAATCTTTTGCCCTAATGAAAAACCTGTTGAGAGTCTTCGCGCTGGCGAAGTAGGGTATGTGATCGCTAATATCAAAGACCCAAGTGATATCAAAATCGGAGATACAATCACCGATTCTAAACACCCAGTTAGCACTCCTTTGGAAGGATTTAAAGAAATAGCTCCTGTTGTATTTGCTGGGATATATCCTGTTGACTCTTCTGACTATGAAGCTCTTAAAGATGCTTTAAAAAAACTTATTTTAAATGACTCTGCTCTCTTTGTGGAAGCAGAGAGCAGCTTAGTCCTAGGGACTGGGTTCCGTTGTGGTTTCTTAGGGTTGCTGCACTTGGAAATCGTTTTTGAACGCCTTCAGCGAGAATTTAATTTATCTATTATTACTACATCCCCAAGTGTTCAATATAAAGTGACGTTAAACGGTGGAAAAGTCGTGAATGTCGATAATCCAGCCCATTTTCCAGATCCTTCGTCTATTGATGAAATTGAAGAACCTTGGGTTAAATCTCACATCATAGCCCCATCAGACTACCTTGGTGTGATTATGAGCCTTGGGAGTGATAAACGTGGAACTTTGCTTCACACTGATACGATTGATAGCAATAGACTCATGCTAACTTACCGCTTTCCTTTGAACGAAGTCATTACTGATTTTAATGATAAACTGAAATCAGTAACGCAGGGCTACGCTTCTTATGACTACGAGGCTGATGGTTATAGCGAGTCTGATATCATAAAACTTGAAATCAAGGTGAATGAGGAAGTGGTCGATGCTTTTTCTTCGTTAGTCCACCGCAGTAAAGCGGAATCTAGAGGGAGAGCAGTTTGTAAAAAGCTCCTCGAAGTGATCCCAAAGCAACAGTTTAAAGTACCTATCCAAGCTGCTATCGGAGGCAAAGTCATCGCTAGAGAGACGATCGGGGCTCTCACGAAGAACGTAACCGCTAAATGCTATGGGGGAGATATCACCCGTAAAAGAAAACTCTGGGAAAAGCAAAAAGAGGGAAAAAAGAAGATGAAGGAATTTGGAAAAGTTCAAATACCTCAATCTGCTTTTATTGAAATACTAAGGACTACAGAAGAGAAATAATCTCTTTTAATTAATTAAAAAATTAATTATAATAAATATATTAACTATCAAAATAGAGGCATAGATTATGGAACCTTCATTCTCTTCATATTCCCCTATCGTATTCATTACGAATGCCTTACTCCCCCTACGATTCGTAAACCCCTCATCCTTAAATCTTTTTAATAATTCGATTAAAAATGGGATCAAGGGAAAAACATCCAAAAGAAAATCAGGGCCTTCTCAAGCAGCCCCTTCCGCTTAAGAAAACCTTTCAGGGCTTATCCCTGAGTACTCCAAGGCTTGCTCGCTCATCCATCTGTCATAAACAGCTTTAGTCCTCTCAAGAATTTCCTGGGAAGAGACTAGAAACTCACCTTCCGAAATGAGTCCCTTATTAAAAAGAGTGGACTGCGCCTTTAGCTGCTCTTGAGCGGAAGCCCTAAATTCTGCGAGGTAGTTTCTCGGACCGTAGGCCTCGAAAAGAGAAGAAACTCTTCTTCCCAGAGAACTAGCTAAAGACTGCAAAGAGGTCGGCGCGCAGCGAGCCCATAACTTTGCGACTGCATCTTCAACGGTCTGCACAAGTTCATCTAGAGGTGAGCCGTGCAATAATAAGATCATAGACGAGTATTCTTCAGAATGAAAAGTGATCGTATTCTCAATTCTTTTTCTTAATTCATCTGGCCCTATCCCTCTTCTTTTATGTGCCTCTCCTATTTGGGCAAAAAGGGTAGAAAGATCTAGGGCTGCACCCATAGGGCGAATTGAACCTTTAGGCTCTAAGGCTTGTCTAAGTCTTTCTGAATGAAGTGTAACTGAAATACTGGGCACCATGTTTTTCTCAATATGTGAATCAAAATTTCATCCCATAATATTTTTCAAAAAAATAAAAATAAATAATTTTATTAACAAATATTATGAAATTTGGTTTATGTAAGTTTAACATAAAACAGACGTGTTAATATGAACGATATTCAAAAAGATGACCTTAGTTATTCAAAATTAACCAATATTTTTAAAAATGAAATTAAAAATATTAGCCCTCTAATGGAAAAAGCCATGTCAAAATTGTCAATGACAAGAACACCTGAAGGGCAAATTGAGGCTAAAAGAGATCTACTCTATGGATGCTTTGAAAACGCAAATAAAATCAAAGAAATTGTTCTGTCTGCATTAAATCTTGTTGCTGAAGTTTTAAGGAGTGATAGACCCAAATCAGAAACTAACGAGCATCGCGCTATTGCTATTCACTATGCGATGAATGAAGAAGGAAATATGTTTTCTGTGCATCGACTGATCCAATCGAGTTCACACCCTGATTTTGATTGTTTTATTGCTCTTAAGCTTGCTATTGAAAAGCACGATATTCCTTTCATAAATTCTGTCCTATTTCCTGAAGGAAGCGGACGTCTTCCTCATCTTAAAATTGATAGTCGCAATCGAATCGCTGTTGCCCTTCAATTTTGTGCAGAAAAAGGAGACTATGAACTTGTGCAGCATATCATCACTAAAGTTCCTGTAGCTCATAGAAGTTTTTTTTACTCCATGGTTCTTTGCGAAGCCTTCAGAATTCAGAATGAAATTCTGTCTTCTTTTTTACTCTCTAATAAAGACAGCTTTAAAATTAACGATGAAGCAATTCATTACTCAGAAAATTTATTAAGTAAGTATATATAAAAACATTTTTATTTACTTAATAACAGTTTTTTGTTTTTAGAGAATTAAAAAAACAAGAAACTGTTATGGCACAAATAGGTGGAAGTGGACCCACTCCAACCCCTGATCGGTTTGAGTCGACTCACGAAGCCGCTAGATCTACTCCCTCGGCAGCCCCTCTTCCTCTGCGCCAAAGATTATTTAGTTGGCTAGGGGGCTGGGCTAGTTCATCTCCTGAAGCAACTCCCTCGCCAAGAGCTCCCATTCGAAGATTAGATGGTATCAAAGTCATATCTGTAACACCAAGAGAGGGAGGCTCCACTGAAGAAAGAGCTTCTCCTAGTGGTTCTGCTACAACCAGATCGACTGGAGATGGATCTCCTCTCCTGCCAAGTGAGGATGTTGGGGAAAGCCTATCAACAGGAACTGCTTCACCTTTAGGCTTGCCTGAAAGAGTAGATAGAGCCGTATTTTCTCCATCCCCCACAGGAAGGGATCATTCGACTTCTCCCTTACTCACCCCATCTGAGCGTCACTTAGCTTCTGCTGGAGAAGGAGATGATCTTGTTAGAGAACTATTTGCAGAAGCCTCTCACGATATAGGCACTACAGAAGCTGAGGACTTAGTAGAATCTCTTTTTGATGAAGCGGCTGACGAAGCCCCAGCTGCGGCGGGCGCTGGCCGTATGCCTGAGGATGAGGCTTTGTCCATTTCAGAATCTTATAGTCGATTAATCTCATCATTTGACACGACACACCTTGATGAATATCCACCATTTACCTCTGCTTCAAGAGCTCTATCCAGAGCAAGTTTAATGCCTGCTTCAAGAGAAAGAGAAGAGGCAGTCTCTAGAGCTAGAACACTTAAATTAGCAGCTCTAGAAGAATTCACAAGTTCAGCATTTGAACTTGTGCTTGAAAGCTCTAGGCTTATAGTTTCCAAATCAACAACTATTCCCAGTCCATCAAAGACGATAGATAGGATTTTAGAATTAAAAGAAGGGAGGTCTTCCCCCACAGAATCAGATAAGAATCTCAACTTAGGTCTTGTAAAAGCTCAAATCACTGAGATTATTTCCATCATCAAAAATAGGGATTTAGCTATTGAGCTTAAGGAATCAAGAGTCAATCAAAAGCTCGCCGAGCTTTACGAAATGATAAGAACATGTGATGATCCGATGACTGTGACTTTAATTCTCCAGCAGCTTGTTAATGCAGGATTGGGACGGCATCCTGTCATAACAAAAATTTTTCAGCTAAGTAAGAACAAAAGTTATGATTACTTTTTGATTCTTTCTGTTGCAGTGTTATCGGATAATAAAGATTTATTAGATACTTATTTATACTCCAATGGCATTTTAGGGGCCAGAGAAACAAAGACTCCAGAAAAAGTAAAATACGGAGTAGCTCTGAAGGTCGCCGCTAGTACTGGAAAGGGTGAACTCATGAAGGAAATTTTGAGTAGATGCCCCAGAGCGATTCATGATGACCTATACCAACTAGCTTTAATCGAATGTCTTAAAACGGGAAATAAGGATCTATTTAAAGACTTAGCTCTATCACTTAGAGAACCTTTGAAAGGCCAATTTATTCAACTGGCCTCATCCTTTGGTCTTAAAGAAAGAGCTGAGTCTTATCTTACTTAGGCATTATAGGTACTAGAGCTCACATTGCCCCCTGTTCCTGTCCAATTGGTGTGAAAGAATTGACCACGCGGTTTGTCAGTTCTTTCATAAGTGTGAGCACCAAAATAGTCTCTCTGGGCTTGAAGGAGATTTGCAGGAAGGTTCGCTGTTGTAAGACCGTCAAAGAATGCAAGTGAGGTTGAAAAACAGGGTGTTGGTATTCCAGATTCGATAGCAATAATAAGAGCCTTTCTCCAACCTGCCACACAGCCTTCTACTTCATGCTTGAAAAAGTCATCAAATAACAAATTTTGCAAGTTAGGATTTTTTGCAAAGGCTTCTTTAATTTTACCTAAGAATTTAGAACGAATGATGCATCCACCTCTCCACATAAGGGCGATTGAGCCATAATTGAGTTTCCAATTCATTTCTTTTGCTGCAGCAGCCATGAGCATAAACCCTTGCGTATAGCTGATGATTTTGGAAGCATAAAGCGCATCATGGATAGCATGAGTCGCGGCATTCTTGTCTCCCTTAAAAGGTTTCTTTTGATGAGGAAAACGCTTTTCCATGGCTACTCTTTGATCTTTTAGAGAAGAAAGACATCTAGCAAATACAGCTTCTCCGATGAGAGTCACAGGCATGCCCAGATCTAAAGCATTGATTCCTGTCCATTTTCCTGTTCCTTTTTGTCCCGCAGTATCAAGGATTTTATCGACCAAATATGTTCCGTTAGGCTCTTTGTACTTAAGGATTTCTTTTGTAATATCGATGAGGTAGCTATCGAGCTTCCCCTTATTCCACTCAGCAAAAATCTTGCTCATTTCTTCATGAGTACATCCCAGCGAGGCAGAAAGAAGATGATAAGCTTCGCAAATGATTTGCATATCACCATACTCGATGCCGTTATGAACCATTTTTACATAATGCCCCGCTCCTCCGTCGCCTACCCAATCACAGCAAGGTTCGCCATTATCACTTTTTGCAGCTATAGCTTGAAAAATGGGTTTGATGTAGGGCCATGCGTCAGGATTTCCACCAGGCATAATCGAGGGACCATGTCTTGCCCCTTCTTCTCCCCCAGAAATTCCAGTCCCGACAAACAGAACACCCTTTTCTTTTAGTTTAGTAAATCGTCGTTCGCTATCAGGGTAATGACTATTTCCTCCGTCGATAAAAATATCTCCTTTTTCAAAATATGGGAGACATTCCTCGATCAGTTCATCTACGGGTTCCCCTGCTTTGATCATGCACATGATTTTGCGAGGACGCTTAAGTTGCGAGAAAACTTCCTTGATCGAATGGGCACCTATGATCTGAGTCCCTTTTGCTGGGCCCGCTAAGAATTCATCCACTTTAGCTACAGTTCTATTGAAAGCCACGACTTTGAACCCATGATCGTTCATATTTAAAATGAGGTTTTGCCCCATTACTGCGAGACCGACTACAGCTATGTCTCCTTGACCTTCTTTCGTCATAGATTTTCCTTCATCTGATATTTTTTCTTAAAATAGCAGGCATTTTGATTTTTAGCTTACTATTTTCTATCTGCTAAATATCTTTCTACGCCTTCTGAGATAGCTGTTGCAATTTTATCAAGATACTTGCGATCACTCAGTAGCTTCACTTCTTTTTGATTCGTTATAAAGCCTCCCTCAACCAAAATGGCGGGCATGTCCGTTTCTCGAATCACACAAAAGTTACCGCTTTTTACTCCACGAGAAGTAGCACCTGTTTTGGAGAGCATTTTGCCAAGGACACATTGAGCTAATTGTTTCGATTCTTTGCTCCTCTCATTATCCCCTTGTTGAAAGTAGTAAACTTCAATACCTGAAGCAGAAACATCTTTCGCTGCGTTATAATGAATACTTACAAATATATTCGCATGAACGCTGTTGGCAAATTTTGCCCTATCCTTCAAAGGAACAAAGGAATCGCTAGATCTTGTAAGGACAACTTGATAACCCATTTCTCTTAAATGCTTTTCTAAAAGAAGGGCTGTAGTGAGACAAGCATTTTTTTCGCAGCAATATTTGTTATGAGCACCGAAATCAAAGGCACCATGCCCCGGATCAATGACCACTGTGTATTTGCCATTCGTTTTCCAAGCCTCAGTATGCCGATATCTCTTAGAGGAGCCTCCCATGTATGACAAAGGTTCATCATCTTGATAGTTTTGAGAGCAGCTTGTGAGTAAAAGAAGGAAAACAAAAAGAAAAAAAGAAATTTGATTTTTCATTTTGTTACCAAATGTTTTGCAAGCGAGCGGGCAGCTTCCTTGGCTATAGAAACATCATCAAACTCTAAAGTAAGATTTTGAAAAATTTGTTTTTTTTCATGCCCCTTTCCAGCAATTAAAATCATGTCCCCTTTTTGAGCTGTTTCGAGAGCTTTATAAATGGCTTGTTTGCGATCAACTTCGATCGTTACATGACCTCGGTCGGCACCTAAAATAATCTGATTTATAATCTCATAAGGGTCTTCTTGACGAGGATTATCACTAGTAACAAAAACTTCATCAGCATAATTTTTGGCTACTTGCATCATGAGTTGTCGTTTTGTTTTGTCTCGATTGCCACCACAACCAAAAACAACAAACAGCCGTCCATTTTTAACCTTTTGGCAAGTTTGCAATGCATTTCGAAGAGCTTCGGGCTTATGGGAGTAGTCTACAAATATATCAAGGCCAAGGCTATTTTCAACTCTCTCCATGCGACCTGGCACCGTAGTGAAAAGCTTTAAGCTATTTGCAATCTGACTAATTGTCATCCCTCGTGCAAGGGCGACACCTGCTGCAGCAAGGATATTACATACGTTGAATTCTCCCATGAGCCTTGTTTCAATCAAAGCCTCTTTGCCGTCATGGCAAAGAATAAACTTTGAACCTTCAGATCCCAAGCTGAGGTCTTTAGCATAAATGTCAGCTTCCGGAGAGAGTCCAAAGGTAATTATTGTTCCTTTGGCAGAATTAATCATGAGTGGTGCATAGCTGTCATCTCTGTTGATAAGAGCTACTTTTTTATAAGGCTTAGACGAAGATAGATCCTGCTTTGCAAAAAGGCGTGATTTGACTTCTGCATAAGCTTCCATTGAAGGATGATAGTCAAGGTGGTCTTGAGATAAGTTTGTGTAAACACAAATATCAAAATCGACCCCATCGACTCGATTTTGGTCTAGAGCATGAGATGAAACTTCCATCACGACATTTCGGCATTGATGAGTGACCATTTCGTGGAAAAGGTATTGCAAGGTAACCGCATCGGGCGAAGTGAGTTCAGAAGGAATATAATGATCTTGAATAAAGGTACCAATCGTTCCTATAAGACCACATGCACCATAATGACTCTCCAAAAGATGTTTGGTAAGAAAACTTGTGGTGGTTTTCCCACTGGTTCCTGTAATGCCCACAGCGAATAAAGACTTGATCGGGTTCTTATAAAATCTTGCGGCCAAAATAGGTTCTAGGCTTGCTACATCTTTAGCAATAATTTGCACTATTGAATCGTAAAAAGGATTGTACATGTCTGTTACGACCGCAATAGCACCTGCTAAAAGGGCGCTTTGAATGAACTCAGTACCATCGAATTGGATCCCTTTTTTCGCGATAAAAAGGTCTCCAGGTTTTACTTTTTTTGAATGAGAACAAATTCCTCTAACTTCTAAAGAGAGAGACCCCTTGACATCGTCGATCGGGAGATCTTTGAGTAGATTTCGTAATTTCACGATTTATTATTCCATTCGTTATAGCGTTTGGTAAGCTCTCTCGTCTCAACAAACCAATCTGCCTTTTCTCGATCTGATCTAGGATCCCCTGCAGGAAATCCGTAAGGATCATCGTAAGGAACACCTAAATATTGCAAGGTCTTTCTTGCAATTTCACGGAAAATCGGACCCGCACATTTTCCCCCAAACTGCGTTTGTCCAAAACCCTGAATCACCTTCACTTGAGGCTCATCCACACAAACAATCAAAAGAAAGCGAGGATTTGTAACTGGTGTAAAACCTATAAAAGTAGAAAAATTGAGTTTTTTTGAATAGACCCCATTTACAATTTTTTCTGCCGTTCCAGTTTTACCTGCTTCTGTGTAGCCAAATACATCTGCTAAAGGAGCCCCTCCTCCAGGCTTGGTCACATATTTCATCGCTTCTACAACGCGGCTTGTAATTTCTTCTGGTAAAACCCGTTTTTTCTGAATTTTTCGTTGGTAGATCACCTGTTTTTTATCATAGGAGAGAATTTTTTTCACAAGATGAGGCTGTACCATGTACCCTCCATTCGCAAAAATCGCATGAGCCCTTAGCAGTTGAATGCTGTTGACCATCAGGTTGTAGCCAATAGAAAGAGAATAGGGCGTTGGCACCGTCCATTGTAATTGACCACTAGGGTACTTTGCACCAATTTTAGGCAACATACCAGGATTTTCATAAGGAAGCTCGATTTTTGTCGGAACCCCAAATCCAAAAATCTCGACAAGCTGCTCACGATACCACTTGGCGCCCATCGTTTTGATGATTTTGTCGACAAGGCGTGCCATATAGATATTCGAAGATTTTTGGACAGCGAGGTTCATATTGAGATAGTGATGGGGAGAAGTGTCTTTCAAAGGTGTTCTTCCGGGAAAAGATCCATCGAGAGTAGGAACCATTTCTTCAGGATCAAATAAAGGGGGCTGTCCTCTTTCTTTAAGCTTTTGATTAACGAGCAACCCTATGGTTGTAGTAAAGGCTTTAATCGTAGACCCAGGCTCGAAATTATCAGAAATGGGTTTAATTTTTGTATCTTCGAGCTTATCTGGCTGATTGTAGTAATAACGATAATTCATCGGTTCGAAGAAAGGGAATTGTGCAAGCGCGTAGATTTCTCCCGTACTCGGATCCATCATCACGGCATAACCCCCCTTTGCACCTACCGCTTTAATCCCCTTTTCTAGTTCTTCTTCAGCAATCGCTTGAATGTGATGATTGATCGTCAGATAGATATTAGCCCCGTCGATCGGCTCTGAAACGACATGATCTGTATCGAGCTGGTGTTTGAGAGATCTTTGAATAATCCTCTTCCCAGGTCTTCCCTCCAGAACATCTTGGAAATAAAGCTCAAGTCCCCCTGTTGGGAAGGCAGCGTGAGTCACTTTGTCTTTATCTTCACGGACTGTATGGAGTACTTGTCCTAAAAGATGACCGAAGGGATAAGATCTTTGGTAATCTTTTTCGAAGAATATCGCATTCTTTGGAATTTTGTTTTGTTTTGCAAAACTACCCCACCATTCATCGATCAGTTTTTTTTCATCTTTGGCAATCCATGAAGCAAGCTTTCTGCTACGACTTTTTTTCTGAATGTCGTCAAGAGCTTTTTTACTGTCTAATTTTCCTTGAGGAAGAAGCGATGATAATTTTTCTGCGACACTCTCTTTAAGTGAGAGCGGGATAGCAACAGAGTCACAAAGCAGGTGATATTTAGGGACATCCATGACAAACGCCACCTCTTCATTCGTTCCATTTTTTTGCAACTGGGTATTGGAGTAGAAAATCCCTCTTTTAGCGGGCTCAATGAGGATACTTTCATGTTGGGATTTGGCACATTTTTTCCAATAATTCCCTTCAATAATTTGAAGTTTAAAAAATTGAATAATCAACAAATTAAACAGGACAAAAAGAGAGAGACCTACGATGAGTAGGCGAAGGTGCTTATGTCGAAGACTTAAGCGAGGATCGGGCCTCTGCATAACATTTTATTTCGCTCCAAGAACAACAGCTGGATAGATTTCTTTTTGCCATGAAGGTTGCACATTCCAAAGTTCCTGGTCAAGATCAATCCCTTCACAGACAGTAAGGATCTCATGATCTTGAGGATAATGGAAGTGACTGAATTCTTGATTTTTAATAAGAGCCATTAGATGTTCAGGACTTTCAAAAGACTCCATTTCGTAACGAAAACGTAGGTTTTCTTCTTCAATATTTCGTAGCTGCTTTGTCAATTTCGGTAATTCCATTCTGAGCTTAATCACCTCGTTGTGAGCTTCCAAATAGGAATGAAGATAGAGAGAGATGACTACAAAGCAGAAAAGGAATTTAATCGTATTTTCTTTTTTCATTACATTTTCTCTGCAAAGCGTAATTTTGCACTTCGGGCTCTTCGATTTGTTCTTACTTCTCTTAATTTAGGTAAAATGGGTTTTTTTGTAAGAAGTTTAAGGTCAGGCTCGCTGACTTTCATACCTCTAATGTCTCTCATAGGCTCAGAAGCAGCCTTAAAAATGTGTTTTACGATACGATCTTCTAAGCTATGAAAACTAATAACACCAATTCTTCCTTGTTTAGAGAGATGTTTGATGGCTTGCTTGAGGGCGTCTTCTAAATGTTCAAGTTCTTTATTTACGCAAATTCGTAGAGCTTGAAAAACCAGCGTGGCAGGATGAATTCTTTTCCCTTCATAACTTGAAGAGACTCCTTTAATAATTTCTACGAGTTGAGTTGTAGTCGTAATTTTCTCTTTGCGTCTTGCTTCGACGATTGCTTTTGAAATTCTCTTCCAAAAAGGTTCTTCACCATATTCTTTAAAGCAATGTCCTAGATCCTTTTCAGACCATCCATTCACGATATCAGCTGCTGTGAGGGATTGAGAGCGGTCCATTCTCATATCGAGGGGACCTTCTTTTTGGAAACTAAATCCTCTTCCTTCTCTATCGAATTGCATAGATGACACTCCTAGGTCAAAAAAAAACCGTCAACTTCGGAAATTCCTCTCTGTTGGAGTACTTCTCCGATCGCAGAAAAATTTCGATTCACTAAAATCACTTTATCTTTAAAAGGAGCTAGGCGTTTTGCAGCGATTTCAAGGGCTGATTCATCTTGGTCAAAGCCAATATAGCATTCAATTTCAGGATGGTTTTCTAACAACGCGGCAGCATGTCCGCCGGCGCCTACTGTTCCTTCTACAAACACTCGCAGATTTGCTCCTGCGAACTGCTGAAGCATTTCTTCTAATAGTACTGAAATATGTGGTTGATTAGGTGTTGATGTCATCTAGAGCAAGCTCCTCGTCCGGTATTCGTGGTAGTTCGTCATTTAGGAGGGAAAATGCCTCCTGTGCTAATTGCGTAATCTCATTATTTTCGCCACCTGAAAGAAGGCTTTGAAGATCATATTCGTATTTCGCTTTAGGCCAGATCTCGATTTTATTCAGAACACCTGCGATTACGATTTCGTCATCAATTCCAACAGCTTTCTTTAAAACAGCAGGGAGGAGCACTCTACCAACAGTATCACATGTTGTTGTATGGAGCGTTGAGAAGAACAATGTGAAGAATTTTTGATAGCGAACAATGTGTTGTCTCGCTTGGAACTTCTTCACGATTTTCATCATATCGGACTTTTTATGAATTGCAAGACAGCCACCAAGACCCAAAGATAAGGTAAACTCTAAAGATCCTGCTTCAACAAGTCCGTAACGCAAGTGCTGAGGAAGAACAAATCTGTTCTTTTCATCCAACTTCGCATGAACTGATCCACTAAAGAAGAATTCACTCATACAAATTAGATAACCTCTTTTTTCCCACCTATTTCCACATCCTATCAACTAAATTAAATGCGAGCAATAAAATCCTATAAAAAATTTTTTTACATCTGCAAAAGTATTTTTTTATTTCATTCTTGTTCAGACACTTAAAAACTAATCATTTTTAAAATATTTCTGTGGTAATTGGTGGAAATTTATAAAAAGCAACCTCCAAATAAGCCCTGTTTTTTACTTCCTAAGTCACTTATTTTATTCAAATTCCCAATGAGGTGGGAAATTAGCGGGATTTAGATATTAATCTTTAACATCTTGTTCCCACCATTCGATTTCACAACAATTAATGTCCTTGAGGATAAGTATGTTTTGTTTATTTTTATTGTTTGAAGTTTCATAATCTATCCCCCAAAATCTCCTAGTGATTCATATGTTTGTTGCAACAAGACCTAAAGCGATTAGTTTTGAGCCAGTCGACTTTTGGACACCACCTCCAACCAGAGCTCTACCTCCTGGAACTGTCGATCTTCGTCCGTTTTTTCATGAAGTAAACTCCACTTTGCGGGAAAGAATAGAAACCTTGCCTCTTTTGGCAGGATTTCCAATTATCGGATCCTATGAAGAAATTACAAGAAGAATCCCAGCTGCTGATAGAGATCTTATTGAAGCATTTTTTATCAGGCATGCTAAAAAGCTTTTAGCACTAAGTAGTGAAGCTTGTGAACTTCTTACAAAGGGATCCCTTGATGAACTACACAGAATGCTCTCAAGTTCATTCAATGTTCATACTGTGTTTATTTCTGTGCTATTTGGATTGAAACAGGGCCATGTTTCTCCACAGGTCTTCTTCCGATTTGCAGAGCTTATTTCTTTAGAAGATCCTCCTATATATATAGTGGATCCTCTTCTGGAAGAGGATT
>CAYSAJ010000030.1:1782-20588 GCA_964429005.1 uncultured bacterium | reverse complement strand
CTCTGCTTCTACATTGTCGATGCCCAGCCGTGCGGCAACGGCCAGAGCCGTGGTGCGATTGTCACCGGTCATCATAACAATGTGAATGCCCTCGGCCTTTAGGTCGCGGACGGCATTCGCCGAGCTTTCCTTGATAGGATCGGCAATGCCCAACAGTCCTGCCAGCTTGCCATCGATGCTAATGAAGATCGCCGTTGCACCCTCCGAGCGCATCGCCTCAGCAGAATCGTTCAACGCCGTAATGTCGATCGTCTGTTCCGCCATAATGCGAGGACCGCCGAGGATTACATGCTTGCCGCCTACAATCCCGGTCACGCCACGCCCCACCGGGGAATCAAAGTCGGTAGCGGTTACGAGATAGAGCTTGCGGTCCTTTGCAGCACGTAGGATGGCGTCGGCCAGCGGATGCTCGCTGCCGCGCTCCAGACTTGCGGCAATGCGTAAGACCTCATTCTCGTCCCATTCGCCGACAGTCTTAATATCGGTAACGGCGGGCCTTCCCTCGGTCAGCGTGCCGGTCTTGTCGACAACCAGCGTATCGATTTTTTCTAACCTTTCGAGCGCCTCGGCATTTTTTATCAATACGCCCGTTTGTGCGCCGCGACCGACACCAACCATGATTGACATCGGGGTGGCGAGACCAAGCGCGCACGGACAGGCGATGATTAATACCGATACGGCAGCTACCAGTGCATAGGTCAGCCTCGGTTCAGGCCCAATGAGCGCCCAGACGGCTGCAGCGAACAATGCTACCGCAATGACCGCAGGCACAAACCAGCCTGAAACCGTGTCCGCCATGCGCTGAATTGGAGCGCGGCTGCGCTGTGCTTCGGCGACCATCTGAACGATGCGCGCAAGCAAAGTTTCTTTGCCGACTTTTTCTGCGACCATTACGAAGCTGCCGGTTTTGTTGATCGACCCTGCGATGACCTTGGCTCCAGTTTCTTTGGTCACTGGCATCGATTCGCCTGTGACGAGTGATTCATCGATTGAGACCCGGCCCTCGGCGATCATGCCGTCAACAGGCACTTTTTCTCCGGGACGGACACGAAGGCGGTCACCAACGACAATTTGGTCCAGCGTGACTTCTTCGTCTCCGTTCGCACCCGTGACGCGACGCGCAGTTTTTGGGGCAAGGTCGAGCAACGCCTTGATTGCCCCTGATGTGCGTTCGCGCGCACGTAATTCAAGGACCTGGCCGAGCAGCACAAGTGTAGTGATGACAGCCGCTGCTTCGAAATACACCGGCACCGTGCCCATCTCATCGCGGAAGGCGGGGGGAAACAGCGCTGGCGCAAAATGCGCAACAAGGCTGTAGATATAGGCAACGCCTACACCCATCGCGATTAGCGTGAACATGTTCAGATGCCGCGACTTGAGCGACGCCCAGCCGCGCGTAAAAAACGGCCATCCCGCCCACAATACCACTGGCGTGGCGAGCGCGAACTGAATCCAATTAGAAGCCTGCTTGCCGACGAGCATCATCAGTCCCGTTAGATGCCCGCCCATTTCTAGCGCAAAGACAGGCAGGGTAAGGACCAGCGCAACCCAGAAACGCCGCGTCATGTCAGCGAGTTCAGCATTCGGACCGGAATCTGCAGTGACCGTTTCCGGTTCAAGTGCCATTCCGCAGATCGGGCAAGCGCCGGGGCCTGTCTGACGAATCTGAGGGTGCATAGGGCAAGTGTAAATGGCGGCAGTGTCGACATGATGCGACAGCGATGAGGGCCTCGCTCCGATATAGGCCTGAGGATCTGCAACGAACTTGTCGTGGCATCGCTCGCTGCAAAAGTGATAGTCGCTACCCGCGTGTGTAGCATGATGGAGGGTTGTAGCGCGATCAACGGTCATGCCACAGACTGGGTCAATGGCGCTTGATGCGCCGCCTTTCAAGCCGTCGCGGTGGTTAGGGGCATGTTCAGCGTGAATCGTCATTTGGATTCTCCTTCAGCAATGACCGTCCGGGCCAGCAATTGAAGGCATTGCTAGCTTACCGGCGTTATCGCTTCACTTTTTCAAAAAGGTCGATGAGTTCGCCGAATTTGGCGCGTTGTTCGGCAACGTCCCCTGACGCAATCGCTTCAGCAACGCAGCAGGCAGCGTGGTCCTTCAGTATTGCGCTTTCAGCCTTTGCCAGCGCTGCCTTTACAGCCTGCACCTGATGCAGGATGTCGATACAGTAGCGATCATCTGCCACCATCTGCGCAACACCGCGCACTTGCCCCTCGATTCGCTTGAGACGATTGAGGATATCTGTCTTTTGAACGCCCATATAAAATTCCCTCTTGAATACCCATGGGGGGTATAGTATCAGGGTCGGGAAGGATATGCAATAGTATGACGACTCAACTCTCTCGGCGTTGTATTTTGAACGGTTTTGGCATTGGGGCTTCGATGCTTGCTGTGCCTGCATGGGCACAGGGTCATAATGTGCATCGCGGCGGTCATGGTCGTGGCGGGCCGCGCATCCCCGCAGGATTTGACGAAGTTTCGGGCGAAGCAATTAATCTGACGATTGGCGGCGGCCATCGCATCGTTGAAGGTCGTCGCGGCCCGGGCGTGGCGGTCAATGGCAGCGTGCCGGGTCCGCTTATCCGTTTGACTGAGGGGCAGAATGTTCGCCTCAATGTCACGAACAATCTCGACGTCGACAGCTCGATCCATTGGCACGGCCTGCTGCTGCCATTCCAATATGACGGCGTACCGGGCATAAGCTTTCCGGGTATCAAGCCCGGCGAGACCTTCAAATATGAGTTTCCTATCCGACAATCGGGCACCTATTGGTACCACAGCCACTCGGGGCTTCAGGAGCAATCAGGCCATTATGGGCCGATGATCATCGAACCGCGCGGGGGCGATCCAATCCGCGCGGACCGCGACTATATCCTGCTGCTAAGCGATTTCACCACGCTCGACCCGCATTTCATCATGAACCGGCTGCGCACCGGCGAAGGCTATTTCAACCGCCAGCAGAATACATTGACCGACGATTACCCCATGTCGGCCGAAGAACGGCGGATGTGGGCCGAAATGCGGATGATGCCGACCGATATCGCCGACATCGGCGCGCCGACCTATACCTTCCTTGCGAACGGGCGCGGGCCAAAAGAGGGGATGGAATATCTGTTCAAGGCGGGCGAGCGCGTGCGGTTGAGAATTATCAACGGCTCGGCGCAAAGCTTTTTCAATGTTCGCATCCCGGGCCTTGCCATGAGCGTGGTCGCGACCGACGGTCAGGCGGTGCGCCCCGTCGAGGTCGATGAATTCCAGATCGGAACGGCCGAAACCTATGACGTGATTGTCGAGCCGGGCACCGCAGATGCCTATAGCATCGTCGCGGAATCAATGGACCGGTCTGGCATGGCGCTTGCAACGCTGTCCAGCAAACCGGGTGCGCGCGCCGCCGTGCCGGCCTTGCGCGACCCACCGCTGCTAACGATGGCCGACATGGGGATGAACCACGGCGACGGGGGCATGGGCCATGGAGCAATGGATCATGGCGCGATGGACCACAGCAAGATGGGCCATGGAGATGCCGCCCCAGCCAAAGCCGTTACGTCATCCGAAATGTCCATGGACGGTATGAATATGCGCGATACTGCGCTGCTGCCACCTGACGTCAAGGTTGGTCCCGGTGTCGACATGGTGTCGATGGCGCCGGTCGACAAAATGGGCGATCCCGGCCTTGGCCTGCGCGATGTCGAACACCGCGTACTCAACTACCGGATGTTGGTCGCGCGCGATGCCAATGCCGATACGCGCGAGCCATCGCGGCTGCTCGAGCTGCACCTGACCGGCAATATGGAGCGCTATATGTGGTCGTTCGACGGCCGCATGTTTTCAGCCGTCAGCGACGTCCCGATCCGCTTCGCCTGGAATGAAAGGGTGCGGGTGAAGCTCGTTAACAACACGATGATGGCGCACCCAATCCACTTGCACGGGATGTTCTTTGAAATGGTCAACGGCCAGTCGGCATCGCTTCAGCCTCGCAAGAACACGATGATTGTTCAGCCGGGTGCAAGCGCGACATTCGACCTTACCGCGAACGAGCCGGGTGACTGGGCTTTCCACTGCCACCTACTTTACCACATGCATGGCGGCATGATGCAAACCGTGACGGTGGTTGGACCCGGAGCGGCGAAATGATCCGTGCACTACTGCTGTCGACGGCGCTGGTCGCAACACCATTGCTCGCCCAAGGCCATGGCGGGCACGCGGGCCACGGTCCGAACGCGCCAGCCGCCAACCCAGCGCCTGCACCGCAAGCCGATCCGCATGCGGGACATATCATGCCTTCTCCCCCGCCGACGGAGGTTCAAGATCCTCATGCAGGGCACACAATCGCAAGCGGAGATAGTGGCGAATCGGCATCAACGGGGCCTGAGATGGAAACCCCAGCACCGCCCGAGGCTGGCAGTGGTCCGCCGCGAGCCGCCGATGCAATCTGGGGTGCCGACGCGATGGCCGCATCACGCGCCGAGTTGCAGCAGATGCACGGCGATTATCCTCTATTCTGGTTTCAGGCCGACCGCGCCGAAATACAAGTGCGCGACGGTTCGAACGGCTATCTGTGGGACCTACAAGGCTATTATGGTGGCACCACCAGCCGATTCTGGTTCAAGAGCGAGGGCGAAGGCAGCTTTGGCGAGCGCGTCGAGGATGCCGAGTTCCAGGCCCTTTATGCAAAGGCGGTTGCACCTTTTTTCGATTTGCAGGCGGGCATACGGCAAGATGTTGCCGGACCGAACACAACCTATGCCGTGATCGGCCTTCAGGGGCTGGCGCCCTATATGTTCGAGGTGGACAGTGCGTTGTTCCTGTCGCACCGGGGCGATCTGACAGCGCGGATCGAAGCCGAACTCGACCAGCGCATCACCCAGCGGCTAATTCTGCAACCGCGCGCCGAGATAAATCTGGCGGCGCAAGATGTGCCGCAGCTCGGTATCGGTGCCGGAATCGACAGTCTCGAACTGGGCGTACGGTTGCGATACGAAATCACCCGAGAGTTCGCGCCCTATATCGGCATCGAACAAAGCTGGCGGATTGGCGATAGCGCCGATTTTGCGCGCGCAGCAGGCGAAGACCCCAGCGTCACCAACTTCGTTGTCGGCGTTCGCTTCTGGTTTTGATAATGTAAGGAAAAGATCATGTACGTTCGTTCAATATTTGCAGCAGTCACTATAAGCGTTGCTTCCCTAGCAATACCAAACATTGCATCCGCGCATACTCGCGTTACCGTATCTACCCCTGCAGAGGGCGCTAAGGTAAAAAGCCCTCGCGTCGTGACGTTGACCTTTAGTGAAGCCCTGCTCCCGCCAACAGTCGCAACTTCAATCGTTATGACGGCGATGCCCGGCATGCCAAACCATGGTGAGATGGTGATCCGCAACTTCACCACCAGCTGGTCGAACGAAAATAAGACATTGAAGCTCAGCCTGCGCAAACCGTTGCAAGCGGGTAGCTATGATGTGCGCTGGCAGGCGGCCGGTGCCGATGGCCACCGCATGAAGGGGAAAATCAGCTTTACTGTTAGCTGATTGTTTATGGCCGACTGGCTTCACCCCAGCTTGCGTTTGCTGCACTACGCTTTTTTGCTTGGACTGTTCGGGTGGACCGCGTTTCGCTCATTGGGACTGCGAAAGATCGCACTCGCAGCTGCAACGGACCAAAGTATAGTGGTGTTGGTGTGCGCGCTGTTGGCCCCGCTTTTTTCTGCGGCATTGATGCTGGTGGGCATCGCCGAAATGATGGGCCAGCCGCTGTCCATTCTCGATTGGGCTAGTATCGAAGCAATGGTGCTTTCAACCGATATGGGCTGGGCATTTATGGTGCGCATCGCAATGCTGTCGCTTGCAGCTCTCATTGTCGTGACGAATGCGCCGCGCAGCATGGCTGCTACTTTTTACGGTGTCGCACTTCTGACCCTTGTCTGGAGCGGGCATGCTGCGGCGACCGAAGGCCAACTAGGTCAACTGCACCGCCTGAATGACGGGGTTCACCTGTTGGCAGGGAGCTTGTGGATCGGCGCAATCGGCTGGTTCCTTCACCTGACAATAGCAGCGCATCGCAATCCGTCCGTGATTGCCTTAGAGCCGTTACTCGACACCATGCATCGCTTCGCGCCGCTTGGCATAACGTTGGTTGCGGTGGTTGCGCTAACCGGGCTGATCAACGCGCATCTCATTTTCGGACTAAGCAACAGCGCTAAAATACTCACCACCAATTATGGCTGGCTGCTCACGGCAAAAATTGCGTTGGTCGTCCTGATGCTCGTTTGTGCGGCGCATAATGCCTCAATCGCACGGCACCGAAACCTCACTGCCACAAATTCAGCGGCAACTACCCTCGCTGCCTTGCGTACCAGTCTATTTGCAGAATTTATGTTTGCGATAGCAGTCGTCGCCATGGTTGCATTTGTCGGTCTGGCATCGCCAATCGGCTGAAGCTTTACGTAAAACGGTTCAGATGGGGTTTTAAAAGAGGGAGTATTGATGATGAAACAGACGAAGGACATTGTCCACGGCACAGGCCGCATTGGCCTATTATTGGTATTAGCGGCTTTGACGGCAGCGCCGACCTTCGCACATCCAGGAGCGCACAAAAGCTCGCCAGTTCTTGCAACTGCTGCGCCATCAGTCCCTGCGGTTACAGCAACCCCTGTTGGCACGGTTTCGGCATTCCATTCAGCCTTGAAGCGTGGCGACACGGATACTGCGCTTGCACTGATGGCAGAGAATGCACTGATATTTGAATCCGGCGGGGTAGAGCGCACTCGTGCCGAATATGCAGGTCACCATTTGAAAGCAGATGCAGCATTCAGTGTCGCGGTGGACCGCACTTTGGTCGACAGGTCAAGCGGCGAGGATGGCGACACAGCATGGGTCATGAGCGTAGAAACGGTCAAGGGCAGCTACCGCAATCGCGCCATCAATAGCCGGTCTGTCGAAACAATGCTGTTGAGACGCCTCAACAAGCAATGGCGCATAGTCCACATTCACTGGTCGTCTGCGGACATTCGAACGCCGTAAGCATCCGGTTTGCATATTGAGTAGCTAGATATCCGCATTTTAGCGGTCGAAAGTTTAAGCTGACAAAAAGGACGCGTTTGAATTCCGACCATGAACGAACAGCGGCTTTTGAAAGCCTTATGTCAACGCCGGAACGGCAGCAATGTTAGTGAAGTCGGCCATTTAACATAACAGCCGATAGCAAATGCCAATAGCGCCTAAAACCAGACGAGTGCGGGCACAGCGAAAACTCTTTTATAATTTGAGAATGCCGGAGAATATTGGAACGCCAGAGTTGCCGAGTGTTATTGACAAATTCAACGATGGCAGCTTTAGTATGTCGATGGGGATCGCGATCACCCCATGAGGCGACAGGCTGAAGTATCGCGTCCTACTTTTCCAAAAGGGCGCTGTATGTCTGCACTAAACACGATTCCAATTGAAAAACTTGTTCGTCTCGTTGGCACTGCAAAGGGGCCAATCCTTATCGATGTCCGCACACCAGAGGATTTCGCTGCCAACCCGGTGTTGATCCCAGGCGCGGTCCGCAGATCGGTGGATGATGTCGCTGTCTGGGCACCTTCTTTCTCTGGGCAAAACGTCGTGGTGATTTGCCGCGAAGGCCATAAGCTCAGTCAGGGTGCTGCGGCTTGGCTGCGGCAGTCCGGCGCGGATGCGGAAGCACTGGATGGCGGTATTGCCGCATGGGACAAAGCCGGTCATCCGGTGGTTCCCGAAAGCGCGCTGCCGCCGCGCGATGCGCAAGGACGGACGGTCTGGGTGACGCGGGCGCGGCCAAAGGTTGACCGCATCGCCTGCCCTTGGCTTATCCGGCGCTTCGTCGATCCCAACGCATTGTTCCTGTTCGTCGCTCCTGCCGAAGTGGCGGGTGTCGCCGAACGCTTTGGCGCGACCCCGTTCGACGTCGAGGGTGACGGCGTTGTCTGGAGCCACGACGGCGAGCGTTGCACTTTTGACGTGATGGTTGACGGGTTTGGTCTATCTGGACTTGCTGCGCTCACGCATCTGGCATTGATTGTGCGCGGCGCTGATACGGCGCGGCCTGACATTGCTCCGGAGGCGGCAGGGTTGGTGGCGCTATCGCTTGGCCTGTCGCGCATGTTCGCCAATGATTTGGAGCAGCTCGGTGCGGGTATGTTGATTTATGATGCTCTCTACCGCTGGTGCCGCGATGCAACCGGCGAAACGCATGACTGGGTATCCCATCAACCCAAGGGCGCGCGCGGCAAGGCGGTGGCGCGATGAACGCCGCAACTATCGCAACAACCTTGCCCGCAAGCGGTCCGATAGCGCCGGTATCGCTGCGCGAAGCATTTTGGGTATGGCTCAGGATTGCGGCACTATCGTTCGGCGGCCCTGCCGGACAAATTGCAGTGATGCACCGCATTCTTGTCGATGAGAAACGTTGGATCGGCGAACACCGGTTTTTGCACGCGCTCAATTATTGCATGTTGCTGCCCGGCCCGGAGGCGCAGCAGCTTGCCACCTATATCGGCTGGCTACTGCACAAAACACGCGGCGGCATCATAGCTGGCGCGCTGTTCGTCCTGCCCGGCGCGATCTCGATCATGGCGTTAAGCTGGATCTATGCGCTCTATGGGCGTGTCGGAATCGTCTCGGCCCTGTTCTTCGGTCTCAAGGCCGCCGTGCTGGCCGTGGTCTTGCAAGCCGTTGTCAGGATCGGCAGCCGCTCGCTCAAGAATATTGTCATGCGCGGCCTTGCAGCGGCAGCATTCATATTGATCTTCTTTCTCAATGTGCCGTTCCCGGTGATCGTGCTGGGCGCTGGCGTCATCGGCTATTTCGGAGGCCGTGCAGGCATTTCCGCGTTTCAGGTAGGCGGTGGCCACGGCGCTGCAACGGGCGATATTGTTGCCGATGCCGATACGCTGCTGGGCGAGGAGCTGCCCGCACATGCCAGCCCAACAATCGGACAGTCGCTCAAACAGGCGATAGTCTGGCTGGTGCTGTGGCTCGCGCCGGTGGCGGCACTGTTGCTAATGATGGGAGAAGCAAGCGTCTTTACCCAGATTGCTACCTTCTTTTCCAAGATGTCAGTGGTGACATTTGGCGGGGCCTATGCGGTGCTGGCCTATGTCGCGCAGCAGGCAGTCGAGAATTACCATTGGCTCACCGCCCGCGAGATGCTGGACGGGCTGGGCATGGCCGAAACGACACCGGGGCCGCTAATCATGGTATTGCAATTTGTCGGGTTCATGGGCGCGTATCGCAACCCCGGAATGTTGTCTCCCTTGATGGCCGGAACGCTGGGAGGTCTGCTCGCAACCTGGGTGACGTTCATACCGTGCTTTCTCTGGATATTCCTCGGCGCGCCGTTCATCGAGCGGATGCGCGGCAACAAGGCGTTGGCTGGCGCAATGTCAGCAATTACCGCTGCCGTCGTGGGTGTCGTGCTTAATCTGGCGATCTGGTTTGCGATCCATACGATCTTCCGCGAGGTGCGGCCGTTCACGCTTGGACCGCTCAATTTCGATATGCCCGTTATATCAAGCGTCGATCTGTGGGCGCTGGCAATTTCAGTCGGCGCAATTATCGCCATCTTCCGGTTGAAAGTTGGCATATTCGCGACGCTGGGCGGTGCATCGGCTGCTGGCATTGCACTGTATTTTGCAGGTTTGCTCGCATGACCGACCAAGCATCCCACCCAATTCGCCCAAAGGAGAGCATTATGACTGAACATCCAATCGACAGGCGCGGTCTTTTGACGGCGGGAGCAATGCTGGCCGGTGCAACTGCGCTTGGCACGGCACCGGCAAAGGCTGCAGAACCGGCCACAATCGTCGGGGTAACCGGTGACTCGCCGCAACCGTTGCCATTACCGTTCGATCCCAAGACGATCACGGGCCTGTCTGAAAAGCTGCTCGTCAGCCATCACGACAATAATTACGTCGGGGCGGTCAAGCGTCTCGGCGCGATTAACAGCCAGCTATCCGCCCTCGATCCGGCAACTGCGCCCGGCTTTGCGCTCAATGGCCTGAAACGCGAGGAGTTGATCGCGTGGAACTCAATGATCCTGCACGAAATCTATTTTGCTGGGCTTGGCGCGCCCGCACGTCCGGGGAAAGCACTGGCCTCCGCGATCGAGCGGGATTTTGGTAGCGAGGCGCGCTGGCGTTCCGAATTTGTCGCTATGGGCAAGGCGCTGGGCGGCGGCTCCGGCTGGGTTTTGCTCACCTACAGCCAGCGCGATAAGCGGCTCGTCAACCAATGGGCAGCCGACCATAGTATGACATTGGCGGGCGGAACGCCGATCTTGGCTCTCGATATGTATGAGCACGCCTACGCTATCGACTATGGCGCAAAGGCTGGGGCCTACGTCGATGCGTTTATGGGTGCCGTGAACTGGACGGCAGCGGACGCAGCCTTTGCAAAGGCTTCAAAAGACTGAAGCCTTTGCATTAAACTGCGCTGATCATTGCGTTATTTCGGTTGTGTGTAGCTATGCGACACGAAATCGCCATTCTGGGCAAGGACGATATAAAGTGTCCGCTTTGACGCACTTTTGATCGCTGGATTCTGGAACGTCACGACCCAACGCGTTGCACCGCTGATAGTTTTGTTCTGCGTATTTGTGGCTTTGGCCGAACTCCAGCTTGCAGGGAGTTTGGCTTGGGTGACGAGCTTGATGACTTCGCTTTTGGCGACCTCGCCCATTGGCTTAGGGGCGACCCGGCGCGGCATGTCTTCATGTTCGGGATGGGCAACTAAGGGGCTCGCAAATGTTGCAATGACGGCGGCTGAAAGCAGGATACTACGCATAAATATCTCCAATAATGGATTGCCGGAATGGCACTTATTTCTTCAATTCAAATTTTTCGAATTGGCCTTTGGCGGTGACGGTGATGGTAACGGGCTTGTCGGTGCGATTGCGCCAGAACCAGCCGTGCGTGCCGTCAAATGGTGCACGGAACTTACCCGTTGCTGACGCCTTCGTACCTTTGTCGTAACTGGTATATTCGTCGCTGGCGGCACCTGCCATTTCGCCGTGCTGATCGTAGTTGACTTGGCCAAGGTCGGTTGACCACGCAAAATCAAATTCCTCGCCAGCCTTCATAGTCGCTTTGACCTCTTGTCCCTCACCGGGTTGTAGTGTGAGCGTAACCTTGCCGGTCTGAACGCCCGATGATGACGCCGTTGCCGTGGCGACAGGTGCGTTCATGGCAACTGTCGTGGCGGGCGCTTCTTCGGCCAGATGTGCAGCCTCTTTCATGTCGCCCATTTCTTTCAGGCCAAGCATTTGGCCGATGCCGGTCGGGTCGATGCCATATTCAGCGGGTAATACCGTTGTTACCAAAATCGCGCCTGCAACAAGCACCGCAAATCCGGTTGCGCGGTTAAGCTGGCCAATCGTCGGCAATTGCGAACGGTCGGGTGTTTCAAAATTTGTCATGTCAGTCCTTTCAAGCAGCAAAATATCCGGTGAGTTGGTAACCAAACAGCACGAAGCCTGCTGTCATCAGCGCGACGTTGGCAGCAAAGGCGTAGCGCCCGAAACTGGCAGTGCGCCGCCAATATCCCATCGCAATCAGGATCGCGCCAAGGGCAAGCAACTGTCCGATTTCAACGCCAACATTGAAAGCGATCAAATTGGTGAGCAGGCCATCGGGCGATAGCGAAAATTCCTGCAATTTCGTGGCGAGGCCAAAGCCGTGGAAGAAGCCGAATATAAGCACCGCCGCCTTTGTGTTCGGCTGAAATCCGAACCAGCGTTGATATGCGCCCATATTGTCGAGCGCCTTGTAAACCACCGAAAGCCCGATGATCGCGTCAACCGCGTAGGAACTGACGTTGGTGCCAAACCAGACGCCCGCCAGCAATGTCGTGCTATGGCCGACCGCGAACAAAGTCACATAAGTGGCGACGTCCTTTGCCCGGTAGAGGAAAAAGATGACGCCGAACAGGAAGAGCAGATGATCGTAACCCGTGACCATATGCTTTGCGCCCAGATACAGGAACGCCATTATTTGCGGTCCGCTGGTCTGCTCGATATAGCCTTGGTCGCCTTCGGCCACACCATGCGCGTAAGCTGTAGTGGCGAAGGCCAAGGCCAGCAATGTGGTGAGCAGCGCGGTGACTGATCGCTTGGAAAGATTCAGTGTCATATTTTCCTGCTTATGTTGATGGTTGAAGTTGCGGTTCGTCGGAGGCCTGCTCCGCCTTGCCGTGAATGAGGCGGTAGAGTGCGGGCAGCACGATCAAGGTCAGGATCGTCGAAGAAATGATCCCGCCGATCACGACGGTCGCAAGCGGGCGTTGCACTTCCGATCCTGCGCCGACGTTGAGCGCCATCGGCACGAACCCAAGCGATGCGACAAGAGCGGTCATCAACACCGGACGGAGCCGGGTCAGCGCACCTTCGCGGATTGCCTCGTCGAGTTTCATGCCCCGCTCTCGCAAATCCTTGATGAACGAAAGCATGACGACGCCGTTCAGCACCGCGACGCCCGACAGAGCGATAAAGCCGATACCCGCCGAGATCGACATTGGAATATGGCGCAGTGCGAGCGCAAGCACGCCGCCAGTCAAGGCCAGCGGCACGCCCGAAAACACAATCGCTGCATCGCGCGCCGATTTGAACAGCATGAACAGCAGTCCGAAGATCAATACCAGCGCCAACGGCACAACAATCTGCAACCGTGTAGCCGCCGATTGAAGCTGCTCGAATGTGCCGCCATATTGGACATAATAGCCCTCCGGCAGGGTCACATCGCTGTCGATCTTGGCACGCAATTCGGTGATGAAGGAGCCAAGGTCACGGCCACGGACATTGGCGGTAATAACAGCACGACGTTTGCCATTCTCACGGCTGATCTGGTTGGGGCCAACCGACAAGCCAATGTCGGCGACCTCCGATAGTGGCACAAATTCGCCACCGCCTTCGCCTGAACGCGGGATGGGCAAACGGCCCAATTGATCGAGATCGGTCCGCGTTGCTTCCGGCAAGCGTACGACGACGGCAAAGCGCCGGTCGCCTTCAAACACTTCGCCTGCGTTACGGCCACCAGTTGCAGTCGATACCGCGTCCTGCACATCCTTGATATTGATACCGTAGCGCGCCAGCATCGCGCGGCGCGGGGTCACAGAAAGCACCGGCAGGCCGGTCACTTGCTCCAGCTTTACATCTTCGGCACCGGGGATGGACTCCAGGATTGTTTCCAGTTCACCGCCCGTTTCAAGCAGCTTGTCCAAATCCTCACCAAACAGCTTCACCGCCACGTCGGCACGGACGCCAGCAATCAGCTCGTTGAGCCGCATCTGCACCGGCTGGGTAAACTCGTAATTATTGCCGGGTATCTGTTGCACCGCTGCATTCAGCTCATCGACCAGTTGGGTGCGGGGTTTACGCGGATCGGGCCATTCGCTTCGGTCTTTGAGCATGATGAAGTTATCGGCGACCGACGGCGGCACCGGATCGGTCGCAACATCCGCGGTTCCAATCTTTGCGAACACGCGCTCGACTTCGGGAAACTGGCTAATCCGCTTTTCGAGCGATTCCTGCATCTGCACGGCCTGACCAAGGCTGGTACCGGGAATACGCAAGGCGTGCATCGCAATATCGCCTTCATCGAGATTGGGTATGAACTCCGAACCCAGCCGCGTTGCGCCAAAGCCACTGACGGCAACCAACGCCACCGCTGCCACAATCAGCAGTTTGCCGTGCGTCATGGTGCGATCAAGGATGCGGGCATAACGCTCGCGCGCCCACGCCATGATGCGATTGTCTTTCTCTTCGACCTTGCCGGTCACAAACATCGCAATAGCGGCAGGCACGAAAGTCAGGGAAAGCAACATCGCCGCTGTCAGCGCCAGCATCACGGTGATTGCCATTGGATGGAAGGTCTTACCTTCGATCCCCGACAACGCGAAGATGGGCAGATAAACCACCGTGATGATGATTACACCGAAGATTGAAGGGCGGATCACCTCACTGCTGGCTTTGGCCACCAGATTGAAGCGTTCCTCACGGTCAAGCAGTCGGCCCATTTTGTGCTGAGCCTCCCCCAAACGCCTGAGGCAATTTTCAACAATGATCACAGCGCCATCGACGATCAACCCGAAATCGAGCGCGCCAAGGCTCATTAAGTTGGCCGAGACACGCCCTGCCATCATGCCGGTAAGCGTCATCAACATCGCGATTGGAATAACAGCGGCGGTTATCAGTGCCGCGCGGACGTTGCCAAGCAGCAAGAAAAGGATGACGATGACAAGCAGCGCCCCTTCAGCGAGATTCTTCTCGACCGTCGCAATGGTGCGTTCGACCAATTCTGTGCGGTCATAGAGCGGCTGCGCCACGATACCAGACGGCAACGACTTGTTGACCGCCTCCAGCCTTTCAGCAGCAGCCTGCGCCACTATCCGCGGGTTGCTCCCCGTCAGCATGTAAATCGTGCCGAGAACAATCTCTTTGCCGTTCTCTGTTGCAGCACCTGTGCGCAATTCTGAACCAATCACGACTTCGGCTATGTCGCCGATGCGGATCGGAACACCGCCGCGCTTGGCGACAATAATTTGGGATAAATCGGTTTCTGTTTCTGCGCGTCCCGGAACCCGGATAAGGACTTGCTCACCTGCGCGCTCGACATAGCCTGCCCCCGCATTGGCATTATTGGATTCAAGCGCGTCCACAACATCGGACAGTGAAATGCCAAGGGCTGCAAGCTGTTCGGCGTTGGGCGTCACATGATATTGCTTGGTATAGCCGCCAACGGTGTTGACCTCAGCGACACCCGGCACGTTACGCATCTGCGGACGAACAACCCAATCGTGGAGCGTGCGCAGATCGGTGGGTGTCCATTCGCTGCCGTCGGATTTCCGCGCGCCTTTCTTCGGAGTGACCGAATACATATAGATTTCGCCAAGCCCGGTCGCTGTCGGCCCCATCTGCGGCTCGATGCCCGGTGGCAATTGCGACTTGGCCGCTTGCAAACGCTCATTGACCAATTGCCGCGCGAAATAGAGATCGGTGCCGTCCTCAAATACGACGGTCACTTGGCTTAAGCCATAGCGCGATACCGAACGGGTGTAATTGAGTTTCGGCACGCCAGCTAAAGCGGTTTCAATCGGGTAGGTTATCCGCTGTTCGGCTTCCAGCGGTGAAAAACCCTCAGCCTCAGTGTTAATCTGCACCTGCACATTGGTGATGTCAGGAACGGCATCAATGGGCAGGCGCGTTGCGCTCCAGATGCCAAGCGCAGTGAGCAGAGTCACAACAATTAGCACCAGCCAACGCTGGCGGATCGAAATCTCGATTATGTTCGCAAGCATGTTCGGGTTCCGATCAATGGTCGTGGCTTGCGCCGGACTTTTCAATGTCCGCGCGGATCAGGAAAGCACCCTTGGCAGCATAGCGCGTGCCGGGTTTGATACCTGACAGCACTTCGGTCCATTCGGGTGTCTTACGCCCCAATTCGAGCATCCGCACCTCGTAATCCTCGCCGAAATTGGCGAACACGACGGTGAAGTCTCGGAACCGCTGCAAGGCTTCGGTGCGCACAGCGAGTGGCACGGTGACGGCGTTGACCGTCACCCGCCCATGCAGCGCCATTCCGGGACGCCAGCGTCCGTCGCGGTTGGGAAGGCTGGCGCGTACCAATGCGGTGCCTGCGGCGGCATTGCCTTCGGGAAGATAGCCTCCTAGCACGCTCGCCGCGATGGGCTGGCCGTCGAGTGTTTCGATGTCGACCTTTTGCCCCGGCCTGATCGTGCCAAGGTCACGCGGGAAGATATTGAACACAACTGTCGTTTGGCCGGGGTCGGTAATGACGTAGATGGGTTGGTCGATGGCGACATTACCGACATTGGCATTGCGTTCGGCAACAACACCGCTGACAGGCGAATAAACCGGATAGATTTGCAGCGACTCACTGGACTCGATACGCGCCAACAACTGGCCTTTTTTTACATAATCCCCGACCGCTTTGGTCACCATCATTACCTTGCCGGGAAACTGCGCGCGGATTTCAGAACGGGCTGATGTTGCAAGCTGCACAACGCCCTCGACTTCGCGAATGTCGCTAATCGTTGCAGGGCCGACGGTTTCGATTTCGATGCCGCCGTCTTTTGCAGCAGCCGCCGAGATTTTCGAACGGCCTTCTGGGTTGGCAAATTTCCAGACATGGCGCTTGCCGTTTTCGACAGCGACAACTTCAACGTCAAAACTGTGCGGCTCGACCACTACGCCGTCGCCTTGAAGATAGCCATTTTCGGGTTTGAACGCGAACTTGTTGATCTCGCCGTCCAGCCGCTTCAATGTGACCGATAGATTTACGGTTTTGGGATCGACCGGTTTGCCATCGCGGCTCGCATAGACACGATATACTGGCGGCACACCGTCTTCAAAGATCGTCATTTCGACCGCGAAGGGACCATCGCGCAGCATACGGCCACGGTTCGGACCCTTTTCAGGTTCGCCAGCCTTGCCGCCTTCTTCGGACGGCGTTTCGGCGCCACCGCCACAGGCAGCGAGCGGAACAATCATCAACAGTGCTGCAAGTGCAGGCAGAAAAGAGCGGTATTTCATGGTTGGGTCTCCGTTGACGACGCGGGGTCAAAGCGTCCGGTCAGTCTGTCGATCTCGGTTTGAAGGTCGCGATATTGGGTGTTGGCCTTAAGCCACTGGTCCTGCACTTCGAGGATGGCATCGGCGGCATCCTGAATGTCGCGGAAGGTGAAGCCACCGCGATTATAGCCTTCGCGCACCTGTTGAAGCGTCTTGTAAGTGCGCGGATAGACCTCTTCCATCAACGCATCTGCCCGGGTTTGTGCGGACTCGGCTTCCGCGCGCAGCGATGCCAACCGGCGCAACTTTTCTAATCGCGCTGCCTCTGCGGCAAAGAATACGCGATCCTTTTCAGCGCGCGCGCGGTCAATGCCGCCCTGATTTTTGTCAAACCGGCCAATCGGAATGGTGACACCGGCCACTGCTGCCACATCGTTAGTGCCACGCAGGAAACGCGCGCCGCCATTGACGGTGTAGTCTTGCGTGCGCTTCGTTTCTTCGACAACGACTGCGGCTCCGGCGCGGGCAAGCTTGGCTTCGATAAGCTTTTCGTCCGACGGAGCGAGCGTCAGCGGCGCGCCATCGTCCGCCATCAATGCACCATCGACGCTCAAAACACTGCCGTCACCACCCCAGTATCCTGCCAGCAAGTTGCGTGCTGAATCCAGCCGAAACTCGGCCTGTTCAACGCCAATGCGGGCCGATGCAACACGGGCAGCGGCCCGGGTTTCGACGAACAGCGGGTCCTTATATCCGCGAACCCGCCGCAGCGCCTCGGTCTGCAACTCACGCTCGGTAGACAGGCGGAACTGGGCAATCTGCAAAACGTCCTTGGCAATCAACACATCGAAAAACGCGCGCTGCACCGATGCCGCCAAGTCAAGCCGGGTGACATTCGCCGACGCCTGCGCGACGCTGATGTCTTTGTCCGCCAAATCAACCCGCGCCGCGCGCTTGCCGCCGCGTTCGATCTGTTGGTTATAAGTCGCGGTTATTTCCGCGCGGCCCAACACGTCATATGGCCCGGTGCCGATGAAGTTCTCGGCTTCAACCGTTACCGATGGATTAGGCCGCACACCTGCCTGCACGCGACCCGCACGCGCACTCGCGACTGCGGCATCGTCGGCTTTGAGCAAAGGTGCAGCCTCAGCCGCCTTGGCAATCGCCTGTTCAAGCGTAACGGTTTCGGCAAAAGCCGCCTGACCGGTTACGATCAACGCACCCGCGAGCAACGCGGCGCGTATGGAATATGTCATTGGGAAACTCCTGAACCAATATCACACTGGACGAGCGCAACGGCTCGCCGGTGGCGAATGGATCAGGCTGAGGGAGGCTGTGTCGGCGGTGCCCGCGACAGCGAGCTTAATATCGTCACCTGCGAGGACGCCGCAACCGACTGTCGCCTCAACGCGCTGCCGTCAAAGTCACTATCGGGACTTTCCATACCAGCGGGAATCGAGTGCGAATGCCCAATGTCACCAGAGACATCGGCTTTTTTGGCTGGCTGCTCATCGCCTAAACTCAGGTCGGCGTCCTTATCGTCATGGTCATCATGACCCACATCATGCGAATGGTCATGCGCATCGACATGGTCATGCGACCACGGAGTCACATGAACGCTGCCGAACAGGACAGCGAATGCTAAAAATAGCATGGTGACATTGCGAAACATTGGGTGGAGTTAGCAGCGCTCCGCATTTACCGCAATCTTGATTCTGTCGAAACAATGAAAACGGACTAGATAAGGCACACCAGATCATGCTGTCAGTCCTCAAAAACCGCACCTATCGCCATTTGCTGTCGGCGCAGATCATTGCGCTGGTCGGCACAGGACTTGCCACTATCGCGCTTGGGCTGCTGGCTTATGACATCGCGGGTGGCAATGCCGGAGCCGTATTGGGAACGGCGCTTGCCATCAAGATGGTGGCCTATATCGGCGTCGCGCCAATTGTCGGGGCGTATGCCGACCGCCTGCCACGGCGTGCGTTCTTGGTCTCGATGGATGTCATCCGGGCATGCGTCGCGCTCGCATTGCCGTTCGTCGATCAGGTGTGGCAAGTCTACATCCTGATCTTTGCATTGCAGTCTGCCTCGGCGGCATTCACCCCAACTTTTCAAGCGACCATACCCGACGTGTTGCCGGACGAAGCCGAATACACTCGCGCTCTATCGTTGTCGCGATTGGCATATGATCTGGAGAGCCTGCTTAGCCCCATTCTTGCCGCTGCCTTGCTGTCGATAATCAGCTTTCATTGGCT
>CAYSAJ010000030.1:0-1682 GCA_964429005.1 uncultured bacterium | reverse complement strand
TGCTTAGCCCCATTCTTGCCGCTGCCTTGCTGTCGATAATCAGCTTTCATTGGCTATTTGCCGGAACGTCGATCGGGTTCGTCATATCGGCATTTTTTGTCCTATCGGTCACCTTGCCGCTGTCGCCAGCGATCAAACGCGAAGGAGGCATTTATGCAAAGACGACGCGCGGGCTTCGCATCTATCTCAAAACCCCGCGCCTGAAAGGCTTGCTTGCGCTCACGCTCGCCGCAGCGGCTGCCAGCGCGATGGTCATCGTCAACACCATCGTCATCGTGCGCGACCAATTGGGGCTTGGGCAAAGCGCCGTGGCGTGGGCTTTGGCGAGCTATGGCGGTGGGTCGATGGTCACGGCGTTGCTGCTGCCTCGCTTATTGGACCGGATGAGCGACCGCTTCGTCATGATAGTTGCCGCCGTTGCATTATGCGCAGGGTTGGCCATCATGGCGGTGTTGACGGCGATGTTCCAATATTCCCCGCATTATTGGACCATATTGCTCGCTGGGTGGTTTGTCCTTGGCGTTGCCTATTCCGCCAGCGTCACCCCCTCTGGCCGCCTGCTGCGCCGTTCGGCAAATGCTGAAGACCGACCTGCCGTATTTGCCGCGCAGTTCGCTTTAAGCCACGCTTGCTGGCTTATTGCCTACCCTCTTGCCGGACAGATCGGCGCGAACTTTGGCCAGCCTTTCGCGTTCGGTGCACTCGCACTTTTGGCAGCAATGGGCGTCATCGCGGCATTTGTGCTGTGGCCCGAAGATAGTGATAGCGCGCTGTCACATAGTCATGATGATCTATCAGACGATCACCCCCATATACGAGATGGGCACAGCTCGGACACGCAGCGAGTGCATGATTTTGTGATTGATGATCTTCATCCAAATTGGCCGAGGCAATAGGGCAAGGGATAGTGTTGTGGACACTTTCGGGGCAGTCGCAATCGTGAGATAAAACGGACCCATTTTCAATCCGCAGCCAGTGATTGGAAATCGACGGGATCATTAGCGGACTTCAAGCTCACAACAACCTGGCTGCATTTCCCAGTCACATGCCATGCATCTTGGAAGTTGTTTGTCTTTTGACTAACATAATAATCAAATGTCAAATATGCCAACACCCGATGACCATGATCGCGGATTGATAAACGTCGCTTTTGAACAAACCGGAGCGATTTGCGGATTATCGCGCGCCGACCTGCAACGCGTTATTCGTGCCAACGGCCATCTTGACTGTTCGGCGAGCTTACAATTCGTAGAGCTAATCGGACATCTGACCGCCCTAGTCGGTAGCGAACCAGACGTGCAATCCAATTGGCTGAGGGCAATTAATCTCGATCTCGGCGACGCGCCGCTTGCTGTCATGAGCAAGCCTTGCGGAATTGAGCAGCTAAGGGACTATCTTGCAGGACATCGCCATCGGTGTTGAGTTTTGCCTTGACGTTTTCAGTGACCCTTAAGCTGCAGTCTATATGTGTCGGTAGATTGTAAGGCTGATTGTTCCGGTCGAACCATGCTTACCGCAGACATCGACTGGCAAATCTGCATTCCACGCGCACCTTTCGGTAAGTTGCCACCTTCAAAGTAACACCCTTTTTAAAGACTGATCACGCCCCTGACCGAACACGGACAGGCCTGCAACCCGCACTCATGCGGACCGTGTTGCTGCGCTTCGCGCCGCTGCCCGCA
>CAYSAJ010000029.1:15756-22073 GCA_964429005.1 uncultured bacterium | reverse complement strand
AAAAATTTATTAACGGGGATATTTCTATCCCGACACTTTTTTTGTTCTTCACCTTATCTTCAACTGTCAATAGATCGAAAGCAACTGTGTTGTTGCTAATTCTTTAACAAGAAATCTTGCAAAAGAAGCTACAGCATAGAAAATAAGGATTATTTTAGGCAATTTTTTTCCGTTTTCTCCTATGAAACAAAAAAAATCTTTATCCATAAATGAGAAGTGTTTATGGAAAAAGTGGAAGAAAAGTTAAGGCTGTCATGGAGAAAAAACGAATAGTCATATTGGGCGGAGGATTTGGCGGCATCTACACAGCCATCTACTTAGAAAAAAAGCTTCGACGTCGTGATGATTTTGAAATTCACCTGGTAAATAAAGAAAATTACTTTGTTTATCAGCCTATGCTTGCTGAAGTCGTGGGAGGTTCTGTCGATATCCTAGATACCGTCAGCTCGATACGATTGCTTCTTCCCCGCACCAAACTTTACATTCGAGATATTGAAAAAATAGATATTGAGCAAAAAAAAATCACTCTCAGTCCTCAATTTTCTCATAAGCCCTATCATCTTCAGTATGATCATTTGGTCCTCGCTTTAGGCAACGTTACAGATTTTCGGGAGATGCCTGGACTTCATGAGCATGCCCTTCCCTTCAAGAATTTAGCAGATGCATTAACGATACGAAACCAAGTTATTGAAGCGATAGAAGCAGCATCGATTGAAAAAGATCCTGAGTTCCGAAAGCAGCTTCTTACCTTTGTCGTTGCAGGAGGGGGATTTTCTGGAACCGAGGTTATTGCTGAAATGAACGACTTAGTTCATAGCATGATTAAGAACTATCCTTCTTTATCTAAAGAAGATGTTCAGCTCTTTTTAATCCACAGCAAAGATCGGGTGATGGATCGAGAGCTCAGCCCAAAGCTTGGCTGCTATGCACAAAATCTTCTAATGAAACGTGGTGTGAAGATCCTTTTCAACACAAGGCTCGTTGCAGCAACTCCTGAGGAAGCAATTACTGACGCTGGCCAAAAAATACGGACAAAAACGATTGTATCCACAATCCCCACATCTCCCAATCCTCTTATTGATGCGATCAATATCCCTAAAGAGAAAGGACGGATAAAAACGGATGCAACCTTACTCGTTGAGGGAACTCAAAATATTTGGGCTGTTGGAGATTGTGCCCTCATTCCGCAGGATGATGGTAATTTTTGTCCCCCCACAGCACAATTTGCGATTCGTGAAGCGAAAGCACTCGCTAAAAATATTCTGAACCAAATCGATCAAAAAAAGAGAATCCCTTTTTATTTCAAGGCGCTAGGGATGTTAGGTGCTTTAGGGCACCACAGTGCAGTGGCTGAAATCCTTGGAATCTTTAAATTTTCTGGATTTCTTGCTTGGCTTCTTTGGAGAGCCATCTATTGGATTAAGCTGCCAGGTTTTGGGCGAAAGCTTAAAGTCGCCGTTTCTTGGTCCTTGGATACCTTTATTAAAAAAGAAGCTGTCCAGCTCAAACTGCATGAAAGTCAAGGAATTACTACTCTTCACTTTGAAACAGGAGAGATTATTTTCCATGAAGGTGACATCGGCGATTATCTATACATAATCGTAGATGGAGAAGTGGAGGTATTTCAAACCATAGGTGGCAGTGAAAAGCAAATAGCCATTTTAGGAAAGGGTGAATACTTTGGAGAAATGGCCCTTTTACATCAAAAAGAGCGTTCTGCAACCATTCGTTGTATAAAACCGACCAATGTTATAGCCCTTCGAAAGAGAGATTTTGGATTACTGATGGCAAATTTTGAGCAATTGAAAAAACAAATTCAAGATACTCATACTCTAAGAACTCAACCCCCTAAAAAGTCCTAATTCTCCCCCTTTTTTTAAGATTGTATTAATTTTCTTTCTTGAAAAACCAGATGAAATCTTATATGGGGAAGACATCGTCATCTATTTTCAAAAAGGGGGATCTTATGAAAGTGATTGACATCATAGCCGCTATATTACTTATTATTGGTGGCTTAAACTGGGGTATCATTGGTGTTAGCGATACAAATATCGTTCAGAGCATCTTTGGTTCTCAACCAGTCCTATTACACATTATTTACATCTTAGTCGGACTTTCTGCTGTATATTCTATTATTCAGTGGAGAGCAATCTGCCATAGATGTAAAAAATAAGTCTTAGGCTCGGGTTGCAATATTTTTTGCAACCCCCTACTTTTTTTTGAGATCGCGAAATGATCAGTGATAAGAAAATTGAAGAAATTAAACACCAGATGGGGATGTTAGGCCTCAAAGAATCTGATCTTCAGGAAAAGTTTATCTTAGGCAGTGGAAGGGGTGGTCAAAATCTACAGAAAACCCATAGCACTGTACAATTAACCCATATTGAATCAGGAATCCAAGTGCGGGTAGGACAGTCGAGACAAAGGGAAGAAAACCGGTGGCTCGCAAGGCGCCTTCTCTGTGAAAAATTGTTTGAAAACCTCCACCCTGAAAAAAGTCCTAAAAACCTCAAACGGGAAAAAATCCGAAAACAGAAGAAAAAATCTCAAAAAAGATCTTTACAGAAACATCAACTCATCGACAATCAAACCACTGATAGTTAACAATATAGAAAGCTAGACATTGTTGATGATAATTAACCATATCCCACATATAATATAGCCAAATTTAGACCCTATAAAAGCATGATCTCTGCTAGCCCCACCCCCCATCAACCCCATTACAAATGTTTTGATTTAACTGTTGGTCTTGAGAGAGCAGGACAATACAACAAAATCGAACGTGTAGCTCTTTATGCTCTCACCGCTTTAGCTACTCTAACGGGAGTTGGGGCAATATTTTGGCTCGCTTGTCGCTCTAAAATCAAAGCGCACCATGTAGGTCTTCAGTTCTTTTCAATTTTAGGCACCCTTCTCTTGGCCATGACTCCCGTTGTTGGTTGGGGAATATTATACGGGGTCAAACATCTTATTGTAGAGCCTAGGGGCAAATATGTTGTTCGTTTGCAAAGTGCACTATCAGATTTAGTGCTTGTATCGTTGCGCAACTTTAGTGATCGTTCCTCTATCAGAACGTCAACTTTATGGAGTGTTCCTGAACCTTTCAGTGTTTCTTTTCAAAAAATAGAAGATTGTCTTTATGAAAGAAACACTATTCCCATTTTTTCTCCCTGGCACGTTTCTCCATCGTATGACCGTCTTAGGCTCGTAAGAACACAGTTAAGTTCTCTTGTTTCGTCGAATGAGTTTCAAGAATTGCAAAAGAGAGACCCTAAGGATCCTTTTGCTCTTCACATCCTAACTTTGTGTCACTTGATTCGCATGGGTGGAACAAGCAAACAGCCTTTCTCCATTTTTGGTCATATTTTTACAGAGCCTGTTTTACAAAGAGAAGGAAAAGAATCTCAAAGCACATTTAGTCTGGCTGAAGTGAGTGATACTCTTACAGAAGTCATTCAGAGCTATCAAGGGCAAAATCATGAGTCGATCGCTGACAGTTTTGCCCACTGGATTTTAAGCCCGACGAAAACGATTGCAAGCCTTATAAGTGAAACAAATCCTCGACAGTACAATAGCTATCTTATGGGGAATATGGACAATATGGGATGGACCTATGAGGTAAGCGATCCCCATAGTCCTGATAGAAAACCGATTAGTTATGATTTCCATTACGGGCCAGGCCCACACGATGATCCTTTAATGCGAGCTGATCTATCTTTATATAGCGCTTTTTTTAAAGATGATAGATTAGGTTATAGAGGTCCTGTTTTTATTCAGCACAATCTTCAAAAGCAACTAGGGGCTGACGGTGTTCGCTCAAGGATGCAATATGAGATGGCGACAGATCATCCAGGGCAGATTTTCTTTATGACAACACCCATGGATGGAGACATATGGAAGCTCAAAGGAAAATACTTTCCTCTTCCCTTCCCATCTATCGGAGAGTTTTGTACACAATATCTCAATTTTGCTAAAGGATCAAAAGATTCTCATCGTCAATTTCCGAGTGATCGCGCCCCTGCAAGTGAAAGAGCAGAAGCTGGAAATGGGTATTTTTTACCCGAGGTTCTAACCGACTCTGAAATAGAACTTGCATTTAAACTTGTTGGAGAAAAAGTACGAACTCCCTTACCTGAAGAAATTGAATCTAAAAGAATGGTTCTTAAAGGGTCTCAACTCCTTGTGCAAGCAGCGCTCCTCCTTAAAACGATGGTTCATGCGACAAATAGCTCCTATGAGCGCCTCTCTGAACTAGATAGAGAAGTGATGTTAAACTCTTTAGACCACCAATTGAGACAGTTACTAGAAAGATCTTCTCTTGGCCAATCGTGTAAACAAAACATCGACAGAGGGATGGCTTTGAACATCGTCACCCGTCTGTTAGTCATGCAAATGGCGGGGCAATCCATAACTCGTCCTCTTTTAGATGAAATCGTAGGTGAGGTGATAGGTCGCGCTGAAATAGTAGATCGTAGACTTATCATGCTAGACCGCCTAAATCCGGCGCTATGTGCCCTTCATCTGATTCATGAAAATCCTGATTTTGTAACGGGCTTAAAATCCTATTTGGGGGCTGAAATCAAAATCTCTGATCCTGAAAATGTTACTATCGATGCCAGTTGATTAAGAAAAAGGATCTTCTGGAGGAAATTTTTCATTTCTTTTATCCTGCAAAACTTCATGTTTTTTACGGCTACGATGGATCATCCAAACTAATATAATTGCTATTACGATCGTTATTGGGAGCATTACGGTATAAAGATAGGCGATCGCTAAAGCGGCCCCTAAGGCAAACAGACCTAGGGCGATTCCAATCACCATAAAAGTGGCTTCAACATAAATACCAGCGATAAAAGTTGTCAAAGCGAGGAGTGTCATGACGACTAATGAAGCATCTACTTTGCCCATAACACCCATTTGAACAAACATTGAAACCAAGTAAACACAGATGATCAGAGCTAGCCAATGAAGCATTTCATGCCATATTTTAACAGGGCTTAGAGGATGCTTGCCTGAGCGTCGTAAGTACCAGCTGAGCCACAAACAAATGAGAGCAAAGCAAGGAACCATGATCCTCCAATAGGTCCAAGCGCCATCTTGTTTAACATCAGAAACAACAAGACCGCTAAACGCCATAAGAAGCATGAAGAGAGCAACAAAAAGACGCGCTTTCCATGGATGTTTATGAACCTTTCCTTCCTCTCCCACTAGACAACTCCCCCGTTAACTTGCAAATACAGCAGAAGGAATCAATTGTAAATAATTTTCCCTGTGTTTGCACTTTCTTTTTCTAAGATGATAGGAGAAGATAAGGCTTGTGCAAATCTTGTTTCCACAACCTCCCAGTTGATATTATCGAAAAAGAGTCTGATGTATTTTAGTCGATCAAGACCGAATTGGGTTATATAAGCATGTTCGAAGGCATCCATGATGAGCAGAGGGGTTTTTCCTGCAAGGTGTCCAAGGTCATGTTCATGAATCCACACATTAAGTGTTTTTTTTGCTTCATGATCGTAATAGAGAATCGACCAACCAATCCCTCTGATGACACCTGTCGCTATAAAATCTTTCTTCCATTGATCAAAGGAGCCAAAATCTTGGACGAGCTGGGTAAAAAGACGTCCTTGCTTTGGTGGGATGCCACTTCCTCCTAGATTATGGAAGTAATATTCATGCAAAAGCATACCGTTGTATTCCCAAGGGAAAACTTTTTTAAGAGCCCCATATTCTGGAGAAGAGTCTGTCCCCTTTTGAGCTATACTATCTAGCTGTGATAAAATCAGATTCGTGTTCTTCACATAACCACTGTACAAAGTGAGGTGCATCTCAATGAGGTCTTTATCAAAGCCTTTCATTTTATAAAGGTATGAAAAGTCTTTAACTACATACTGTGGGCCTGTTGCAGCACAAATTAGAATTGGGCAATAAAAAAGAAAACTCAGCCATTTTTTCATAAAAATCTCCTATAATAAAAAAGGGGAAGTAAAAACTTCCCCTCTTATCGTTACCTTGCTTGGCTTTTCTATTAAAAGAAAGCAAAAGTGGAACGGAACTCACCTGGGAATAGTTGTGCAAGCACAACAAGCCACACGAATATAGTAACGAAAGAAAGAATCATCACTGTATCTTGTGTTGGGCCCCAAAGGTGGCTTAATTTTCCGTTTTTCTCTCCAGCATATGTCTCACCAAGATAACCTATTGATGAAGCATAAGGAAGAGCTGCGCATACTACAGCAACAATCGTCCATAGTGGAGTCACATTGAAGCTGAGGCAGACCCAAAGGACAACGATGGGCAATAATACAAGTTTGAAAACC
>CAYSAJ010000029.1:0-15746 GCA_964429005.1 uncultured bacterium | reverse complement strand
TCTCTCAACAGCAAGTGTGCTCTTTTTCAGAAGAAGCAGATTGTATTCTTTTTCCTAGCTCAGATGGATCCACTTGGAAGCCTACCGTAAAGAGGGCTACTGGGATCACAGCAAGTTCAAGTAAATGTAAGAACTTGGCAAGAGCTGCTGGCATGGGGAATGCTGTTAATGAATAAAGAACTCCCACGATGATAGCAATCATTAAAGGATGTAAGAAGAAAAATCTTACAGCTTTATTAAAAGCTTTATGAACGGCTTCTCTTTCTTGTTTGCTGACTTCAAACATAAAAACTGCAATAGCTAAAATGATCATTTGAATAACGATCGCTAAAGCAGCTGGCACAATAGCCTTTCTTCCAAATACCCCGTAAAGGATAGGCAGACCAAGATATCCTACATTTGAAGTAGAAATCACAGCTGCTAAGAAAGAAGACTGTACCAAAGGTTTTCTCATGATCACGCGTAAAACATATGTAGTTACGATGAAAAGTCCTATAACTGAAGCTGAAAAACAAACGATGTATTTCCAGTTCCAAATATTATCAAAAGATGCAGAACCTAACGAAAGAAGAAGAAGAGCAGGAGCTGCAACAAATCTTACGAAAAGATAATAACTACGCACTGCATCTTTTTTAATTAGATTCCAAGATCTAAAGAGCCAGCCAAGGATAATAATCACAAAAACTGGCAGTATGATCGAAATAATGGCCATAAAATTCCTATAACCTGGTTAAAAAATCACCATTTTGATGGTATAAAGAGATTTTTTAGCAATGTCTAGGTTTTTTTTTAATTTAGTATTTCATGAAGGAAAGACTCTAGTCTTTCAAACGATCTTTTTTCGGCGCATTTATTATAGAGAAGACCACTACTTTCATCCTGTGCATGAGGGTTTGTAAATGCATGATGCGTATTTCCGTAAATGATAAATTCCCAGTTTGCTTTTTTTTCACTCATTTCTTTTTTAAAATCTTCGATTTGATCTTTGGAAACAAGAGGATCGAGATCTCCATGCAAAGCCAAAATGGAACAATCTATTTGGGAAGCTTGAGGAATTTTTGGGGGGTGAAGAAGTCCATGAAATGAAACTGCACCATTGATCTTTTCACCGCTACGGGCAATATCTAAAGCACAAAGTCCACCAAAGCAAAATCCCATTACCGCGATTTTTCTGCTATCGACTTGGTGTTGGTTTTTCACAAAGTGTACCGCTGCTAGAAGACGTTTTTTAAGTTTTTTACGATCTTCGATGAAAGGATTCATTAATTTTTCACACTCTTCGGAGGTTTTGCCGAGAATTCCTTTGCCATATACATCGATAGCATAAGCGTGGTAGCCCATTTTTGCGACCTCTTCAGCTCTTTTACAAACTTCCTCATTTTTTCCTTGCCAAGCATGAATTAAAATGACTGCGCCTTTTTTTTGAGAAGGATCTATTGAGTACATTGTTGCTTCTAAACGATGCTTCTCATCAAAATATTCGATTTCGTTTTTATACATAGATCTCTCAATGGTTGTGTTTTGGACAAAATGCTACGACTCTAACAACTGCTTCAGTAGCTTCAAAAATTTTTGGGGGCAGAAAAAACAAGTACGCTCCTGTTAGAGGCACTTTATCGAGATTGGTAAGATTTTCCAAAATGATTTTTTTTTCTCCTAAAATCTTCTGATGTACGGGAAAGGAATCTGAAGACCCATCTGGAGAAAGTGTGTCGATTCCGATTCCATGAATATTTCTTTGGTGGAGATGATCTATCGAGGAACTTGAAAATCCAGGGAAATTCATTTTTCCATTTGAATCGGGATTGCGGTATTTTTCAGGCTGAGACCAAAATCTAGCCCATCCAGTATCAGCAACGACAAAAGCTCCCTCAGGGATCCTTCCATAGTTTTTTTCATAATTCTCGATATCTTCTATTTGAACAAAAAGATGAGGTGAAGTTCGATTTTTTAGATTAATTACACAGAGAGGTCCAAAACAGTTTTTTAAAGGAATCTCTGAAATATCACAACCGATGCCCTCTTTAAAGTGGGCAGGGGCATCTATATGAGTTCCCACTCCCGCATGCATGTCCACTTTAAAAACCCTTAATCCCGAATCGTAATCGAGAACCATTTTCTGATGGAAACCACAAGAGCCGTTCCAAGTTGGAACACCGGGATGCAGTGTATGAGTTAAATCAACCCAATCATAATTCGTTAAATCTTGAAGTTTCATGCGACGATAGAGTTTAAATATGCTCTTAGTTACACTAAGAAAAAAGCACAAATAACACAATGAACTTTATATCTTTTATAGAAAAAATTTTTTATTTTTTTAATAAAAAGAAAATCTCTCCTAGCCTCATTGTAAAAGTAAAAAGAAAAATATTATTTATTATCAATCCTATCTCAGGAACTTCTAGAAAGAAGAAAATAGAAAGCTTAATTGAACGCCATCTTTGCAAAGAAACTTTCGCTCATAGAATTGCTTATACTAAGGGACCTATGCATGCCAAAGTGCTCGCAAGGCAAGCTGCTGAAGAGGGTGTTGAGATTGTGGTAGCCGTTGGTGGCGATGGCTCTGTGAATGAGGTAGCTCAAGGTCTTATTGGAACTAAAACGATTTTGGGTATTATTCCTACAGGTTCTGGGAATGGCCTTGCTCGGCACCTAAATATTCCAATCAATTACAAACGGGCCATTTTTTGTCTCAATCGACTAAAAACTAAGGCGATTGACACGGTTCGCATCAATGATGAACAGTTTATAAATCTGGCAGGAATAGGTTTTGATGCTGAGGTGAGTTTAGAGTTCTCTAACTATGGCCGAAGAGGTTTGCTTTCCTATCTTCAAATTATAGCCCATCACTTTCCTACCTATCGCCCTCAAGAGTACACTTTCATGATTGATGGAAAGCTATACAAACAGAAAGCTTTTTTAATCTGCTTCGCCAATTCTGGCCAATATGGGAACAACATCTACATAGCCCCAAAAGCACAAATCGATGATGGCTATTTAGACATGCTGATTTTTCGGACATTTCCCCCTCATGCCACCCCCAAAATATTATTCGACTTGATCAACAAAAGAATTGACAACTCTCGCTATATAGAAACTATTCGTTGTAAAGAGGTGATTTTTCAAAATCCTCCCGCACCTTTCCATATAGATGGTGAGCCGAAACATATCCATGGTGATGTTGCCATCACCATCAAACCATCTTCTCTTCAGGTCATTTATGATGAACGGAGATTTCTTTCAACGTGGCTATTAAAATCTTTTATGGCCAAAGCAAGCCTATCTAAAGTGGATGCATCTTTGAGATGACCCTTTTCATCAAACGCTTCATGAGCTTTTGGAATAGAAAACATAGTGGGATACACAAATCCTTTGCATGCTTCTAGGGGAACCCTTAAATGCCACAATCCTCTATTTCCGCCTACTAACCCAGGTGATGCTGAAGCTAGAAAAATCTGTTTTCCTGAAAAAGGGTTGGGTTTTAATCTAGAGAGCCAATCGATAAAGTTCTTCACGGTTCCAGGGACTGAAAAATTATATTCTGGACTGCAGATAATCCACCCATCTGCTTCCTGGAGTAGCTCTCCATATTTTTTTACTCCTTCGGGGAATCCGACGTTTTGAACATCCTCATTGTAGAGTGGAACATCAAGAGATAAAAAAGAGACAGATGAAACATGATGACCTTCTTGTTTCAAGATGTTTTCGATGACATGACTGAGTTTTACATTGAGTGAATCTTTTCTCAGAGAAGCACCTAAGACGAGGAATTTCATAATAATCTCCTGTTGGAAGGATGAATTATTCACACCGATGCCATTTTCTCAATCTTTTTCTTTTGGAACTCTTTAATGAGAATTAAGAGAGAAATGAGAGCTAATCCAAAAGGATAAATCAGAAAAAGTGCCGGTGAGTTTCGGATTTGCATGAGCTTCAATGAGAAATAGATCGTTGGATGTCCTATGCACTGAGCTGCTATGGCCTTTGAAAGAGCTAAAAGCAGATAGGGAGATTCTCCCTTGGTCATTTCTAACAGTTGCAATTTAAGTGAAGAACAAAATGCGACACCAATCACAACTAAGGCTGTCCTTACAACTAGCAGTGTGATCAGTTCAGGCTGTCTCAGAAAATAACCCCAAAAGGGCGCTAAAACCATATAGGCTACTAAAGATCCTATAAGTAGAGGATATTTACCGATTTTTTCTCCTATATATCCAAATATGGGCAAAAGGATGATATCTACGAGAAGTAATATGGCGCTCATCCAAAGCATCGATTCATAAGTGTGGTTGCCCTTTAACGAAAAAAACAGATTCATGAGCGCCATGACCACTTCATAATTCACATAGGAAAAGCCTCCTAAAGTAGATAAAATAAGGAGCATTTTCCACTTTTTGACGATGAGGTGGATCATTTCCATAGGCTTTTGATATATTTTTAGAGGCTCATTCATTATCTTTCTCCGAAGCAAAATACTATAAAAAGAAAAGATGCCGCTGATCATGAAAAGGGCTCGCCATAAAAATTCGACCTTATGATAGTGGGATAAAAGGGCAATAGATACGATGGCCATAAAAGTGCCCAAGATCCCAGAGGCTTCAAAGAGACTTGCCCAAAGTGATTTCTTTTTTGCTGCTAGGTCTTTAATTAAAATTAGAAAAGCGCCAATCGCTTCCCCTGCAGAAAAAAAGGAAAGTAGAGCCCTTAAAATTAACAAAAAAACATATGAAAGGGACCCCATCTGAGCACTTGTGGGCAAAAAGCCCATGAGAGTCGTAGTTATGCATATTCCGTGCAAAGAAATCCAAAGAGCCCTTTCTTCAGAAAACTGATCTCCCATCCATCCCATAAAAAGAGCTCCTAGGGGCCTTGCTAAAAATCCTATGGGGAAAAATAGAGCTGCATAAGCGTTCATCGTTTCATCCCCTGGAAAAAACAGAGGCGCTAAAAAAGGGACTAAAAGGCCATAAAGAGCCTTATCAAAATGATCGAGAATATTTCCTAAAAATAAGGAAATTTTATAAGAAAGTTTCATCTTTCACACTTCCTACGCTAGCATGATCTAGTTCAGGTTCGAGGGTTAAATCTTTCTTTGATTTTCTCAGCTCTTGTTTGAGCACCCCTGGCGATTGGTATTAGTTTATAGAAAGTGTGCTTTTGTCTTAAGGAAAAAATAGTTAAGTCTCTATTTTAATTGTGATCTATAAGAAATTCCTTGTTATAATTTTCCACCCTAAAATAGGAAATTTATTATGGCACATGCATCTATTACTCATGTATTTACTTCTTCTTATGACCTTGTGCGAGAACATATTGGACTATATGGAACACCTGCTGCAAAAGAATCGGAAGAAAGCCTCTCTGCAGCTACAAATGAAATTTTAGCTAGGATCAATCAATTAGCTCTGCGCTTTTTTAATGTGTTCACCCCTTCGAGCGATTTTTCCTACTATACAGCCTGTTTACGTGTAACTTGTAATTTTTCTCTCATCGAACAAAAGATTTTAGCTAACTGCCTAAAACGAATGCACGGCATCACGATTACTGCTTTCCTAAGCCGACTTGAACGTTTGAGCCCTGGTTTTGAGCACCGGGTGTTAATAAAGCAATCCACTTTTCCGCTCCTTGCTGATATTGGAGCAAGCAATCTGGATGGAACTATCTATTTTGATGGTTTGGTCCATTTAGAAATGAATTTGGATGATGTTCCTTTAAAGAGATGCAAAACCAATATTTTCCCTCGAATGCTTTTTATTCCTAGTGGAGCAGCTTTAGTTATGATGGAAGAGGGATTTCGTTCTGATCCTGATCTTGAAGGGGATATTACGATCATTTGCGGAGAGCAACTTCCTCCTTGTGGTGATCATGAAATCGTGGCAGTCCCCCCTACCATCTTGCCTCGCTATAAAGTAGCTACCCATTCTAGAGTGTTTGCTGAGGATCTACGTTCTCGCTCCGCAGAGCTAGAAATTGTGCTCCGGATTCCTTTGGATCCAAAGCTCTATACAGTGCTAGTCTCTTTTTTAAGAATCGGAATGGATGGGATCGATGAACAAGACATAAGCGACGGTATATCTTCATTATCATTTAGTGAAAAACTCTCTTTATTAAGCATCACATCTAAATATGGCATGGAAAATCTAATGAGAATTTGCGTCAATCATATTGTTAGTGATCTCACGCCAGAAACCTTATCTAGCAGTTTATATTATCTTCCTACTCCAAAAGAACTGTGTGACCTATTAGAAACCATTTTCTCTATTGGAGATCATGCTATTGAAGATTTTGTGATCCATGCTTTAATGTTCTTGATGAGTCAAATCAAAGATAATGATGAATTTGGTTTTGAAGAATTTCCTTTTCAAGATCTCTTCAGAGAGGCTTGCAAAAGAGCCCTTCCTTGTCTTGTAGAACACTTTGATGATATCGTTAGAGTAGCTGAAGCCACCCATAATTTTACAGCCGCTATGGCTGTTCGTCATGCTGCAAGCACCATTCCAGCTTATCACAGGGCTATAAAATCACTGCGCAAAGAACAGCTAGAGGCTGCTGAAAGAGAATATGCGATCGCCTTAGAGATGCTCAGAGCTGCTTTTCTATAGACACAGGCCAATACTTTTGATACCTTAAAAAGTAAAAAAGGTTGGCATGATGGCAAAATGGATCATGGCCTTAGGGCTCCTGATTTTCATTGTGGGAGTCATTATATGGCTTTTGTCAGGCCTTGGTATACCATTTGGAAAGCTTCCCGGTGATATTGAGGTAAAAGGAGAAAAAGTCTCCTTTTATTTTCCGATTGTGACCTCAATAGTAATCAGTCTCATTTTCACGATCATTGTTAATCTGATCTTTTACATCCTTCGAAAATCTTAAAGAAGATAGGAATAAATCACGATCCCTGCTTGGGTGTCGATCCCTTTATTGGGCTTTCCGCGGAGTTTGGCATGAGAAATATGTCGATAACGGTATCCTAGTGTAAGAACATTCCTAGAAGTAAACTCAATTTTAAGGCCTGCACCGAGTTGATCCAAAAAGTTAAACCCTGGAGCTCCTTGCGCATTTGTTCTAAGACCCAAGTACATGGGACCTGCACCTGCTTCTATATATGGGGATACTTTTTTGATGATCGGATAAGCGTATTGGAGCATGACTTCTAACCCAACCTCCTCGGATGAAGAAGGCTCAATAATAGGGTTGTAAAAAGGCTCTAACACTAAGGATAATTTTCCTTGGTGCCTTGGAAATCCAAATACGTCATTTAAATACCATCCAAGGTGGATGAAAGCGGGGACGACCTCGTAAGGAAGATGTTGTCCTCTGAGGGTTCCTTGCGCATAACCTGATCCTACACCCACCTCATTTAAGCGGAACTCAGCAAAAGCAAAGCTTGAGCAAATTAACATCACATAAACAAACAATTTTTTCATTTTGGGAAGCTCTTTTTCTAAAAATTTTTGGAAAGTGAGGTTCCCAAAGAGCACAAAAAAAATCGAGCTTTTTCTTTTTACGAAAAAATTTAACCTAAATAGCCGTATAGAGAAGACTTATTAGAGGAGAGGTATTGAAAGAAATCTTCTTCAAAGTTCCCTGTGTTGCTAAAAAACTGGGACTCAGCTTGTCCATTTGGTCCGACAGTTACATTGTAATTGGCATTGTCATCCCAGAAGAAAGGTTGCCCAAGAGTGAGTGTCGGGTCATTATAAATACTGCGAAGCTCTTTGGTGATTTCAAGATAGATATAAGCAGCGGCTTGGCCACTTGTGAGGCCTGGTGGCATGCTTGGATAAGGAAGGGGCCCTCCTGAAGAAGAAGGGTCAGCGTAGTTGATTGCTCCATCGAATCCAATATGGAGCTCACTTGCGCATTGCCCTGCCGACATCCCTGTATTTTGCATAAACTGTCCAATCCAGGTCGTCAGATCCCAGCTTTGGGGAGGGGTTTGTCCAGCGTTAATGTAGTATTGTCCATTATAGAGCATCAGGTTGAGCCCATCAAACATCTGGGTGAAATTATATCCTTGCTGAAAGAGGGCTCCAAAACTCGAGCCTGTAATTCCCCAAGTGCCAGCATCTCCCATCACCGTCATCGTAACAGGTATACCATCACTGAGACATGACTTATGTAAGTTATAAAAGAAAGCGGCGACATTACCTGCACCATTTTGAGAGACCATATTTTGGGCGCCTCCTTCCATATCAAAGTCAATATCACTAATCCCCATACTTTGTGCCCATGAGGCGAGTTCTTGACCAGCCTGAGCTGGTGAATAGGAGCTTGAAAAACCAAAGTTCCAGTCAGAGGCTTGAGCTGATTCTCCACCAAATGAGAGGCCTACTTGCATTCCGTCAGAGTGGAGCCTACCGACCATATATTGGAATACGCTCTCTCCACCGATAGAGCATCCTCCCACATTTTTGAACAGCATGCCTAGGGCATCACTAGAAGATAGTTTAGAAAAGTCCCCGGAAAGAAGAGCTGGGATATCCGTCACTTGAGCGAAAGAAAATGTCGTTTCATTAATTCCCTGAGCCTTAGCTTGCTGTACATATGAGTCTAGATAGGAATTCAAAGCCTGGACATTCACCGTACCGTTTGACCAGTCCATGAAGTTCCAACTCTGCAGGGCCCCTAAATCGAAATATTCATTCGAATTAATTGGGTTGCTCATTTTCTCTCCACTTTTATTTTATTTTTTATTCAAAATCTATTGCCTGTCAAGAATTATTTATTAAATTATAGTTAGATAAATTATTCCTTAATAACATTGTTTTGAGTATGATAGATCGAGTTTTGAACGAGACTTTATGAAAAAAACTAAATCAGAAATTCTGAAGAAAATCCATGGAGGACAGATTTGCCAAATTATTGGAACATGCTGTCGTTTAGGAGTTTTTAATCTTTTGCACCAAAATAGGCTTAGCGCTGAGCAAGTTTCTACAAAGCTTTCTATTCACTACGGTCACACAAGAATGCTTCTCTTAGCGTTGGAGTCTTTGCACCTTGTTATATCTGATGACAACGAAACTTTTTATCTCTCAGAAGAAGGCTCTTATCTTGCTAAAAATCATGAAGACTCCCTTGAGGCGATTGCGATCTACAAATCTTCAAAGCCTGTGTGGAAATCTTTAGAGCACCTGCAAGAGGGAATTGAGAAAAACAAGTGCCCTTTCGAGCTCGCTTTTGGCATTCCTCTTTATGACTACCTGGACATTCATGATGAAGATTTTTCGATCTTTCATGAGGCGATGGCCCTTTATGAGAAAAAAAGCAGCAAAAAAATCCTTGATCTTGCAGATTTTACCCAGTTTTCTTCCATCATTGACATCGGAGGAGGGCTTGGAAGTTTTTTAGAAGAGATTTTAGAGAGAGCCCCTTTGTCAAAGGGAGCTCTTTTAGATCGGCCTAAAGTGATCAACTTGTTGAAAGAAGTGAATCCTGATTTATCTTCGAGAATAGAGCTCTATCCTGGGGACTTTTTTCAAAGCTTGCCTAAGGGTTATTCTCTTTATGTCCTCCGCAACATCATTCACAACTGGGATGATGAAAAAGCACTTATAATTCTTGAAAACATCGCCCGTATCATGGACGAAAAAACGACCTTGATGATCTTTGAAACTCTTATCAAAGATGAAGTAAGTGATCGTCTTGGAAAATTTGCTACGATCAACATGTTTGCCATGAATTCAGGGGGTAAAGAGAGATCTCTCACAGAAATAGACCTTTTGCTGAAAAAAAGCGGGCTCGTGCGAAAAAATCTTGTTCAGACGACCGGCTCGAAATCTTTGATTGAAGTTATTAAAAAATAGCTTAGCTACACCAGATTTTTGGCTCTCGAGGTCTATATAAAAGAGATAGTGTGACACCAAATACGAGATGACATAATAATCCAACCCACACTACAGTTGGGGTTTCTTTGGGAAAACTCAAAGATTCTTTTTCCCAGTCAATAACTTCACGTCCCATCTTTTCTCTTTTCTTTTGGATATGGTGATAGTATCCCTCCCCTTTGCAAGGTTGATACGAAATTTTAGATTCGTGTTTTGAAATTAGATTTTGGGGCGTTTCAAAATTTTTATGTTTTACTACATAAAAAAGAGCAAAAGGAACTAATGAAAACAAGAGACCACAAATAAACGGAGAAAGCCTATAAAAGAGGGGCTCAAAAAAGAGAGCGTAGAAAACCCCATATATGAACCCAAGACCAAAATGTCCTACAAAGCCGATCGCAAAAATCAAATTTTCTTGAGCAGCAGCTGCAGTGCCTAGAAGTTTTATAAAATCTATAGAAAAAAATTGAAGAAAGATGGTCATGAATAGTGTTGCTACAAAGCTTGCGAAGAAAACGGATCCAATTCGGAAACGTTTAAACATAATTTACTTCCCATGAAAAAACATTCTTTATATAAAAATCATTTAGAGCGCAATTTTTTTTCATAATTATCTTGGAACAAACTACTAACGCATAATAAAATTTCGGCCAAAAATTAAAGGTTTTTTATGCACGTAGACTCTCCTTATGCAAGGCCCTATTCCGCCTCGCGATTTAATTTAGATAGTATCCGCGATACAAGAGCATCAGCTCTTTCAAGAATAAGGCCATTATCAGCAAAGGCTTTAGCATCTTTAGAAACAGATCCTTTGAGTCCTTTTGCAAAAGTTCTCCTAAGTGGATCTTGGACTCCCCCTCCTTCTACTCCTACTTCAACTCCAAAAGCTTCCGACGACTTATCCATACTGCCTGGAAAAAGAAGTCGAAAAAGCGCAGAAGAATTCGATAGAGCAACTCTTGCCGCCATGAAGGCAGGTGTAGCCAAACCTGTGCCAGAAGTTGCTCTACCCAAAAAAAGAGCAAGAGCTGCCACTCTTGGAGAAATTACAGGTATCGATGAACTTAAAGCCGTTACTTTTGAAAGGGCTTTGTTTTTCGATCCAACTTCGTCGGATGTTTTTCTTCGATTCTGGAGAAGAAATTATGAAGCGATTGAAAAAAGTCACAATAAAAGACTTTCCTCTGACCCTGTTTTAAAGCGCCTTGCTCCCAAGGTTGCCTCTTATTTGAAAATACTAGAAAGTGGCATGCGGCCTGCTGTTGAAGAACTTCTTTCTGTGAAATCATCCAAAGGAAAAGGATATGGTCTGTTTGCGAATGACCCATCTCGGAGAAGTAAAATCGTGATCCCTAAAGGAACTATCCTTGGAGAGTATGGAGGGAGCTTGTGCTTTGTTCCTGTGGGCTCAAAAATTGATAGTAAATTAGCTAAGAACGTTTATCTTTTTGGGCTCGGAGCAACCGATCCACTTCTTGCAGATTGGGTTATTGATGCATCAGATCGAGGGAATTTCTTTCGTTTTGTGAATCATGCTGATCGAGAAACAAAAGAATGCAACGCCGAACCTTTTTTATGGATTACACCACAGGGTCCTCGACTCATCTTTTATGCCCTTCGGGACATAGGCGAGGAAGAAGTAAATTTCAACTATGGCGATGAATACTGGGAGAATTTAGGCGAAGCGCCCTCTTAATACTTAAGAGGGTTTTGCGCTAAGCAGCTGAAAATCGAATTGGGGATGGGGCAAGATAATGTTATGTTTTTGACAGGCCTCATGCAGCATATGATGCACTTTTGAAGTGATCGCTTGATTATCCGCCACTTCACCGATGTAGTAGTGAATGATAAATAAGTAGCATCCATCAAGGATTTCCTGAAAATAGACTTTGGGTGCAGGATCTGAAAGAACAAACGGACACTCTTCAAAGACGCCGAGGAAGACATTTGTAATAAAATTTGTATCAGATTCTCTTGCAACTTTGATCTTGATTTCAGAGCGTCTCATTCTGTTTTGTTTAGTCCAGTTCTTGATCATATTATTGATGATATAAGAATTGGGCAATATGACGATTGATTTATCGCTAGTCTCAATTTCTGTCGTTCTTACGTTGATAGTACGCACAGTTCCATATTCCCCTGCCACATCAACGATATCTCCGATTTTCACAGGACGTTCGATGAGCATGACAAGTCCTGACAGGAAATTCATCACAATCTGTTGTAGACCCAGCCCTACCCCGACCGAAAGTCCTCCAAGAATGAAGTAAAGAGAGGCAATATTGACACCCATAGAGCTTACACCTAAGAGTGAGGCCAAAGCCATCCCGATATACCCCGTTGTTTTGGTAAGAGTATGGCGAAGGCTCACATCGATGTTGGTATAGGGGAAGACGTGTTTCTCTAAAACGAGCTGGAAATAACGAGTGAGAATAAGTACCGCTGAAAATACAACAAGCCCTATGAAAAGATGGACGAGAGAAAAGGTAAAACCCCCAATTTTTACTCCGAAAAAGAGCATTTTCATCCAATCATTAACGAATATTCGGTCTACACCCCAAATGAGGAGTGTTAAGTAAGCAAAAACAAGCCCAGACAAAATGACAAAAACGGCGCTAGTCCAGTGTTTAATCAGCTTTTGGCTTTTTTCCTCGATGGAAATTTTTGTGAAAGCTAGATGATCATTCACAAAGATCGCATCAATACCAAAAGAGATCATTTTATGAGAGAATTTGAGTAGAGCATAGGCTCCGAGAGTCCCAAGAGTTCCCTCAAAAATATACTGACTTAGAGGGAAAAAACCAAAAAAGATCATAAGAGGAAAAGCCAAAAGCAAGAGGTCTACAAATGCCTTTTTCATGGGTGAAATTTTCAGATTACTTGCGAGGGTCATAAAAACAGCAGCTATAGCGACTTGAATTCCAAATATGGGAAGAATTGCGAAAGAGAGCACCGCATCAAAATGGTGTAATAGGAGATTCAATGCGATGAGCGGGATCCCTGTATAAAGGGAGTTTCTTATTGTTGTAAGACGATTTTTTTCTAAACTCTTTATAGGTAGAAGTTCTGGGTTTTTAAATCCTAGCTGCACCCATCTGAGAAGAAGAAACAAAACAAGTCCCACTTTGACAACGAAGGTCACACCAGGATCGTGGCTTATATCAAAAACATTTTCTTTGTTTTCAAGTAATGAAAGGATAGGAATGATGATAGAAGTTAGAAATAAGGTGTCTAAGATTCCACGAATGACTAAAAGAAAAAGATGAGAAAATCCTTTTTTATGCTCTGATCTCCATTTCTGTACTTTTCTTTTACTCAGCCAAAAAAGAAATGCCATCATTGAAAAGGAAAAAGCTGACGAGAGCAAACTCAAGATTTGATTTTTGGCAAAAAAGTTGCTTGAGAAATTTTTCGGATAATCGACTAAATATAATGCGCCCGCTTTTATCCCATGGATCATTTCTATGGTTTTATCAACAGCGAAATCTGGTTTATAAAGGGGGTTTCGAATGGAAAAAAGCGTTGCAGCTTGTGTTTGAATTTTTTCTTTGTTGATGATCTGCAGCTGGTGCTCGGCGCGATCAATAAGCGCCATAACTTGACTCAGTTGATTTTCAAGATCACTTTTGCGATCCCCTGAGCTGCGGTGGACTTTAGTTTGGAGTTCTTGCTTTTGTTGTTCGAGCCCATGAATCGCTCTGAGGGTTTCTGTACGAAGTTCATCATATTGACGCGGAGAGAGCTGTTCTTTTTCGGTGAGGATTTGCTCCACCCACTCAATACGCTCTACGGGTCGTTGGTCGATTGATTTTTTGTCTGTAGCCTGCAAAGAAGCGAAGCCGGCACTAAATAGGAGTAAAAGAATAAAAAAGCGAATGAAGTTTTTTTTAAGCATAAGTCCCTCCTTTTTCTAAAAATAGTAAGTGATGGGCTGCATAATTGCAACCTTGGTTTCTCCTTTCAAACTCATTTAAAATTTAACCAAATAAAAAGCCCTGAATAAATAATACCCAGGGCTATGTTTTAAACTAAAAAGCATTAATCTCTAAAAGTTGCAAAAGATCTTTTTTCTTTTTTAAAATTTGGAGTGAATTCTTTTTTGTTATCAAATTTTTTGCCGCGAAAATCATCTCTGCGACCCTCTTTTGAGCCAAAGCTTCTTTGATCAGAATCTCGATCTCTGCGACCTTCTCTTGACCCAAAACCTTTATTATCTGAGTCTCGATCTCTACGGCCCTCTCTTGAGCCAAAACCTTCACGACCTTCTCTATTAAAAGATCCGTAGGGTTTTCTTCTTCTTTCAAAGGTATTGCCACCTCTTCTTTCACCAGGATCACCGCTACGCTTAGGTCTAGAAAGAGAAGAGAGGTTAAGATCTTCTTTTCCTGGAATCGAAGATTCATCAAAAAGTTGAGCTAGGAGCATTAAAGAAAGCTCTTCATGAGAATGCTTTTCCAAAAGCTCTTTTAGGCAATCATGATGGATAGGCGTGAGCTCTGTTTGAGAAATACGACTAAGAAGAGTTTTGAAATAAGCCGTTTTAGTTTCTTCTTTTGTAGGCACTTTCAGTTGTACTGATTGGCTTTTTGTTTGCTTACAAATTCTCTCATAAGTAGATGTTTCTCTTGGTGTAACAAAAGAAATAGCCACCCCTTCTTTCCCAGCGCGTCCTGTACGGCCGATGCGGTGTACATAGCACTCAGAGTTGAAAGGAAGATCATAGTTGATGACATGAGTAATTGATTCAAAATCGAGTCCTCTTGCTGCCACTTCTGTAGCGATCATCACACGGCCGACGCCTTTGCGAAGGAGTTCGATCACGTGCTGACGTTGTCTTTGCTCAAGGTCTCCGTGAAGAGCTACAGCAAAGATTTTATGTCCCTGAAGAAGGGTCACAAGGCGGTCCACTTCTTTCTTTGTATTGCAAAAGACAATCGCTTGTGTATAAGCCTGTGTAAGCATAATACGTACAAGTGCATCATCTTTATCTTCGTGGAAAAGAACTGAGTAGTATTGAGTAATGTTCGTATTCGTCTTACCTTCTGAAGCCACATGGACATGAACCGGTTGGTTCATGAAAGTTTTCGCTAAATATTTGATTGCGTCGGGCATAGTCGCTGAGAAAAGGAGTTTTTGCTCTACTTCTTCAAAATGTCCGAGAATTTTTTTCACATCATCGATGAAGCCCATATCAAGCATTTCATCTGCTTCATCAATAACGGCGATGGTTGGTGAGAAATTGTGAGTGCGATCAGTATCAATCAAGTCTAGAAGACGGCCTGGTGTGGCAACCACGACATCAACACCATCTTTAAAAGCTTTAATTTGTTTCTGGTAAGATTCTCCACCATAAATGGTAGCAACCTTGAGTTGTTTATGGGGGGTAAATCGAGAGATTTCTTTAGCTACTTGAAGAGCGAGCTCTCGTACTGGGGCAAGAATCAATACTTGCTGCCCTGGATTTTTTAGTAAAAGATCAATGACTGGCAAAGAAAAAGCGGCTGTTTTACCGGTTCCAGTATGCGCTTGTCCAATGACATCCTTTCCTTCTAAGAGGAGGGGTATTACTTGTTGTTGAATCGGAGTGGGTTTTGTAAACCCTTCTTTTTCAATAATTTCTATAATTTGCTGTGACAAGCCTAATTCGTTAAATGACAATTCTTTCATGAAATTCCTTTGTGGGAGTTATAACTCTGATCATCGCTAGAGCTTGTCACATGTCCGAAGGAGCATCCCGTTAACAAAAGACAAGAAAAGTGATGAAATTGGGTCGTTGGGTACAGAGTGTACCTGAAAGAGGACTTTATCGCCATGAACTTAAAAACCTAAAAAATATTTTAAAACCAACAACCTAGAAGGGTGTTGGCTTTGTTGCCTAATCCCCTTTAGAGATTCCTCAGAATCGATGTAAAATGAAAA
>CAYSAJ010000028.1:0-22774 GCA_964429005.1 uncultured bacterium | reverse complement strand
CCGCTGTCTTCATCATCGGTTATAGTTCTAATAAGAAGTTCAGGCGTTGTAGAACTTCTTACACTGCGGATTTTTTTTGTTTCATTTAGGTCATCTACAACTAACCGTGAAACGCCTTTATCTAAAGCTTCGCTAATAGATTCTGTAGATTTGCGAGGGTTAGCAAAAATGATTCGGGAAGGTGAGACCCCTAATTCCATGACAAGTCGAATCTCTTCAATCGTGCAGCAATCAAAACCTGCACCTAGAGAGGCTAGAGTAGCTAAAACTATCTTGTCAGGATTGGTTTTGACTGAAAAATAGGGTACAACACCTGGAAAATTGGTTTGCCAAACTATATAACGCGCTATGACTTTGCTTAAATCGACGACATGAAATCTTTTGTCTCCAAAATCTTTTGCTACCTCTCTGATGGCATCTTCAACAGAAGTTCTTGATCTAATTATTGTCTCCGGGAATGCTCCTCTAACAGCTTTAATAGCTAAATCACTAGATTTTGTAATTATTGAAGGGGGTAGTGTTGTGTTAGAACTAAATCTTGTTAGCGCACCTCTTGCTGAATAGCTTGAGGCCTCTCTTGATAAATTATAAGCTGCTCTTGATAAAGCTGTTGTCATAATACTCTCTTCTACTTTGTAAGGATGATTTTAATGGATTTATAAGGAATCAATAACTTCCCATTAGCATCTTGGTAAAATTGATGCTTCCCTTTTTCGATAACAGCTTCAGTATATTCATCGTATTCACTCAAAGGAAGATTAGGTGAAAATCCGATTAGCCACCCTTTGACACAATCTTTAAATTCTCCAAGATTACTATAGACTTGAACTTGATCTTCTACTTGGTTCTTTAATAAGGTAAGATTAAGCTTTTTTGCTTGTTCATCAAACTTTGAAGCTGAAAACATAGAATTAAAAACTTCGTTTTCAAAATAAGGCTTCCATTTTTCTCTCGATAGCATAGCGTCCTTATAATAAGGCCAATCTTGTGATTCAGCAGGATATGAGATGATATATATTTTACCACCTTTCTTAAGCTTAGAAGCCATCTTTTCTAATACTTTTTCTGGATGTGAAAACCAATGAAAAGCTGAGAAGACAATAATCACATCGAATTCTTTGTCGATTTTATTAATTTCTTCAGCGGACATCTGTAGATAGGAGATGTTTGAATTAGAGTTATTCGCTTTAGCGAAATTAATCATTGATTCGCTAAGGTCGACTGCTGTGATAGAGCCTTGAGGAATTTTGTCTGCGATTCTTTTTGTGAGTTTGCCGTCTCCACAACCAATGTCTAAAATTGCTTCGTTGCCTTTTAAAATCAGATCATTACTAATCAAGTCATCAGCTAATGACATTTGCATATTTGAGTTTTTCGAATAAAGCGTTGGAATATCCATCGCTTGATTATTGGAGTTAGCAAGCAAGAAGCTTGTTGATAATAATAAATACAAAAAAACTCTTTTCATAAATAATCTCTTATAAAAACAACTAATTTATATCAAAATTATTTATTATTAGCAATTTTCAAAATAGTTTAAAAAACCTTATTTGATAGAATTGCTTAGTTTTTTGTCCTGGTTAAAGGCTGCGAGAATAGAAAGTAATGCTAAAGACAAGAAAATAAGAGATAGACTTCTAAAAGTAGCTAAAATTGTAGGAGTTAGCATTAAAGTAAAAATTACACCGTTTACTAATGACTCGCTTAAGTTATCCGCCGAATCTACAAGTCCAAAGGCTTTTCCTCTTTGATGAACTGGGGTCCTTTCTCCAATAAAGGAGTAAATGCAAGGGTCAAAGATGCCATAACCAAGGGAAAATAGAGTTTCTAAACAGATTATACTCGAATAAGATACAAAATTAGGTAATAGATACGGTGTGATTGTTAGAATCAATACAGAACCGATAGCTATAACAAATCCTAGAATCGCACCTGTTCGTAATGAAATCGGTGCAAGATTCACTATAAGATTACCTATAATATACCCTATCGCATATGTTGTTACAATCATTACGGGGGATTCGAGGGAATTGTTTAAATGATAGTAGAAAAGCCCAAAGTAAACAATTTCAGTAAAAAAATAACATTTCAGTGATAGAAAAAAAACCCTTTTTCTGCTTATTTTCAGTAGGTTAAAGAATTCTCTTTTGATGTTTAATTTATGGGAGTCTGGATCTCGATCTTTAGAATCTTTAAAAAAGAATATGCATAACAGCATGCAAATGAAACATGAAAGAGTAGTAATCCAAAAAAATGGTACTAATCCGAGTAACATCGTCCCATATATATATAGCAGCCATGCGATCCCTAGCGAAGTCATAACTAAAGTCATGGTTTTCTTAGGATTATTCAAAAAATTTATATCCATTAAACCCGCTAAAGCAACAGGAAATACGTTCCCACAAACTCCATTAATAATTACACAAATTAAAAGAAAAATTGAGATTTTTGTATAAAGAGAAATAAATAAAAACAAATGGCCTAACGTAATGATAAAAAAAGCGAAAGACAGGGTTTTTTTTCTTGAGGAGTGGTCTGAGTATGCTGCTTGGAAAGGCGCACAAATAATTTGAAAAGTGTAAAAGATTATTAGATATTTTCCATAAGAAGGGGTGACCAACTCTGCAATAGAAATAGTAGAAGCAAAAGTTAAATTTCTTATTAGGATAAAAAATAGAAGCAGCATGGATTCCTCCAAAACTCTATAAAATCAAAAAATTGTTATTATATCAATAATCTAATTCTTTTATTACCTAACACGACAGTCTCCGGGTGTTATTTTTAAAATTTATTTATTATATTTGTATTATTTGATTTTTTAATTAAAATCGTTATAATTTTTGATAAAAAATATAGGGTTGAATATGTCTGTAAGAAATATTGGGGATGCTGGGTCATATTCAGTGATTCCTTTAGAAATTGATTTATCAGATCCCAAAGATAGTGTTGATCTTCGGCATGATTCTAATCCGACTTGTCTTGATTCAAAGTGCTATCAGGTTGCTGTTAGTAATTTACTAAATAACACTCCAAAGCGATATGCACGAACACCAGCAGCAATTTGTATAAAGACTACTTTGATAGTTATATCTATACTCGTTGGAATATCAGTAGTTTCAGCGTCTACTTCTCTAGTGGACAGAACTTCTATCGCGGATATGCCGGCATTATCTATATTCTTAAAGGCTATGCTGGGAGGGATGTACTTTTTTAACTACAGACTTTGCTACATGACTTTTGTGGTCATAATGATTTTAGATAAAATTATTTATGAACTAGCAGCTACTGAGTCTACTTTGCCTATCATTGGGGCGGCTATGCCACTTTTGGATGGAGAGGAATCTGGAGCTCCAAGAGAAATAAAATCTACAAGAAGAAATCCAGGATCTAAATTCTGTGTCACTGCTCGTGTTGCAGCTTCTGTAGTGGGTGGTGGTATAGGACAAATTGCTTACGTATTTTTAGCACAAAAATACAACTCTGGGCCTTCAAGACCTATTATGATGGCATTAAACGCTTTAGATATTCTTGATCCAGCGGGATCGATTTATCTTTCAACTCGAAGTTCATTCTGGTCAAGAAAGTATTTAAAAGGAACACCTCTAAAGTTGTTCTCAATACAGCAAGAAATGATCGGTATTATGGATGCTGTATTAAGTGATTATGTGCAAGGAAGAAATCATTTAGCAATACAAAGTGAATTTTCCAGAATTAGAGAATATGCATGTGATGACCACAGAAAAACTCAATTATTAATTGATTATATATTCAAGCCTTCTATTCCATCAGCAGGAGCTGGTGTATCTTTTTTAGAGGGAACAGAAGTATCAACACTTCCTCCAAAAGCTTGTTGTACTGTTGAAAAGGCAAAAGTTGCAGCAGCTTGGGTATTCGGCGGAGCACTTACAGTAACTCAGCTTTTTGTGACTTGGCTGCTTTGTATCGATGGAATGAGTTTTACAGATAGCCCTGGCAAGTATTTTCTTGGGGCGCTTACAGTCTTATTCAGCGCCTATCTAATTAAAAAATTTATGATAGATGCTACTTATCAAGGAATAGGGGGTATTCAGTGCTCAAGTAGCCATAGTAGTGAGACGTATATCGGAGAAAGACTTAGACCAGAAATCTCTTCTCGATTAAGAAAAGCCAATCAAATTTTAGCTTTGCCTTCTGCGACACTATCTGTTGCAATAGCCAGAGATTATTTATCCAGTTTATGGTCGAAAGTTTCTGTAGGGGGGCTTCATGGGATCAGCAGCATTTTTTATGGTTATTTAACTGGAAGGGGGCTTTCCGAATCTCTACTTGAATATTCAATCGAAAGATCTGGCACCGCAGAGCAAAAAGCCGACTTGTTGCTTTATCATTCCTTACTTGAATTTCGTGAAATCTTGGAAGGGGCCAATCCCGTAGGAATAGCAAAATTTTTGGCTTGTTTCGATTCATCGGCAGCAACTTCTATCAATTCCCTTGTTTCAAAACATAAAATAACATGGAATGAAATAGAACGATTCCTTACTGCATAGTAAAAAATAAATTTACAAATTCCGCCTTTGAAAGTTAGCTTTTGGTAAACAGGCTTTTCCATGGCAAAGATCGTCGATTTTAAGAAATTAGATAAACTCTATGAGGTTTTTAAAAAGGCCTCCAAGGAGCAAGCGGGCTATCCTACTTCACAGGTTTTTGATTATTCTTCTTTATTTCACTTCATGGAATTTCATATTAACAATGCTGGGGATCCTTTTGGAAATGGAAATTGCAACGGGGTAAATACCCTTGAAATTGAGAAAGAACTCATCGAGAAGGTGGCGGAGATTCTAAATGCTCCGAAAGATGATTTTTGGGGGTATGTAACTACAGGGGGAACAGAAGGAAACCTTTATGGCCTCTATCTAGCGAGAGAAACCTATCCTGAGGGTGTCTGTTTCTATTCAGAAGATACTCACTACAGCGTCCCTAAGTGTTTAAAGCTTCTTAGAATGGAGGGTGTTAAGGTGCGCTCTCAGCCCAATGGGGAAGTTGATTATTACGCCCTTAAAGAAGCTCTTTCAAAAGAAACAAGGGTTCCTATCATTCTGGCGAATATCGGAACTACGATGAAAGGCGCCGTAGATGAGGTTCAAAAAATCAATCGCATTTTGAAGGAACTTGGGATAATAAAGTACTACATCCATTGTGATGCGGCTTTTTTTGGTATGATCCTCCCTTTTGTGACTGATCCTCATGATCAACATTTTGATTTCCGTATGGGTATTCATAGCATTTCGATCAGCGGCCATAAGATGATTGGTACACCAATGCCATGTGGCATTGTGATCGTTTTGAAGCACCTCATGAAAAACATCGGCAATAAAATCGAGTATATCGCTTCTACAGATAATACTATTACTGGGTCTCGATGTGGGATTAGTCCCTTATTTCTTTGGTATGAGATCAATTGTTCACTAAAATCTAGGTTTCATAAGTTGATTGACGATTGTATTTTTAGAGCAGAGTATTCAATCAGCAAATTTGCAGAGTATGACGTCAGGGCCTGGAGAAATGAAAATTCTATCATTGTTGTTTTCCCAAGACCTCTAGAGAAAACGATAAAAAAGTGGCAGCTAGCTGTTCAAGATGATATAGGCCATATCATTACTCTGCCTCAAGTTACTTGTGATGTGATTGATGAAATCGTCCATGATGTAGCTAAAGACTTGAAGAAAATGGGAAAGAAAAGCTAAGAGTCAATAAGAGGTGGTTTCCATACCCGCTCCTCTTGATATGAAATGACCATGGCTGGCATCAGTTTTTCCAAAAAGGAAAGGCGAACAGTAATATTTGCGGTTACTCTTGGTAACCTTCTCGAATGGTATGAGATTTATCTCTACGTCTACTGGGCTCCCATTATTGCAGAGCTCTTTTTTCAGGGTCCTTCTTATATGATGAATCTTGCCTATACCTTCATGATTTTTGGTATGGGGTTCCTAGCAAGACCGCTTGGTGGAATATTTTTTGGTAGATTAGGAGACCGGATAGGGCGTAAGAAATCCCTGCTCCTTTCTTTGCTCATCATGATCTTTCCCACGTTTATCACTGGGTTTTTGCCTACCTGCCAAAGAATTGGATGCTTTGCTCCGATGATTTTAGCGCTCATGAGAATCCTTCAGGCTTTTCCTGCAGGAGGGGAAATTCCAGGGACCATGTGCTACCTTTATGAAAGTTCTCTCAGTCCAACACGCAAGTACATGTGCAGCTGGGGCGCTGTGGGTTATCAGCTCGGAATTCTTATCAGTACGATCGAATGCTATCTTCTAGAAAAATTTATGGATCCTGTAGATCTAGTGAATTGGGGATGGAGATTTTCCTTCATCGTTGGAGGATGTATTGGATTCTTGGGGCTTTTTTTACGATATAAGCTTCATGAGACTCCTCTATATCAAGAAATGCACGACCATGAAAAGGTCGTCAGAGAATCCATATCAAGGGTCTTATATAAATATCGAAAAGGGATCTTGATGGGGGTCCTCTATTGCGCTTTGAACTCATCTGCCTTTTATTTTCTGTCTGTCAACATGCCTGTATATTTTGTGAAACTAGCTGGGGCGCACTATACGGACAGCTTGCTCGTGACAGCTTTTATCTTGCTTTACTGCACCATACCTTTGCCATTTATTGGTAAGCTCGCCAATAAATACGATGTGAGGAAGATTCTGCTGTATGCAACAGGAGTCTCTTTGGTGACTTTAGCTCCTCTATACATATCTATTACACATGAAATGGTAATTTTGCTTTCTATCTGCGTTCTTGTGTTTGGTTTGTGTTTAACGATTGTAACAGCAATGATTGCTTTTATTTTATGTGATTTGTTTCCAACCTATGCAAGATTTACTTGCGTAGGGACAAGTTTTAACGTTGCTGACGCTGTAATAGGGGGCTTTACTCCCTTTGTCTCTTTGCTTCTTTTGAATTATACTGGAAACCAGGCTTCATTTTGTTGGATTTTGCTCTTCTTTGGCGCTTTATCAATGACTTCTTATTATTTTATGAAAGAAAAACATCACAGAGTGCATCACTTGAATGATGGGGGCTAATTAGCCTTTACTTCGACCCAAGCATTTCTTATTTCCTGCTCAGGAAGTAAATATTTAAAATACTGAAGGTCACTTCTATTTTTGAGCTGGTCTAAAATCTCGAAGTAGAGGGGAGCTTGTGAAAGATAGGGGAGAGTTCTTGGATCTGCTGGGAAAAGGGGGGTTCTTTGGATATGGGGCACGGTGTTCTCAGGTTTGTAGCAGTAGGAGAGGAATTTGTAGACGAGGTCTGGATTTTTTGCATGCTTAGGGATAGCAAAGCTCTCGATGGTGATAAATGAGTTTTTCTCCGGAACGACAAAGGCGAGCTCTGGGTTGTTTTTAGCGATTTGCACGAAGTAATTGCTCTTGAAAAGAGCCATCTGGCAATTGTTTGTAGAGATTAAGTATTTGCTGCGATCATCCACATAAGCTTCTACCCAATTTTTTTGTGTTTTAAGCAGCTCTTTGACTTCTTTAAGCTGAGAGGGGTTTAATGCATCGATCGGCCCGTATAAGTAAAGAGAGGCCAAAAATATGGCCTCAAAAGGATCGGGGATCATCGTGATCTTATAATTTCTCTCAGGATTTCTAAAGATCGGGGAGTAGTCAGTAAAATGACTACCCGGAAACAAATTTTTGTTGTAGCCAAGACCATATGCTTCCCAAACGAAGGGGATCGAATAGCGGTTGCCAGGGTCAAATGATTGGTTTACTACAAACGGATAAAGCTCATTTAAAGCGCCTATGCGGCTATGATCCAAAGGAGAGAGATTGCCTTGGTCGATCAGAATTTTCACAGCGTAGTCAGAGGGGGTGATTAGATCATAATCTTTGCTGTTGTTCGTTTTGAGCTTAATGAGGAGCTCTTCATTCGAAGTGAAGTAACTCAGTTTTACTTTGATCCCTGTTTCTTCTTCAAATTGAGAGATCTTGGCGTTATCGAAAAAATCAGGCCATGTAAAAATATGGAGGACCTCCCCCTTTTCCTTCATGAAGGAAGTTTTAGGAAGGTAAAGAAACCCAAAGAAGATAAACATCCAAAATACAATGATAAGCCTTTTCATTAGAAGACCCTCGTTCTGACTTTAGGAGAGAAGAAGATCATCACAAGGGTGCTTGTGAGAATCAGAAGTAAAGTGGCTAAAGCGTTGACAACAGGAGATATCCCAAATCGGATTGAAGATACAAGATATATCGAAAGGGTCTGAAAAGAAGACCCTGAGCAAAAATAGGAGATAATAAAGTCATCGAATGAGATCACAAAGACTAAAAGGCCGCTTGCTATCAAAGCGGGTCTAAGCAGAGGAAGAGTGATCTTTCTAAAGGTTTGCAGAGAGTTGGCTCCTAAGTCAAGAGAAGCTTCTTGGAGTTTTGGGTCTAGCTCGGAGTAGCGAAGGAAAATGATGGGGATGACAAAACCAAGGCCTAATATGGTGTGCCCTACAATTAATGTCGGTAATCCGAGGGGGATGTGAAGCAAAGCAAAGAAAGAAATTAGGCTCATCGCAAGAATAGTCTCAGGGATGACAAGGTTCCCGTAGAAAAGAGGAATCACTTTACTAACTTTCCCGCCGTTCGCATGAAGGAAGATCAAAAGAGTTCCCATTAAGATGGATAGAAAAGTGGAAATTGATGATACAAGAAGAGAATTAAAAAAGGACTCCCAAAGCTCTCTTTCCTGAAAGAGTTTTTGATACCACTGCATCGTAAAATGGTCCCAGCTCGAAGGAAATCCCTTTGAATTGAAAGAAAAGACGACGAGAACAGCTATGGGTATATAGAGAAATAGATAAGTCAGCGTTGCGAGAATATAGCTTTTCATCGAGAACCTCTAATGAGCATATGGTGGGTGGCTTTGAACCCAAGAAGGATCATTCCAATAGATAGGGCAAGGCTCGATATACTCATCACCGTAAAGGCGACGCCGATCGATGCTGTTTCTTCTCCAAAAACAAACTGGGATATGACGTTTCCTACGTAGTAAGTTCGATCTCCTCCCATAAGCTCAGGGATAATAAATTCTCCAAAAGAGGGGATGAAGACTAGAAAAAAGCCGCCAGAGATTGCCTTTAACGTTAGGGGAAGTAATATTCTTCTAAAGGTTTGAATCGAGGTTGCGCCAAGGTCTAAAGAGGCATCAATAAAACTTTTATTAAATCTCTCTAATGAGAAGTAAATTGGAAGGACCATGAAAGGCAAATAATAATAGACCATCATCACCATCGTGGCAGGAAGAGAGTTAAGGAGATGCAGTGGCTGCTCGATAAGGCCTATTCCCATCAAAAGCTGATTGATGAAGCCCTCTCTTTCAAGGACAAAAAACCAAGCATAGATGTGGAGGAGGAAGTTTGTCCAGAAGGGAACAATCAGTAAAAACAAAAGAAGGGTGCGGAAGCGCTCGACTTTAAAGGCTAAAAAATAAGCGAGGGGAAAGCCGATCGCTAGACAAATAAAAGAAGTTGAAGAAGCAATCCAAAGAGAATTCATGATAATTGAAATATAAGCCCCTTTAAGGAGAGGAAGAAAATTAGTTTGGGTAAGAGACTTCTCTGTGGGATCAAATAAGCTTGTGGAGATCATTAAAAAGATGGGTATGTAGAAAAAGAAAATTTGCCAAACAATAGCTGGAGCCCCTAGAGCAAAAGGGATTTCCTTTTTAAGGGCTTCTAAAGGTGTCCTCTCAATTTGAGGTGCAGCTTTTTCTTTGGATTTAGGCCTTTTAAGAAGTAGAGCTAAAGAACCTTTCATGGCTACCTCTCAAGTAAGACGCTGTTTTCTTTTTGCCAATATAGATATACATGGTCATCGTAGTCGATGTTCTCTTGAGCAAAATGTTCTTCGTTTTGCTCAAATACTTGGACTTTGTACCCACTATCTAGATCAACGTTATACTGCGTAGATCTTCCATGATAAACAATAGAGCGGACCATTCCTTTGAGACCGTTAGAAAAATTAGGAACGGGAGTTTTAGAAATATAGATTTTTTCTGGACGAATGCTAAGGACTGCGCTGCTTCCTTCATGCATCCAAAGCTTTTTGCTCGGAACAAAAACACTAAATGTCCCCAGATCAGGAACGCTGATTTTTGTATCACCATCTACATCAACAAGTTTCCCATGGAAAATGTTGGTTGATCCCACGAATTTTGTCACAAATGAGGTCATAGGAAATTCATAAATTTCTTTGGGACTGCCGATCTGCTCGATATCCCCATCGGGATTCATAATCGCCATTTTATCAGCGACTGTCAAAGCCTCAAATTGATCATGGGTTACATAGACGAAGGTGGTTTGGAGCTTATCTTGAAGGTCGATGAGCTCGATGAGCATTTTTTCTCTCAACTGAAAATCTAAGGCTGCTAGAGGCTCATCAAGAAGAAGAACAGAGGGTTCGCTAATGATAGCTCTAGCGAGGGCTACGCGCTGCTGCTGACCACCAGAGAGTTGGGAGGGGTATTTATGGATATGTTTTTCAAGATGGAAGGCATGAAGTATTCGTTCAACTTTCTCCTTAATGACTGCTTTGGATTCTCTATCGACCACAAGACTGTAAGCTACGTTATCAAATACTGTGAGGTGAGGGAAGAGAGCGTAGTTTTGAAATACAATGTTTACACTTCTTTCATTAATCGGAAGGTGGGTGATTTCAGTGTCCCCAATAAAGATGCGACCTGAGTCGACACTCTCAAACCCGCCAATGAGGCGTAGAAGGGTTGTTTTCCCGCACCCACTAGGTCCTAGTAGGGCAAAAAACATTCCTGAAGGAATTGTCAAAGAAACATTTTCTAAGATGGTTACCCCATTCTTAGTTTTTGTTACATTTTCAAGACGGATACTTCTCATCTCTTACCACCACCCAAAAGTAGGGTTATTTTAACTCCACTAGGAATTAACCTCAATGAATAGGGGGTGTTTTTTAAGAAATAAATGAGACTAGATTTTTTGAGATTTTGAAAAAAAAGGGTCGACGCAAACAAATCATTTTTTGAATGTAAAAATTACTGTTGATCTGAAGAAAAAAGATATTCTAAAACACTCGTTTTAAAATTTTTATGCGAAAGTTCAAGGAGGATTTTTTCCCTTTCTTTTTCATACTTTTCTCTCAAAGGATCTGATATTGAATAAGAACCAAACATAGGTGGCAGTAACGGATATTTTTCATCTCTTATTTCTCACAAAAGTATTATTAGGGATATCTGACAGGAACTAGAATAAGATTGTATAAAAACTTTTTTAATTTTATTTTATTGGAAATAAATCACTTTGTTTTAAATTAAACATTTGTTTTTGTTTAATTAATTTTAACAGGTTGGTATTATGTCTACTTCATATTGAGGTGTGTATGTTGAGAGCCGCTTTAGATTTTCAAAAAAGTTATTACTCTACTTCGCCGCTTGTCGATCCTGATCACATTCTAGTAGGAGAGTTGTTGAGCACGGGATTTGCTGCAGGTGTAGACCCTTCGTGTTATAGGGTTTATGATCGATTAGCTCCTCTGGTTCGTCCTCCTGCTTTTACAGCTCCAGATCCTGATGTTTATGCTCGATGTTTAATGGTGTTTTGGCGTTGTTTAGAAACTCTCGGAGCTGACATTCAAACGATCGATAGAGTGCACCTTCAACGCATGAAGGCTCTTGAAGAAAAAATTAGCGCTGCCATGACGAGAATCAGGGCTGAAGAAATAGAAAATAGCGTAGAACTTCCAGATGACCCCATTTATGGTCAAATGATCCCGATCGGAGAAGAAATTTTAGTTTCGCGAACAGCATTTGTTAGGCATGGGGTCGCTTCTTATGCAACATGTGAAGCAGCAGACAGACTTTTAGAAGCAAAAGCGGCTGCTCTAACAAACCACAGCGAAAATCTTACCAGACTAATGACCAACTTTATTCCTAAACTGGTAGAGATTGCAGTCAATCATAGAGCTTTTTTACTCGTTGATGACATTATTACAAAACTGGATGCACATGAATTAGATCCTTCTATTGATATACCAGGAGTTCTTTGCAAAATTGGCACGCCACTCTCTGCTAAAACTATTGTTCGTTCAAATCCTTTTGGAGATGAAGAAACCCTCAAAACTGCTCTAGTTGCTCTTCGTGCTATAAAAATCCGTTTATCTGATATTTATCCAAAGTACAGAATATTAGCTTATAGAGGGGATGAGCTTCCTTCCGAATTACAGTCTTTGCTTACAGAAATTCTCAAAGAAAACCCCTCAAATGGAACCATGATTAGAAGGATCCTTCATTTAGAGATATTAAACGAGCATCAAACTTACGGTGCAGCTCTAGATGCATTTCGCTTTTTTAATGATAGTAAGGATTACGAGAAAATGAGGCTTCTCCAGAGTACGGGATTGATAACCCCAGAAAACTTTGAAACCCGGCTTATGACGGCTATTGAAGGGGCTCTTCAAGAACGTGGCGATATAGAGCATGCAAGACAACTACTGGCTCTGAGCGGTGGAGTTTCTCCCTTTCCTAATTACCTCTCTTTATTGCTCAATCTAGTAGCAAAAGATGATATTGCTATTCTTCGATTTGTACATGAAGAATTAGCCCTAGGTTCAATTCCTCCTTATGATTTAGACCAAGCGATTGCAAAGGCTAACTTGTTAAGAGCAAGTCGTGCGCTTACTTATCTAGAATCATTAAAACCTGCATCACGCTGCAGCGCTATGTAATGATCTTTAGCCTCTCCATCTAGGAGAGGCTTTTGCTTTTTTCATTTTTAAGCAATAGCTGTTTCTTGAGTAACGATATTCGTTCCTCCGATGGGGACTGTTGGAAAGTCAGGTGGAGTTATCTTCTCTGTTCTTTCAAAAATTTCCCAAATATTTTCCGTTGCATCTATAGAAGATCGAGTTGATTCTCCTTCAAATATTCCGTAAGAAAATGGACGAGTGTTGTTATAGTCAGCTCTTTTTATAGAATACTCAAGAGTTTCTCCTGGAGCAACAACTGCGATTTCTCTTCTATAAGGCCCATAAATGTGTAGGGGTTTATCTGAATCGTTTGTCACTTTGAATTTGGACTCAACAACAATCCCTCTTTGTGATTCGTCCAAACAACCAGCCGTTGAAGAAATGTTAATTACAAACAAAGCAAAATAGCAAACCATTTCAAATACATTTCCAATTTCAATAGAAAAATCTGGTTTACTTGTTAGGTCTATAACAGCTTTGAAAAAAATGAATCCCATCACGAAGGCATTGACTACGGCTGCAGCTATGATAAGAGGCCAACCCCCTGAGATTATTGCTGCGATAACAAGAGCGCTCACACTAAGCAAACCAATATGCACAAGGACTTTCGTGAAGTCTTGAGTGATGGTTTGTGTTCCTTTTGACCAGTTGGATACGAGCTTAGCAATAGATTTTACTAATAAAAACGCCTGAAGAGCTGTTTCTACTACGAGAGAAGCTAGCAAAACCACCGGAGATGCGACTATAAGACCTGCTAGCCCTAATACCACTGCAGCTATTTTTCCTATGTTCATCATATGTTGGACATAACTGAATTTAGATCCAGAGCATGCGTGCTCCCCAGCTATTACAGCAGATGAAAGACACGCAACTGAGCGCAGAGCTAAGGAGGCTGGAGCTCGCAATGAGGGGAGAAAAGCTAAAATTGATAAAACTACAGAGATTCCTAGCAAAGAGCGGTTAATGGTTTGTGTTGAGGGTAAGTAACGGGTAAGGTTGTTAGTTGAAATAATTGATTGCATATATGCCTCTTTATTAATTTCACTAAATTATAATTTTTTATTTTTATATTTAAACAAATAAAAAATTTTTTATATTAAATATATTAATATTAAAAATTGTTTGTTTATATTTGAAGATTTGGATACATATTAAAAATTTTAATTGGAAGCAAATAAGCATTTTTCATTGAAGTTTTAGCGGCCCTGTTAATATGCCCATCATAGAGTAGAGAGGTTTGATCAAACAGGAACTTGATTTGTCAAGCCCAAGAATCTACACTCTATAGGTGGGCGTATTGACTTTTAGCTGGTAATGGCCTGAAATTAGTTTAAATATCTCATTTCTTTGATTGCTTTTTTATCTTCTCTTTTTCAAAAATGTCACCTTTGTAACGATGGAGAAAAGAGTGGAAACACATAGTGTGGTGATCATAGGATCAGGGCCAGCGGGCTACACAGCGGCGATTTATGCAGCGAGAGCAAACTTAAAGCCGGTACTATTTGAAGGATTTTATAGTGGCTTGGCTGGAGGTCAGCTGATGACAACAACCGAAGTAGAAAATTTCCCAGGTTTTCCAGAAGGGATCACCGGGCCTGACCTTATGGATCACATGAAAAAGCAGGCTGTCCGGTTTGGAACCAAAATCCTGCGTGAAGATGTAAAAGATGTCGACCTCTCTTCAAGACCCTTTTTGATCAAAGGCTCTAAGTCACAGATGAAGGCTCATACGATTATTATTGCAACGGGTGCAACAGCAAAGCGTCTTGATATTGAAGGGACGAGAGATGGAGAATTTTGGCAACGTGGCGTAACAGCCTGCGCTGTTTGTGATGGGGCTATGCCCATCTTTAGGGATAAAGACCTCTATGTTGTTGGGGGTGGAGATACGGCCATGGAAGAAGCCCTTTTTCTCACTAAATTTGGGAAGATGGTCTATATCGTTCACCGGAGAGATGAATTTAGAGCTTCTAAAATTATGGCGGACAGAGTTCTATCCCATCCAAAAATCAAGGTGATCTGGAATCATGTTGTCGCGAAGGTTGAGGGAGATAGTGTAGTTGAGTCTGTGACAATCGAAGATGTGAATACAAAAAAACAAGAAAAGAGAGAAGCGGCAGGACTATTTTTTGCGATAGGACATGAGCCGAATACTAAGTTCCTGAGAGGCCAAGTTCAAACGAATGAATACGGATATTTAGTGACAAAAGATGCACTTTCCCATACATCTTGTGAAGGGGTGTTTGCAGCGGGTGACGTCCATGATTTTCGCTACCGCCAAGCGATTACAGCTGCGGGGGCTGGGTGCAAGTCAGCGCTTGATGCAGAGAAATACCTCGTAGAACAGGGAATATCACACTGATGAAAAAGCTATTATGGATAATGGCTCTGCCACTATGTGGGTTTGCTTTCGATCAAACCCCATGGCTTGATTCTCCTTATCTATTTCGTTTTAGACCCTCTTTTGAGCTGAGTTATTTCCCCAAAGTCAACAATGCAACTCCCTCTTCGTTTTCATCTTGGAACGAAGATTTAAATCTCAATCTAGGCGTTGCTACGATGAGTCGCTATGAAATCCAGGTAGAGTCTGATTTTTTTCATAGCAGGATGAGATCTTTCAATTTTGAAAGCATAGCTCTTCAGCTTCGCAATCAGTTTATGGATGATATAGCGGGCGCCCCAGTTTCTTTGACACTGGGCGGTAGTTATCGTTTTGTGCCAAGACGCCGATTGATGGATGTTGCGATGCCTTATCACTATGTTCACAATTTTGAGCTTGTTTCATCCATCGGTAAAGAATGGGCGGCTCCTCCTTACTGGGTAGCGCGCACCTATGGTGTGCTAGCTGTAGGGATAGCAAACCAAGGCAGCCCTTGGATCAAAGCCAAACTTTTAGTTGAGGGGGCTATTGCTCATCAACATCAAATAGCTGCAATAATCGACGGGTATTTTGGTCTTGGTTACAAAAACCATATCAATATCAATACCTTCACGGGATATTATAACGTGGCTCATCGCTCAGTGGATTTAGGATTGAGATATGCTTACCAATTCGCTGTTTATGGCCTGCTGGGAGTTACAGCTTCTTATCGAGTTTATGCGCATGCTTATCCTGCAAACAGAGCCAGTCTTATGCTAGAGTACTCTCTTCCTTTTTCGTTATTTTAAATTTTATTTTTTACATTTACTCTCAAATCAATATAATATTTTCTTTATTTCTACAGTTAGAGGGGGTGAGAGCATGACAATCGAAACCAAAAAAATTGATATCGTTTGTCCTGTTTCAGGGGCATTATTATTAGTTCCAGTTCGTTTGGATCCTTGTGGTCATATCATAGAGAGAAGTGTTGTTGAAAATAGCAGATGTTATAGCTGTCCTGTATGCAATCGAAGATTGATAGGATATTCACGCAGCGCTGAAACAGAATTTAAAGTGGACGAGCTTGCAAGAAGTCTTATGGTAAAAGCTGAGAGCGCAGTTCTTTTTCCTATCAGAGGGGTTGAGCATATTACTAGACTTAGTGAAGTTTATGGAGATCGTGGCGCTATTCAACTTTATATGGCTAGGAATAAGCCGTACGTAATTATCAGAGAAGTTGCAACGAGTAATTGGGGTTGGCTAAGACATGTAATTGACAAGATCTTCTTTATGGTCTGTTTTTTTACTACGATGAGCATGAGCTATTTTGTTTAGCTTAGCTAACGATAGCCATTGCAACCGCGTAGGTTCTGCAATGGCTAATAGAGAGGTGAATCAAATAGTCCTGATAATGGACAATAGGTTTGCCTTTCTCATCAGAGAGTATTTCGAGGTCTTTCCAAGATAATTCTTTTCCAAATCCAGATCCAAGAGCTTTTGAGATAGCTTCTTTAGCAGCGAAACGGCCTGCGAAATGAGTTTCTGGCCTTGCGTGGCTTAGACAGTAGGAAATCTCAAGGGGTGTAAATATTCGATTGAGGAAATGATCCCCATGTTTTTCGATGGAATCTTGGATTCTTTCAATTTCAATGATATCTACGCCAATACCTTGAATCGGGATATTATTCATTTTCGTCTTCGTAACCTTCGAAATCACCTTCAAGGTACGCTTGATCCAGGGTATTGCAGAAGATCATTCGGCCTGAAGAAGTATGTTTAACAGAGAGCACTTGGGCTTCAATTGTCTGACCAATATAATCTCCTCCACCATTAACTACAACCATAGTGCCATCTTCCAGGTAACCGACCCCTTGATTAGGCTCTTTACCATAACGTTGAACCTTGATCTTGATGTATTCGCCTGTTTGCATAAGAGGCTTGAGAGAGTTTGAAAGAGAGTGCATATTAATGACTTTGACGCCTTCAATTGAGGCGATTTGCACTCTTGAGATGTCTGCTGTGAGAATATTTCCATCAATAAGGCGAGCTAATCGAATCAGCTTGCTTGTCCCATCTTTTACGTCGGGAAAGTCTGTGTCATTATAACGAAGATATAAATTCGGTATGCCTTCGAGTTTTTTCAAAGTGTCTAAGGCTCGTTTGGCTTTGTTCTTCGCATGCTCGTCTGGAAATTCGGCTTGGCTGTAGAGTTCTTTTACGATGAAGCGGGGAATAACAATGTGATGATCCAGAATTCCGGTTGAGCAAAGGTCGATAATTCTTGCATCGGCTAAAACGGAAAGATCAAGAATCAAATCTTTTTTCTTTTGTGAAGTAGGAGAAAATTTAACGAAGGGAAAGCTTACATAAAGTTCGTCAGAGGCTCTGAGAATCATAATAGTTCCCATATAGATACCAAAGAGAAAAAGGATAATTTTTACAATTTCTATGCTTGTGGGTTTTAATACAAAAGAGACTGTGGAAATTTGAAGAATTGCATCAAAGACAAGAACAAGTCCTTGTCCCATAAAGTACCCTATGAAGATCCCTACAATAGCAATATTAAAAGATCGTAGATTGAAGCGGCGAAAGAGGATGTCAAATCCGAAAAGGCAGACAGAAACCAGAGAACCAAAAAACACCCCATAGCTCAAGTTGCCGACAAAAGTCCCATCAGATCTAGATATATTGTAAGCGGTAAAAAGACAAATCGTTATGATAGAAAAAAACACGCGAGTGAATATAAGAGATACGTTCATAGATACCCTAAAAATTACCCTGGTAAAAATTATTTTTATCAATTTGAACTATCTCACTTGATTCAATATTTGGCAAATCAATTTGTGAAAGGAAGGGATGAAAAATTGTTAAATTTGAACTAGATAAGATTCTGGAATTATATCACCTACTTGCATTTTCCAAAGCTGGGCATAATGTCCTCCCATTTGAATAAGCTGGAAATGAGAGCCTTGTTCAATGATTTTACCCCTATCTAAAACTAAGATTCGATCCATGGTGATCAGAGTAGATAGCCTATGAGCAACAACAATCGTCGTTTTATTATGAGTGAGTTCTTCAAAAGAATCTTGAATTTCATTTTCAGTATAAAGGTCTAACGAAGATGTAGCCTCATCGAGGAGGATAATGGGGGCATTTGAAAGGAAAGCCCTTGCAATCGCGATCCTTTGTCTCTCTCCACCTGAGAGCTTTGTCCCTCTCTCTCCAACGAGAGTGTTATACCCTTCTGGGAATCTAGAAATGAATGAGTCGCAGTGGGCTAGTTTTGCCGCGCGGAGAACATCTTCTATGGAAGCTTTTTCATTTCCATACTGAATGTTTTCTAAAATAGTTCTATGGAATAGGAGGGGTTCTTGGGGAATGAGACTGATTTGTTTTCTCAGTGACTCAAGGGTCACTTGGGCAATATCTTGCCCGTCGATAAAGATATGCCCTTCGTTTAGAGGGAATACCCGTAAAATGAGATTTACAAAAGTAGACTTTCCTGAGCCCGATGTTCCTACAAGGCCCACTTTTTCTTTGGGGTGGATGATAAGATCTTTCTTCTCAAAGAGGCTTTCTTTTGAATAGCCAAATGATACATTTTGAAAAACGATTTCACCTCTAGATACAACAAGAGGTTTAGCATGAGGAGCATCTTTGATGTCTTGAGGATCTTGCATTATAGAGAAAGATTGCTTGATGATCCCTATGGTCTGGAAAAGGGAGGGCATTTCTGAGGTGATGTACCACATCATCGAGGTCATGTTCCAAGATGTATTGAAGATTTGAACGATTTCCCCAGTAGTAATTAAGTTTTTTGACCAGAAATAAAGCATCAGACTGTTTATGAGAATGCCCCCAATAAGAAATGTAAAGATTCCAAGAACGATTCTCATGTACTCTACATTCTTTTTGGCATGGATGTGCTTATTTTGTTCATCGGCCTGTTGTTGAAGCATGTATCTCTTCTCTGCGTCAAAGCGATAAAGAAGGTTCACCGAGAATTGGTTAATAAGGCTATCTACGATTTTCCCCATAAGGAGACTTCTTGATTGACTGTGGATCGTTTCTAAGCGGTCACAGTTCTTGATGAAAAGTAAGCAAATCGAGAAATGGACAACTACCCAGCAAAAGAGGATCACGCCAAAAATAGGCTTAACTTGGAAAAGAAAAACCATCCCTAAGATAAAAGCGCCGATTGCCGGAAAATAAACAGCCAAAGCTTGATTGAACATCAACGATATTTGTGTTGTGGCATCGTTGATCTTATTTCCGAAGGTTCCTGCTAGGTGTTTTTGAAAGTATTTGGGGGAGTGGCGCTGGATGTGATCAAACATTGACATGCGGACTTGGGCTTCAAGGCGCGGGATCGCTTTTGATAACAAAAAGCCTTGAGTCCTGAACCCAACTTCTATAGCGACCCATAGGCCTAGACCCATAAATAGAACAAATTTTAGAGCATTCCAAACTTCTGATCTGTTGAGCTCATGGTTTGTCAAAATATCAATAATGACACGGATAACATAAGGCCAGAGGGTATAATCTAACGACCAAGCTAAAGAGACAAAAGCAATAATAAAAAAGGTGAGTTTATAAGGACGGATGAATCTCCAAATAAAAGAGAAAACTTGACGTATCTTAGTAGTTCGTTCAGGATTCATGTCTAAATCAAAATGTCCTCTTGCATATTTTAAAAAGTTTAGCAATCGACCTATTACTATTCAAATGAGAAACGAATAAAAAATTAATATTTGCAAAGTGTTGATAATAAGATAGAAGCGAAGGGGTGAAAAACCACCCCTACCGCTTAGAAACCCAAACCAAAACTCATTTCATAAATGGGATTATCGCTAATTGAATGGGAGCGATATATAGGAATGAGAGGTTGAGAATAATCAAACTGCATAAAAGCAGAAATATTTTTTGACTCAAAATTATAGCCTATCAAGGCGTTGCCCATTAAACCAAAAAATTTGCTGGTATAGTGAGCGGGTTGATCTTCTCTATAATCTGTGAAGTTAAAGTGGGAACCTCCGAGTGAGCCACCGATCCCTCCATAAAGTTTATTTTGACTTGTAGGTTCAAAAAAACGAAGGTAAGTCACTTTTGGAAGTGTGTAGAAAAAGGAAAGATTTTTTTCTGGAGATTCTTTCCCTTCTCTTTCTCTCTCTTGGTAGACGCCGGAAAACCCGACAGAAATATCAACACCATGAACATCAATAATCGCTCTTTTACCAGCAGTAAAAGAGGGTGCTACAGAATAGGTGTTTTGCGTTGGAAGGGCAGATAGACCCAACCTTGCATATGAATTAATCTCTTTGTCTGAGTCATCATCAGCGTAGCAAAAGATGGTTGAGCAAAACAAGAGTGATAAAATGGTTGATCGGAATTTTTTCATATTTATAACTTATTTATTATGAAACAACGCATATTGATGATAGAAGTCTAAAATTATTTTATTCAATTAAATAAAATAGTTGATAGATAGCATCTTACGAATCAAAAAATTTAAATATTCTTTATAAAAGGAGTCTGTATGAATCAAAATAAAGCGATGGGATTAGCAGGGGGAATGTGGTGCTGCATAGGAGTTACACTGCTCGTGCGAGGACTCTCTTTTATTCAAATGCTGATGGAAAATAACATCCAAGGCCCCCTGGTGAATTTTTTAAGTAGATTTTCCCTCTCCCAAGCTTTTTCTACCCCCATCATTCTGCTGTTGATAGGAGTTTTGATAGGATTCATTAAGGGAAATACTGTCCTTAAGAAAGCTGCTGAAAAAAATATTGTTCGCCTCATCGGGATGGAAAAAATTGCTTTGTGGAATATATTTCCTGTGTCTGGTTGGGCAATCATGCTTGTTATGATGGTTGTTGGAATGATGATCAAGATGCTTGGAATTTCTCCTGATGTGAGGGGTGTTGTATTGGTTGCTGTAGGTTCTGCTCTGATTCAAGGTGGCATGACCTACTTTACAGGTATCGTTCGACAAATTTTGATGAAATCATGATTGCTTATTATATTTTAGATCCGTCTAAAGTTGCTTTTACAATACCTTACATAAACCATTCTATTGCTTGGTATGGTATCTTTTTTGCCTTGGGATTTTTTTTGGGGCTTGCTCTTTTTCGAAAACTTTTAATCCAATATTTTTTCTTTCATAGCGAGCTTGTTCCATTCGACATAAGATCCTCTAAAAAAAGGGAGAGGGAAGATTCATTTCATGAATGGAAAAAGAGATGGCAACTCTTCAAAGATAAAGCAGCCCTTACACCATACCCGGGGCGTAAGTGGATGGAAAGAAAAGCATCTGCTGCTCGTGTTGATGAGTTTTTGAAAAGAAGGTCCTTTGAAAAGCTCTATCAGTCTCAGGTTTATTCAATAGAAGAGAAAACGGCTATATTTGCAGATCAAATTGTTTTTTATATCATTTTGGGAACTGTCATAGGAGCAAGACTCGGTCATATTCTTTTTTATGAGCCTCTATCCTATTTCATCTCACATCCTTTCGAAGTTTTAAAAGTTTGGGAAGGGGGACTTGCTAGCCATGGAGGAATCTTAGGGATCCTGATCTCTTTGTATTTTTTTTCGAAGAAATATAAATCCGCTATTCCTCAGTTTTCAGCGGCGCTTCTTTTGGATTTGCTTGTAATACCCAGCGCACTTGTAAGTGTTTGTATCCGCCTTGGGAATTTTATGAACCAAGAAATTTTAGGAACACCCTCTAATTTACCCTGGTCAGTGATGTTCTTGCACCCAATTGATGGTTCGATCCCCATTCCCCGCCACCCAGTGCAACTGTATGAAGCCCTCTTTTATTTTGTCCTTTTTTTTGTTTTACTGTTCTTATTTTATAAAAAGCTTCCTGCATGGAAACAAGGGATGCTTTCAGGACTTTTCTTCTTTACTGTTTTCGCATTTCGAATCGTGATTGAATTTTTTAAGGCAAAAGAAGGGGTGCTGCTTCCCGAAGGGTCGTGGCTTTCTATGGGGCAAGTTTTAAGCTTTCCCTTGGTGTTTTTTGGGGTTTATCTTTTGAATAGAAGTCTATTTACCCGTTTGCCGAAACAGGCTTCTTAGCAATTTCGTGTTTCAAACACTCCTCATCAAAAGGAAGAAGAGGAAGTTTTTTAGTTGAAATCTGGCCTATGGAATGGACAGTTTCATCTTGGGAAGTCATCTGATGATCTGCATGCTCCTTCGCAAGCCACTTCAAATAGCGATGATAGGCGCTTTCTTTATCTTGATAGGGCTTTTTATACCAAAGGTATTTCAAAATTAGGAGAGCATGTTTTTGGATTCCAGGAAGGCATGAGTAGAGGTAGGGAGAGCTTTTGCTATACTGGTTTGCAATTTGCTCGGCTGTTTCTTGAATATTTTGATGGTGAGCCTCGCAGAGGATTTTTTCGGCTTCTGCAACAAGTGGGATTTTATGGTCAAGCTGAAGAGAAGAGAGAACAAGATCGTTTTGAATCGAAAAAAGATAAATTTTCTCTTTAAGTTTTTCTAAAGGTTTCCCTTGTTTTATGAGCTGGAAGTGGTTCTCAAAACAATCTAGAGAGGTAATTCCTTTTAAAAACTGGAGCACTTTTTGCACAATTTCTTTAAATGAATAATTCCCTGAATTAATCAGATTCTTTAAATATTTCCCATC
>CAYSAJ010000027.1:0-22775 GCA_964429005.1 uncultured bacterium | reverse complement strand
ATAAAAGAGGTCTTCGTGACTGTAGCAGGTTCCAAAAAAGGGACCATGACATAACTGGCAGATAGAGGAGAAACTGAATCCATAATTTTCTCAATTTAATAAAAAATAATGGAGGGCAATAATAAGCAATCATTTGATTAGAGTCAAAGATTCCCCTTTTATATAACAACTCTATTAGAAAAATTCTTTCTCTCGAAGCCAAAGCGTTGCGATCCATTTCTCTCCAGCTATGACAGGCAACCCTCCATGAAAACTATGTGAATTTACTTTTCCTGAATCATCTACGTTGTAGAATAAAAGAGCCTTCCCTTTCTCAGGTTTGATCTTTGTCTTGATTTTTGGAAATATCGTTTCTCCTCCTTCTTCAACAGTATTTAAATAGATGATTAATGTAGCAACTCTTTGACCTCCTCGGTCAAGATGAAATTTTTCCCCCTTTGAGCTAGGTGAGAAAAAGTCAAAGTGGGGTTGATATTCTCCTCCGATGCTATAGTGGAGCACTTGAATATCTTCTCCGTTTTTTACGGGTATTCCCGTTACAAGTGCTGCTTGTTTTTGGATTTTTTTTAGAGTTCGATCATTTGACTTTCTTGATAAAAAAGTTCCCTTTGAAGTTCTTCTCGAATCAATTTTTCCTTCTTTTGAACTTGCATCGACAACTGTACTTCTTGATAAAGTTGGTAGTGCTAAGCGTATTATGTGATTACATTCTTCATTGCTCAGAAAATGGTTGCAAATATACACCTCCGGGGAAGAAGAGACTTTTTCAAAAACCATATCCTTTTGGTGATGTAACAAATGGTCTGCGTGCAATAGAGTTTCAACACCTATAATGAAAGCGAATAAAAGGGCTTTTTTCATAAATTTCCTTGTTTCTACGATTCCTAAAATATCATTAGATCTATAAACAGAAAGCTTTTGATATCTACCTCTGCGCATCTTTTCAAAATTTTTCTAGAATCTCTATCCCTTTTTTTTCTAAACTGCTACTTTGTTTTACCAATGAGGAAAAAATGAAAAAACACTTGGGACCATTATTTCTGGCTACAGCAACATGCCTCGCTATTATGCAAGTTGCAACGGTTACAGCCTCCACAAATAACTATGAAAGCTATTTAGAAAGTTGGGATCCTGATTGGAACACTGCCATGACAGGTTTACCCCCTATACCTGCCGGCTCTTCTACAGATTATGATCATGTGACCCTTGACATCTGTTTTGCTTCCTATACCTTCCCAGGCCTCAACGGGGTCCAATTTTCTGATGTGTCAACAGATACAAATACGGTGATTGATTATGTCCACGGCCAAAACGGCAAAGCAAAAATCTCTTATGGAGGCGCATCTTATGCAGGCCCTAACTATTTCATCAGCCAAACTGCTGATTGGCCCGACAACATCCCCGATTTAGTATCTGGGATTGAGGGTGTCATGACAACCTATGACTTTGATGGAATAGATTTTGATATTGAAGACCCGCAACTTGCAGAATACACAATTCAAGAATTTGCTGATCAATTGTTCAGCTTTCTCACTCAAGTAAGAGCTGCGCTGCCAGATAAAAACATTTCTCTTACAATTCCTGCACAAGGCTGGAATACATACTGGGAAATTCTGGCAAAGAAAGTAGCCGCTGCCGGTACAGTCAACTACATCAATTTTATGGAATATGATATCTGGCTTGGGACAGGAAATTATGTGAGTCAAATTCAAGCAGATCTTTTGACCTACACAAGTCCTACTAACGTATCGCCGGCACCTAACTATGCTCCAGGTTGGGGAATTCCTCCTGGGATGATTCAACTGGGACTGATGCCAGGAAATGATGACAATGGGAACTATCTTTCAGTAGATGATGCAAAGGCGCTCACAAACTCAGCCATAGAGATGAAACTCGCTGGAGTTATGACATGGGATTTGAATCGTGACGCGGGCACAAACCCTACTCCCCCTTTAGGAACAGCTCCATACGCTTTTTCTAATGCGATCCGTCAGATCATTGAAGACAATCTTGATTTAACAAACACAGCTTCCTATACATTATCATCGAAAACTTCCTACTATAGAAAGTCAGATCGAAGAGGTCGTATCTTGCCTACAATCTTTGTGAGACAAGAGCCCCCTTTGCACGGATATGATCCATAATAGTTAACATAACAATAGGAGAAATAATGAAACTTATCGCCGCATCGATCTTGTGCACAAGTGCTCTGATCGCGGACAGTTCCACAAATCCAGAAGGAACTTCCACACAAAATACCATGTCTGCGGGGTATAACGCTTCAGCGCAAAGAGTCCTAGAAGGGAAAACCTGGCAACCTAATATTGAGATAGATCTTTCCTTCCTTTACTACTATGCTGGTGAAGAAGGTCTAGACCTTGCCAATAGCGCATCCCTTTTAGTAGGGGGCCCTGGAGGCACAGTTGTTGTGGGAGCAACAAACAGTGTCCAATTGAACCAAGATTACAAATATAAGCCCGCGTTTAAAGTAGGACTTGGTTTTGAAAACGATGAGTGGATGCTCCATTTAGGTTATACTTGGATACGCCAAACAAACACAACAACAAGTCCTACTCCGCCAACTCCCTCTGTCCCTACAGAATCAGGTATTTGGATGACCAATAACTGGTTCCAGCAAACAACAAGTGTAGGACAAGCTCTTTCTGCTACAAACATCAACTCTTCCTGGCATCTATCCATGGACTTAGGAGACCTTGTGACAGGAAGACCTTTTTATCAAAGTCCATATCTTGTTATGAAGCCTTTTGGTGGAGTAAGAGCAGCATGGATCCGTCAAAATCTCAATATGACGATAACTGTTCCTAGCACAGTTGTTGCGGTTCTTACAACTTCACCGATCTATTCTAACAACTATTCTCGCTCATGGGCATTAGGTCCAAGAGTGGGCTGTGAGTCTAGTTTGGATGTAGGTGGTGGATTTAGTTTAACGGGAAATGCGGCTTTGGCTCTCCTTTTTACCCAATACACAACCGTTCAACATAGTGAACAAGTGGCTTCAGCACTTGCTAATCCCACTTTTCTAAAAACAACATTAAAAAATGTAAACACTTTAAGACCAGAGCTTGATATGGGCCTTGGTGTTAATTGGGGAACAACACTTTGCGAAGATTCATGCTATCTAGATTTTTCAGCGAACTATAATTTTCTCATGTTTTGGAATCAAAATATGATGAGAAAACTTGTTGATCAAATTTCTGATGGACTAGGGGCTGCTCCTGGCAATCTCTTCTTGCAAGGGCTAGAAATCCGAGGCAGTGTCCTTTTCTAATTTCTTTTGAAAAAAGAGCTGTTCTATATAAACCACTTTGGATCATCCAAAGTGGTTTTTTTATTTTCATCCAATCTTGATTTTTTTCATTACAATTTAGCGCATTATTAATTAAGAATAGTTAATTTAATTATTCCTTGATTTTATTTCTTTTTTATTACAAGCAGAAATTAACTATTAATAAAAAAAGAGAACGCCCTGTGGATAGAATTCCGGGACAGCCATCAATAGGCCCCCTTTCTCATGGACAACCTACATCCCCTTCAACCAAACCACCGTCAACTGAAAGAACCTCTTTAATAGGAAGGATGCTGCAAGCTGTTGGGATATCGCATGCTTCAGCAGCTAAACCTTCGAGTTCTCCTACAAAACTCTCAGGATTAGAAACTGTAGTTATTTCACCTAAAGCTGATCCTGCCACTGCCTCAACTACATCAGCTCGCACCCATCAGGTAGCTTTAACCTCTGCTACAAGTCCTATATCAACACCTGCCGCATCATCTACAAGAAAAGGTCCTGAAAGATTGGACGCAAGAAAGGTTTCTCCCCTAGATATAAGTTCTACAGGGATCGCCAGTTTTGATTCCACCCCTCGCCGTACTCAACTTGCAGCAATTCCCCTATTTGCAACGCAAGACACTCTTTCCCCTACTGCAATCGTAGAAGAAGGAGGGGAAACTTCTCCTTTAAGCGTTCATGAGGCTCCAGTTGAACAGGCGCGCGCGGGTGCAGGAGCAGGCCCCGTAAGGGCATGGGAAGCTGAGCCGACAGGTGCAGCTGCGCCTTTAGCTGAAAGGGTATCTCTTGCTTCAGCTTTTTTAACTACGCCGCGCAGAGAATCCCCTGCTGGAGAACTTATTACTCCTCATAGGCCTCATATAATTTCTACTCCACCCCTAATGGCGGAAGAAGAAGCCGCTGAGCTCCCTGGATCTGCAGGGGAAGAAATATTAGAAGGCACTCCTGCACGTAGAACCACCGGGTTAAAAACTCTTTTAGGCCCAAGATCTCCCACCCCATCAAAAACTGATGAATCACTTCATGCTCTGGCAGCAGCAGACACTAAAAGCACAGCAAGGTACGCTGCCATCACAGAGGACTTACACTCTCATTTCCCGATCATGACGACAGAAATTCAAAGGGCGATGGCGAATAAAAGAAAGGCGGCAGATAGGGCTGAGGCCGAAAGAGCTGAAGCAGATTTTATTCAAGCTTATGATACTGAAGTCCAAGCGATACTTATGGCAACAGGCCAATTAGCCGTGGCTCATTCTGATCGCAGAGATCAAGTAGAAAAAAGTGTTGGTTTAGCCTATCAAATGCAGAAAGAAAGGAAAGCTAGCAAAAAGAAAGAAACCCACCCTTTTTACCTCTTTTTAAATTCGTTTGTGAATGATAGCGGGAAGCTTGCTTCTGCTAAAGTCTCCGGAATACGCAGAGAGTGGAGTTCAGAAACGATTCGATTTCTCATGGCAGCTGAAGACTCAGAAGATTCTACTCCTGAAATGAAAACGATGCTCAAAGACCTCAGAATGTATATGACTGAAATGGCCGTAGAGACTGTCGATTATCGAGCAAGCCTCAGTAGCCACACCAATCCCTACCATGCCATGAGTGCAGCACCTATGATAGGTGGCGAGACTTACACAAGCGTGCACAACCCAAGGACTTTAGCAACGGCTGAGGCAAGCCGTCAGCTTCTCACTCTCATGGAAACCTCTGAAGGTGCTGAAGCCCATGGGATGATGATCGCTGACATCATTCCGCATAGACTTCCAAAGAGGGATTATAGTCATGAACCTACTTATTTACGGGACATGCTTGAAGAAATCGAACCTACGAGCATGAATGATTTTGTTTTTGCAGCGATTCGTGATAGCGCGCAACCCACTCAAGATTTTTGCACCGCTATGCTTTATGCCATTAGTAGGGGCCATACCGATCTTGTGGATGGGCTAGCTCTTCATAGTTCATGGAAAGGAACAACTTCCCTTCATTTAACTGACAAAGCAAGAATTGCTTTAGCGGTTAAAATGGCCGCATCCCTAGAAGAGAACGAAACAACTCTTCACTTGTTAGCAAATGCGCCTAAAGAGCACAAAAGCCTGTGTTTAAGTATTGCTATTTATGAAGCGGCAAGCAGTAAAAACACAGCTCTTCTTCGGGATCTCTTAGGAGGAAAAGGGGGGCCGATTACAAGAGAGGTGATGGATGGAGCCCTAGCTATTGCCAAAAAATATGGTAAAGAAGAAGAAATCGGAAGACTTTTTCACTCCTAAATCTACGAGATCCTAGAAAATTTGAGACTAACATTGTATCATGACTCCTTTACCGATAAGGAGCTGAACTCATGATTTCCTATTTTTTCACAAAAATTCTTGCCATGACAATCAGTTCGCTTCCCATGAAACCCTCTGAACCTGAGCTATCTTTTTCTATGATCCTTCGTTGCGAAGATCCTTGGTACAGCCTTCTGGAATCGGGAGAAAAACCTGTTGAAGGTCGCAAAGGAAAAGAAAAATATCGATCTCTTAAAGCAGGCGATACAATCTTTTTCCAGTGTGTAGATGGGCCTCGCTCGTTCTTAGCCCACGTTGAAAAGGTTGATCACTTTGATTCCATCATCTCTTATCTCGAAGGGGTGGGACTCAAAAATGCCCTACCAGGTGTTGACTCTACTGAGGAAGGGGAAAAAATTTATAGCCAATGGAGCACTCCAGAGGAGATTCAAGAATACGGCTTTGTAGGTATTTGGATTAGTCGGGAAGGAGATGGTTAACAAGATCCTTCGCCATTTTCCCATCGACGGTACTATTAATTTTCATTACAGCCTTCATCACAAGACCAAAATCTCTTTTTGTCTTAGCTCCTGATTCTCTGATCGCTTCCTCAACAATATGGCGCGTCTCTTCTTTAGATAAAGCTTTTGGCAAAAACTCTTGAACAATTTTGATTTCATCTTCAAGTTTACTCGAAATATCTGAGCGATTTGCAGCGAGAGCCTGCTCTAAAGCTTCCTGCAGATTGCCTTGATATGTTTTAAAAAGTTTTACAACCTCAGCATCTGAGAGATTCCCTCTTGCATCAACAGCGAGGATTTTTGATTTAAGCATGCGAAGAGTGTCGAGTCGTAGTTGGTTTTTATTTCGGATTGATTCTTTAATTCCTTCATTGATCGCAACTAAAATGCTCATAGGGATTCTCCTGAATTCTCATTTTTTTAATAGAGTAGCAGAAGACTCCCTAAGACGCAAATATCCTTCAAAACAGGCCTGAACTATCTTCTTCTAAAACTAAAAGCAAAAATTCCTAAACCTAAAACAGCAACAACTATGCCTGCCCCTCTAAACCAAGTAGCATCGATACCCAAAATGGCTACCTTGGTTTGCTCTGTAGCAATTTTTGTACGAGCTTGCTGAGTGGCTTGCTGCTGCGCATTACGTCTTACGGGACCAAGCACCGGTCTTCTTTGCCCTTGGCTATCTTGGGCCTGCTCAATTTTTTCTTGTCCTTGATCAGCCTGTTTTGAGACATTATTACCATAGGTAAACATACCTACACCAACCGCAATAATTAAAATACTGATAATTCTTCTTACGAACATAACCTCTCCTCTTTTTTCCTATTTTTCTATTTGTCCTGTTTAGCAAAAAAAGTAAAGGAGAGTGATGGGCTAAACAATCTCACGCGTGTTTTATAATCTATTCTAAGCCATTAATATACAGATATATAACAAAAGAAACCGCTCTTCTAGGAGATTCTGCCGCAAGCGTATTATTTTATGTGGATAATAAGAGTTAATAATAGATTTAATTAAAAAAATAATTATGTTATAATTATAACAATTAATTTAAAATTATTATTAGTATGAACCATTCATATATATCTTCAACAAACTACTTTAACATGTTTGATAGTCTTCATAATCAAGGCTTTAGCTCAAGGGCTGTTTCATACTTAAAAATCCTTTCTCTTTTTACTATTGTTGTTCCCCTCGTATTTTTGGCGATCTACTTAGCGCAGCATGAGTCGGCACTTAGAAGCATAAAAAACCCGAGCATTCTTTCCCCTACACCAGGGCATCAGGCACCTATGGCGACAACTGAAGCATCACCACTAGCTCAAACTGCTCCAGCTGCAGAAGTAGCCCTTACAGCTTCGAGAGCAACCGTAGTAGCCGCTAGGGTGTTAACCCCAGCTGCTCGTCCTCCCATCAATATGACAATGGAACAAGTAGAGCGTACAGCTGCCGATTTAGCCTCTAGAGTAAGAAATTTAGAGGGATTAAAAGCAACTTTTCCTGACGGTATAGTTTTTTATAGCGAGCGAGATAGAGAAGAGAGGACCGAGAATCTCGAGTCTCAAACAGATTCTCTCAGATACGGCGCAGTTCGAGATTTTTTCTCTGCTTTAGAGAGAGCTCCTGATCCTGAGAGAGTGTTTCAGCATCTATTTGACTCTTTGTTAGAAACCCCTGAGCAGCGAAAAATTCTCTTTAAATATCTAGTTAGTTTAAGTTTTGGGGATTCTCTCGATCCTACAAATCCTCAATTAAACCTACAAAGAAACATTGTCCTTCACATGTTGTGTAACAACGACATAAAGGGTGCAGCTCCTGAGCCGTATATTCAACTCGTTAAAAACCGTAATCTTATCAACATTCTTTGGGACGATATATTCCCAGATCTTGTAAGAATTGTGGGCGCTGATGCAGCTAAAGCATCAATTTATGAAATGTCTCCATTCTCCCAATTTTTGGTGAACACGTTACTTTGCCAAGCAATTACTATGCATAACGCACCTATGCTTGATGCTGTATTTTCCGCTTTCCCTGGTGTAAAAGCGAAAAAGGGTGAAATTGTTTTTAATGAAAAATTATTCAGAATGGAAATTTTTATCGATTATGCAAATCCTCTATCTAGCATTATCCAAAATGGAGATCTTGAGAGTTTAAAAGTCTGTCTTAAACATACCTCTCTGCCTTCTTTAACAACTCAAGGAGAAGCCTTTCTTGCCATCTTCGATAATTGGACTGAAAATAATAAAGATCCAGCCATCAAAAGAGAAATGCTTAATCTCCTTCTAAATAAAGGATTTGATATCAATCAAATCATTAAGCAAAAAAGAGGCTTTGAATCCCCTCTAGCTGAATATTGTTTCTTTAGCAAATATCCCGAACTTGGTGTTTTGGTGATCAAAAAGGGTGCTAGGATCACTCCTCGAATCGAAGCAAAAATGAAGTCTGAACTGAGATCCCATCCTGAATATATCCCTCTCCTCAAAGCACAAGGAAAAATCACTGATGAAGAGATTGGATGCCTAACCGCTGCTACTACGATTGCAGGATCAAGGGATGATTTATTCAGAAACATGATGAGCGCTGAGTTAATACTACCTGTCCTGATTAAAAAAACTACATCAAACCCTACCATCACCGATTTTACGGAGATAGAAAAAATCCGCACTTTGAAAAAGCAAGCAAAGATCTATCTATTAGCCCATCCAGCAGATGCTTCTTTTGGGGCAAAATACCGTGATTTTTGCCATCAGTATGATACTTTGGTGACAAATCATTATGTTCTTTCCAGCTTACGAAGAAGCAGTAAAGAGCTGAGAGATGTTGTTAGAGCCCATGATGCTTCAGCGGGGGCTACGCCCACTTTATCGACTCGGCTTCTCACCATGTTCAGCCTATGGCATGTAACTCAAACGGTAACCGCCCCTGAAACAGAGACTATAATTCGAGGAATCAAAGCCGCTGACCGCGCTGCGAATTGGGATCAAATCCGAAAGAACTATTTATCAGTGCTTGAAACCGTTCATAGAGATCCCTTTTGGGCCAGTAGAAGAATCACATGTGTCCATGGCACGAAAGCGATGCCAGGGATGTTTCATGACAGAGCTCTGATCCCGATGGGACTCATGAGTTCAGAAGAGGGAGTGAGGGTTTCTTTTTCTGGAGAGCAAAGTGGCTCTAAATATTCTCATAATAGTAAACATACTTCTTGCTCTGCGATTGCCACAAAATGGGCTTCAGCGGAAAGGTTAATACAGTCTTTAGAGCGAACGACTTTGTTTTCTGCTTTAACACCTTTTATGACCTCTGCTCTATATGCAAGACAAAAACGATCCTATGGGGGATTAGAATCTGGTTTTAATGCTGAAGAATCAAAAGAATTTGCAAACTGGGACTATCTTGCAACGAAGGTATTTACTGGAGTCGGCTATCTTTCACCAAAAGGTTATAATGAAATATCGCTGCAACGCTCTTGCACCTCTATTTTACGCCTCAGAGCTTGGGATCCAAGCCACGAGACTTATTTAGCTCCACTCCTTGCTAAAGTAAGAGAAGAGAGATCGTGCAAAGCTCTGCCAGACGGGCCTTTGAAAGACCTTGAAGAGGCTCTCACGGCTCCTATAGTTCACCCTCTTACCGCAGACGATCGCTCTCTCATTACTCATCCAACACCCATCGTGTTTGGCTCTACGACTTACTCTCCTATTCCATCTAAAGATGTAAATCCAGGGCTTAATTGGGATGAAGTATTTATGGGAAGAGCTGATTTTGGGAAAGACATCCAGGTAGCTTTTGTGAATCGTGAAGATTTAGAAGGGATTTCTGCTAGAATCACAGCAGCAGGCCTTAAGATCTACTCGATGGAAACCGCTTTTGCGATTGAGACCGAGCAAATGATGAGGGATGAAGAGGTGATTTCTGTAGCAGAAGCGAGAGGAAGAAGTGTATCGATAGATGACGGAAGAGGGGCAGGTGCGGGAGCTGGTGCCGGAGCCGGGGCTAGAACGAGTCCCTATGCAGGAGCTCGTGTAGCCGGCAGTGCAGCCGCTGCAGCGCGGACTTTGCCTACCAAGCAAAGAGAAATCTCACGCCTTTTACAAGGTGATATATTACCTGCGTATGGCGTGACTCTTCCTGAAACACCTTCTTATGTTACAAGTGATGGAAGAGAAACTTTGGTCCCTGTTCCTAATTGGGGTAACCAAGGACGCCTCCCCTATGCAGAGTATAGAAAAGGGGTAGAGGAAGCGAGCGACCTCCCAAGACCGATCCATGGAAAGATGCACGCTGTGAGAACATCTCTCGCCGCCCAAATGTGGTCGAGATTTTATACGTCTGCGATGGGAAGAAAATTTGAGGGGGACAGAACGCTCCTCGCGATTGCAGCCGCTGCCCACGATAGTCAAAGGCAAGATGAAGGGGAAGATCATTGGGATGCAGAGAGTGGAAGAGCGCTGCAAAGTTACTTAGCATCGAAGGGATACTCTAAAGAAGTTTGCGATGTATATGCTACGGCTTTGATTGAAAAAGATCCTACAGCTCGAGATGCAGAAGGTCACCCCGTATACACCTCTGATGTACAACGATTCGTTCATGATGCAGATTGTATTGAAATTTTACGTGTATACCCTTCCAAAGATGGTTTTAGAAAAAACGAGCTCGCTTTTTTCCAGGAATGGGAAAAGTACAAAAAAGAGCATGCCACTGAAGAAGGATTTGCCACTAAAGCTGCTGCAACCGATAAAGCATTAGACGATCTCATTTCAGAATGGGATGCGTTTTTAAGGCTGACAGAAAATCAAACCTTAAAGATGTATTTAGAGTATACCCCGGGGCTGAATTACTACGACGAGGTGATGAAGATCCTCAATTGGCAGATATCGCTGGGTAAATTTCCGACAATTGCAGCGCATCTTAGAGAAGAACTTGCCGATGTAACAGAGATGCCAAGAGAGGAAATCTTAAGGATCCTTTCACCCTCTGCAGGTAGTGCGGCTTGATATAAGCTTCCCTCTATCAAATATCACTTTGATGTAGCATATGTAGATAGGCTTTCATCAAAGGTTGTGTTAGTTGCTTTTTCACCTCAGTCAATGTCTTTTCATCTACTTTAGCATAATAGGTTCCCTTAGCTTTGTGAGATTGAATCAAAGTAAAAGCTGGATCTAAGGGTTTATGAGGAGAATACCAATACTCTCCCAGATAGGTCACTTTCGGCACTTTTTTGTGATAGGATAGAATTGCTATTATCCTCATCGTGCAATCATACGGAAGAGAGTCCTGTCCCAAATAGAGGGGGGCTGAAGGGATAAACTCTTCTGCAATAAAATAGTCTGAATGATCGATGGCATATTGTGAATAGGACCTTTCAAGATCTGCAAGCAATACTTCTTTAGGAGAATAAAAAACATAGTGAAGTATTTTTTGGAGCTTGCTCTTCTCTTCAATGATCACACCCCTTCCCATCGTAGATTGAATCGGTTTGATGACAACAATTTCTCCAGGAATATCTCTAGAAATCTGCTCTAAAAGATCGTCAGAAGATCCTTTTTTATAAATATGCCACACAGGACGCAGTTTCCTCATTTCTGGAATTTGATGAAGAAGGGTATTCATCGTGAGCTTATTTTGGCTAAAAGGAAGAATAGCCCTATCTAGAAATAGAATCTGGTGTAAGCGCTGAGGTTCCCCTTTTGGTATAGGATCAATCTTTAAAGAAAGCAAACAAGCTTTGTAACCAAAAAGATTCTCAGGATCTGCAGGAGGATCCTCACCAAACTTTTTTCCAAGATCTTGTAAATTTAATAGGGATGTCCATCCCCTGTCGATCAGGAGGGGTTTAATTTTTTGATAGATGGGGTGGGTGAAAAATTTGGGAAGATAATACCTATCAATAAAATCAAGATACTTTTTTTCGATTGAATTCAAACCTTCAAGGTGGTCACTACCGCTAAAACGAGAAAAAGAACCAGGTTGGATCTCACAGATTTTCACCCCTTGTGATTGATTGTATTTAAGATCTATGACGATGAAAGAAATGTCAGCTTTGCCAAAAACAAAACTGCTTTGTCCTAAAAGGAGCAAAGCAGTCACCGTAAATAAGAGTTTGGAAAATATTTGCATAGCCTAGAATTTGAAATTCAAGATGATGTTCCCACTTTGGCTGATGTAGTTGCTACCATATTGACCATCATACTGGAAAGAAACCCCTACTCTTTCATCGAGCGAATGATAAGTTAATGAAGCACCGAGCATTCCAAGATTGCGTTTGATATTCCATCCTGAAACCTCAAACTCACAAGCGCTCCCTACAAAAGAGGCATCATAATCTTCTCTCGCTACAGAGCTTTGGTTAATGTAGCTGATTTCTACCCGGGGGATCCAAGTTCCTTTGGTGCGCTCCCCCTCACAAGCATAGGTAGTTGTAATCACAAGTCCAGCTTGTGTTTGGAAAAGCTGATCTTGTCTGCTTTCGATAGTCAAATCAAGGCTTTCAGCGCCGTTTTCTGTATATCCATTTTGCCAAAGGTAGACATAATCTAATCTCACAAAGGGGCCTGCTTTGATCACACCCGCTTTAAATAGCGCTCCTCCTTCAATTCCTGTAAGAAATTCCCACCCATGATGGGAGGCGAAGGCGCTCCGTCTAAGTGTACCAAAAGAAAGATCGCGAGAAGTATTGTAATGGTTATAAGCTCCCATCGCAGTAAACATCGCATAGCCTACATGATCGCTCCAAGCGCTATAGAATCCTCCATAGTAGCTATTGATATGACCTTTACCAGCTGACTGGCTCCAATCCACTTTAGTAAAGGTGTAGCTTAAAGCTCCTCCCGCGCGGAAAGGGCCGATCCCACCATCTGCTCCTGCAGTGATCCCTCCTGTATAATCATTATACCCAATTTGGTCGTCATCAGCATGCTGCCTTTCCCACTGACCGATCGCATCTACCCAAAAATCATTGTGATAAGAATCGTTGCACATCTTCTCAAAAGAAAATGCTTGCAGGTGTTTTGAGTAGCTTGTGCGAACAAACAAGATATTATCGATTTGCGCCCAAGTGGCTCCTGAATAGAGAGCAGGTTGCATTTGATTAAACGCATTTTGCACATCCGTAAGAGATAAAGAAAAGAGCTGATCTGATACTGCTGAAGCGTCAGATCCTGTGAGTGTCGAGAAACATGTAGCTGCTACCTCTGCACTTTCACTAAGACCGATATAAGGAATAGGAAGATAGATCAAAGTAACGGAATTTCCAAGATAACTGAGTTTTTTGAGAGCTGGTACAGAGCTTATCACACTGCTAAAAGTCCCTGTAATCGGACTTGCAGATTGTAAAATACTATAAGAGGTGGTGCCATTGTACGAGTTGCCTAGAGGGATGATATTAAGTGTCCCCGCAAGAGTCATCGACCCTGAAGCGACAATAAGGTCTGATTGACCCGCTGCGTTGACTTCAGCTTCGTAGACACTAGAGCTCGTAGCGGTGTAGTTTACGACGTTCATCGTTCCGATAGAATTTCCTGGAGCTACAGTTCCTGCGTTGGTAAGATCTCCACTGATCGACACCCCACCTTTAAAAGTAGCGCCAGCAGCTACTGTTACGTTATCAAATAAATCCCCTCGGACTGACAAAGTGCCCTGATTAACCTCGGTCGCTCCCGTATAGGTGTTATTCATGACGAGTAACGATCCAGAGCCCGTTTTAGTGAGTCCTCCATCCCCTGAAAGTTCCCCTTCAATGGTGCTATTTTGATCACCCCTGATCACTAAAGTGGCACTTGTGCCTATAAGAATCTGATCAGTTGCATCATCTGAGCTCACCCTATCAAATTCACAATCTCCAGTACCTGTAATCTCAAAATAGTTATTCCCCTCACTCATTATAACGTTGACAACAGTTGCTCCTGAAGATCCTGTCAGGGCATAAAACTGCCCATAGGGTCCGAGGTTGTAATTCACAATCCCTCCCCCATCCCCACTAGGGCCGCCATTCACTGTAAAAATAGCAGAGCTGCCCCATCCTATGGGATCGTGCTCAAAGATATCAAAGTTGGCGGTTATTCCTGTGCCTACGTTAATTCCAGCTGCGCCGGTAGTTACAAGTTCAGTGATCACTGATACTGTTGAATTTGAAATAAACTGCATTTCTTCAAAATCGAGCGACATTGCCTGCATAGCTAGCGGTGCATTGACACCGTTGCCATCAAAAACAGCAACACCACTACCGGGAACATCGTTTGTCCAGTTAAACCCTTGGTCTAGTTGCTGAGTCACATCGCCCGTCCACGTACTGGGAGACCCTCCATAGATCGAAGAAGTTCCTAGAATAAGAGTGATCACAGTAACAGATGAGATCAATTTAGGATTTTTAGAAAACAAAGAGCACCTCGTGACCTAGTAAGTCTTAACATTTTTTATGAATGCTCTTCATAACAAATTTTTTGATAAATAAGCAAAGAAATTAGCCTTCTATCCTCTAGCGATCCTTAGGCAAAATCACGATCGCATCTGAAACATGTCGCAAATTTTTTGTGTCATTAAATGCATCTTCATCACCAAAATTCGTGTTTTTTACTCTACCTTCATACACCATGGTGGAGCTCCCTCCACCATCTAAATTCAAAGCATAAACACAATCCATTTTTGCCATAAATTCTCTTAGCTCCATGATTGTCATCCCATCGAAAAGGCCTGTTTTATCGACAACAACAAACACCCAATCACCATTTGGCAATATCCCTAGAGCTGTTCTGGCTCTTTTGAAAGATAAAAAGCTTCTCATCATTTCTTCAGGAGTAAAATCATCTATTTTTTTTCCTTTATGGATTAGAAGAGGTCCTCCACCGAGGATGTAATCAAGAGCTTCCCACAAGGGCAGCAGAGATGGATTGAAGAAAACTTGAAAAGTGGGAGACAATGAAAGAGATTTTCCTTTTTCAAATGTTCCATATAAAGGATGTTTTTCATGGATGGAAAGGATGCATCCCTCTTCGTGGATTTTTGAACTTCCTCCTGGGGTAATTTTTTCAATAACACCTCTAACTACTTCAATTTCCTCTCCATGTGGGTCTGTTAAAGTAGTTTTATGAAAACAAGGTGTATAAACAACCATCTCTCTTTCTTTGCGGGGGCAATTGAGCCCATCTACAATGATTTTGTGATTTTCATAATCTAGATTCATGTCCACGAAAAGACGGTCCATAAGGGGCTCTTGATTTTTTGACCAGCCTATAGCTCCCCTAGATTTTGCTGGAATAGCGAACCAATCATGAATTTTGAGGGCCCCACAAGCTTGTCCATCAAAGGTTCCTCCCATTGTAAAAAAGCCGCCGTTAATCGAAGCTAAAGCCCCATATCGCGCAGATAAAGAAAGGACTGACTCTCTTCCCAGGCCATCATCTAAAGCTTTTACAAGTTTGATCTCAAACAGAGAAGGATCCACATTAATCACATGGATAGATTGATTAGGTGTGATGAAACGAAAAAGTGAGGAATTAGGAATCACGATATGCTGGTACTGCAATCCTTCTCTAGAAAACAAAACGAGATAAGGGAACAAAAGCAGGATAATGAGTGATTTTATTATGCAAAACGAACTTGTACTATCAGATGTCGGAATCATTTAGCTAAAAAGCCTCTTTTTCTTCAGAAATACCTTTCTACACGAAATGGATATTAGAGATATTCAGCCCACACTAGAAAGAATAACGTTGAAGTCAGCCTGCTATACGATCGGCTAAGCGTCCCTCAGAATCTGCTAACAGAAATTTTAAATAGTTTTTATTCGTTTGTTTAAAAAAACAGTCTACAAGTCCCATCTTTCACAAGGCAAGATTTTTCATCTTGAATGTATTTTTTTACAGATTGCTTAACATAGGTTTCTTCAAAAAAGAGGCCTAGGGCCACTGCATTCGCTTATCTGTAGTTTTTTTATATAAACAAGTTTTCATTTTACATCGACTCTGAGGAATCTCAAGAATAAATTAGGCCAAAAAGTCTGGTCTTTTAAACTTTTTTTTGCACACTAGCATTTAAATTAAAAACAAACAAATTATTTTTATTTAAAATAAAAGATATAATTCCGTTTAAATTTAAGATAAATTACTATTTTCGATGAAATTAATTACGAGGCGTTAATGACAGTATACTACTGCGGAGTGCCTCTTACTGCAGACCAGGAATTTGCTTTGGTATGGGGAGGAGGTTCTTTAACAAGGGAAACTCCCACTTCTCCTTTATCTGTTGTTTCTTATTCTTACCGTAAATCCTACCGTATTTTGGCTTTGGCCAATAATCCAGTAGGTTGTGGTGATCTTCTTCTGCTTGTAGAGATCATCCGACGAATTTGGAAAAAATCTCCCTATCATCAATTTCTTGTGTTAGCACGAGCTAATCATAAAAACCAAGAAAAGGTCATTTCTATGATGAAGAGGACTCTCCCTTTTCCTGTAATAGGAGTAAAAAATTACGAGGGTGCTGTTTCCTCATTGGGATCGATATGTACTATTGAAAACTTGATAGCAAAGACTCGTGAATTTAATCCTACGCATGTCATCTACGGTACAGGAGATATAAATCGGTTATATGATAGCTTATATTCCACCTGCTTTTCTGGTCTTTCTTTGCCTACTATAATTATTCAACAATATGGCTTTAAAGAGATGAATGATAGCAAAGATGCCCACATGCATGTCTTAGGGCTTGGACTTAAGGAAAAAGGGATCTTTTTTCACTCCGAAATTTTACGCCGCTGCCAACAAACAGTGGGAAGAAGATGGGCAGATTTTAGTTCAACAGGAATAGGAAAAGTAGTTTTACCCCATTTAGAATCTCCTGCTACAACAGACCTTGGCTTTGCTTATATGTATCAAAGAGAGTCTTTATTTTGGTATGTTTACGCCTTGGCAAAAATGGATTCAAACAAAAACTTGGGAATCATATTGTTAGGTCCTCAAGCAGGGTCTTTCATTCCGAAGGATGCTGGAGGCAAAACACAATTTTATTGTTTTGATACTCTTTTAGATTTTCTTCGCACTCGCTTTAATAAAATATGTGTCGTAAATGGAGATAAAAAAGAGATCATCAATGGTAATGAAGGAACAACAAGAAGTCTCACTCTTTTTCTTCGTAATACAATGGAGCCTTCAGAGGTTATTGAATGCCAAATTGCAGCATCAGTACCCACAGGAGCAACAGGAGATCAGTCTGCGAATCAAGCTATTTTCACAGGGCCGTTTTGCTATGAAGAGTTAAGCCATAAAATTGAGTGGTCATGGAATTTAGCAGATTATTTTGGAAAACTTATGCCACGTACTGTTTTCAACAGTAAATCAGGGAATGAATCAAGTTTAGCAAAAAAAGCTACAATTACTGCGGCCGAATTAGATGGGCTCATTAAAGAGGAGAATAGGGCAGAGTGGTTTAAAAAAGCTAAAGCTTTAGCAAGTAGGGATTGCATGGCGAGTATTAAAGCCCGTCTTGGTATATAACCAAAAAAACAGGATGCTGAGTGATTTCATTACCCAGCACGAACCTCTGATAAAAGAGGTCTAAACCAATTAGCTAAAAATGCCTCTTTTTCGTCAGAAATACCCCTTCCCACGATAAATATTGCTCAGGGATCACAGCAATAGAACTTGGTAATCTATCCAGCATAGTTTCTTTTCACTCTCTTGTCTCACTAAACAGTCTACAAGTCCAATCTTTGACAATACAACTCTTTTCATCTTGAATGTATTTTTTCACAAAATGAGTGACGTAAGGTGCTCTGCAATGGAGATCAAAGGCCTCTGTATTCACATATTCTTGATGGAGAACAATCGTATATTTAGATTTTCCAGGAGATCCTGGATGAGAGATTTGCCTCCAAGCGTGGGCTCTTAAGCACCCCTTCTCATGTTCTTTTGTAAGACGCATAAGTTCGCTTAAATGTTTCCATAACTCTTCGTCATGACCTTCTTTTGCAAGCCATTCTGATACGACAAAAACATGCCCTGACATTGACGATTCCGTTGGTTAAAAATCGTTAATTGTAGGGCAAAAACCAATAATTTTATATTTAAGATTGCTCTGGGACTCCAAACTGAGCAAAAAGTAAAAGAGCTTGCGTATTTCCAGCCTTCTTCGCTTCAGCCCAGGGGGATGTCTCTCTACCTGCTTTCTTAGCGATGATATTGTACATATAATAGGTCGAAGCAAATATCTTAAAAGCATCACTAGGCTCTTTTTTGGAACTATCTTTTTGATATTCGATGATAAATGCATTCATGAATTCAAGGATTTCAGGCGGATTCATGGTTCTCATGACAGGCAGATAATCTGAAATCCATATTTGATGATTTTGACCTATTAAAGAAAAAAATTGATGAGGTAATAAATCTACGATCTTCAAATTGGGTAATACTTTTACTGCCCCATAGCTTTCGCTCAGTTGTAAAACGGGCAACTCTTCTGAGCTACCTAAGATGGTTAACTCTTCACCACGTAATTGGTTATATATCGATCTAAAACGCTGCACATCGATTTTACCTTCATCCTGATTCACGCAAGATAAAACCTGAATAAGCATGTCATATCGTCGTAAATCTATTTCTGAAAATTCACATCCCAATGCACGGAGAACTGGAAGATACTCCTCATGGAAAGTTTGTAAATCTTGGAGGGGGTTCTCACTCACTAAAAGACGCTGTGTAAAATAGATGTTTACAACATCTGCAAATGTAGAATTTATTCCTAACTGAATACGTTGACCGTTCATAGGAAAGTACAAGTGAGAAGCAATATGTTGAATATGTGCTTCAAAACGCTCAGCAAATTGTTGTAATCTTTGTTCTTTTTCTTCAGGCGTCATGATTGTTTGACCATAAGAGGCAACAAAATCATCGATCAGACGGAGCACTAAAGGAGCGGGACCATTTGGCGGACTGAGCATGAACTCGGAGTATCTGTTCAACGAGATTTCCGTCATAAGTTCATACCTAAAGTTAGTAGAAGGACTTTGCGAGGCAAGCCACGACATAAGACAATAACCTGGGGAACCATAAATAAAGCCAAGTTCTCCTTTTTCAATGCTTTCTTTGAGATAAGAAAAAGAAATGACCTCCCCTTCTTCTTGCATTAGGGCAAAAGCTTGAATAAAGAAACAGCTCTCGTCATATTCACAGCCAACATACCAAGTATCTTGCCATTTCTTAAAAAGGTATGAAGAAAGTACTGTATTTACTTTTCTTCTAAAATCATCAGGGTTTTTCTTGTAATAGTTTAAATAGCTCTGTTTGAAGAGGTCTAGATTTTGTGTAGAAACGCTGTCGTCCAGAGTAGAAAAGTCAAAATGCGCTGCATCAATCACTTCTAAAGTTGATATTTCTTGGAGAGAGTTTTTTGCTAATAAAACGATTCCACTAACTTGTAGGTGGAGGTCTTGGGAATTCACGGGAAGGTTATCTTCTGAATAAGGTGAAGAATGAGGAATGGTATAGTGTAATTCAACGCTTGTTGGATCCATAATTTAATCTCGATTTAAAATGGATTAATTTTAAAATAAAAAACCAAATAAAACAATTAAAACAATGTTTTGAGTTTGTTTTAATTTGAGTTTTATTCAGAATATATATATTTAAAAACAAAAACCTTTATGAATAAAAAAATATCGGGCATTTTACTAGTTGGATCGCTACTCACAAGTTGCACAACATATCAACAATCTTCCATCAATCCCCCTTCTCTTCCTTCTCTTTGTCTCGTTTCTTCAAAAAATGATTCAGCCCCAGAAAATGTGGAAGTCTATTTCAAAGTTTATTCTACCGACGATTCGATGAGATTCTTAGGAAAAAACTTAATCAAAGAAAATGTACAGCCAATTCAAGTTGAGATCATCAATCACTCAGACAAAACTTTGATTTTTTCAGAGGATAACTTTTCTCTTCCTACTTTACCTGAAGTAGATATAGTTGAATTGTTTCCGCCCCCATCCAAAGGCAATCATCGTATTCCTTTTATGGCATCGCCTTTGATTGTAACGACAACTTTCTTATGCCCTCAATCAGCCTTGATTCAATTGAATCCGTGGTTTTTTATACTATTTTTAGTTCAAATGGGAGCTGTTATCGGTCATTCTGCTTCTGAATTTATTTCGGTCGTTAATCAGGATCCTTCTATAAAAATTCCTTTTCTGCAGACTCTTATAAAAGAAAAAAGCCCTGAAATAACTGTAAACCCTTATGTCGATCGCCTTCTCCGGGATCAGCTCATAGCTCCCCATGCTTCTGTGGACGGCGTTATCTTAGTCCAGGGTCTTAGAAAAAACTCCCCTTATTCTCTCGACCTAGTGGATCATCACTCAGGAAAAAAGCTATCTTTCTCTTCTAAGATTGAAATTGAATCTTTCAATTAGCAAAGATGAGTTTTATCGTCAGCCTTGAATAAATTTCTCATTTAGGGTTAAATAGTTGTCATATACAACTAAATGGTTTTAAATGGAAAATCTATCCTCTGAAAAAATTAATAACCTACGAAGCAATGCGAGAAGCATGGTCAGGGAACTCGGCCTGCTCAATGATGCCTATTTTGAGATTGGCGTAACTTTAGCAGAAAGACACCTCCTCCTTGAACTCTCTGTAATTTCCAGCCCTACGATGGGTGAGATTGCTGATCGGTTGCTTTTAGATAAATCAACAGTGAGCCGCCTTATCAGCAAAGCTACTCAAAAAGGATATATTTCCATCTCTGTTGATGAAAAGGATCAACGGAAAAGATTCCTCCACCTGACGGAACTAGGAAGAAGAACTTTAGACGCTTTTGAACCTATCGCCTTCCATCAAACAAAGCAAGCACTGATGACTTTGTCTCCGCAGGAAATCAACACAGTTTACGAAGGTATTGCCCTCTATGTAAAGGGGCTTAAAGCATCCCGGATGCAAAATCAGCAGCAACAGAGCCTTAAAATCTCATCTGAAAAAAACTTTTTCTCTCAGGAATTTTTAGGGGAGATCTATCAGGAGTTTTTGGATAAGAATATTTCTCTTCGACTCTTTGAGCAGAAGGATGAAAAAGAGCTTTATGAAATCTTCAAAGGGGTTGTTGAAACAGGGGCTGAATTTCCCTATGAGTCAAGCTCCATGCAAGAATTCCATCGTCAATTCTTCGCAATGGGCACCAAGGTATATATCCTTCACAGAGCCGATGAACAAGTTGTCGGAGGTTTCTACATCAAAGCCAATTATTCAGGTAGGTCCTCCCACATAGCTAATGCAGCTTATATGATTGATTCGAAATACCGCGGCCTTGGTATCGGCAAACTGATGGTACGAGCCTCCCTAAAAATTGCTAAAGGACTAGGCTTTCGGTCCCTGCAATTCAACATGGTTCTGAGTGGCAATAAGATCGCAATCAATCTATACAAAAACTTAGGCTTTGAAATAGCAGGAACCCTTCCTGAGGCTGTTCGCAATCCTGATGGAAGTTATCAAGATGGACTGATCATGCTACGCAGTCTAAAAGATCAATAATTGAAATACTTTAAAACCATGAGGTATAGACCTATCTTCTATAACTCAAAAAACCCAAAAAAATGAGTTATAGAAAAGACTTCTATAACTCATTTAACCTTAAGCAGCTAATAATAAGCTTTTTGCAGAGTTCTAATAAATATTAAAGAAAGAGCTTTAGCTCTAAAAATACTTCGTTCGCTTTAAATTTGATCTTCCACGTATTACTTTGTACATCGACCGCATTTCCTTCACTATCACGGATGTATCTGGGGCCGTTGAACTGGGCTACATCGAACCAGCGATACCCGAGAGAAATCGCAAACATGTCATGATAGCGATATTCTAGACCTGCCATTACTTGGTAAGTAAAGCGATAAGAAACAGAATACTCATTTTCTGAAGCAAACGATGGGAATCCATCAGCGACTGTAGGAAGGCCTGTCGAGCGAAAGTTGTAGAGAGTCATCTGGCTTACGCCCACTCCCCCACCAACCATCGGATAGAATACACCGCCTCTTCCCGCTTCGCAGTGAAGATACTTAAAACCTCTACCATTGAGATAGAGAGAAAACATGGCTGAAGAAACATCAAGATCAAATCGACGTGTTGTTGTCCCAATTGTTCCTGGTGTTGCTGTCGTAGTAGGGACTTGATATTTGCTGTAGTTATAGTCAGGTCTACAAGAAACTGTGACTTCTCCTGTTACGTAGGGGCTGTCATATCCAACGCCCGCAAGACCAATAGCAGTTGTACCAAGTCTTGCGCTATATCCTTGCTGAGCCGGATCCCAAACAGAAGAGGGAGCGCTGATATTTGCTTTAGTAGAAAAGCTCGCCCCAGATCCTACCTTAAGATAGAATCCTTGGGTGTTGTAACAATCTACACTTTGCGTTGAATCATCCTCTGCAAAAGCATTCATAGTGATGATTTGAGCAGCAATACAAGTAATTAAAATTCGTTTCATAAAACTCCTGAGAAATTTTTTTCAAAGTAAAAAATGTTTCTTTATCGAGTCAAGAAAAGTTTTTTATTCATGATGTAAATTAACATCACATAATTTTGATCTAATAAGAGAAAATCAAACCTACAGTGAGACCTTGGGCCCAAAAACTTTCTCGATTTAAGAGAGCTTTAGGGCGAGCTACCGTTCAAAAAAATCTGAGTAAATCTATGCATTTCATAGACAAACCAGATACGT
>CAYSAJ010000026.1:0-23272 GCA_964429005.1 uncultured bacterium | reverse complement strand
ACTCCTTCGTGTCAGTGATAATTTCAGCAGGCATTCCAAAATAGACTTCTCCTAATTGCACTTCATCAACGTAGGCTCTGATCCAAATAGGGGAAGTGATAGATAAAGTATAAACAGGCTCAGATTCAACCACAACAGAGCCAGGTTCTCTGATTCTTGTGAGAATAATGCCATCTGTTGGAGCATAGATTTCTGTATAGGACAAATGATCTTCAGCCACAGCGAGATTTGCCTTTGCGGCAAGCAGATCTGCTTCAAGTTGTTTAAAATTAGCGAGAGCATCATCGAGATTTTCTTGTGATACACCACCAATGCCAATCAAATTAATCCTTCTTTGCAAAAGTTTTTCTGCAAGCTCTAAATTAGCGGCTGTTGCAGCAACTGTTGCAGCCGCTTGCTGAACTTTGCTGTCGTAAGGATTCTTTTCCAAAATGGCCATCAATGATCCTGCTGGAACGAAATCTCCCTCCTCAAAAAAGAGCTGAGCTACTCTTCCAGAAACTCTAAATCCGATGTCAACTTGGCGAACATCAACGTTGCCGTAGAGCACAAGATCTCCATTGCTATTGCCATTTCTTATCGCAATGAAAAGAGTTAGCAAAGCCACAAAGCTCAGTAAACCAACAGCACCTAATGTATATTTACGTTTCATAGGAATAGAAAAAAAATCATAGCTATCCCTACCCATAATTTGTCTGAATAAAACAATCAATGGAATTATTTATTTTTTAGAAATAAAAAAAGAAAGATTAGATAATCAATTTTGATAAATTAGTGAAAGTGTGTTTTGACGATAAAAGACGCGTGAATCAACTTGATACGACAGGGAGACATATAATCCAAAATTTCCAAAAAGAAACCGAAGCACGCCAGCAATCGGCAACGAAAGCATCTTATAAGCATGATACTGCAAATTAGCTCTATTACAATGGATTTCATACCATTCATTCAAAGAAGAATTTTTTAAAAGATAGTAAGGTGCGATCAGCAGAACGGCCAAACTGATGCGAGATATGGTTTCAATGATTTGCAAGACACACAGCCCGAGATACGTAAAAAGATTGAGCGGTCGTACCCAACTTTGGTGAATCCAGGAATGATACCCTCCAGGGATGTGATACGTATAGTAGGAATCAAAATGGGAGGTGATCCTTGATGGATCTTCTTTGATCATCTGAGTTAAATCTAAAAGGATATCAATCATAAATCACCTGATGAAGAAACAGTCCTTTCGCTGGAGCTACACTTCCCGCAAAACGCCGATCTTTGGCAGCAAACATCACATCAATATCCTCTAGAGATGTTTTACCTCGTCCTACTTCTATGAGTGTGCCAACGATGTTGCGCACCATTTTATAAAGAAATCCGTTCCCTTGAAATTCAAGAGTGTAACCTCCTGGTTCTTCCAGAAAGTTAATCGCATAAATTGTTCTTATAGCATCTTTACTTGCACTCCCTTCATAGGCCTCATTGGCAAAAGAAGTGAAATCATGGGTCCCAATAAATTTTTTAGATGCAAGTTTCATCTTGTCGACATCGAAATTTCCGGGAACGAAATGACTGTACATCCTGTCGAATGGACTATGGATAGGACTTAGTTTAAGTCTGTACCTGTAAATCTTTTTTTTAGCACTAAACCTCGCATGGAAATCTAAAGGCACCTGCTCTACATGGCTAATGCGTATATCTTTCGGCAAAACCCCATTCATCGAAAACAAAAATTTTTTTGAGTCGATAGCAAAGGAGATTGTAAAGTGGGCGACTTGGGAGGAAGCATGAACACCTGCATCGGTCCTTCCTGAACCAGTAAAGATCACTTTCTCATGATAGATTTGGTCAAAAGCATTTTCTAAACACTCTTGAATAGTGAGGGCGTTGGGTTGCCTTTGCCATCCACCATAAGAAGTCCCATCATAGGTAACAAAAATTTTATAACGATATGATTGCATCATGTTCAATTGATTGATCTTGAGCAACTAGTATAAGGAATAGACTATAAAAATAAAAGGAGAGGAAGCTGCTTAAGAGAAACTTAAGCAGCTTCAAGAAATTATGAAAGATGACCGTTAACAATCTTTGTCATTTCGAACATATTAATAGCTTTTTTAGTGCCGAAAACTTTAGCAAGTTTTTCATCTGGAACGATGTTTCTCTTGTTCTTTTCGTCTTGGCATTTGTATTTTTTGATGTATTTCCAGATTTGTTTGATGACTTCGGTTCTTGGCATTGGGCCTTTACCAACAACAGCGGCCAATTCTTCACTTACTTTCATCGGTTTCATGAACGATGAATTTTTTTTCGGTGGGTTCATGTACTAGCTCCTTAATTAAGCGTTTCAATGGTTAATTTTTCACCAAACTACTGAGATTCTCTTTTTTCGAAAAAGAACATTTTGTAGCTCAGCAGGTTTACTTTAAAATGACTTTTCTTCAGTCTTTTATGTTCGAGTGCGATTTATTAGTCAAAAAAAAAGTGGATTTTTCATCCATTCTCTAAAATTGTTTGCCTTTTGTTAGAGAAAGTGCCAAGCTATAAAAACTTTGGATATACACCTTCGTTATGTTATTAAATCTATTGATTTATGAAATCAGCAGTACCAGCAGATGAACAATTAAAGCACCACCTTCAATCATGTGTTACATTCAAAGAGGCTATCTTGCATACGACATCCTGTGAAGAAAAACTAAATTCTCTTTCCGAGTACTCCTCGGTCCTAAATGAATATCTAGAGTTAGATTTACCACTCCTTGACCCTTATGATGAATATCTAATTAAACAAGTCATTTCCATTGGCCAACATAGAGAACTTTTTGCAAGTGCAAAACAGCTGCCAGACTTTGAAGAAAAACTTAAAGAACTTTTGACCCATCTCGGATGTATGGATCGATTCTACGAGGATCTCGGCGGGATCGTTGGATATCAATCTCAAGTTCTAGAATTGTTAAGTGTAAAATCAACTCATCCCGAGGATGAAGGATTTACATACGAATCCCCACCAAACCTTTCTTTTTTTGAGAAAACAGATCAGGTACAAAAAGCTGTTTATGAAGGTATCGCTCACTTAGATGAGATGGCTGAGCTCTATCCAATCGGTGGCGCGGCAGACCGTCTACAACTGATCAACCTAGAAACCAAAGAACCCCTTCCAGGTGCTTGCTTTTCTTTTATGAATAAAACACTTCTAGAGTGGCTTGTTCAGGATGTAGAGGCAAGAGAGTATCTTTATTACAAATGCTTCGGAAAATCGATTCAGATTCCTATCGCGATGATGACATCAATGAACAAACAAAATCATCGATATATCACAGAGTTATGTGAAAAGAAAAAATGGTTCTATCGCGACCCTAACCTCTTTTTTATTTTCCCTCAGCCTTTAGTTCCCACTTTTGATAAAATGGGGAATTGGATCATAGAATCACCTTTGGAAGTCTTAATGAGACCCGGAGGGCATGGCGTTATCTGGCAGCTTGCACTTAAAGAAAAAATCTTCGCCCGTTTTGCTCTTTTGAAAAAGAAAAAAGCTCTTGTTCGTCAAATCAATAATCCTCTTTCAGGTATTGATGATGGCCTTCTCTCGTTTATGGGAGTGGGGCATCAGGGTGACAAAAAATTCGGCTTCTACTCCTGCCCAAGAATTCCTGCAGTTCAAGAGGGAGTTAATGTGACAAGAATCAGTGATAAGGGTAACACAAAAGTGATATCTAACATTGAATATTGTGATTTTATCCATCTAAATCAAGTATCCAATATTGAAAATTACTCCTACTATCCTGCTAATACCAATACGCTGTTTGTTGATTTAGCGGGAATTCAACAAGCAACGAAAAGTTATCCATATCCTGGAGTGCTCCTTAATTTTAAACACATTCATCAAAGAGAAGTAGCAAGACTAGAGCTCACCATGCAGAGCCTTGCAGAATACTTTGAAGATCCTATAGATACAACTCCAGAAAAAATGGAAACATATCTTGTTGTAAACGAGAGGAAGAAAACACTTTCTGCGATAAAACGCTCCAGTGATGGAGGCAATATCAATGAAACGCCCGAAGCTTGTTTTTTTGATCTTCTTGCCAATCGGGAAGAATTACTAAAACTGTGTGGTTTTAGGTTGCCTCGCTTAGGAAATAAAAGAATTTTTCAAAAAAATGAAGTTCCTTTTGTGTTTGATTATCATCCAGCTCTCGGTCCTATGTATCAACTTATCGCTCAAAAAATCCGAGGAGGATCTCTTCAGATCGGTTCAGAATTGATATTATCGATTGCAGATGTTGATATAGAAAATCTCCATGTAGATGGAACCCTCATTATTGAAACTTCCCATATCACTGGTCACATTGAAGAGGGACGAAATATTCATTCCGACGAGACAGGAAAATGCTTTATGCAAAATGTCCGCGTTATTAATGATGGCAATTGTTTTCGATTAAATCCATGGAACCTACCTACTCAAAGAGCTGAGGGATGCCGAATCACAATTGGACGCAATGCAGAATTTGTCGCTAAGAATGTTGTTTTTAAAGGAAATTTTTCTATCAATGTAAAAGATTTTACAAGATTGATTGCCTTTGAAAAAGATGGTAAACTCTCGTTCCATGAAGAATCAATGACTGATGTAAAACCTTTTTATACTTATAATTTTGAAGAGAATTATACTTTAACTGCAAAGAGAAACGTATGAATACTGACTATGCTGCAAAACTAGAAAATCTCAAGAAAAGACTTTCAGATATGTCGAGGTTTCTTTGACCTAGAGAGTAAACAAAAGAAACTGTCTGACCTAGAAGAAATCATGCTTGGCAGTGATTTCTGGAACGACCAAGAAAAAGCTCAAAAAATCATTTCTGAGGCCAATCAGCTCAAATCCTGGACTCAGCCCTTTTACGCTGTAAAAAATTCATTTGAAAATGTAGCAGAACTTCTTCCAGAAGCTCTCACATCTGGCGATGAAGCTTTTATTAGTGAGCTCACAAAAGAACTTGAAAAAGTTGAAGCAGATACCGAAGAACTTGAGGTTCGCAAAATGCTCTCCGGAGAGCTCGATGGTAAGAACTGTTACCTTAGTATCAACGCCGGAGCTGGTGGAACAGAGTCTTGTGACTGGGCTCTCATGCTTTCCCGCATGTACCAAAGGTGGTGTGCAAAGAAAGGGTGGAAATGTGAAGTGATCGACATCCTTGATGGTGAAGTGGCAGGTATCAAGAATATTACAATGAAATTTACAGGCCCTTTTGCTTACGGTTATGCCAAAGCTGAAAAAGGGGTTCATCGCCTTGTTCGAATTTCTCCTTTTGATAGTAACGCCCGCAGGCATACAAGTTTTGCTTCTGTCGATGTAACTCCTGAAATTGACGATGACATTGAAGTTGATTTGCGCCCTGAAGACATTAGAGTAGATACTTTCAGATCTTCTGGTGCTGGTGGCCAGCATGTGAATACAACCGACTCGGCCGTCCGAATGACTCACACCCCAACAGGAATCGTCGTATCCTGTCAAAGTGAAAGATCCCAAATCCAAAATAGGGAAACATGCCTTAAAATGCTCAAATCCAAAATTTATGAGATGCAAGTCGCAGAAAGAGTAAAAAAAGTAGAGCAGCTCTCAGGAGAAAAAAAGGAAATTGGTTGGGGCTCTCAAATCAGAAGCTATGTCTTTCAGCCCTACACCCTAGTAAAAGATGCTAGAACTAAATATGAAGAAGGCAATATAGAAAAAGTCATGGATGGAGAGCTTGATGGTTTTATCAGAGCTTATTTAAAGGAGTTTGGTTAATTGACTTCCCTCGTTGAATCTGATGATTATGATATTCGGTATACAATACCTGAAGATGAAAATGCGCTCAAAGCGATGATGGCTGAAGAGGATAATAATACCTGGCTTCCTATTGATAGAGAAAAAGGTGTGGAGCTCTTCTCCAAAAATTGGATTTTTTTTTCACGTTATAAATGCTCCCTTACATGCCTCTATAAAGGAGAGATTTGTGGAATGGGAATTTTGTTTCTCATGCCGTACAAAAAAACCGCTCACTTTAGCATGCTTTATTTTGTTGTTCCTAAAAGATTTCAACGACAAGGTATCGGAACCTCTCTACTTAAAAACTTAAAGCATCTAGGGAAAGATTATTTCCGTTTAGAGTCTATACATATCGAAGTGTATGAAGGATGTCCTGCTATTCCTCTTTTGGAAGAACAGGGATTTAAAGAAATCATCCGCCAGGAGAAATTTGTCCTTTTAGATGATGGCTATAAAGCTCGTATCGTATATGAGGTAAATTTATGAAATTTCCTCCTGAAGTCAGTGTTCGAGTTTCAATCATTGAGGAAGATACTCCATTTCTTGTGAAATTTCTGATGGAACCAGGAGTTCTCACCTATTTCCCAATGTCTAATCAGAAAGAAGCCGAGGAATCAGCCCGTATTTGGATTAGCTACGCCCAGCTAGAGTCAAGCTTCACCCTCGTAAAAGATGGGAAGCCTATCGGCTTTTGTACCATCTATCCCCAATATGCAAAAAAACTAGCCCACCAATCCCTAGTTTCCATCATCTTAACAGAAACTGAAAGAGGAAAAGGATATGGGCGATTTTTACTAGAATACATTGAGCACATAGCGAAAGAAAAATTTAACATCTCCCTCCTTCACCTTGAAGTTTATGAACACAATCCCGCTCGCTTTCTCTATGAGAAAGTGGGATATAAAAAATATGGGATTCATAAGCGCTTTCTTAAAGAAGGACCTAACCATTATAGTGATAAAATCCTCATGCAAAAGTGGTTAGATTAAACTCTTTTTGCTATTCTTCTTAAAAAAAAGGATCGACATGGCCGGACATAGTAAATGGGCTAACATCAAGCACCGTAAAGACAAAGCAGACAGACAAAAAGGGAAGATCTTTTCCCGTGTCGCCAAAGAAATCATTAGCGCTGTAAAGCAGGGAGGGGCAGATAGCAAATCCAACCCTCGCCTTCGCCTTGCGATGCTAAAAGCAAAAGCAGCGAATGTTCCTAACGACATTATCGATCGGAATATCAAAAAAGCTTCTTCTACAGATCAAGGAGACTTTTTTGAAATTACTTATGAGCTTTATGGGCATGGTGGTGTAGGCATTATCGTTGACATCATGTCAGATAATAAAAACAGAACTTCTTCAGATATGAGGATAGCAACTAACAAAAGGGGAGGCACTATCGCCACTCCAGGCGCTGTGTCTTACAACTTCGATCGCAAAGGGATCATACAAGTCTCTAAAGAGAATGCTGATGAAGATACCTTGTTCAATCTTGTTATTGATGCAGGAGCTGAAGATTTTGACCCTTCAGGAGATGTTTTTGTTGTCATTACTCCTCCTGAACTCCTTTACCAAATCAAAGAGGCGATTGATAACGCTGGTTACTCAACTCTAGAGACCGCTCTTGATATGATCCCTAAAGTCACTGTATCCGTCGATGAAGAAACAAGAAAAGCTAATGAAGCTCTGATTGCTTGGATTGAAGACCTCGATGATGTTGATGCTGTTTATCACAACATGAGTGATGAATAAAGATCCTTATTTTCACCATCTTTCAAGATAGGCTACTATGACCAATTTTACCTGGGAATAGTGGCCTTCTTATTCAAAGTTTTTGCTCTAAATCATTAAAATAAAGAGTCTTATAGAATTAGACTCCTCTTTGTTTCTAAGATATTAAATATTAATAAATTAAGAATTAAATAATTTTTAAAATATGTTTTATATATTTTAATTAAAATATTTGTTATAATATTCATTATTAAAATTAATAAAATTTAAAGGTTTTAATATGGATACTACTTTAAGGCTAGACGGCCCCGTTGTAATCAAAAATCAAGATTTATTTGCCCAAACAGGTGCTATTGTCACCAATACAGATCATCGAATGAGTGGTAGGGGTGGTCTTGATAAAGAAGTGCATCGCCTAGCAGGAGCCAGGCTCGCAGCTCACTGCGCGCCTCTGCCAGACCTCAGAGAAGGTGGCGCATATGTAACCCCCTCATTTGATTTAGCAGGAAGAGGTATCACACGTATTATCCATACATTATCCCACAGATTTGATCCTTCGAATCGATTAGAATCGGCTGCCCGTTTGCACAGGACAGTGATGAAGGTTTTGAGTGAAGCTAAGTCTGTAGGAATTACAAAAATTTCACTTCCTCTACTTGGCACTGGGGCCCTTGGATATTCTCCTATCGTATCTGCTGAAACGATTCTTAGTGCTATGGTAGAATTCAACAGGATGAATGCAGGACATTTTGAAGAAATCTCTCTTGTAATTCCCGATGCAACTGTCATTGGGTCAATTCTGCCAATACTACCAGAAATTCTTGGATCTAGAGCTTCTGGAGATCCCGCAAGTTCAGCAGCAGGAGGAGCGCCTGCTTCTAGTTCTGGCTTTGTCGTTCATCCTTTTTCTATCGAGCTTATGCCATCTGATTTAGACACACATCGTCATAGAATCCTTCCTGATGGTCGCCAGGTTATAGAGCTTGGTGTTAGAGATGGAGTTCCCCACTATATGCTTATTCCCATAGCTCGAGCTACTCCTCCTTCAACAGCCCGTGATGCCGAGCTTGCTGCTAGACTACTGAGGAGAGATCCTCCGGCTCCTCTGGTTCCTGTTCCGGCAGCTGCTCCACTGGCCGATCCTTCTGAAGTTGTTGTTCGTCCCTATGATCCAGCTCGTATGTTTGAAAGACAGTATGGAGTAAGGATCCTAGCAGATGGTCGTCGTGTGATAATGCTTAACCCCTCTGGCACAGATTGTATGGAACGCGATCCTCATCTCGAGCCTATAGCAGCAAGATACATTGCCGGAGGAGCCGGTGGTGTTGCAAGGCATTCTGAAAGTCGCACTCCACGAAGGATCAATCCTGCTCCAGGATATGTGGTGTTGCCTTATGATAGTATTACTTTCCTTAGTAGTGCATTTGACAGCGTTCCTCTCATTCTCCCTGATGGACGTCAAGTAATGCGCTTTGGGAGTGGAAACCGCTATATGGAACTTAACCCTAGTGTTTATCATCGATTGACTCCTGCTGAGGTAGAGGCTCTTCCTCCTCCCTTTGCAACAACTATAAGGGTTGAAACAAGAGAGGCAGCACCTGCTCCGGCCGTTCCTTCTGTTGATCATCGAATGCTTTTTGAGAGACGAGATAGTCTTTTAATGCCTCCTGCAGCTCGTGAGCCTGGAAGCATGACTATTGATGTTACTGAGCTTGAATATCCAGTAATCCGTTTCAATATGACTAAATATTTAGCACTTAGATCTGATGTTGTTCCTATCAGACTCCGCGACGGACGTCATGTTGTTAAACTTCATGGTGAAAATTTTTATATGGAAGTTAACCCTGCAGCTCCTGTGGCAAGAGCGCCTGCTCCTATTGCTCCTTCTTTACCTCCTATCCGCCCAATCCCTGCAGCAACTAGAGCCGTTGATGATGAAGATCCAAGCGCACCTGCGAGAGGTCCTTCAGCAATAGCTGCTTCTTCCGTAGTAGGATTAGACCCGAGAGGTTTGACAGTATCTACTATAGGAGCTCCCGCTAGACCAGCTGGAGTTTCAGGAAGTACTCTGACAGTGTCTACCGCTGGAGCAGATCCAAGGGCTTTGACTGTATCTACTATGGGAGCTTCAGGTGGTGCAAGCATGCCAACGGCTGGTTTAGATGCTATCCTCAGATCTTGGGGCGGTGGTCGCTAGTTAGATGTTTGAGAGATATCTAAGCTAAGAAAATAAAAAACCCCGACAAAATCGGGGTTTTTTTATTGATAAGTTAAATTCAAAAACTAGAAGCCTACGCTAAATCCAGCAACAAGTCCATGAAGATAGATCGGCTCATTTTGGAAGTTGGGAAATTTTGCGCTTTCAGCAAAAGAGACTGTTCCACCGGGGCGGTATTGATCGTTGATATTCCAAATGCTGTTGAACTCATAACCAAGGCTCACGCGGGTTGAGGCCCATGGAGTATTGTAACTCCAAGCAAGGGTTGTCGCAATTTGACCTTCCCATATGAAGCGGTAAGTATATTTTTGTACTACATATTGCTCAAGAGGAGGAACTCCTACGGAACTAGAGCCCACTCCCGCCTTAGTAGCTTGATTTCGAAGGTAGACTTGTCCAACAAGAGGGCTTAAAGATCCTCCTACACCTAAACTAAATCCACAACCTAAATTGAAATCTACGTCGCTCGCTACGTTTAAACCAACACCCCATGCTTTATTTTTATATTGGTTCAGAGTTGTTGTCCCTGTAGCTGCATCGATCGATCCAAAGTTTGAAGTGAACGGAAGAAATCGTACTGTCCAGTATTGTTTATACCAGCTCGCTTTAGGTCCAAATCCAAAAGTTGTCATCACTTCTGGAAGAGGATGCCAAGCTGCTTCAAGTAAAATTCTCGTCGTTTGATACTGGAAGGAAATCGAAGATTTTGCCTGAGCTGCTGGCGTATCTGTGACTTGAACCATGCTAGAGCCTGCCAAATAGCCATATAAGCTGTCTGGTCTATTTACTGTTTGTTTTCCACTGCTGCTGAAGTATGTATACTCACCATAGAGTGCCCATGGAGTATGATCGAATTGATAGCCTATAAAACCTCTTCCGCCAGACCTCCAATCAAAAGAAGCTTGTTGAACAGTTCCCAGCTCATAGGTTTCAATCGTGTTATCAACTGTGATTGGCTCTTCACCCGCTAACTGGAAATCTTTTGTCGTAGCGTAGTAAAGTCCAGGCTCTGAAACAGTCCAATACAGATAGTTTACGCCACCGTAGCAGTTGTGCTTTGCATCAGGAAATTTGTAATAATAGGAGTTTCCAGAAGATGGTTGCGCTACATCTGTATTCGATGTAGTTTCATCATCTTGTGCTACAAAAGACGAGCTTTGTTCTTGAAAATAGAGCACAGGATCGGTTCCTGCAGATAGATAGGCTGCAGAAGACATTGCTCCTATCAAAAGTAAAGATTGTTTCATATTTCTCCATGTTTTGGGAAATATTCTTATATAAAATTAAAAAAGAAAATTGTCAAAAAAGAAAAAACCCCTGCAGGGCAGGGGTTTCATGAACTAGAAATCAAGTCTTGCGCCAAGTGTCAAACCTTGGAATACGACAGATTCGTGATCGATACTTCCGACTTTTGCGTCATCATAACCAACTCCAGGATATGAATAGGCTTGATGAAGATCAGACCATCCATTAATTTCCCAATCAGCAAAAATGCTAAGACCTATGTTGTTATCCCACTCATATCGATATGATAAGCCTGTAAGGATTTGATAGGCAGGAACAATTCTTTGATCACCTGTAGAGATGTTTGCAAAGGGATAATTTTCATTAGATAGGAAAGGATCACTAGTATCAGATTGGTTAATACCGTATGTATAGCTATAATGTCCTAAAATTGCAGCTGCAGATCCTAGGAAGTGAAAACCAAATCCATAGCCCCAATCCCAATCAAGGTTAAGCCCCATACGAAGACCGCCACCTTTAAACTTCCAGTCGCTGTTGACTTTCTCATATTGAGTTGCAACTAAAGTTGAATTGTATATCGTGTTCCAATCTTGTGTGATCCAGCTACCACGGCCACCCACAAAGAATTTCATAAACATTGTTTCTGTTGTATAAAAGGGTCTTTGCAAAACAAGGTCAATAACATTATATGTTAAACTAACGTTGCTTTTTGCGTTGTAAATCGTAGAAGCGAAAGGCTCGTAAAAAAGGCCTTTGATGTAGTTATAAGGAGATACTGAACCTGCAGGACTTCTGGAAACAGAAGAAGATCCATTGTTCTTAAAATAAGTATATTCAGCGAATAGGTCCCATGAGTTCATTCCAAACTTATATCCTGCTTCAAGTTTAAAACCTGGATCAAAATTGAAATCGACTGTATGAATTGTGCCTAGAAGGACGTTGCCATCATTATCTGGTACATCACCTTGGTTATTGGGTGGATATTGAACGATAGCATAGTTTAAGTTTGCTTCCATATTTTTCCAGTAAATGAAACTACCAGAAATATTAAAACCTACATCTTGTGTATTAGGTTTCACGGGCGCCGGTGCACTATCATTTGTTGTATCATCTGCGAATACGACAGTTTGAATAGCAACAGCAAGTGAAAAAAGGATCGCCTTTTTCATAGGAATATTCCTTTGTTGAAGTATTAGTATTTAATAACATACAAAAGGAAATTTAAAAAATATTTTTTATCTAAAACGGCGGTGTTTATGTTTTTGTGTGAGGATTGTAAGTAAGATGAATGCAATGAGTGTTGTGAATCCTATGAGGATTTGAGGAATATAAAAAGTTGTGAGGGAGAGTTTATCATGGCTGTCGAAAAGAAGCATGAGAGAGTCTCCAGCGTAGGTGTAGATCGCAGAGCCTGGAATAATCCCGATGAGTGTTGTCCAAATGAATCGACGAAGGGAAACATTAAGAAGAGCGCAGATCAAATTCACCATCCAGAAGGGAACAAAAGGTATAAATCGAATCATAATCAAATAAAGCTGGCCATACCGGTCCATGTCTTTTTCTAGTTTGAGGATGTAATGGTGATAATGGGGAAAAAGAGGGTCGGTAATACCGGCTCTTGCCGATAAAAACAAAAGTGTTCCTCCACATGTCGCAGAAAAAACAACCATGAGTGTACTGATAGGAAATGGAAATAAATACCCTATAGCTAAGCTCGTGATGAGAGTGATTGGTAAACAAAAAGTCGTAATCAATATGAAAAAAAGCACAGCAACTAAACCAAAAAAAAGGGGATGGTTATGAACCATGCTTTTAAGGGATTCGTGATGATCTTTTAAAGACTCAAATGTAAAAAGAGTGTGCCATCCGAAGTGAAAATATAAAAAGATCCCTAAAATAATGAGAAATAGAGGAATCAATTTATATATTTTATAAGGAGCAATACCCTTAGCATTATTCGTCATAAGATACGTAGGTGCCCGACTGCTTTAGGAGGTCTTGTGAAATTTTGCTGTATTTGAAAGATTTAGCCTCAGTAGGTTTCCCCTCCACAAGAACACCAATACGTTTTACGTTTTTCCTAGAGAGAAAATCAAGAGAAAGGCTTAAGAAACTCTGGTAGCTTAAGTCTCTAGCTGCCTGGATCATCTTCTCTTTCCTTAAAAAGTCATACTTATACCTATAAGCATTCGCAAAATGAAAAGAACATTCTTCATCCATGTTTTTTGAGGGACGGGACAGATCGGTGATGTAGCTCTCTTTAAGCCTTTCAAAACGCTCCTGCGAAATATTTTGTTGGAAATCTCGTAGATACTGCTCAATAAAGAGTTCAAAGCGTGCTAAAAGTTCTCCAGGGTAGTGTGTGGATGACTGCACAGCAAAACATTGAAATAAGTGGTTGTTTCTTCGCAGAGGAAAGCTCTGCGCGATATATCCTGTTTGCTGATTAGTCCTAAGTTCATCATAAAATGCCTCAGCAATAGCATTATTAAGGATCATCTGAGCAGCATTTTTATCAAAAGTCTGACAGCCATGATCTACAACTAATATTGCTGCATTACCTTGGAGCTTAGATTGAATACTGACCTGAAAAGGGCCATCTTTATCAGCTAGATTGAGGACACGGGATTTAGCCAGTTGCCCCTCTGAAGCTGGAGAGCAGCTCAGAATTTTTTGTAAGTTTGCAAGAGTTGATTTTGACTCTTCAGCAGAGATGTTCCCATAAAAGAGGCTTTGGAAATAGGCCTTTTTAAATAGTTCTTTGGAAAACAAGATGAAATCTTCGTAAGTGATTTTCTTTATCGCTTTGAGTTGTTGGGCTGAAGTGGGAAAATCATTAAAAAGGATATTTTTTAGCGTTTCATTTGCAACATAAACAGGTAAGTTGTAAGCCTGGCTTTCATAACTTGAAATGAGAGACTCCTGATATAAAGCAAACGCTTCAGGGGAGGGAATATTATGGGTCATTCCTCTTACAACTTCCTCAAGAATTTTTGTTGCGTTTTCACTATATCCCGATACCATGACTTGCAAAGAGAGGTCTTCTTCGTAGACACTCGCATGCATCCCCGCGGTGCTCGCTTGTGAAAAGAGAGGCGCTAGCTGTTGATTGAGTGAAAAGCAAAACAAGTCAAGAAGGCAGGTGGATTTCGCATCTCCCAAGATAAGAGGAGACCTTACTGCTACTGAAAGAGATACTTTAGGAGTTAAAAATAACGAATCTTGTAGATAGTACAATTCTCCCTCTTCGTCTTTTTTTAACTTTTGAGGGATGGAGGATTTATCTTTGTTATTTTGTGATATAACACTGAGCCTTTTTGGAATGTAAGGGTTGGGAGGAGGGTAATTCAAAGAGAGAACTTCTTTATTCTCTTCAGTCATTGAAGGCTCTTCATATGAAGTTATCGAATACTCTCCACCAAGCCACTTTTCTCTTTGGCTAGGTGAAATCCCTGTAAGTTCCTTAGGGGCTAAAGCTAAACAGATCATATTTTGAGAATTAAGGATTTCAATCAGATTCTGAAGTTGATTTTGTGAATAAGATCCCATGATACTGTGTTGGTAAGGATATGTTTCAAGAGATTCTTCAACTAAGTTGCTGGCATGGGCGGAAACCGCTTGAAAAGCTCCAGAGCGAGACTGAAATTGATAATTAGCCATTTCCATAAGTCTATGCTCTTCGAAGTAGTACTGAGGAATGGGACTTTCTTTTGCATATTGTAAAGTTTGAAGAGTATAGGAAATGATAGAGGGTATGTTTTTGACTCCTTCTTTCGTTAGTTCAAAACCAATAATGAAAAAGCCATGCTGCTTTGAGAAGGCTTCAACATCGGATTGCAAGGATTCAATCCATCCAAGTTGCTCTAAAAACTGATAGAGACTTCCAGGACTTTTATCGCTAAGGAAAGTGGCAAGCATTTGGGTTGAGCTATCATGAATAAATGATGCAGGAATTTCCCATTCAATTTTCAATTGTCGCAAGTCTTTAATAGGCTCAATGTAAATGATCTTACTTTTTTGTTGTTTGCTAGAGATGAGTTGACTCGCAAAAGGCGTCGCAGGAAGTGTTTTTACTTCGGAAAAAGAGCGTACAACTAAGTCTGTCAGGGTGTCTAGTGGCAGAGGGGAGTAGATCACAAGGTGCATTTTATCTGCACTATAATAGGTGTTAAACCAATCCTTAAGAACCTCTGGAGGGATTTTGCCTAACGTCTCAGCGTTGCCTGTAGAAAAGAGGGAGTTGGGATGGACAGGATTTCCTGTTTCTTTGAAAACGTACCATTCTCTCCAAGCATCGTTCTCAAGATTCTTATCATTTTCTTGGTCGACTGCAATCAGCTCTTTTTTCACAGCACTTTGAGCAAAAAGGGGGTCAATAAAGAATCGAGACCACCTGTCAATGCTCCCTTCAAAGGCGTTATTCATGACAGAAAACATGTATACCGTACGATCACCCGCTGTGTAGGCATTGTGTAGCCCTCGATGATCTGATAAATATTGGCTAAATTCGTTTTCATTAGGGTATTTTTTGGACCCCATAAAGAGCATATGCTCTAAAAAATGAGCCGTGCCAGGATATTGTTTAGGGTCATTCCAAGAGCCTGCTTCCACAGAGATAGCAGCCGCAGATTCACTAGCCTGTGGATCAGAAATAATATATGCCTCAAGTCCATTATCAAGACGGATTTTTCGAACTTTTTGATCTTGAAGAGTTGGTGATAGAATTTGAAGAGGGTTGGCGTCTTTAACAACACTATACGAGCTATCCTTTGCAGCAAGAGGAGAAAGAATCGTTGTAAATGAAGCAAAAAGGACAAGTATTTTAGACATAAGGAAACCCTTATTAGTAGTTTATTGGAAAAGTACTGTAACTATTTTGAACGAGCCCATGGATGTAAGTTGCGCGAGCTTTTCTTTTTTCCTGACGATCTTGGAGATCGCAGCCCGGGAATTTTTCCATATTCAATTCTTCTCCAAAATGAACAAATACAGCCCCTCCTTTTGTTGTTCTTCTTTCTCCCAGTTCAATTTGTATATCTTCAGGAGGAGGAAGAATAGCGAAAGTTGCAAGGGACAGGGGAAAGAAATGAGTCTTTTTAGACGCTCGCTCTGACATCAGATAAATCATTTCAATACTTTGAGGATCAAACGGCGCTACTTCAACTTTCCCGTTTGGGCCCCTGCGGTCACGTCCTCCGCTGGGAGCAACATAAATACATTTTCCCCCCTCAGAAAATTTCTCACTCATGAGCTGCATAGTGCGTTTATTGTGGATTTGCTTTTCATGCTTTTTTTCGGGAGGATTGTCAATATATTTTTTCGAATAGATACAAAAGAGATTGCACCCCAAGCTGAAGGGGATCGCAAGGGGATCTGTTACGACTCTTTCCCCAGCAACAAAGATAATTTGTTGAGAAAATTCTGGGTGTGTTTTTTCAAGCATCAAATAAAGGACTTGAGGGTCGGCTTCTATTTGATGATTAGCAAGTAAAACGACATTTTCACCCTTTTTCAGATATTCATCGATTTTGTTTACATTCGCTAGTCCTTCTAGTTTTGATTGGGGAAAGTCGATCAAAGGACGAAGGAAATTTTTGCCAAAATAAAAGTTTTTAAGAACTTGGGCATGGTAAGGGGGAAACTGATAAGGATTTTTGAGTTGAAGAATAAGGAAAGAAAGAAATTCACAAATCACATCGACATAATTTTGAGGGTCAAGGCGATTTTCACGGATGACTGCTTCATATGAAGTAAGAAACTCTGCCAAAATCGCTTGATACTTTTTTGGCAGAAGAGTTACGAGCTCTGTTTGCAGGATAAAAGATGAAAAAATTAAATCTTCATGCTTCGATTTCATGACCATTCGCAAATAATTTAAATTCATTAAGATGATGTTCGTCATCTGCTAAAAATTGTACGCTCGTCTTGACTTTTGTTCCGAGCATTTCAATTTCTTCTCTATCATCTTGTTGCAGATGTTGCAAGAGGATAGGATGAACTAAAATATCTAAAGAACGGATATTTTGATGATGAAGGGTTCTTCGGACAGACCTTTCAATTTCAATCCACATCGTTTCATGACTCTTGATGTTTCCTCTTCCGGCGCAGTATGGGCACGATGTATAAAGAGTTTGGGCTAGAGACTCACGATTTCGTTGTCTTGTCATCTCTATGAGACCAAATTCACTCATTCCTAAGATGGTACATTTTGCCGAGTCGTCTTTCATAGCTTCTTTTAGCGCATCAAGAACACGCCTTTGATTTTTACGAGACCTCATGTCAATGAAGTCACAAATGACAAGACCTCCGATGTTTCTTATGCGAAGTTGTCTTGCAATTTCATGAGCAGCTTCCATGTTGATGTGGACAAGTGTTTCTTCAACATCTGAATCAGACATGTTACTGCGACCTGAGTTCACATCGATGGTATGCATAGCTTCAGTACGATCAAAATAAAGATAACCACCACTCGGCAGCCATAATTTCCGTTTAAGGGCTTTGTCAATCTCTCTTTCTACACAAAATTTTTCAAACATCGGAACTTTATCTCGATAAAATTCGACTCTCAGTTCGTGTTCTGTTTGATACTTTTTGTAAAGCTTTTGGCAGATTAAGAAAGTTTTGTAATCATCAATTAAAATCCGATCATATTTTTTATCAATCGCAGTGATGATTGCCCTCTTAATAATATCTGACTCTTCGTAAAGGCATGTCGGCTCTTCCACTTTGTGGAATTGCTCAATGATTTCATGCCAAATTTTAGAGAGTTCTGTCGCTTCTTCAATGAGTTGCTCTGTTGTAGCATTCACACTGGCTGTTCGGCAAATGAGACCCATGTCCTTGGGCATTTCAAAAGACCTAATGATTTTCTTTAATCGATCTCGAACCGATTTATCCTGGATTTTCCGCGATACACCTCTATGAGGGTTATTTGGAAGCATCACAAGATAACGCCCTGGAAGGGAAATATTCGAAGTAAGGCGAGCCCCTTTCGTTCCAATAGGTTCTTTAACGACTTGAACAAGAACTGGCTGATCTTTCTTTAATATCGCAGTGATGTCTGTTTCTTTTTGCTTGATGCTTTCTTGGTCAATATCATAGTCCCAGTCAAAGTCCATATCGAAGGCTTCTTGGAATTTTTGTGTATTTTCCAGAATATCTGAGATGTGGATGAACCCATTATCACCTTCATTGATGTCAATAAAAGCTGATTGGATGTTCTTTAAAATGTTGGTGACTTTTCCTTTGTAGATGTTACCGGTGAGCTGTCGATTTTTCTTCCGTTCGATGATTAAATCAAACAGTGTTCCGTGGTGCAAGATTGCATGCCGAATTTCTTTAGGTTCAACACTTAATAAGATTTCTCTCATCTGTTTTCTATTCCTTTATAGGTAGCTGCAGCGCATGTCTTATGAACAAGAATGCATTATGGTATTTAAATGGTTTTTAAAAGAAGATAAAAAATTTTCTTCAATGAGTTCAAGAGTTCTTACTATAGAATAGAAGATTTGTTTCCCATCAGACCGCCCATGACACTTCATTATAAGTGTATCGGCACCAAGCAGCAAAGCTCCTGGGTGTGAGTCATGCCCAAAAAAGCGTCTTAGGTCGGTACTGATTTTTTCTTGGATGGTTACATCCTCAGCAATATGAAGTAATTCCTCCAGCAAAAACATCGACAAACCTTCTGCCGTTTTTAAGATCGTATTTCCTGTAAAACCATCGGTAACAAGAAGATCAATAGGATCTAAAAAGATTCTGTGAGTTTCCATATTCCCCACAAATTGGACCTTCTCTTGTTTTGCATAGAGGGAAGAGAGCTGCTGATATACACTTCTTGTGTCACGATCTCCTTTAATCTGCTCTTCGCCGATATTCACGAGACCAAGCTTAATTTTTTTTCTCCCACGACTCATGAGATAAGCAATCCCAAGCTGGGAAAATTCAATTAAAAGCTCTGGGGTTGCTCTAACATTTGCCCCAACGTCAAGTAATGCCACGTTTGCTGATTTTGTTGGGATTTCCGCTAAGAGAGCAGGACGGCGAATACCAGGAATTTTTGAGCCAAAAAGGTTCACGTCTGCAACGATAGCACCAGTATTTCCCATAGAAATACAGCCTTGAAGTGTGCCCGCAAAGGCCTCATCCAGCATTCGAGTTAAGGTAGAAGAGCGTTTTTTGCGAACCGCAATTAATGGATCTTCGTGACTGTCAATAAAGTCGTCACATATTTCCCATGAAATTGTGCAAGAGCAAGAAATAGGGATCAAAGAAAGAATTTTATAAAGTTCTTTGGTGACAAAGAATCTGAGCTCGCAGTGGTTTTTTAGCTTAGATAACCGATCAGTAATACCTAAAAAAATATCTTGGGGAGGTATGTCACCTCCCATAAGATCAATTCCGACCACGGGCCGCATGAGGAAATTCCTTATGCTTGCTGTTCTTTAGCGTTTGCGATGACGCTTCTTCCATCATAATGTCCACAAGATGTGCAAACACGATGAGGACGGCGTGGGCTGTCGCAATTGGGGCATGCTACAACATTTGTCGGTTTTTTTGCATGATGAGCTCGCTTAGAATTTTTTCTCGCATTTGAGTTTCTGTTACGAGGTACTGCCATGGTTCACTCCTTTTTAGCTCTCTAGATTGGCAAACGGAAAATTGCTTGTTGAAGGTTGCTTCAAATATTTTTTTAAATCTTCTTTTGCTGGACATGTGTCACCCTGACATTGGATATATCCAGGTGTTTCAAGCAAAATAGACTGTCGAACATCTTCCAAAAAATTATATGTTTTACCTGTGATTTCTGCTAGGGGAATCGTATAATACTGGTCAAGACTCTCCACTTTCATCGTTTTAGGTTCATTACAGAAACTGCATGGTAGGTTGCATTCAGCTCTAATGTCCATGTGGATGATAAGGTGTGTCTCGGCTAGGTAAGCTTTTCCTTGGATAGAGACTTCTCCGATAAAGGTGAGCTCAGCTTCGTGTACATCGAGAACATCAGAAGGGAGTAGAAGAGAAATGTCTTCTTCATTACCTTGTGATAAACGGTCGATATAAAGAGTAAAATGATGATCCATAGCTTGGCGGTAAATACTTTTTTATTGGCGAGATTATATCGTAAAAACCTGATAAAAGCTAGGTCTTTCTCTTAATATATAAATCGTATAGGAATAACTTTAGCTTGATTCATCAAGTAGAGAAAAAATCAAATCGGCAAATCTTTTTTCGTTTTCAACATTCAAAATCTTGAGAACTTCGTGACAGCCTAAAGTTATTTGTTGTCGTTCCTCTTGTTTTAAAAGAATTTCTTGGGCTTTTCTCAGAAAAATTTCTTGGGTTAGGTTTGAGCCAAAGTATTCAGGAAAAACTTCTTTCCTCATGAGCAAATTAACTATGCAAAAAAAAGGGAGGTTAATCTTAAAAACTTTCCTTGCGAGCCACTCATCAAAAGGGCGGATGACATAGTTGACAATCGTTGGAACTTTGCATAGAGCAAGCTCTAATGTAACAGTCCCCGATGTAGCTAGGGCAATCCTTGAATTTTGCATAGCCTCATATCGCAGGTAGCTAGGTACTATGGCACATGAAGGAGCAAGGCGCGAAATTTGCTCTGCTGCTTTTTCATGGGCTGCAACGATTTGAAGGGGTAAATCAAATTCTTTTGAGAGTTTCTCAGCGGCCCAAAGCTGCAAGGGAAGGTTTTTGGCAATTACTGAAGAGCGACTTCCCGGAAAAAGAGTAATATACTCTCCCTCACCCACCCTTGTGTAGGGGGTGATCTTGTTTCTAAGAGGATGTCCAAAAAAGTAGGTTTTAAGAGAAGTGCTTTCAAAGAGATTTTTTTCAAAAGGAAAAAGGGGGACTAAAATATCAAGGACTTTGGGCATTGTTTTCTTTCGATGCTTTTTCCACGCCCAAATGGTTGGACAAACATACTGAATGATGGTTCCCTTGTATCCCGCTTTTTTGAGAGCTTTGGCCATTTTTAAATTGAAGCTAGGGGCATCGATCATAACAACTACTTTTGGATTTCTCCTTAAGATCTCCTTTTTTACTTTAAAGAAAAGACGAGACAACCGCAAAAATGAAAAAGCGACGTCGACAAACCCCATGACGCTGAGGGACTCTGAGTCGAGGATGTTCTCGATAGGGAATTTCCTCATTTGCTCTCCGCAAACACCGGCAATTTTTGCTTTTGGGCAAAGAGGAAGAAAATCCTCAAGGAGCAAGCCTCCTAAAAGATCACCGCTTGGTTCACAAGCCATCAAAAAAAGATCAAGAGGAGAGTTGGAGGAGAGATTTTGCAAGCCAAAGAGCTCCTTCTTCAAAGGTGGCTGAGTTTGTACCGTGTCCATAGCGACCAATCGAAGGTTTAATCAATAATTCTACGGGAAGATGGCGAACCTGTTGATAATACATTTCGTCAGTGAGAGCTTTAACGTAATTGAAGCAAGATTCCGTAGATACTCTAATGTCTCTATTTCCTATGTAATAGCGATGGGTTTGATGGTGAAGTTTATCTTTAAGATGAACCAAATCGAGGTGGGCTATGTCTTCTTTGATAGGAGAAAACTCTTCAATCGTTTGCAGTGTAGTTAAAGGTGCGAATGCTAGGATATGGGAAATTTGAGGGACTTTAGCAGCAACATGGATGGCAATAAAGCCTCCTCGAGAGAGTCCACTGACAGCAAGTTTTGTGGGATCAATCCATTTTCTTTCGATGAGATCTTCGATGACATTCGCTACAAGCTCAAAAAAAGGAGAAAGAGGATCGATGCCATCGTCCCAAGACTTTTTCCATCGCTCAATCCCAACGTCCGCTTCAAAATTCTCGTCATGGCATGGTAGTGTCAACGAAAATACCCTCAAAGGGAAATTTTTCCAAGTGTTGACAGGCTGATTAAAGGGGTCTAAGCATAAGCTGTCTTTTGCCGACAAAATGAAATAAAAGATCGCAGGCATTGGGGTATGATCATCAGGGCCTTGATAAAGAACGGTGATTCCATGGGATGAAAGGCTTTTTGTCATCATTACTTCTTGCGGGTATGGTAGAGTCTACTCCATTCATCCCAAGATTTTTTGAGAAGGGGATCTAACCGAAATCGGAGATTGAAAAACTGCATACAGAGGAGGAAGTCAGGAGAGTGGGGAATCCGTTTTTTCTTCCCTGGCTTAGGATTGAGAGGTGTAAGTCTAAATTGTGTAAATAAAATGTGAAAAAGGGTCGCCTTTAATTTCCGAGGGATGATCAAAAACGGAGAAAAGACCTCATGAATAAGGTCTAAGGCAATTTCTTGGATTTTCCCTAAATGAATGTGAGGGTCTTCTTGAGATTTTTTTAAGATAATCTGATCAAGTATGGGGTATGTTAATCCACCAAGTAAGATGGACCTGTGAATGGTCACATGGGGATATTCTTTATGCATGTAGTCGATTTCTTTAAGGAAATCATAGATGCTAGCTGCATAAGAAGATTCCAGAAAGTGGGCTAGCCCTGGCATGAGTAGTTCTGTGAGACCATGCCTTGCCATAAGCCGAATGAACTTTTCTGAGGAACCAGACTCAAGCATGCGCAGAATTTCTTCAAGAACTCTAGCAGGGGAGCTTTTTACAATTTCTCTGCGGCTTTCTAGCAAAGCAATTTTAAGTTCTTCATCGACATTCAAACCAAAGCGTGCTTCAAATTTGATCAGACGGATCATTCGAACAGGATCTTGCTTAAAACGGATATGAGGGACGCCAATACATTTAAGGCGTTGTTGCTTAATATCCTCAAATCCATCCACATAGTCTATAATCACTTCTCGAATAGGACAGTAGAAGAGGCCATTCATGGTAAAATCGCGACGCAGAACATCTTGCTCAGGCGTTCCCCATTCATTATCACGGGTGATCAGCTCATCAGATTCCAGATCGCCGCTTCGAAATGTTGAAACCTCGAAAATTTTCTTACCAAATCGAATATGTGCTAAACGGAATCTGCGCCCTATTAATAGGCAATTTCTACGGAAGATGCGCTTAATTTCTTCAGGGGGAGCTGCGGTAGAAATATCATAATCTTTAGGGGTATGACCAAGCAGGAGATCTCGCACACTGCCACCAACAAGATAGGTTTCAAAACCCTCATCGTGGAGTTTTGTAATAATCTCAATGGCGTGAGGATCTATTGCGGATTTGGGAATCGCATGCTGGGTGATTTCAATGGTCTTAGGTAGCACAGTCCGTTACAGTCAGTTATATTAAAAAAGTCAAGGTATATGACCCCGTGTCAAAATATGAATATTTTT
>CAYSAJ010000025.1:0-23887 GCA_964429005.1 uncultured bacterium | reverse complement strand
AATCTTTTGATTTCAAAAGATATTATATCAGTTTTTTTTATTAAATATGACTTATTAAAATAATTTTTATTCAAATAATCTTTAACACTTTTTCTTGACTGTACCTATTGCTTAGGATATCTCTCGAAAAAAGCCCCTCCTTATGATGTATTTATCTGCCCTACTGGGCGCCCTTTGCTATTTTTTGAATCCTTATCAGCCTATTTTTCTGTGGCTCGCTCCCCTTTTCTTTTTCCTAATAGCCCTAAAAAAAGGTCTATTTTAGGGTTTGTTGTGATCTTTTTGGCTTACTTTCTAGGGAACTTTGGATCGGCCGTTTTCACCTACTATCAGACAGTTTTTCCTATAAAGGTGTTGCTAGTGCCCTGTTTAGTAGACGGGTTTCTGTTTACTCTGAGTCTTGGGTTATCTGTCATTATTATGGAGCGATACCGCACCTTTTGGTCATCTTTTATGTTTCCGGCGTTAGGGGTCAGTTATCTCTCACTTCTACTTTGGATGAATGGCGGTGATCTAACGATATTGCCGATAGCTTCACAATCGGCCGCATTACCTATCATTCAAATCGCTTCCGTAACAGGGCTTTTGGGGATCAGTTTCATCACTTTGTATGTACCGGCAAGCGTAGCTTTTACTCTGCACTATCATAAGCTTGAAAAAAAACATGCGATATTCTCATTTCTAGGGAAAATGGGTGTAGTAGGGTTTATCGCTCTTTTTGGACTTCTGCGATTAGACCAACCTCTTTCTCCTCACGTACTAAAGGTGGGTCTATTTGCAAGGGATCCTAAAAAAGGTACAAAATATCTGCAGCATCAGGAAAAAGATCCTACAAAAACCCTTGAAGAATTTATTGAGAAGGTTGAGAGTTTGGCTGATTTAGAAGCGAAGTATATTTTAGGCCCTGAGGGGGCTCTTCTAGTTCCTCTTGAGATGGAACAAAAGATTTTTTCTCGCCTCTCTCAAGTAGCACAAAAAAACGAAATCTATCTATTTGCACCGCTCAGTTTGACAGCTCGTCCAGAAAAACGTAATGCTTTGTATGTATTTAGCCCTGAAGGAAGAATTGTTGCAAAATATAACAAGATGCATCTTGTAGGGCACTTTGAAGAAGGTTTTACGCCAGGGACAGAGCTTTCCTTTCTAAATTTACCTGAAGGGAAAATAGGTCTTGAAATATGTCATGATATGGATTTTACTGAGCCTTCAATGCAGTACGCTAAAGGAGATGTAGGCGCTCTTTTTGTCCCCGCTAACGACTTCGGCGTCAATGCTGATGGCAAATGGCATGCTGAAATGGCTATCTTGCAAAGTGTAGCCTATGGAGTGTCCCTTGCAAGGTCTGCATCCTTTGGATTTTTAAGTATATCTGATCCTTATGGCAGAATATTATCATGGAAGCCCACGATTCCAGGAGAAAATGTGTCAGTGATTGCCAATATGCCTCTTGGAAAAGGGAAAACTCTTTATACTAAGTGGGGAAATTGGTTTTCTTGGGTGAATGCTCTAGCAGCTTGTTTTTTCATAGGTTTACTTTTCCAAAAAAGAAATCGTTAAAGTTCGTTACTAAAAACGCCTCAAATATTAAGATTTTGCAAGCTAAAATCATCCCCTTTTTTATATATGGCAACTTCTTTGAATCCTCTTTGTTATACTGCAGCTCCTGAAACAGCCTATATGAGACACTCTTATGAAAGCTATGGGGCAAAAGCAAAAGGAGCTCCTTTTGGAACACAGATTGCCCTCTTAGACCGAGCTTTGAGCGGATACTCCCCTACTTCCATAGTCATTTCGGTAAGTGCACTTAATTCATCCATAGAGATCTTTGCAGAGATTATGAGAAGAGGAGATATTGATCCAAGGATTCTGATCACTTCCACTGGTCTTTACGATGCTTCAAGGACATGTTCTCTTTTAGATCGTGTTCACGCGCTTCCTTCTATCACTCGTCATGAAGAAGCGAGGAGAGTTCTTATTACTTTTTCTTCTGATCCTTCAAAACCTATTGTAGAAGAAACCTCTTCGACAATCACCGATACTATACGATTTATAGGCCTTCGCAATATTGCCCTTGTTCATCTGACCTTAGGAGTCGGATATTATGCAAGACGCCCAGCAGTGGTCTTATATTCTTTAGTAACTCTGGCAAAACAAAACGGCACCTATCGTGAAGAAGATTTCTTCCCTAAAAATCCAACTGTTGGATCAAAGAGAAGACACCCTGAGAGAGCAGAACACCTCAGAGATGGAAAAAGATAGGTTTTTTATAAATTTGTTTTTGAAGGAAAAAGCATTCTCCATATGATGCTCTTTTTACATGAAGGCTCTCTTATGCGAAAGTTTTGTTTCTTATTCTTTTTTCTATCGTCATCAATAATTTTTGGCTTAGATGTTCAGGCTGATTCTCAGCAAAAAGCTGCGCAGCCCTCTCCCTACTATCCTTATGACAATCGCTTAGCAGTGATCTTTCCACTGCAAAGTTATGAAAGAATTAAACCTAACAGCCTTTATGCAGCATTTGAATCTTGGCTCACCTATGCTCTCATTGGAGGTAATAACTTCAATAATTTTTCGGGTGGCTGGATTGGTGAAGCTGAGCTGCAGATGGGGTATAATGTTCTTTATACCAATAAAGACCACCTAACTCCTTTTTTTGGTGTGGGAGTCTTTAAAGATTGGAAAAAAGAGCCTCATGTTACGAGCTGGATTTTAGTAAATGGCTCTTACTGGGCAGTAAATTCCACAGAAAAATCCTACTTGCCTCTTCTTATTTATGGCAGCTTTGGTGTTCTCTACGATCATGATTTTAATTCCGTATTTAGTTTAGGGTGGCATTTTAAAGGGATGATGGGTGGCCCTACAGATAATAAATCTTGGGGCTGGCAATCTCCTGTTGTGGGTCTTGATGCTTCGTTACCATTTACATTTCGTATGGGGCAAAATCGACATTGGGATCTTCGTTTAGAGCCCTTTTTAATCTATTGGTATAGCTCTCAGGTTCAAAGAGGATATCTAGGTCTAAGAGGAAATCTGGCGTATCGCTTTTAAGTGAATATATGCTCTCTATTTTAGCGACTATCCTCTTTATATTTGGACCTTCGTGCGGAGGAAAATCAACTTTGAGCCAAGCTTTAATAGAAAAGCTTGGGCCTTCATGGACTTATCTCGACCGTGATCGCCTCATCGAAGAAAACGCATGTTTAGAAGAAAATGGGAATAAATACCTCGATGAGCAGATGAGGAGCCATCAGGGAAACTTTGTAGTAGATACTCAGCTTCCTTGGAGAGCCCCTCTAAATGGTGAAAAATATATTGCTGTGACAGCTCCCCTTAAAGTGCTTCTTGCTAGAGATGAAAAAAGAAACATTGTCCGGATGAGGAGCCCTAAAAGAGCTTTCTATGCAAGGCTCTTTGTCGAAGAGACCCATCAGAAAATTTTAAGCCTGCCTGAGGAGCTTGATTTTTCATACGATTTGATTTTGGATACTTCTGAGATGTCAACTCGGCAAGAAATAGAGGCTGTTTTTGATCTCATCAATCTTTAAGCAACTTTCTAAAAAATAAGGCATCGTAGCCCTCAATCCAATCAGGGACAAGACCTACTTGGCTATATCCCAATTTTTCGTAGAAACCAACAGCTTGATACTCCCACGTGAAAAGTTGGATGTAGGTGCATCCTTGATTACGGACATATTCCTCTAGTTTTAGGAATAGATTTCGCCCAACTCCTTGCTTTCGGTATGCTTTATCTACCCAGGCATAATCTACATAGGCCCATCGAGAATTGTCTGTTTGAAATAAGAGCCCACAAACGCCGCCGATGAGCGCGTTATGATCATTTTTGACATAAACAACAAAAGAAGGAAAATGAACTTTTTGATATTTCTTCTCAAAGAAAGTTGTATTGTACTCTTCTAATCCTTTAAGGATCATGTCACGAATTAGAGAATTCTGTTCTTCATAATAATATTGCAAAATCGTTTCACCCTCGTCAAAAGAATATCCTTCGATGCTATTATATAGAGAAAAACAGCAAACAAAAACAACAAAAAGACTCTTCATAAAGCTCCTTAAAAACGATTCAGAATACGAAATTTGGAGATATTAAACTACCTTTGCACAAAAAGGAGTTTTGCAAAAAAACTATCTACAGTACACTCCCGCGAAAAAAAACGTTTTTTATCATATTGTGCTAAAGCCTAGATTCCTTTTACCACTACTACTCTCTACCGCCCTCACATGGTCTGAGGGGCTTCCCCTTTTTTATTGGCAAACCTCACGGTTTATAAATTTTGGGGATTATTTATCTCTAGAGATTGTTGAAAGAATGGTCCATGAACCGATTCGCATCGTGAAACACAATAAACCGTCTAATCCTAAGAAACTACTGGCCGTAGGTTCGATCCTACGTTTTGCAAGAGATGGAGATGTGATTTGGGGATCTGGGGTTAGTGGCCGCTCTGTCCATCACGCAATTTTTCATTTTTCAGATCTCGATGTAAGAGCTGTGAGAGGGCCCCTAACGCGACAATTTCTACAAGAAAAAGGGATTTCATGTCCTGAAGTATATGGAGATCCAGCTCTTCTCATGCCTGTTTTATTTCCTGAGCTGAAAAAAAGTGAAGATCCTGAATATGACTATATAGTGATTCCCCACTACTCTGAAAATGATCTTTTTCCTCAAGATGGTCATGTTGTATATCCTACAGAGCCTTGGCTTGATGTTGTACAGAAAATTCTCAGTGCAAAATTTGTTATATCCTCCTCACTTCATGGTCTTGTTGTTGCAGAAGCCTATGGAATACCAGCAAGGCTTTTGCGTGTAACGGAAAACGAGCATATCTTCAAATATCAAGATTATTATTTTGGAACCGGAAGAAATCAATTTCGATACGCTTCTTCCGTAGAAGAAGCCCTGCTAATGGGGGGAGAAAAACCTTATGTTTGTGACCTTCAAAAGCTCTATGAAGCATTTCCTTTTGAATTTTGGAATCACCACTAAAATGAAAAATCTATTCATTTGCACATGTCTTTGTTTAACTTCTTTTCTTAAGGCTGATGTCCCTGACAACATTGAAGAAGAGATGGTTTATATTCCTGTTATAGATGGAGTCTATGATCTAGAAAGTCACTATTCCCCTTTTATACTAGAGACAAAGCGCATAGAGATCGAAAATTATCCGATCGTTTTTAACCCCTCCATCGTATCATGGAAAGGAAAATGGCTTTTAAGCTTTCGTATCCGTGAAGGGCATCAAACTCACAAGATAGGCCTTGTTTGGGTAGATGAGGAGCTACATGTCCTATCTCCTCCTTTTGAGCTACAAACCTCACATGAGTTAGAGCAAAAAATCCAAGATCCTCGCCTCTATGTATTGAATGACAAGCTCTATATGATTTACAGTGCTTTGGTACAAATCGACAAAAAAGATCAAAGGCGAGTTTTCATTGGGGAAATAGTAGAAAATAAAGATACCTTTTCTCTTGTTAATACCCACCCTTTTCTTTCATTTGAAAAAGAGTCTCATCGCCGCATTGAAAAAAACTGGACTCCATTTGACCATCAAGATGAATTATTGCTCTCCTACACATTTTCACCTCACAGGGTATTTCGTCCAATTCCTGAGGAAAACCGATGTGAAAGGTTTTCTCTCTCAGAAGAAGAAATCCGTTGGGAATTTGGAGAAATTCGAGGGGGCACTCCAGCAATTCATGAAGAGGGGTATTATCTCACCTTTTTCCACTCTTCAAAAAAAATCGCTTCATATCAATCTGATAAGAAAATGATGATGCACTATTTTATGGGAGCGATCCTATTTGAAGATAAGCCTCCTTTCGCCATCAAGGCGATCTCCCCTGCTCCTATCCTAGGGGAAAATTTTTATACAAAGACAGACTTTAAAACATGGAAACCTCTCAAAGTCGTTTTCCCTTGTGGTCTTATGAGCATTCGGGATCAGCTTTGGGTAGTCTATGGGAAACAAGATTCAGAAATTTGGGCAACAAAGATAAGCAAGCCATTGTTATTTAACAGCTTAATTTCAATAGAACATTAAAAACTTCCTTCTACTTACCACTAAAGCCTTTTGTCAGTAAAATATTCCTCAATAATTAGAGGTTATTATGCATCTAGAAGATTCACTTTCATCTTACGTCCGTGCCCATTACGATGTTGCTTACATGGGTGAAGGATTAGATCCTGATCATTTGGAAGCCGCCCAAGAATTTTTATTAGCAGACGTTCATACTGCACTTGCTTTTTCTGTGATTAATACAGATTTCATTAATCGATACTCTAGAGAAGGGGACATAGTCTTGCTTGAAAGCGTTTCTTTAGGATGTCCTCCCGAGTCTCATCAGCAAGTTCATGCAATATGGATAGATCGAAAAGATATGCTACGTGGCTGGGATATTGGAGGGAGTGACGTAATAAGCGGTCAGCCGCTGGCCCGCAGGGTAGGAGAACATGAATCTCTAGCACAAATTTTAATTCAAAAAGTTGTGTCAGCTCCTACTGAGGCTGATCGAGAGGCTCATATGGCTGAACTATGTGAGATCGTCTATAGACAGTGTACTGATATTGAAGTAACCTCCGAAGAATTTATTCATAAAGCTGCAGCAGGACTAGATGCTACGTTTGATGCACGCAATCTATCCATGATAACTGCCTTGTCCGCTGAAAAACCTCCCAAGTCTCGCTCCTTTTTGATAGCGGGGATCTCTCATCTTGTGAACCATGATAAAGTTGAAGAAGTACTACGCACTTTCAATTCAAGTATTGAAGAATGGACTAGAAGGGACCTTAGTTCTTTTGATACTTTTTTACGAGGAAGAAAAGTTGTTATTCTCATTCCTAAGGCTTCTTCCGCTCCCCCTCTTTTTAGCAAAATTGCTAACGTAATGGATACATGTATAAAACGGATTGAAAAAGATATACCTAGGGCTGTGATGGATCGCCTTGTTCTCACATTTCCTGGGTTTGGCAAACTACGTCATCCTCAAATATCTATGCAGAATGTCTTACTGAGGGTCTTTAGTCTTTTCGAGGAGGAATTGCTCCATCCTGAATTTCCTGAAGGTTCATTAGACAGATTTACAATACAACTTGATGCCTTAATCACTACCATTAATACAGCAGTGGGTATCGATAGTGCAGATGCAAAGCAAATAGCTGAAAGAAAAGAATTAGAAAAAGCGATTGAATTGCTCAAAAGTAAGTTAGAAGAAATCATCGGATTAAATCCTGATCTTAATATAAGAAAAATGATGATCCAAGCGATAAAATCTCTTATGCAATTGACTTTGGAGATTATTTTTGATGATGAAGAAGATGGCGCTTCTAGTGATGATCTCCCATGTTCAAATATCATTCATGCTACAATTATTGAAACGGGTAAAGCCGCAGGGCTTTCAGAAGAAGAAGCGAAACGACGGGCTCAATTAACAAAAGATTTACTAGAAGCAGTCTCAGAACTTCTTTTAAGGGAAGAATTTACAGTGTGGACCTTGGAAGAAATGAAAGCTATCCATAAAGCTTCTGCTGAAACGCTTACAAGAAAAGCGCTGAGTGCAGAAGAAGCAGCAGCGATCGATGTTGCAATTTCTCAGCACTACAGGCATTTGATTGGAGCCTCGCTTAATGATAGAAAAAAGATGGCAAGAATGATGGGTTAGTAGCCCCCTTTGAACAATAAGGGGCTATTTTAGTCATATTTTGTATATGAAGTTGTCTAATTCATCTACACCGATCTATTTTTCAATGAAAATATTGACAAATGAGTTCTACCTTTTCTATTTTCATATAAAACCTTTATTTAAGGAATATTATGAAAAAAACCCTCGTTTTAAGTGCAATCGTATCTGCTGCCATTGCAAGTGGCTATGCAGATGATGATAGCATGCAAGCACAGGCACCTGTTCGGACAAGCTCAGATGTCTATCTTTCTGGTCCAGCGTATTGCTTTGAGATCTATGGAACAGCTCTATTGCTCCAACCTACTTCTAGCAACTTATATTACGCCGCTGAAGCGAATCCTCTTCCAGCGCCAACACCCAACTGGTTTATTCATAAAATAGACACAGACTACCAGTGGGCTTTTGATATAGGAATCGCTGGTGTAAGCCACTGCACAAATTCCAAAATTGCTTTGAATTGGGAACATTTCCGCTCTAGTGATTCTGCAACAAAAAATGTAGGCTCGCAAAATATGATCGGCCCTTTCTTCGAGATTGGTCCTGATGCTGCGACTTACAAAAATGCTCATGGCAATGTGAAGTTCCATTTTGACGAAGTGAACCTTGACTATGGTGTTTATACAAACCTTGGTGATCGTTTAAATATTGATTTAGCAGCAGGCCTTGGCTTTGCAAGAATCAAGCAAACGATGACATCAAAATACTATGATGATACACAAAGCACTCTAAAGATCATCACTACACCTTCTACATTTACAGGAGCGGGTCCTGAGGCTTCTTTAGACATGGCTTATAAGATCGTTGCAGGCTTCCATCTTACTGGAAATGCTGGCGCAGGATTGTTTGTAGGGCCCCAAAAAAACAACACGACCTATCAGTCTTGGGCCCCTTCACTCGCAGGCCTTGGCATCACACCTCCAAACTATCAAACGACAACAGTTGATAATAAAGTGATCACAGTCCCTGTCCTCAAAGGAAAGCTCGGTCTTGATTATGATTTTATGATTGGAGATAGCGCCCTCATCCGCATCGAAGCAGGATACCAAGCTCAAGTTTACCTCAATGCGATCCAAACGATTGACATCGGCAGTGAAGTGGTTACACCTCCTGTTGATCCAGATACAGTAGGTGTTTATGCTCGCACATTCCAAAATGTAGTGAGCAATTTCTCCCTTGCTGGTCCTTACTTTAAGTTACTCGTTGGTTTCTAAGTCTTAGAAAAATTGAGTCAATCAAGAAGGCCCTAGGTATTTACCTAGGGCTTTTTTATTTAATAAGCTCTTTTTCGATTTTTCCATCTGAAAATATGAGAGAGCGCATTTTTATTTGCGCTGCAAAGTGCAAATCTTGAGTTGCTACGACGATCCCTATCCCTTCTTTCATAAGATTTATGAGTATCTCTAAAAGGAGAGCGCTATTTTCAGGATCAAGAGCAGAAGTGGGTTCATCGAGTAAGATAAACTGAGGCTTTAATAGCACAGCTCTAGCGATCGCTACTCTTTGCTTTTGCCCTCCAGAAAGCTGGTGAGGGTAGGAGTTATATTTACTTTCCAACCCCAAAGAGTCCAAAAGAGCCATAGCTTGTTTGTTTGCTTCATTCTTATCTATTCCTTTTAAGGTAAGGGGCTGAGTGCATTGCTCTAAGACTGTTTTATGGGGGAAAAGAGAGTAAGATTGTGAAACATACCCGATCATGCCCATTTGGTTTTTGGAAGGATCTATTTTTTTCCCTTTATACTCAATGACCCCTTGATAAGGAGTTTCAAGCTTTGCAAGTGTTCGCAGAAAAGTTGTTTTTCCAGAGCCACTTTTCCCTATAAGGAGTGTGATTTCATCTTGAGGAAGTATGCAACTGATATCTTCGAGAATTTTTTTGCCGTTTTTTTCTACACTAAGGCTAATAACTCTAAGCATAGCTAAGTCTCCTTTTCACCTTTTTCATGAGGAAATTTAGCAAAGCAGATAGAAGAAGATAGAGAAAAGCGACCATAAGATAAATAGGGATAGGCTCCATCTCACGACTCACTAAATTCATACCGGCTCTTGTCAGCTCGAGCAGCCCTATAGATGATACAATAGCTGTGCTCTTGAGCATCGCATCAACTTCACCTGCAAGGGCTGGAAGCATATTGCGAACAACTTGAGGTAAGATGATGTATCTAAGTGTCTGGAAAGAATTATAGCCGAGGCAGTAGGCCCCTTCCCACTGACATGAGGGAAGGGAATCTGTGCCTGATTTAATAATTTGGGATACATATCCTGAAGAGCATAGTCCTAAAGCGAGAACAGAAGCTGGGAAAGGCTCTAAATTCCATCCAAAGAGATCGGGCAGCACAAAATAGACAATGAGGAGCTGCACATAGAACGGAATGGCACGCAGCATAAATGTCACCCATCGAACAATAGGTGAAATGAGGGGAATTTTAAAGCGATCCGCTGAGAGAGCGCCAAAAATTATTCCTGCTATTAAGCTGATGATCATTGATAATATTAAAACCTCCAGGGTCAGTTTCGTTCCCTTCATGAGAAGTGGAAGAGACCTGTAGGCTAAAGAGAAAAAATCGTTCATCGGATGATCCCCCATTTTTTCTCAAGGTCTGCGATGACCCCTTCTTTTTGAAGTTCCTGGACAGCTTGCTCAATCGATTGAGTAAGCGGTTTATCTTTCTTATTGATACAGATCCCATTCCCGAGTGAATATTCCTCAGGTCTGAGCGGTAGCTGCAACACCTTAATTTCGGGGTATTGAGAAGTGATCTCTTGAACAAGTGATGGATCTGCCATGGCAGCGATGGATTTACCATAACGTATTTCCATGAGGGCGTCGGAGATTTTTTCGACTTGCTTGAGACGCACTTTAGGATAGTTTTTTAACACACCTTCTTGAAAGGATCCTGCTTCGACGCTCACTGATCCTTTGATTTTCGTCCCTAGGTCCTCGATCGAGTCGATATTGCTGGGTATTTCTTTCCAGAAAAGGAAAGGCATCTGCTGAACCTTCTCTCCTTGGTAATAAACCATATCCATTTTTGTCTCTCTTTCTGGGGTAATGGAAACGGCCCAAATCACGATATCGACTTTTTTCTGATCAAGAGAGAGAAGAAGGCCTGGCATAGTGCCGCAATCTTTCAAGATGATTTTTCGACCTAATTTTTTGCCGAGCTCCTCAGCAAAATCAATATCAAATCCTTCGTAGTTGCCTTTGCTATCAAGGCTTACAAAAGGAGCATAGCCGCTGGTTGTGCCGACAACGAGTGGTTTTGTTTCTGCTGCGAATAAAGAAGCAGAAAGCAATAAAGAAAAAATGAACTTTTTCATTGAAAAACCTGTGTAAAAAAATATTTTAAAATAAAAAACGAGGCTACGCAGATAGATAAAAACTATCTGTTAGCTAATGGACAATTAGATGCTATGATGATGATGGCAAGAAGGTACGAAAGGAGAAACTAAAGAGAAAAAAATAGGCCTTTTCATAATAACTTCCTTGCTTAGAAGATAGTCTGATTATAAGCATAAATATTAAATATTCAAATCCTATTTATTAAAAATATTATTTACACGAAAAGGTCGCCATAATCTTCCTCTTTCCTAAATTCTTTTTCTTTTTGTAGAAAAAAGAGTAAGGTAAACAATAAGACCATAACAAAACCCATGCTCAATCTTTCTTCTCTACGCTCAGTTCAAGCTTCAACTTTTTCGACACAATTTATCCATCCTCTTTATGATTCGTATTGCTTTTCTCAGCTTCCTACATTCATTCAGAATCGTCTAGGACTTGAAAAAAAGAAGTCCCTGTTACCTAAAGATGTACTCGGATCCCTTCCTGTGGACTATGACCAAGTGGTGCTCATCGTTCTTGATGCTTTTGGTTGGCGATTTTGGGAGAAATATAAAGACCGCTATCCTTTTCTTAAGCGGTTTATGGATGTGGGCGTTGTTTCTCAGCTCACATCACAATTTCCCTCGACAACAGCTTGTCACATGACGACGATCCACACAGGACTTCCTGTATCTGAAAGTGGCATTTACGAATGGTTTTATTATGAGCCTCAGGTTGATCAGATCATAGCTCCCCTACTTTTTTCTTTAGCGGGAGATCATGAGAGAAATAGTCTTCTAAAAAAAGGGTTTTCCCCTACAACATTTTTCCCCAAAAAGACCCTTTATGATGAGCTTGCAAAAGCTGGGATTTCTTCTTTTGTATTGCAACATGCCAACTATACCCCCTCTCCTTTTTCCGATGTCGTTTTTCATGGAGCAAAAGTTTTTGGATACAAAAGTATAGAGGAATCGTTATCTCTCCTTGCAGACCTTCTTGGCAGAGCCAAAGAGAAATCCTACTTTTTCCTCTATATTGATGCTTTTGACACGACTTGTCATATTCATGGACCCAACTCACAGGCTCTGGATGAGACTGCAGATCGCATTTTTACAAATCTTGAAAGAGAGTTTTTCCAAAAGCTTAAAAGAACAGAGGGCAAAACACTTCTTGCCATCACAGCAGATCATGGACAAGTCGAAGTGAATCCCGACACAACTCATTATCTTAATTTAGAAATTCCTGGGGTTGAAAAGATGCTCAGGAAAAACCGCCATGGTGAAACGCTTCTTATGGGGGGCTCAGGGCGTGATCTCTTTTTATATGTAGAGCAGGAGCATCTTCTCCCTCTTCACAAAAAGCTCTCTCACCATTTTACTGGTATTGCCGAAGTTTATTTAAGCGAAGATCTAATCCAGAAAAATATCTTCGGATCGAAAAAGCCTTCTAAAGCGCTGTTAGATCGGCTTGGGAACCTTGTGATCCTTCCCTTTGCGGGAGAATCGGTCAGTTGGTATGAGAAAAATCGCTTTGAATTTACTTTCAAAGGTCACCATGGAGGGCTTACTCCTGACGAAATGTTCATCCCTTTACTCCTGTTGCCCCTATCAAAAAGAGCGTGAGCATCAAAAAGAAATCGCATTAGATCTTTTTAGAGATCCTTCGAAAGAAATAACTCAGATGACAGATCTACCATACCTGGTTTCTTCGGCATAAATAGTGCTGCCATTAATGGTTTGCTTGGATTTACGGCATATCTAGACAGATTATTGCATCCATGATCTCGAAGTAATTCTTCATCCGAAAAAAAATGTCCTGTACATTTTTTTGAGTCTTTTTCCGACAGGATATAAGCAGCATCTGCCATAATACTAGGGTAACGACTCGATTCATATACCTCATGAACAAAATGAGCCTTAATGGTAGGAGTAGCTATTGTTGTTTGTGGCCATAAAGAATTGATCGCGATCCCTTCTTCACGAAATTCTGCTGCCATTCCCATGGTACACATGCTCATCGCATATTTTCCTAGAGAAAACCCTAAATGATTTTTGAGCCATCTAGGTTCGATATTAAGTGGAGGGGAAATATTGATGATATGCGGATTTGAAGATCTCTTCAAAGCAGGAATTGCCGCTCTAGATAAGAAAAAAGCTGCTTTCGCACTGGTATTCATCATAAGATCAAATTGCTCAGGGGATGTAGAAAGAGTATTAGAAAAGCATGTCGCGCTTGTGTTATTCACAACGACATCGATAGTTTGAAAACGAGAGAGAGTTTCTTCAACTCCTTTTTGCACAAAAAAGATATCATCCACACTCCCCTCGATGATTAAACATGTTCCGCCGACCCCTTCAATTTGCGCAGAAAGATTCTTCAAAGCCTCTGGAGAATCTTTTGTAAGAATGGCGATCTGGTATTTTTCTGCCGCAAACTTCAGAGCTATAGCAAGACCTATACCTCTGCTTCCACCTGTTATTACTATTGTTTTCTTAGTCATAATTATTTACCGAAGTTTCTCTTCCATGCATTTTTTAACGGTCGATTGGAACGGAGCTTCTTCCATACACCGAACAAAGGTTCTGATTTTATCTACGCCGTCTTCATAGGCATCACAACTTTTTCTTGAATCATGCGGTGGATCAACAGTGATCGCTACTTGATAATTTCTTTCTTCTTCGTCTTCCGAAGTGTGCTCTGATTCTTTTTGAGACCTATAAGCTACAACTTTAGCCTGCATGGTACAAGTGCCTGAGCAGCGCTCAAGCCGTTTTGCCTCCATTTTTCCTAGATAGCTCAAGAGATCACCCATTTCTTTTATATCATGGGTTCGATGTTCCCCGCCTGATGTATAAGAGCAACTTCCTCTGACTTTAACAGTAGGAGCCTGCTCTTGATAGACAAAATATAGAATGCCCGCCGCTGCGCTACATAGTAGCCTATCTGCAGCTTTTACCCACATAAGAGACTCCTGAATAACAGGGAGAAATTGTAAGAAAAAAGAAGAGTTAAAAAATAGAAATTTTTTTGATGGAAGCCGGGAAAAATCCCGGCTTTTGGGCAATTACATTTTAGGGCGTCCCATAAATGAAAGAGCACCACCACCGACAATCATACTGACACCTCCGATGAGATACCACATGGTGTTTTCAGTATATCGACCTGTAATACCATGAGAAAGTTTATCAGGAAGGGCACTCGAAGAACTAAGTCCAAATACAAGAAGTATAACACCAATAATGATAATTGCGACTCCTGCTAGTCTTTTATTATTCATAATAGCCTCCATGTTAGGCGACATTATGAATAATACATGCATAATAATATCAAAACTATTCAAATTACAATTTTTTCAATAATTCTGATAAATTGGGGGCTGCACTAAATACAAAAGCTTTTCCCCTTTTTTTCAAGAACAAGAGTCCTTTTTTTACTAAGCCCTTAAGGTCATTTCTTGCAGTGTCGTAGGCTATATTATGACTATTTTTATGCCCTTCGATTGTATAAATCGTGCCGGGATTATCTAAAGCATGGATGAGAAGAGCTTCTTGCCGATGATTGAAATATGTTACTGATCTGAGTATGGATTGAAGGGCCTCTACTTGTTGCGTTTTTCGGGTGACATAATTATGGAGGGAGTTGATCGATTTCTGCAAAATGGTTATTTGATGAAGAATAAAATATGTTAAATCATTTTGATCTGTTTCTGTGTAGAGGAAAGCTTGACCGTACTGTGCAGGAGCCTTTAAAATCATTTCAGAAATCGAAATAAACTCAAAAATCCAGTATTTATTTTTTAACATACACCAATAAAATAATGCTCTGGCCGTTCTACCGTTACCATCGACAAAAGGATGATCATAGGATAGCCAAAAATGTAAAATAATAGCACGAACGATTGGATGAACATATTGACTTGGGGTCAGCCCATTGGCAAAATCACACATGGATTGTAACCGAGCAGGTAATTGGTTTGCATCAGGAGGCTCATGCAGTATTTCCTTAGAAAAATTGTCTTCAACGACAATTTTTTCATCAGGGCTTCGAAATCTTCCAACATGGTCCGGATGAGCTAAAGTATTTTCAGTAATCATCCGGTGGATTTCAAAAACTAGTTGAGGAGTTAATGATTCATCCCTCCATTCTCGAATTTTTTCCATAGTTCGAAAATTATTGAATATCATCTGTTCACTTTCATCCCTAGGAGCTCTGCCAAGACGCAACATTTCTTTAGCAACATGACGAGTTGTAGAAGCACCTTCAAGTTGGCTTGATGTGATGGCTTCTTGGATGAGAGTGTGGATCACATATTGATCTCTTAAATGAGGATCGAATAAAGGCTCAGGGAGATCAAGGCATCCACCCATGCTCATGTCTATGCGATGGATCTGCTCTAAAATCATGTCCGTTAAATTATAGTAGAAAAGATCTTCATGCTTTCTATCTTGGAGAGGAACTGCTTTTTTGCCTGAGGTGCGATGCAATTTTATCCCCATCCACCATTCTTCTAGAGTAAGACCTTGAGGAGGAACCAAATGACGCAGAACATCCCAATGGCGATATTTCCCCTCTTTTTCTGTTATCGCACCTATTTCTAAGATCAACTTCCATTTTTCAGGAGAGAGAATAGTTCCTATCTGCTCATAACTAACGTTGGGGGGTATGCTAGGAAGTTTCATAATTCTACCAATTTCTAATTTTATGGTAGCAAAAGGATCTATAGCTCGTCAATTACCAATTTTTAGACAGTTGGTAGTAATTCGTTATTTAAAAAATTAAATCATTAAGCTCTTATATACTAATAGTTTAATGATTGCAGAAAAAACTGATTTTGTCTTACAAAACTCTCCAAAATCGATTTTTTGCCCCCCTATCTACCTCTCATGAATCGCAGGGCTTCACTGAGGACATTCCCGTAGCCAAGATTGATTCAAGATCTACCTCAAGCAAAGTTAAAATGGGGACTTCTAGAGTGAAAGGCAAAGCTTTAAGTGCCGCTGCAGACTCAATGAGAATGCAGATATCAATTTATTTTTGGTGATATTGGTGAGACATCTAGGTGTTTTGGAATCTCCAATAGACAGAGAATATTGGAGAGGGGCATTAAGCATGCCCCAAGAAGCTAGAGGTGTGTCAACGTAAGAACCTTATCTGATCAGAGAAAATCTGCTAATAATTTCGCTTACAAGAGGATCTCTTATCTTCTTAGCATAATCTCTAGCAACGATAAAGAATTCTTCGCTAATTGGGCCCAATTTTGATAGAAATAGAAGACCATTTGCAATAGTTCTTTTATTGTTCTTAATAGCAGCCAATTCAGTTGCTAAGAGCTCTTCTAATTGCTGAGTTGTTAAATGAGCTTTTCCCCTTCTAAAATCGTGAAAAAACTTTTTATCCTCCCTTTCTAGGGCGCTTAGAATCGCCGACATGCCCCTTTCACCCGCTGCTGCAGCTGAAATTGCATATAGAGCTTTAGTCGATAATCTCGCCACTTTTTCACTATCTATTACAGGAGGAGCCATTTCCATCTCTACTGTAAAGCAGTCCATAGAAGCTACTGGACAATCCAATTTAGGTGTTTCGCAGCCAGCCCCAGCAGCTGTTGAAACCATTGAAGAACTAATAGAAGCCATAATATGCCCTTTAAAAAATTATTTAACAAAATTATAACATAATAATTATTCTTTTAAAAGAATCGTTTAAAAATGATTTAAAACCAATTCAACTACCTAACATAGAAATACATAAAGCAACAATCTTTTGTATGCTATTGAACTACAGAAGTTTAAAAAATAGGCTTATTTTTTCTTCTTTGGAAGAGGGCAGGTATTTCTACCAATTAACTGATAGAAAATACACCAGCTCATGAAAGACTCTAATAAGGTGAAAATACCAAGGGCAAGGGCAATCCAGCTCCACTGGACATAAGCGTAGACAAAAAGAGCGATGGCTATCCCCAAACGAACAATACGATCAGGAGTGCCGATATTTTTTTTAAGTTTCATAAGACTACCGTAAAAGGGATTGCAATACACTCTGCCATGATGACAAAAAGAGAAAAAACAAACATCTCTCTTGCCCATTTTTTCACATTTTGGGCTCTAAATCCCTTAAGGGACAGAATCACCCATAGAGCTCCTAGCACAATCATCAAAGCTAAGAAGGCATCGGAGGTGTATCCGAGGATTGTTAATAATGAAGAAGCTCCAGTAAATGCGATCACATAAATGAGCATTTGGATCTTGGTAGCCTCTATTCCTTTCTTTACGGGCAAGACAGGGATGTGAGCCGCTTTGTAATCTTCTATTCGGTATAGAGCGATCGCGAAGAAATGAGGCATTTGCCATAAAACAACGATGAGAAAAAACAAACCGGCGCCTAGATCGAGCGCGTTAGTGACTGCTGTATATCCAATCACAGGTGGCAACGCCCCTGCTATACTGCCGATCAGAGTTCCATGCACTGTATGGTATTTAAGGAAACTATAAGGGACGACATAAACAAAAAACCCTGCAAAAGCAAGAATGGCTGTTAGAGGGTTGACATAGATAAATAATAGAGCAAGACCCATGACACCCAGAAATAGAGAAAAGACGAGGGCTGCTCTTGGAGAAATTTTTCCTGTGACTAAAGGGCGATGTTTTGTTCTCTCCATCTTTTGATCGGCTTTGCGATCGATTGTGTTATTAAAAACACAGGATGAGGCAATAATCAGAGAAATTCCGAGGAGCGTTGCTAGAAAAAGGAAGAGGTCATACTCCCCTTTTGCAGCGAGAGCAAATCCTCCTGCCATGGTTACCACGTTACCAAAAATAATACCTGGTTTTGTGAGCATTGTGTAGGATCTCACATCGAGCTTAGAAACACCTTTTGACACTCTTTCCATCATTACCTACATTAGAAGCATCATATTATAATCTAAGTTATACATGATCCAGAGAGATCCTCCGAGCAAGATCACGATAATGAGAACCATAAAAAGAAAGGTGAGTAAATTCCAGCGAGGTTTTTCTTCTACGCCAACATGAAGAAATAAAACGAGTTGGATGAGAGCTTGAAGGGTTCCGATTCCAAGAACCGTGAGGAGTAAAATCCATCCTTTAAAAACTCTTTCTACTACAACAAAGTAGGCGGTAAAAAGTAATACAGCGGAGAGGAGATAACCGATGATCAAAGGCTTATAGCTTGTATTCCACTTTTGCTTTAATTGATCCATGTTAGCGCCCTCCCGTTAAGTAGACAAAGCTAAAGATAAAAATCCAAACGATATTAAGAAACTGCCAAAACATCCGAAGGCACGTGAGTCTTTTTACACTGACAGCATTTAGACCAAAACGAATCACGGGGATGAGAAGTACAATAATCCACATGAGGGCGATGATCATATGAAGTCCATGCATCCCAACGAGGTTAAAATAGGAGGAAAAGAAAGCATTTGTCTGCCAGCTTTTTCCTTGTTCAAGAAGTCGAGAAAACTCCATTCCCTCAATGCTCATGAAGATCAAACCTAAGAGGAAAGTCACAGCAAACCAAAAGATTGTAGCATTCTTTCTAGAGCGGTGAGCATTCACTCCAGCGAGGCCACTTGCGAAGCTTGCGCTGAGCATGAGAATGCTTTGCATAAAAGCAAGAGAGAGATGAAACGGAGCTTTTGAACTGATTGTACTTTGCATATCTGCAAAAAGAACGGCATGCACAGCAAAAAAAGTTGCAAACAGCATAAAATCTGTCACTAAGTAGACCCAAAATCCAAAGATGGTTTTTGAGTAGACATCATGATGAGTATCTGGATAAGTCTCATGGGACATCATTTTAGTCTCTTTCATAACCCTCCTTAGATGTTTCGATTCTTTTGATTTCTTCTACTGTAACATAATATTCAGTGTCTTGGTTGTAAAGGTGCGCAATAAGGCAAGCGAGCATCCCTATGCCAGAAGCAATGACCATCCACCAGATATACCAGACCATTCCAAAACCGAATACGAAGCTCAAAGCTCCAATATAAAATCCTGTGCCTGTATTTTTTGGCATATGAATTTCTTCATAGTGAGGAGCCTGTTTTTTGATATGACTATGCTTCTCTGCCCAGAAGGCATCCTTTTCATGCACCTCAGGAATCACGGCAAAGTTATAAAAAGGTGGAGGAGAAGTCGTCGACCATTCAAGAGTTCTTCCATTCCAAGGATCTCTGCCAGCGCGATTTTTATTTCTGTCTCGAACGCTGACCAGAAATTGAAGAACTTGGAGCCCGAACCCAATTGAAATGATAAGAACTCCGATGGCTGCTAAGATAAACAAAGGCTGCCATCCTGTCGAGGCTTCATAGTGATTGAGTCTACGTGTAGCCCCCATGAGTCCTAGAACATAAAGGGGTAAGAAAGCGACTAAAAAACCGATAATCCAGCACCAGAATGCATAACGCCCTAATTTTTCATTAAGCTTGAAACCCACAAATTTAGGGAACCAATAGGAATATCCTGAAAAGAATCCAAAGACCACACCACCAATAATCACAGAATGAAAGTGAGCGACTAAAAACAAGCTGTTATGAACTTGGAAGTCTACAGCGGGTATCGACATCAAAACTCCAGCCATACCACCCACAGTAAAAATGAGGACAAAGCCTATAAACCAGAGCATAGGGGTTTCTAAATGAACCCTCCCTCTATACATGGTAAAAAGCCAGTTGAAGACTTTTACTCCTGTTGGAATAGCAATAATCATCGTCATGATTCCAAAGAAAGCGTTTACGTTAGCTCCGGCACCCATTGTAAAGAAGTGATGGAGCCATACGATGAAAGAGAGGAAAGCAATTGCAATGATTGCCCACACCATAGAGACATAACCAAAGAGGCGTTTTTCAGAAAATACAGGAACGACTTCTGAAAATATTCCAAAAGCAGGAAGGATTAAAATATAGACTTCAGGATGTCCCCAAGACCAAATAAGGTTGATATACATCATGGGATTTCCACCGAAGTCTGATGTAAAGAAGTGAGTCCCAATTAAACGATCTAAAGAAAGCATGCCAATGGTTGCTGTAAGAATAGGGAAAGCGAAAATAACTAAAATCATCGTCGCAAGTGATGACCATACAAAGATGGGCATTTTCATGAGGGTCATCCCTGGGCATCTCATCTTGAGAATGGTTACAAGGAAGTTGATGCCTGAAATAAGAGATCCGGCACCTGATATCTGAAGACTCCACAGCCAATAATCGACTCCGACGTCAGGGCTATATTTGAGACCAGAGAGTGGAGGATATCCTACCCAACCTGCTCCTGAGAAAATTCCGATAACAAGAGATGCCATAATGTACATCGCGCCAGAAGCAAAGAGCCAAAAGCTAAGGGAATTCAAAAAAGGGAAAGCGACATCTCTTGCTCCAATTTGAAGTGGAAGCACAAGATTAATGATTCCAAAAATGACTCCCATCCCCACAAAGAAGATCATGGTAACACCATGAGCTGTGAACAGCTGTTGAAAGTGGGGGGCTGTAAGATATCCCATCGAATCACCGACAGACATCGCTTGCTGAGCGCGCATCATCACTGCATCAAAAAGCCCTTTAAAGAGCATGATCACCGAAACGATGATGTACATCTGTCCAATTTTTTTATGATCTACAGTTGTAATCCACTCGGTCCAAAGCCATTTCCACCTTCGGTAATAAGTGAGCAATCCGATCAAAGAAACTGCACCGAGAACCATCGAGATTCCAGCTGCATATTCGATCCAATCATGTTTAAGGGCTTCAATGGTTAGTTTTCCAAAAAGTATTTTTATTAAATCCATAATTTCATGGCTCCCTTATTCTTGAGCGGGCATGTTGTATTTCATGATAATTTGATCAAAAAGATCTTTTGCACTGAGCTTATACAGAACTACAGGGTCATAAGAGCTCGGTTTTACGAGTTTTTCATATTCTGCTAATGTAAGATGCTTTGATGATCTACGGACCGAATTGACCCACTTATTGAAATCATCTTCTGATGTTGCTTTCGCTGTAAAAGTCATTCCTGCGAACCCTTCTCCACTAATATTGGCAGAACATCCTCTAAAGGTTCCTTTTTCGTTAGCTATGAGATGCAATTTCGATTTCATTGCTGGCATTGCATAAATCTGACCTCCGAGCTGAGGGATCCAAAACGAGTTCATCGGAGCATCCGCTGTGATTTCAAAGTCTATCGGTGTATTTTCTGGAAACTCGACATAGTTAATCGTTGCTATTCCTTGCTCTGGATAAATGAAAAGCCATTTCCATTGGAGGGCCACAACTTGAATTTCTAAAGGTTTGTTTCCGTTACGAATGGGTTTAAAAGGATCGAGTTCATGACTGCTTTTGTATGTTAAAACAGCGAGAACTATAATAATGAGAAGAGGAACTCCCCACCATACAGCTTCTGCGATATGGCTGTGTTCCCAGTCAGGTGAGTATTTTGCTTTTTTATTTTGATGGCTATATTTCCAGATGAAGAAAAAGGTAAAAATGAAAACAGGCAATACGACGATGAGCATGAGCAACGAAGATGTAATCAGAAGATCTCTTTCTTTGATTCCGATCATCCCTTTGGATTGCAGAACAGGGATATCTAATCCTTTTAGAGATAAAATTCCGGCCACAATCGCTACAATCCATAATACAACCGCGATGCTAATCTTTGTCTCTTTCTTCATCTGCCTTTAGTCCCCTACTTCACAGTTTGCTAAATAGTTTTCGTTTCTACATGAAAAAGGAGAGGATGTCTAGCAGAAATTCATACAAATAATTTTATTCGAAATTTTTCAAGAGCCTGCCCTATAATAGAGCAAAGAAAGAGCTTTCGTATGGATTTCAAACAAAAAACAAAGCAAAGCTATGAAGCTACAGCTGCTGAATACGCAAAAAATGTTGTAGATCTAGCTCCTATGGAATCGATAATCTGTTTTACTAAGTTGATTCCCCCTCAAGGACATATTTTAGATATGGGCTCTGGATCGGGCCGAGATGCAAAAACTTTTTGCGATTTTGGATATCAAGTCACTGGAATTGATTTCTGTGAAAATTTGGTAGTATTAGCTCGTAATACAGCGCCTCAAGCTCACTTTCACGTTATGGATATAGAGCAGCTTGATTTTCCTCCTGAGACCTTTGATGGGATTTGGGCTTCTTCTGCCCTACCTCACATTTTTAAAGACAATCTCCCAGCTGTTCTGCAAAAAGTTTATACTTGTTTAAAAATGGGAGGGACTTTCTTCTTTAACTTGAAAAAAGGAGAAGGAGAACTGTGTGAGCAGGATAGCAGATATGAGGGAAATCATGAAAAATATTGGGCTTACTATTCTAAAGAAGAAATTCAAATCCTTCTTGAGCAAACAAGATTCTCTCTTATTGAGATTTCTTTAAGCCCTAAAATTCATGCTTACAACACCCACGACCTATATCGGGTATATTGCACCAAGCAATAATTATCCTCTTCTTTTGAAGTACTGAATTTCTCTTTCATGTTTTTCAGCAGCTTCTCTTGTATCAAAAGTACCAAGGTTTCTTCTTTTCCCAGTTTTGGGATTTTTTTTTCGCGAATAAAGTCGATATTTTCCTGAAGGAAGTTTACGTATCATATAGGATCATCCTGTGCTAATCCCTGCTGATTAACAAATTCAGGTTCCCTTGTCAATGCTCTGAGCGGAAAATTTTTCTGGCAGGATATATGAAAAAAACTTAAATTTAGCCTCCAAAAATCAACGTTTTTATCTTTTATGAAAAAATGGCTCTTTTTCTTACTGATTCCTTGTTTTGTTTTCTCAAGCGATGGCAGCATCACAGGATTTTGGCAAACGATCAACAAAAAAACCCAAAAGCCGGGAGCGATTATCGCTGTATATTCCTACAAAGGAAAATACTACGGCAAGATCATAGGCACACATAACGAACAGGGTGTATTAGATGATACCATCTATCATCCGATTAGCAGGGCGCCAGGTCTTGAAGGAAGGCCTTTTTATAGTGGTCTTGATATAGTATGGGACGCCTCTCAAGATGATGGAGAAGGGCGATACAAGGGCTACGTTGTCGATCCCATCAAAGGGAAGATCTACAATGCTGAGCTTTGGAGAGAAAAAGGAAATCTTATTCTAAGGGGAAAACTATTTATCTTTGGTCGTAATGAAGTATGGCCTCCTTTCCCAGACAGTGGTTTCAATGAAAATTTCAAAAAACCTGATCTTGCGACTTTAATTCCTAAAAAACCCAAACTTGAAGATTAGGCTCAGTACGGCCCTGGTTCCTAACTCAATATAAAGTCCCATTAAGAAGAAATCTTAAAGGGCTAAAAGAAATGCTCCAGATACTGGGAACACTTCGAACTTTTGACTGGTTAGGCTTTAAAGATGAATTTTTATCTTATTCATATTTAGCTTGTTATAAAACTGTTGCAAATAATGTATCTTGCAGGATACAATATAATTATGGAAATCGAGATTGAGCTTTACGAAACAGCTTCAGGTCACTGCCCTTTTGATGATTGGTTTGAGTCCTTAAGGGAACTGCACACCCGCGCCAAAATTCTTACACGGCTCGACCGCTTAAAGGTTGGGAACTTTGGTGACTGTAAAGCTCTTGGCGATGGAATTGCAGAGCTAAGGATTCACTACGGACCAGGAATTAGAGTCTATTACTCGAAAATAGGTAATAAGATCGTGCTCTTGCTTTGCGGAGGAGATAAAAGTTCGCAAACCAAGGACATTAATAAGGCTAAGGAGTATTTAAAAGAGTACCAATTGAGGGAGAAAAAACATGGCAAAAAGTAAAAATTATCAAGAATGGCTCTTAGAGAAGCTAAAGGATCATGATGAAGCTGTTGCCTATCTCAATGCTGCCTTAGAAGAAAGCCT
>CAYSAJ010000024.1:0-24638 GCA_964429005.1 uncultured bacterium | reverse complement strand
TTACCCTCAATGGCACAACATATAACGCTGCAGCGCAAACCTACACAGGCCCTGTTACACTTGGTGGCAACATTACGATGACAGGAAATAACAACGCCATCGCGCTCACTAGCACCATGAATGGAATCCAGTCCTTCACGGCCAATGCAGGAACCAGTACAGTGAACATCGGCGGAGTGATTGGAGGATCGAGCGCTCTTACAGGTCTAACACTAACAGGGAATGGTGGAGCAACCTTATCAGGTCTTGGAGGAGTATCAAGTGGTGTTTCAGGAGCGACAAGTGTCACTTCTTCCACAGGCATTACCCTCAATGGCACAACATATAACGCTGCAGCGCAAACCTACACAGGCCCTGTCACACTTGGTGGCAACATTACGATGACAGGAAATAACAACGCGATTGCCCTCACTAGCACACTTAATGGAATCCAATCCTTCACTGCCAATGCAGGAATCAGCACCGTGAACATTGGCGGCGTCATTGGCGCTTCTAGTGCTCTCACAGCCTTAACACTAACAGGAAATGGAGGGATAACACTCTCTGGTATCGGGGCTGGATCAGCAGGAGTTTCAGGAGCGACAAATGTCACTTCTTCCACAGGTATTACTCTCAATAGCACGACATACAACGCTTCAGCGCAAACTTACACAGGCCCTTTGAGCCTCGGTGGCAACATTACGATGACAGGAAACAACAACGCTATTGCTTTTAGTAGTACCATCAACGGTGTCCAATCATTATCTGTCAACGCAGGAACAAGCACTATAGGTTTTAGCGGCGCAATTGGAGGGACAAGCGCTCTTACTTCAATCTCTTTAAGAGCCGATAACAGCGGATCTCCTTTTTCAATGCCAGCAACCTCTTTCACAAGTGGCCTCACGGCGCTCGCCAGCGATGGAACGACACCCAAAGCGGTGACTTTTTCTTCTACCTCGTCAATCGGTGGTACCGTGAACACAGCAGAGCAAACATATAGCGGAGCTGTAACCCTCGCGGCGAATACAACACTCAATAGCAACAGTAACCCCATTACGTTGTCTTCAACTCTCAACGGCGGACAAACCTTCAGCGCAACAGGGACAACACTTACCTTCACAGGTGCAATCGGGGCATCGTCAGCCCTCAGCTCTTTAACTCTTTCGGGAACAACAGTAACCCTTCATAATATTGGCGCTGGTGCAGCAGGTGTCTTAGGCAACACCTCTGTCACAGGATCAACTGTTATCAATCTGGATGGCACAACTTACAGAGCAAACCAGCAAACCTATACAGGTCCAGTTCATTTGGGTGATCATGTCACAATGACATCTACAAATAACCCTATCAGTTTTTCAAGCACGATTGAGGGAAGCAGGGCGCTGAGTTTAAATGCAGGGACTAGCACAATCACCTTATCTGGGGATGTGGGTGTTGCTCAGCCTCTTACAACCATCACTTTAGTTGCAAACAACTCAGGCAACCCCATCACCTTCGGGGGGGATACCAAATTCACAGGAAACCTCACTGCGACAACAAGTTCTTCCTCACCTCAAGGAGTGACGTTCTCAGGCACTCTAAGCACAGGAGGAACAATCAACACTGCAGCTCAAGTTTATGATGGAGCCCTCACTTTAACTGGCGCTACGACGATGAATAGTAACAATAGTAACGTCACTATCAACGCTCCAATCACAGGTAGTCGTAACCTCACCATCACGGCTGGATCAGGGACGATTGATTTTGATGCAGCAGCGAGCCTTGATATTGGTTCATCGACAGGATCTACATCTCTTACGATTACAACAACACAATCATTAAGCCTCCCTAATAACATGACACTTCTTGGAGGCATCGATTCCACATCAGGCGTGGTCTCATTAGGAGGGACTATTCAAGCAGAGACAGTTTCGATCGAGGCAACTGGAGCTATAGCGAATGCAATTTCTGCCGGATCCATCACAGCGAATGGAGAAATTTACATTAATTCGATAGGCGCTGACATAGGTACTTTATCAAGCCCTGTGGAAGTAAATACACCCGGAGAGCTTTGGGTGGGAGCCGATCCTGCCTATTTAGTGGGTACACCAAGCCGCACTTGTGTGATTTTTATTCCATCAAACCCACCAGAATTTGTCATCTTCAATGGTGTGAACGTTCCAAATTGTGGAGTGCCACCCCCTGGGCCCACTCCTTCACCATCCAGTGGTAATGTTGTTGTAGTCACACCAATTGATTTCTTTGTGCCAGGGCTTTACTCAACAACCAATACCCTTTCGAGCTATTACTATTTCTTGCCTGACATGCCAAGAAAAGAGGATACTGAGCCCAAAAAGGTTCCTGTTTATGTAATAGGTGGCTAGAATTTTATACTAAGACTTTATATAGTCATTCCTCTCTTAAGGAATGACTATGAAACGTTTTATTTTGTCTCTGATAATCCCTTTATCTCTTATGGCCTCTTCACCACGTATCGTGGTTTCTCTGCCACATAAATTTCATCTTGATGATCTTCAAAGTGATCTACAGGCCCTCTATTTAGCAAAAGAGGATCTTGCTAAGTTTAAAGAAATCGTCTTAAAAAATGATGAAATGGAAGGAAATCATCTCATCATCACCTCAGGTGAAACACCTGAGATGGGAAAGATATGTGCCGCTATCGGTTATGAATTTGCTAGCCTCTCAGGTCCTAAAACTCATATCCTAAAATCGATTCTAGATCTCATCGAAAAAACCCCTAAAACAGATGCTGATTTGCCTCATATGAAGCCTGAAACGGTCGGAAAGTTTTACAAGCTCCTTCACGAAGTCGATCTCTTCTTTCAAAATAAATCGATCCGCTACTGGCTAGTCGATGGCACCCTCCTCGGCGCCTACAGACATAAGGGGATGATCCCTTGGGATGATGATCTCGATATCGGAATTTTTGAAGAGGACCTTGAGGTATTACTAAGTGCCAAAGATGAGCTCCTAAATAGTGGTCTGGAACTTTCCTATTATGGAGTCCCAGGCATCTACAAGATCTCTCCTACGAATGGAAAAAAAATCGAAAAAGGACAGGGTGGCTACTGGCCTTGGAAATACCCCTTCATTGATATCTTCGTCTATAAAAAGGTCAATGATCGGTACGTCTATGTCGACGAAATTTTTCGCACAAAATGGTCATACATCTACTATACAGTGGAAGAGCTTAAAGAGCCTTTTGAGCTTGTCCCTTTTGGGCCTCTTCGTGCCCCTGCTCCTCACCATCGAGATGATATTATCCTGAGACTCTTTGGCCTTACATGGAATAAAATCACCTACGTAAAGTGGAATCATGAGATCGACAAAAGAGCAAAAAAAGTTAAAGTGGAACTCAGAGATTTTTCTTCGCCAGCGTACGTCTGGCCTGAAGAAAAATAATAAGGGGAGTGATCTCCCCTTGATGCATTAACGTAAAGCGTAGTCGATGGTGTAGTTGCTGTTAACAGTGATCAGCAAATCGTTTTTTGCTTTATCTGCTGTTAAATTAGCAAAAGATCGAGTAATCAACACTTGCTCTTCGCTAAATTTTGTACCGCCTACATCATAAGTGCAGACTGTGAGTGTGTAAACAAAAGCATTTGGCGCTTGCTGGGCATGTTCTACAAACCAATCAATCCCTTCAGAAGCCTTCATTAATTGCGCTTTGGTGTCTACTAGCTGGCTCATCACATCTGTTTGGATATTGCTTGATAAAGCGAGTTGCCACTCTACCTTCAGCTGCTGAGGGGCGTTATTTGTAATATATACTGAAGCATTAATAGGCTGCACATCAGCTGTCGCGCTTGACCCATTGCTTGTAGAGTTATCAGCAAGCAAACTTGCTGAAACAAGAAGAAAGCTCATTAAGATTTTTTTCATAGTCCTCTCCTAAGAAGAAACAAGATACTTTTGTCACAATCTCATAAATGCCCATTCGTGTCCAAAAAAAATTTACTAGGTTTTAACCCCTTTTATTAAAAATTGCCTTTTTCTTAATAAAAACTTTATATTAGACTTTCTTTTCAGCGCCTAGAGCTAAAAGAAACACAGGCGTGTTATATTAATTAAATTAATTTTTATTATATTTGTTAATAAATAATTAAATTATAATTACATCGAAAAATCAAAAAACGGAGATCCATATGATTTCAGGTTTAGCTCATTGCTTAAGCCCTTATTGCCCTGAATTATCTGAAAAAACGAAAGAAAATCTGATTTTCGCAGGTAAAGTCGCTCTTGTGGTATCGATTGCTCTCGGATTTTTAGCTGCAGCGATTTTCACTGGAGGAGCGGCCGTTGCTGCTGCTACGATCGCTGGCGCTGCCATTTACGGAACTCTTTGTGGTATTGCTTGTATCGGTGTTATTGTCGCTGAAGTCGCCGCAGAGTGTAACGGCATTTGGAGAAAAGAAGCCTCTACATGTGATGTTGTGTCATATGTCGCTTGGGCTATTGGATTCCCGCTAGTTGTCCTATGGTACTTAGCACCCGTTCTCATTCAAGGAGCCGCATTAGCGTCAGTCGGAAGTGGTGGACGCCGCTAGGTCTCCTCTAAAATATTTTGCGTTAAATAGAGCGTTATTGTACTATTTTTAACCATATTCCGGATTAGCTCAGCGGTAGAGCAGCGGACTGTTAATCCGTTGGTCGCTTGTTCGAATCAAGCATCCGGAGCATTTCTATATAGAGCAGCTAGGTGAAAATCTAGCTGCTTTTTTATTTGCACTGTTTTCTACTTCATTCAAAAATTGTGTTAAATTGCTTTAATTAATTTTCTTGTTAATAATATCAATTCAAAAAAACGAGAATATTATGAAAAAAACAGTACCGTTGTTGTTTATCTCCACCATATGTTTATTAGGCTGTTCAAATTATAAAGAAGACAACAGTGAAACAGGTTTTTTAAATCATGGATCGAAGGAGTTACCTTATGTTGCTCCATATTTAACAACAACTAAATCACCTTATCGTGGACTTATTTGTGGGTTTGAAAACACTTGGGAGAGTTATGTTTTTCTTGTAGGCTGGAGGGAATCTAAAGACAATAGTTTTAATCTAGTAACTTTAACTGCTGATCAGAAAAAAGAAATTATAAAAAAGGGAATTGAAATTCTCTCTTCCGATGCTTCAATAAAAACTTCTCCCTATTTGAATTCTACTATATTAGCCAACTACTATTCATATAAACAGGATCATAAGCAGGCTATGTTTTGGGCTTTCAAAGGCGCTGAGAGTGGATCAGCCTCGTGTATGCACATCTTAGGAAAAGCTTACATGTCTGGAACACAAGGTCTCGTTCAAGACTTTGAAGAAGGATTGAAGTGGGTTTATTTAGGATCTGCTTTAGGTGATAAAGCCTGTGAAAAATGGATCAAAGAGGGCGTTAGCAGCTACTTATTTAAAGACAAAAGCTTCAAAGGTATGGTTTTAGAAGCTCAGAAAAAATCTTCTTCTTGGATGAAAGAACATTCAGAGTTTTTTGCGACATCAGAAAATCATTATGAAAAAAAATTGTAGCCTTACTCCAATTTGTTAAACAGCCTGCTTGATTTGAAGTTCTAAGCCTAGTGCATCAAGCATTAAAAATAGGTTAACTAAAGTAGGGTTTCCTTCTCGAGAAAGAGTTCTATAAAGGCTTTCACGGTTTAAGTCAGTTTCCTTTGCAAGAGCTGAAACGCCACCATGAGCCTCAACAACATCTCTAAGGGCAACAAGAAAAACTCTTATGTCTTCATCACATAGAGCAGCGTTTAAGTAAGCCGCCGCTTCTTTAGGGTCTTGTAATCTTTCAATAAGACTTGTTTTGTAACTTCTTGTTTTTGCCATATTAGTTGTTCTCTTCTAGCAAATTTTGATAGCTTGCTTTCCGATCGAAAGTAGGGGCATTTGCCGACCCCGTTCGTAGATTTGGATGTCGATTCTATCTTTCATGTACTCTGTTGTAGTCTTTAACCTACAGAAAAAGCAATAGTTTTTATTCAAATCGTCAGAATTTAAGGGAATTATTTGGAATAAGGTTTCAATTTAATCAGAGGAAAACCTATGTTCTGTAGTACTTTAAGTTGTTATGATTCTTTTGAGACTGTCAAAGTATGTTCCAAAATAGAGATCAATTATTGCTTTTTCCTGCTCCCATCGCAAAAAGCTTAACCGCCCGCTTCGAAGAGCATGTCTGGAGAAGCCACTGCGGCTAGTCTTCTTTTCCAAGCACTGTTAGCTAACAAACTGAATGAATATTCTAGGGCTGCTTGCAGCCTAGGTGCTGTGATGGCTAAACGCTGATCCCGTGCCGTGTCAATATGTTCAGCGGCAATGAATTCTCTTTCTGCATCTACGGGCAAATCTGCGAGTCGTCTAGCAACTGGTATATAATCTTCAGCAGAGGGGGTGAGCCACCTGGTGTGAGGCCAAGCCACGCCCTGATCCCTAAAAAACATTGTTTTTGGAATTCCTGACCCTAAAATAATATGCAAAGCAACTAAGGCGTTGAGGATCCGGTAATTTGGCTCGTCATGAAATCGAACAGCTCTCCCTGGTACAACACCCAAATCCTCAAATCTTGAGGTAGCTAAATAAGAGAGCCTAGACATTTGGGTTTCTGTTACTTTTCTCATTCGTGAAAATAGTAGACCTTCTAGCGCTTGTTGATTAACATCATGACGACTCAAATATAATTCCAAGGGGGAAAATAAACGTGGGTTTATCGCAGTTGGGGTAGTGGGAATTAAAAGGGGATCAGCCCGATAATCCTCAATGAGAGTAAAACACAACCTCAAATTATTTTCATGAGCACAGAATTCTAATAATTCTTGAATTTTCGGAGCATTAAAAACGTGCAGATCGATCCTAAAAATACCCCTCTCTTGGACGAGATGATAAATGATGTTTGCCGGGATCAATTGGGCCACTGCTTGAAGGGCCTCTCTATGGTAGTCGGGCTCTCTTTGAATTCTAGACAAAATGGCTACAGCAAGCCCTCTTGACCAAATGAAATTAGCAGAAGTGGGCTGTGCACCGTACTCAGCGATAAGAGTTACACAAAATTCAAACTGATCTTGTCTCGCGGCATATGCTAACAAATCGTTAATTTGTGCCTGAGAGAAGATATTTCTTCCTAAAAGATTTAATAAAGGATCTCTAATTTCAAATGGGTATGGAGTTAGAGGGATCAAATGTTGAAAATCTCCCCCTTCCCAATTTCTTCCTAAATTTAATGATTGAGCGATTTGTCTTAGCCCTTCGGGAATCTCTGTGTAGGTCTCAATTGAGTGCACAAATGCTTTCATACAACGCGTTCTGAGTTGAGATGAAGTACCGACCAGGGACACATTATCTCGATGACGGGAAATTCTTTCCCAAATTCTTTGAGAGAGATCTGGGTTTCGTGTTTCTAAAGAAGCTAAGAACAAATGACCGAATGCACTGTAATTGTTTCTTTCTAAGATAGCGTTAAGCATGGTTTCATTGTTTTTATAGACGGCCAAAGCACCAATCATTGGGCTCTGTAGAAGTTGTTGGTGAGAGGGGTCTCTTGAACTGATTAGAGTCGTTATTTTTTGTGCATTTCCTGAAAGAATCGCCTGCGCTAGCTGCTGGCAAGGGTCTTGAAAAAAACCGGGCAAATTAAAAAGATACTGCAGAATATCTTCTCGATTCATCGCAATAGCTGTAAACACCATCGACTCTTGAAACGAGAGGGTTGCTGTGCTTTCTGTTCCTAGAGGGCTAGGCACGGGCCTTGTCAGTAAAGAAGGATAGAGAGGAATCAAGAATTTTTTTATTTGTGTAAGAGGAAGGCAAAAGATCTTAGGCAAAAGAGGACGTAAATCGGCTGTCACCAGGGCAAAATTAGGATAATTGGGGATGCTTTGAACCATTTTTTGACCATTGAGAAGCATTGTGTCAATTTCATCCAAAGTCTCTGGATGAATAGTTCTCGAAGATGGGGAGGGAATACCTTTGTCATGAAGCAGGGGGGAATAGCTAGCTGTGTCTTGAGGAAGTAAACTCTTCAACTCGTTCCAACTCGAGGTAACTGAATTAAATGGCGCGTAAGAAACCTCATAATCAGAAAAGAAATATCTTAAAGAGAAAAAACTGAGCTTAGCGACATTTAATGCAGTAGAGGTGATAAAAGAGAAAATATTGATAATCGATACTTGGCGCTCATAAAAATGGACAAAAGAAGAATTGGAATCAACGGTAACAGCCACGATAAACGGAATCAGCAAAATGACACTTAAAGCAATTCGAGTGGTCATTTCGGCTACACCCCCCGCTGCAAGTGTATTCATCACAACAAAATGAAGAGGAGCTTTCCATACGCTATGAAGAGGATGCTCTAGGTGGGGATTGAGGTTCACCTCCCTACGATAGGAAGCGGCGGCCTGCACAAACAGAGGATAAGGATTACTTGAAACTGTCATAATTAAACCTAATTTAATAAAAAAGATTTTATCACAATTTGCACATTATTATAATAATAAAAAATAATTTAAAATTATCATCTATTTTAAAAATATTTATTTACAGAAATAATCACAAAATAGGTCCTAGGGCTCTTCCCCCAAGCTGAGGTTTAAAAGCTTTCACAGTAGCACTGCCTCACGTAGTATTTGCGGAGACGTTGGAAGGGGAGAGGCTCTTTTAGCTGATAAACTTGAAAATAAGGTGTTTTCTTTGTCTCTAAGAGAGATCAAATTTTATGTCGTTAATGTTGTTGTTTTTAGAGCTTTGCGTTCATATTTCTTGAATTAGTTTGATAAACTTTTATTTTAGAGCTTTCTTTACATAATATTTTTTATTTAGGTATTTTACCTTTTTTAAAAAGGTCGGTTTATGTGGTATTTCTTAGGGGTTTTCTCTTTAGCTGTGACGATTCTTTCTGGGCAAGAGAAACTCCTTTCTTTAGGAGATCATGGCAAAGTTCGATATATATTTGACCAAGAGAAGCTTGTTCAGATTGATCGGTTAGATGAGGAGAATACTACCATATATTCCCATTCGTATCATTATGGAGAAGATGGAAGGCTTATATCCGAAGATTTAATTGGTTGTTTAGGAGAAGTTGTTCATCAGGGGAGTAGAATAATAACTCCATTTGGAGAAGAAGTTTGCCATTTTGATGAAAGTCATCATCTTGTGAAACACATTGTTCATGGGGCTGTTCATCAATATGAGTATAATTCTAAGCATCAAATAGTTGTTCAAGATGACGCGCCACCTTTTCAAAGAGATGAAAAAGGGGATACAACTTCCGTGGGGGATAGCCAATATTTTTATGATGATGCCCACCAATTAATTAAAGTTGTCACACCTCAGCATATCATTGAATATGAGTATGATCCTTTTGGTAATCGGGTCTCAAGAAGATTAGACGGGGAAACGGAATACTTTGTTTACTCTGGAATGAATGAGATTGCAATTTTAAATAATAATGGAGAACTAACACAGCTTCGTATACCAGGAATTTCGATTCATCCGGGTGTATTAAGACCTATCGCTATTGAAACTCAAGAAGGCATCTTTGCTCCAATTCATGATTATCAAGGGAAGATCATTAAATTGATCAATATTCATACGAAAGAGGAGATTGAATTAGCTCAAGTTGATCCATTTGGTAGAGGCATTCCCAAAAATTTACGAGTTTCATGGCTCTTTTCAGGGAAGAATTGTGATGCTGAAGCGGGTCTTGTGCATTTTGGAAAACGATATTACTGCCCTGATATAAGAGCATGGATGACACCAGATCCTTTAAAGCAAACAGATGATGCTTATGAATTTTGTTTGGGGAACCCTCTTTTTTATTTTGATCCAGATGGAGAGTGGGCGGTTGCAATACCCCTAATTACATGGACAGGTGGAGTTATCACCTCACCGCTTTGGGGACCTGCTGCATTAGGAGTTGCTACATGTGCTACGATTGGATATTTGGGATATAAGAGTTATTTATATGTAAAAGAAAAGACTGAAAAGAAGCAGCCACCTTATACTTGGGATGATTTAGGTTCTGATCCTTCTAAATGTCCTGATAAAGGATTTAAATGGAAGGGCAAAGGAACTCCTCAGTCAGGTAAAGGAAATTGGGTTAGAGGAGAAAAACCTCATCAAGAAAAATTAAATCCTGATTTGGATCATCCAGATCCTATAGGGCCTCACTGGGATTATGAGGGGCCTGACTTTACTAGTGGCGTTAGAATTAAACCTGATGGTACATGGGAAATCAAAGCAGAAAAATAAAAAAAGTATGAATCAATTTCGCCAATATGTTTTAGATTTTCAAAAAACACTCACTTACCTTCAAGACAACTTGGAAGGAACTAATTCACTATCTTCAGCTGTTTGCAATTTTGTAAACTTTGAACAAGGAAATTTTTACACCATTCTTCGGCATGATATAGAACCTGATCATCTGCATGCATTCAAAGCAGGAGGAATCAAAGGCAATTTTAAAAAAAAAGTTTTTGATTTAGTCTTTGAAGAACTTCAAACAGAAGAAAATTTTATCGCTGTTTTTGATGATGTGGATGCGACATATACCCCATCATATGAATGGTTTCTATATTCTGATATAGGAGTACATCACAATGAAGAAGTGTACTATACGCTTTCTAAAGAAAAAGCCTCCAAAAAAATAATTGAGGAAGCTTTTAATGCATCGAATGCTATTTGGCATTCTCTTTGCGTGGTCAGTGCATCCTCAATTCCTTTAAATCAAGGACAATCCCTCCCTTATCTTTTTTTTGCCGAAATAGCAAAAAATGCCTCTTTGATTGTCTTAAGTGCTTATGATGAAGAAGGGTTCATTTTTTGGGAAAAAGAGAAGTCCTGATGTTTATCCAAATATCTCAACTTTATATCCTCGGGTTTTGTTTAGATGGAAATTTCATTTGATGTAAAAATAATAAAATGAGTACACGATGATTATAGTGTAATAGAGAAATTCTATGATGAGCGGTTTATTTTTGTTGTTTTCGTTATCGATGGTGCTTCTGTTCATTGGATATCCTAGAGTAAGTTTTGCTCTCGCTTTTGTGACTTTGATCCTTTGTACATTTATGCTCGTTCACCACGCAGACTCTGTCCTCGGTATAAAACTATGACCAAGAGAATGTATTTAATAAGATTCTTGAACGCGATCTGGATTTATATTCTGGCAGGTGTTTTAACCGGCTCTTATACCTATCGATTTTTAAAGGGAGAGCTTCCCTGTCCTTTATGCATGCTGCAGCGCTTGTCTCTCATTTGTGTTGCTATAGGTCCGATGCTCAATTTACGCTATAAGGTAAAAGTGCAGCACTATGCACTCTCTCTTGCGGCTTCCATTTTTGGTGGAGCTGTATCCTTAAGACAAATAGGTCTTCACGTTTGTCCTCAGTTTCCGACTTTTGGGCAGCCTGTGCTTGGTCTTGAGTTATATACTTGGGCCTTTCTCGTTTTTAGCGCTTCTGCTGTGGGGATTATGGTTCTGTTGCTTCTTCATCCAAAAGAGCATGACAATGTCTCCCCAGGGACTATGTTCTTATATGAAAAGATTGCTTGTGGCTATATTTTCTTGCTCGCACTAGCTAACATTTTCACTACTTATCTGATTTGTGGTTTCGGCTCATGTCAGGGCTAAGGATAAAATCCCAGCTCCTTTCTTATTAAATTTTCTTATGCTATTTTAGATTCCATTCAATATTGGTTCCTTTTGCTCTCTTTTCTTTTTTTTTCTTTTTTTTTGTTATCCGATCTTCACTCTTTCGAGGATCTCGAAACAGAGAGGCTTTTTCTAAGGGGATGGTCTGACGAGGATATTAATACGATCTATGAAATGATCCAAGATCCTGAAGTGAACCAATATTTGCATCACGTGCATCTTGATGAATACTCCACACTTCAAAAACTCGCAGAATCAGCCAATAAGAATATCGATGAAAGGGGATTTGGCTATTTCGTTTGTGAGCTCAAAGATACTCATGAAGTCATCGGTTTAGCAGGACTGAATTATATCCAGCTAGATGCCCCTCATTTTCCCTGTTATACAGTGAGTTGGATATTAGGAAAAAAATATTGGAAGAATGGGTATGCAACCGAGGCTGGACAAAAACTGCTCACCTTAGGATTTGAAAAGTACAACATATCAAAAATCTTTGCTTGCACTTCGATGGAGAATAAGGCCTCAAAACGAGTCATGGAGCGAATTGGTATGAAGTATGTCGATACATTCCATTTTCCTGGCTTAGATAAAGAACACCCACTAAGTATGCAGGTGCTTTATACGCTACAGCATTAAGGCGGGCAGGGCGTAGCATCAGGACAAGATTGGACAGCAGTGATCGTTCCAGTAGTATCAAACGTCCCTACGTTAACGGACTCTACGTTGCAAGGACTCAAATTAAACTCACCTGCCCCTTGATTGTAAAGATAGTACGCTGGATCAGTATTACAATTATTCCCAGAGAGAGTCAAACAAACATCAGGATCTCCTATATCAGTATAGAGGCCAATAGCGACAGGACGTGAGAGGTTGTCTTGGAGAGTGTTGTTTGATATCGTCGCAGTAAGATCAATATATCTATCGATACCGATTGCAGAAGCGGCATTATCACTTTGGTTTTCACATTCATTAATAGTATTGCCCGTAATCGTCGCGTTCATTGTGGTGAATTCAGTTGAATAGAAACTAATCCCCGTATCTACGCATCTTTCAACCCTATTGTTTTGCGCTGTAAAATTAAGCGTCGAAATGGCTTTGGAAATAACGATCCCGTTATAGGCGATGTCTGTAATTGTATTATCATTTATCGTTATGTTGGCAGTCTCCAAAATGCCGGAATCACTGACAGAAATCCCATGGTCGCCCATATTTGTTATGGTGTTGTTTGTGGCGCTCATTGTGAAGTTTGTAGCCGCACTTGAGAAGACAATCCCAGCCTTACCATTGTTTGACATCGTGTTCCCAGAAGCAGTTAAGGCAAAATCTGTGAAAGTTCCTGTAGTATGGACATAAATGGAGTTTGAATCGTTCTCAGAAAAGTTATTTCCAGATGCAATCATGGAGTAGCTTCCAATCGCACCATCTGCGATTAGGACAAAGTTTGATGCGAGAGTGTCCTGTGATCCAGTCCCGTTGTTTACAAGAGTATTATCCACCAAATTAACGTCAGCGCTTACAACGTTATTCAAGGTAAAACGGACACTTCCCGCAGTATTATCTTCAAAGGTGTTGTTATTGATATGAGTTGTAAGAGTGTTATTATTTCCTACGATTTCGAGAGGAACACTTGAGACAGAAGTCTGTCTTTCAAATGTATTATTGGAGCAAGTAACAGTTGATGTGCCATTTAAGGTCAAAAAGATCCCATTCGAATTATCCAAAAACTGGTTGTTTGTGATAGAGACCGAAGCGTTCCCAGAAAAAGTAGCCTCTATGGGGAAAGTCGTCGTACTATCGAATCTACAAGAGGAGACTTGCAAACTTTGGGAATCAGCCCCAAAGATGGCATCGTTAAGTGGAGAAGAGATGTTAATTCCGCTGATAGAGTTATTCATAGCGAGTGTAATCGCATTACCTAGCGTATCAACATTAGTGTTTGTGATTAGGGGAGCTAGGCTGCTCTGAGGCGGGATGGAGATGATCCCTTGGGAAGTTGCTATTAAGTGCGATATGCCTGATCCCCATAATTTTTGGCTTTCTTGCAAAGTAATCCCCGAGTCCATGCCTGTAGTTGTTCCATCTCCTGGAAATACATAAAGGATGTTGCCTAAAGAAGAGTTTTGCTCCGCTTGAGCTAGAGTATGATAAGGGCTCTCATAGGTGCCATCTGAACTGCTCGTATTGTCGACAAATACAAAAAAGTAGGGGAGTCCTGTATCGGGATCAATCGCCTTAGAGTTAACGGTCGGCGTATCGATAACAATGATCTCTTGCCTTTCCACAGGCTGGAGCATACGGTTGGTTAGGGTTTGAGCTATCTCACAACTGCGCCCTTGCTGTTTCACTTTTGATTTCGGCCCAAAAGAAAAGGTGAGGGCAATCTGCCCTTGAAACTTATTGTGGAAAGTAGTGTCGTAGGAGTCACTAAGCTCTATTCTTACAATGTCTTTGTAAGTGCCAGAGACCCTTCCTTTTGCGCCCCATGTCGTCGGATCATATTTCCCGATAAAGTAATAGGGACCTGCGGCTGCATACAGATCAAATCCTTTAAATTTCGCGATATGGAAACCAAATTCTGCATCGGCGCCCTTCATGGCGGATTGGTATGTTTGAGATACTAGGAGATAATGTCCTGAAAAGGCTCCAAAGGTAGCGTTATAAGGATCGCTGACTTTTCTACCGAGCGGTAAATAACCGTTGATCCGAAAGTCAAAGATCTCACCTAAGGTTTCAAGACCTAGCCCGATTTGGTTAGCATTAAATCGGCCTGCATTTCTGTAGTCATAATATGTATTGATCCCATAAGCTCGATTACCCCAAAGAGCCCTAAGACCAATTCCTGCATTTGCAGCCCATTTTCCATTATTAAAAACATGTCCTCTTGCATCTAAAAAGGGAGTTATGGCCCACTCATTTGGATCTGAGGCAAAAAAGGTTTCAAAGGTTGTGTAGCCATCGTCATAACCAATGCCACCTCTTTCGATATGCCTCACGCTCGCCCTGTAGTGTCTTTTTTCTTCAGGGCAGCTTTGCTGTTCAGTAAGTGTATTTGCAAAGAGACTTGCTGATAAAGCAAGAGGTAAAAAAGCATAGCGGAACATATATACCTTTATAAAACTAATGTTTGGTTTTATAGGATCAAGGCAATCGAATCAAACTTTTTTATTGATTTTGTAAGATTAATAAAAATAGGATCACAATTGTTTTCTTAAAAAGGTGGAAACGTCCCTGATAAGGTTTCACTAGAAGAATAATCGTATATCGATTGGATTTTATATTCTATTCCATCCTGATCTCCCTGAAAAGTCCCCTTCACGATAAATGGCACAGAATAATACAAACGCTCACCTGGAACTTGTAACCGCAAGCTGACTTCCCCTTGGAAATCCCCCGATATCCTATCTCCTTGGACAGTAATTCCAGTAATTCGAAGTAATGTAAGGGAACCGCTTCGGTATTCGGAATTGGGAGCGTAATACTCCGCAAAGCTGTTATTAAGCCAAAGATGAATTTTCTCCGTAAGAGTTGAACAAGAAAGGGGATAATAAGTGGAACTTTTTGAAGAAAGATCGATGCACAAAACTTGGCAAATTGTGTAGGCATTATAAGAAACAAGCAGCTGGTCTGCATCGAAACGAAGAATTTCAGAATGAGTCATGGAGTTATCAACATACAAAGGTTGTATATGAAGTCCTTCCTGAGGATCATAGAAATAGACCGTGGTCGCAAACTCTCCAGGTTCCAGAGTTTCACAAGACCCATCTGCATCCCGCTCCATCACTGCGGGTCTTAGAAATGAAATTGTGCCTGCAACCTGTCCCCGATCATTCATGCGAGGGGGAGAAAAGTGAATTTCACTATATTTTGCAAGGGACGTTCCTAGATGAGTTTCGATCTCAGATGACCGGAGAATTATTTGAGGGGCCTCGTCAAGGCGCTGAAAGATGATATAGGTTTCATTATTCGAAGATAATGCATGAACTGAGACCTTTGCCTCATGCTGGTAATTGAGACAATTCTCGAGAGAACAAGAAGCATTTCCTAGGTGATCATGAAGCGCAGATAACAACCCCATAGATACGGGGATTTGCAAGCTGCCGTTAGTTTTTAGATTTATTGTTGCGAAAATATTTTTTGAGGGAACCTCTAGAATCGACATAAAAAATCCTTTGTGTGACTTCAAATAAAGGCAGTCAGAAAGAATTTAAGTGTTTGCAATTCATTAGAAGCGGTTTTATTAACACAATATATTAACAAAGCATGTTTAATGCAAATTATATCAAATAAAATCTCGTTATTAACCTTATAAAACCTGGATCTAATTCTAGCACTCCAGGATCATATAGGACATCCCTACATAGCTTAAAAAATTAGGTTCTCTACCTTCTAGTGTAGCCCTTATGTATTCTCGCTGTATATTGACACTAAGAACTCTTGTTCCTTCGTCGTCAATTTCACAAAGCTCCCCATATCTTTTTATAGTGTCAAGGGTCACAGCTTCTACAGATACACCTAACTTAGCGGCTAGGCTCTCTTTAGCGAATCTTAAGGGTCTTAGCTCAGATTCGGTAAGTTTTTCTTCACCTAGGACTTTTCTAATTACTCTGTTTATTTTTTTTATTTTTGGGTCTGTCATTACCTTGAAACCCAATTTCAAATAAAAAGGATGAGAATCGATAGCCAGTAAACTAATGTCTTTCTTGCGTTTTTTTGCTGCAAAAGCGATCGCCTCGATAATATATGTCCCAATTTTGTGGACTTTTCCTTCAAAGCCCAATCTGGCGCGAGTTATATCATTTTGTGTATTGTTTTCTAGAGAATCTATTTCTATTAATTCAGGGGTTTCATGGAAATGAGCAATACCCAGGACTACCTCTCCCATTCTTGCCGTTAATACATACTGACACATTGAGTTAGCTACACATCGCAACACACCAGGTAGTGGTTTTTTATCATCAGTCAAAAAAGTTACTACTCTTTCAAAGGGAGTTTCCATACAAGTTTTCATTGGTGGTGTTGAACTTAAGGTGAACATTGCTTCCTTTTATGTTTAAAAATATTTTTAAGTTCATTGAATCTGTTAAGATTTAGCTTTAAAATAAAAACTACTTCAATCCCATCACTTTTTCATGAAAAAAGCGAACATCTTCGTAAGAAGCGTTGGTGAAGATAATAACCAGAGCAAATTCACCGGTTGATGTGATCTTTCCTCTCATTAAAACGACCCCAAATCCTTTCGAATCATTTAAGATGACTTCAAATCCTTTCAAGGCATCAAAGACACTATCTCTTTCTTTTTCGCTACACTTGAACACAAGTTGATCTTCTTTCCGCTCCCAAACTTTTCCAGTGCTTTTATAAAGGTTTTCCAGCTGAGTTTTAATTAGATCAATTCTTTGACTTCTTATATAAATTTCCCAAGGAGCCTTTGGGATTTTTGCTCCTTTCATTGTAAGTACGCTCTTATGGACAGATGTAATATCAAGTGAAAGCCCCTCAAGAGGAGTTATTCCTTTGCGAGTTTCATCAGGACTATGAATATGAGGTTCAAGTGAATTTAAAGACAAAGTTGAAATTGCTTTGAGTTTATTTATGAAATCGGGGTCTCTATCAACTTCTTTCGCTTTGGATATTTTTCCTAAATAAGGATCGATCACTACATAATCTGGAAGATGCCTCATTGTTTCTACAAACCTAGCGCCACCTTTCTTAGCTGCTGCTTTTAGAGCTGTTGCATCCATTGGTTTATCAGAAACAATGACAAGTGCATGAGAATTTTCTATGATGGTTCCATCTGGCTTGCGTTCCTTATCTCCCCCTAGCATTAATATTGCAGAATGCAGGTGCTCTTCTTTTGCATAAAGATCTGTTAGGTAACTTAATTCGCCACAGGCTCCTACGCCTTCGTATAGAGCTATAGCAACACTGACGCATTCCCCGCAGAAGGGCTTTTCTTCTGTGGAAAAATAACGTGAGGATGCCATGTATATGGATCTAAATCTTTCAATGGATGTACAACAATCAAAATATTCAAAATATTTATCACCAAACCTTTTATGCAAGTCTGGAGGCGTTTCTACAGTGCGACCTTGATTGAAGTGTAAGCAAGAAATAATTGATTCTGGGGAACGAATATTGTGTGATTTCACTTTAGCTAAAATAGCTTCAGCTCGAGTCATTGAGGCGCTTGAAGAAGAAATTCCACTAACATACAAGCCAGCTCCTGCTGCCATAAAACCACCGATTCTTTGTTTTTTTATGACATTATTTTAATTTTAGCAATTATAATTATCAATTTTAAAATTATTATTTATTATAAAGTAATAGATAAAATCTATAATAATAATTACTATTTTTTTATAGAGCGATTACAATGATTGATCGACCATCAATCTCAATACTAGCGTTCCCTCTACTGTCAAAAGAAATACCCCCTTCATCCGTTTCAATTGTGCTGTGGGGAGTGGCAGCTTTAGCTGTCGGAGAGGAAAGTCTCTCGGCTAAAACAGGTGTTCTTTTGAAGTAATCGAAGAAATTAGTAACAGGTTTAGCATAGAGGTGGAATACACAATTTTCTTCATCAGCACTTGCCTCAAGGAGGTATTTCTTTCCATCTATTAATAAAATACTTTTCCATTGAGTCACAATTCTGCCATCTGGAGTAGGAACTTTAGATTGCTTAGCGAACAGAGGGTTAAAGGCAAGCAGAAGCAATTGAGGTGGAAAGCGATGTCTTAGAGTCATTTCTTCTCTTGAAAGAGTTTGAGGATTTCTCGGATCATCAAATCCGTAATATTTAAGGCCTGCCTCTGCAGATGTAAACCATGAGACAACACGTAGGTGAAAGTGAAGGCTACCTAAAAATGTTTTAGCATTCGTTAAGGAGGTGTGAATAGCATCCACCGAGTAATCTGCGTGCAATAAGTCTTCTGATCTAGATGAGGTTAATCTAGAAAAACTAACAGGAGGGCTTATTCCTGCCGCAGCTCCAACTCCTGCTCCCCCAGCTGCCGCAGCCCCTCCAGCAGCACCCCCAGCTCCTCCAGCAGCCGCTGGCGAAAATGATAAGTCCATTGTGAGAATTGAAGGAGGTACTGCAGTTGAAACAGCAGTTCCATCAGCAATTGCTGCTAATTCTACGGGATCGATTCTTACTTGTCCCAAATCCGGTACTTTCTTTCCCTTAGAAGAACTAGGTTTTTTTGTTACCGCAACAACCGAAACAAAGGCATCATCAGCTACTAACTGTAATGGCTTTTTCTTGGAGGTTCTTCCTTTTGTTTCTACAACCTTAGTAGAAACAGCTTTATCACTAGACATCATTTGGTTTTTCCACACTTCACATATTCTGTAGAAAGGGATGAGCATGAAATCTTCTTTTGAGGTGCAAAAAGGATTTTCGACAGAAAGAGGGTATTTTTGGTGCCCTGGAGTTCTTTTAGAGATCAATATTTCCATGGATCTGAGTAATTGAGGATCTGCAGCCTTATCTTTTAATCTATTGAGTTGTGCGTATAGGGCAGGTGTACTTCTTAATAGCTGTTTGCAATAAAGGTGTATTTGAAGAACCAACATATAAGCTTCGGCAGCATCCTCTAGCCAGTGGGGAGATCCTGATGCCTTAAATTCTTTAAAATTTGCTATAGAAGCGAATTCGCAAATGGTTTTAGGGGAAAGAAAAGATCTTTTGAAATCTCTACCTTCTGCTAAGCAGCTATGTCTCTTTTTTATAAAATAACCCAAAAGAGGTACAAGCTTTTCTTTGCACAAATATTCATCAAAAAGTAATCTTCCTGATGACTGCGGCTTCCCTAATATTTCGATGGTAAAGGAGGTCATGTCTTTCAGAGGTAATACGCCGCTGTTTTCCATGTAACATACATAAAGCAATTGAATAATATGTAAAGCTTGAGGGTTGCTCTTAACTTCCTCTTTTTGCATCAAAGATCTTAATAGAGAAGGGTCAATACGAAGATCATACGGGATAAAAAATTTGCCATCTTGAATTTGGGCATTACGAAAATAGGTCAAAATGATGGAATCAAGTAGGGTATTAGATACATTAAAATCTACTGAGTAGAAATAGCTTTCGATGATAGTACAATCAATTTGAAAACAAGCTGTTTCGGGGTCTAGAGTTACTTGCTCAATAATCAACGGAAGCCTTTCCCATAAAATCTCATCTTCCTCAGACGCTATTAATCCTGAATAAGATTCAATGAAAGGTGCGAATGATCCTACAGCAAAAGCCTCGATTTGCAGGGCGTTTTGTAGATTAAGCATTTCAACGCCTATAGCTAACACTTTTTCTGAGGTTGAACAACATTTGTGTTCTTCAAGTGATTCGCTCATATGGTTAGCGATATAACGAACTCTACTTTCGCATAATGGAGAGAGGCCTTCAATACAGCTCCATGAAGAGATCATCTGGCCAATAGCGGCAAGAGCACGTTCATAGGTTTTTGCTTGTCTTAACGCCGATAGAGGGTCTTGAATACCTGGGTGAGTCGCTATTGTTGCGACTGTTGTGGGCACAACTTTTGTAGGAGTAGCAGCGGATGCCATAATAAAAAACTTTTAATTATTTATCCGGTATTATATATGAAACAATAATAATTGTGTTTTATAAAAATAATTTTATTTGTATACTTTCTTAAAATATTAAGTTGATAAAATATGCTTAAATTCATTTTTTGTCTAAAACATAATATATTGTTGCTCTCCATTTAAATATGGGTGTCGATTCTAGTGAAACTGGAACATAAAAAACATATTCAGTAATTTTGCGCAAAAACTGAGATAGAAGAGTTTTTTAATTCTTTCGTTACTTTTAAACCCTTCAGCTTTAGACCCTGCCTTCGACCACTACTTTTCTGCAGAGCCCTTAAGATTGTCCTTATTCAGATTCTGGGGCTCCTATAGCAGAGAAATATCGATCCCTTGCCAAAATTATGGACACTTTTAGGTTTCATTTACGAGAGCACTCTAAGCTGACTCCTTACCCAGGAGCTTTGATCGCATCTGAACTTAAAAAAAGTGGCTCTTAAAAGATTGAGCTACTCAAAAATCTTTTTCCCTTTTGTAATGACAAAGTAGGCGATGCATGAGGTCATAGCAGAAATAAAAGTCCCCCAAAAAAGGTCTACGAAAACAATCTTCAAAGGCCATCCTTTAAGAGTTGCCAAATTCGTAAGATCATAGGTCGCGTAGCACATAAACCCAAAAACGGCTCCGTTAATTAGGGACACTTTCCAAGACTTTTTAAATAAAGCGGGAGAAACAGCAAAGAAGATCATCCCTCCGATATAGATAAGATAAAAGCTCAAAGCAGCTTCCCACCGAATCGAACTAGAGAGAAGATGGCCGATTTGCTGTTTGTATAAGTCCTTTGCAAGATAACCGAGCCAAATTGAATCAATCACTAAGAAAACACATAAGGTAATTAGATAAATTTTAGAATATTTCAAGAGCTTCATAACCAGTCCTCACATCGATAAGATTAAACGTTCGTATCACAAAATATTAAAATGAATCTAGCTTCATCTTTTTTTTGGAAATTCCATTAGCTTGTTCCTGAGATCATAAGTCTAAAAGACGAGATGCGAGCTTTTCTTTCTCAAGATCTACAGGGTTTATGAAAACCTTTGGCTGAGCAAGAATTAAAATGTTATGTGCCTTGATCAGAGATCGGGGAGTGGGGAATGAAAACTCATAGACCTCCCCAAAGAGGTTCCCTATTTTTGAGACTGCGTCTCCACGTGTAACATAAGAAATAAATTTCGGACGAAGTTCTCGGGGAGTTTGCTCCCAATCTTTTACGATTTTCTTTCTCACGCCAGCCATATTGAAGGTAATCCCTTCATAAAAGAATTCACCCTCGTAAACGAGGGCGTAAGAGGCTAAAGTCCCCCCTAGACTAAATCCTATTACCTTTGCTTTTCCCATTCTAATGGTTTGCTTTTCAAGCCAATTTCTGAGCTCGCTTCGAGCGTTCATATACATCGTGTAACCGGGCCCCTTCATGTCAACGTTCGCTTTAAAAGTCGCTTTACCTCTTTCGTTCGAAGAAAATTCAGAACCTCTAAAAAGAAGAAGGGGAGATCCTTTTTCTGACATGGGAATACAACCATATGCAGGAACAAATCCTCCCATCATAAATACAGAGTCGATACGATAAGTAACAAGGTCTTCACCTTCATGAATTGAAAATTCTTGTCCTACTTTGCATGTCCGGTAGGCAAGGATCTTTGCCAAGGCCTCATAGGTCAAAAGCTTTTTAGCAAAAGGAGAAAGTGTTGAGGTGTGAATTTGGCTTAAAAGCTGAGTCGTGATCTCAAAATCTTGTGATTCTTCTGTAACTGTTGCAACTAAAGGATAAAATCTTGAATTGTGACCACAAACCTCACCAAAAAGAGAGAAAAGCCGCTCGTGACATACCAATATGTCTTCGTCTTGATCAGAAATGGCGTAAACACAAGTAGAGTGGGGTCTTAGCAAACTCCAAAAGCCCTCGAGACGTGATGAGAAGTTTACAGGTTTTGTTCCCTCTAGGGTCAACGATTTTCCATAAGGGCTATTTTGCCACTTTTTAAGGATGGCCTGGTCTTCTTGAACAAGCACTTTGCTGCAGGAATTTAATCCCATAGCTATCATACAGCAGGCAATCCTCACTAAGATCTTCATTCATCGACCGCGTTGAACTTATTAACAATAAACAAATCAGCATAATATTTGGGAAGATGGCTAAAGAATTCTGGAGTTGTGTCCATGACAGAAGCGAGCGATGAACTTGGATAAGAACGAACGCTGCCTGTAAATCCAATATCTTTTGGCATCGCCTGATCAAAGAAAATGAGAATATGCAATTCCTCGTTGGAAAGGTTTTCAATGTGATGAGGATACGCTTTAGGAATGAAATAAATATCGCCCTCTTCCATGATGTATGTATCTACTTTGCCAGAGGGACTCAGTATTATCATCCTTCCTCTCCCTTTTTCGACATAGCCAAGCTCTGCCGTTTCAGGATGCCAGTGAGGTTCTCTCATCCCTTGGCCGGTAAGCCTGAGAGAATAAAGAGCCTGGTTTTTGACGATAGGCCAGACGTTTTGACGAGCCATACGCGCTGAGCCTCCCTCATTGATCAGCAAAGGCTGCGCAGATTCTAAGCTGTAACGATAAGGGGTAGAGTAGCGTGCATCATCAGGAATAACCGCAGGAGAGTGTTTAATCGTTGCAAAACGATTTTTCGTAAATCGGGGAAGAGAGTGGAATACTTCCTTTTTTGTGTTCCAGGTGTTGCCAAGGACGCTATCTGAGAACATGCTTATAGTCGTTGAAAGAGCAAAATCTTCAGGCTCCTCATGGGAAAAATAAAGAATAAGCTCAGCAATCCCCCCTCCCACATTTTCTATAGAGTGCAAGGCACCTGAAGGAATATAAAAAACTTCTCCTTGGTTCACAAGAAATGTAGCCTTGGTATCACCAGTATGGTAAAGGCTTACAAGCGCCTCTCCACTCAGGCAGTAACCAAGTTCTTCTGCATTCGCATGCCAATGTGGTTCACGGATCCCATGAGGGGCTAAACTCAGTTTATAAAGAGATACTCCTTCAAGAGCGGGAAAGTTTTTCTTGCTGGCCTTGATCCTAGATCCACCTTCTGTTTTTTCGTTCGGTGAAAGCTTGCTCAATTTGAGTAAATGATGTGAGCTCATAAATGCCTTTGTTTTTTTCAGAGATAAAAAAAGAATTGCTTTCTCGCAAGGGAATAGTTTAAGAAATATTTTCTGCATTTGGGATCAAGGCTATGCAGTTTAAATGAATCAGAGTTGATTATGAGAAAATTGATCGTCATTACACTAACTTCTTTATTATGCTCACCTTTATTTGCTCAAGTAAAGCAATCATGTCTTAAATATCATTTCTTTGCTGAAGGAGAGTATTTATGTTGGTGGTTAAAGAGCTCTCCTGAGCCCGTTCCATTGGTCCTTGAGGGGTCTTTTGGAGTTGAGCTCTCCGCTGGACTCGGTTTGCCAGGTACCAAAGTTGTTTTAGGGGATAAGGATGTGAACTTAGGAACTCGTTCAGGAGCCCGTTTTACGGTTGGAGGCTGGTTTAATTCAACCATCGGCCTTGAAGCCAATTATCTGTTTCTTCCTAAAAAATCTAAAACATACTCAGCCAGCTCGAGTGGTCAACTCGGTTCTCCTTATTTAATTTTACCATTCATAGATGCAACAACAGGAGAAGAAAGTTCTAATCTGATCGCAGATCCGGGCCAGTTTTCTGGATGGGCTAGTGAAGATATTCAAAATGAGATGATGGGAGCAGAAGGTGATATTCTGGGAAGGATATATTGTAGCAAAATCATCGATCTATCTGTTTTATCAGGATTTCGGTGGTGGAATTTTGATGAAAAACTCACCTTTCAGACGGAGAGTCTGAGTATTACCTCTCCTCTGGAGATCGTGCAAACAAAAGATACTTTTCATGTGAGAAATAATTTTTACGGCGGACAAGTTGGGATTGATGCAAGGTTTTCATGGAAATGTGTCACCCTCCAAACTCTTGCTAAAGTTGCGTTAGGCGGCATGAACTCAAATGTTACGATCAACGGGAATCTATCGACAAATGAGTTTAACGGCTTTGGAGATCTACAGACTTTCCCAGGAGGATATTTTGCTCAGCCTACGAACGAAGGAAAAACGAGTCATACAAAATTTGCACTCCTTCCAGAATTTGATTTGAATTTAGGATTCCAAATTGTCAAATGGGCCAGCTTGCAAATAGGCTACACATTTCTTTATGCAACAAATGCTCTATGGGCAGGTAATACAATCGATCGAGAAATCAACCCAAGTCAAGCACCAGCCATTTCAATGGATCCTTCCATAGCAGTTGTTGGGGCTGGCAGCTGCTGAAGAAAATCTAAGAAATTCTTGACAATTCTATTGATTTTGCATTGAGTTTATTGTCGTGAAAGCAAGCATTGGAATCGCAGCAAAACAGCTCGGAGTTT
>CAYSAJ010000023.1:0-27081 GCA_964429005.1 uncultured bacterium | reverse complement strand
TCGATTTTGGGATTGAGATTTATTCACTTCCTAGAAGAAAAAATCCAAGTCTATCCTGATACCGCTCTTTGTTACACATTATCCTGTTTTTTGGGTATCGGCGTTTTAGTGACTTCAATACTCCAATATTCGGCTCCTTTGTGGGTCTACAAGATCCAACTTTTTCTCTACGGACAGGTCGTTACAATTACCTCGATTTATATGTGGATCTATCTTTTTTTACTCATTTGTATCTCTCTGACCATCTATTTTCGGTATTTTAGCTGGAAAATGGTGTTATTTGACCCTCTCTATTCCAGATCTGTAGGAATGCCCATTTCTCTTGAACAAAGAATAATGAATGGCATCGTAATCTTAGTGATTATTATGGGAATTCGTCTAGCTGGCGTCGTCCTCATTTCTGGTATGCTGATAGCTCCAGCACTCGCTGCGCGTCAAATGACTCATAGGCTCTCTCGCTTATTTTGGCTATCTGGTATTATTGGATCAATGAGTGGCCTCCTGGGGAACCTTTTCTCTTTTTACCTTCCATCATGGCTTAATCTCCCGCCCCACTTTTATTTGCCTACGGGCCCTTGTATTGTTCTTGTGGCAGGGACCATCGCCATGCTGAGCATTCTCTTTTCCCCAAAACAAGGGCAGATTGCAAGGTGGATTCGTAAAATCAGGTTCCAATATCGAAGAAATTATGAAAATGTCCTCAAGTCTATTTGGAAGGAGCCCCATCACTTCATTCCCCGAAAATCGTTTTCGTTTTGGCTTATGAGACCTTCAATGAGAGAGATTCTTTTATTCCATCTTTCGTTGAAAAAATTCTTGCATAAGAAAGGGGAGGGATATGAACTTACTCCTTCAGGAATTATTGAGGCTGAAAGAATTATTCGTCTTCACCGTCTTTGGGAAGTGTATCTTTTTCAATACCTAAAGTATTCGCAAAATACTGTTCATGCTAGCGCAGAAGAAATGGAACATGTCTTAACTCCTGAGTTAGAAAAAGAGTTAACGGCTTTGCTACATGATCCTAAAAAAGATCCCCATCATCAGCCCATCCCAAAAAGAGGTGCTGGAAAATGAGCCCCTACTTCAATACAAACTTTTTTAGTTTCTTTTATGTAATGGTGTCAAGGATACCAGATTGGATAAGGGGACATCTCGTTCATGATGAAGTCCAAATGTTCGCTCTCTGCCTTCTAAGCATTTGTGGCGCTCTTCTAGGCTCCTTTTTGGTCTATCGGAAGATGAGCATGATGGTGAATTCCCTTTCTCATACAATACTGCTCGGGATTATTGTTGCGTATCTATTAGCTAAGTTTTTTGGGGGCGCTCATTTTGCTATGGACATGCCCTTAATCCAACTTCTCATAGGAGCTTTGGTCGCAAGTTTTTTAACGTACTATCTCACCATATTTCTCCACCATACGATGGATGTCCAAGAGGATGCAGGGATGGGGCTTGTGTTTACCGTTTTCTTTGCTTTAGGTATCGTACTTGTTACACTGTTCACCCGCAATGCTCACATTGGTGTGGATATCATCATGGGAAATATCGATGCTATTCATCAAGACGACCTTCTTGCGATTTTTTTAGTAACGATTGGCGTGTGCATCTCTCTTTATCTTTTCTATAAGGGGCTTTTTGTTTCAACGTTTGATCCTTCCCTAGCAAAAATGCTCGGTTTTTCTTTACACAAACTGAATTTTTTGATGATTACACTCGCTTCTCTTGTTGTTATTGTTGGCTTCAGAGCTGTTGGGCTTATCGTTATTCTCAATATTTTAATAGCGCCCGTTATGATTGCTAAAATGGTTGCCAAAGATTGGAAACGGATGTGCACAATGGCGACTTTGATTGGAATCATAAATAGCATTGTTTCGGTAGCGCTTACTAGGCATATGCTCACTATTTATGAAATACCCCTTTCCACAAGTGGGGTCATGAGCTTTTTATATTTTATCAGCTTTGTTCTGATATTCTCCCTAAGGAAAAAAAGTAATACGGTATGCGAAAAAGAAAAATTACCCTTTTAGGTTCTACAGGTTCTATCGGAAAGCAAACCCTTTCTGTAATTGATGACAATAAAGATCAATTCGAAGTCGTTGGGCTTGCTGTCCACTCTTCACTAGAAGTGATTGAGCAATATGATCGTTATAAGCCACGCGCTCTTGTAGTCTTTGATAAAGATGCTGCTGAAAAAGTGAAAAGTGAGCGCCCCCAAGCTAAGGTATTATCTGGCTCTGAAGGGCTTTTGGCTTTAATAGATGAACCCACCGATTTAGTTGTCGCTGCAATGACAGGCATGAAATCTTTGTTTCCGGTAGCAAAAGCCCTTTCTTACAAAATTCCTCTTGCGATTGCTAATAAAGAGCTTCTCGTATCTGCAGGTGACTGGCTTACGAAACAAGCTCAAAAACTCAATGTGCCCTTATTGCCCATTGATAGCGAACACAATGCTTTGTTTCAGCTCCTCGAAGGACAATCTCAAAAAAAAGTAAAAAATGTTTACCTGACTGCATCGGGAGGACCTTTTAGAGATCATACCGTAGAACAATTAAAATATGTTTCCTTGGAGCAGGCTCTTCGTCATCCAACGTGGAGTATGGGAGCAAAAAACACAATAGACTCTTCCACTTTGATGAATAAAGGTCTCGAAGTCATCGAAGCAAAATGGCTTTTTGGTCTACACCCCGATCAAATCAAAGTGGTCGTCCATCCACAAAGTATCATTCACGCCATGGTCGAATGGATTGATGGAAGCTTTTTTATGCACGCATCTGCCCCTTCTATGAAAGCCCCTATTCAACATTGCCTTCTTTATCCCGAAAGAAAACCAGGGAATTTCTCAACTTTAGATTTATCACAGATCCTTCGTCTTGATCTTTCTCCTCCCGATTTGAGTCGGTTTAAATGCCTTCGCCTTGCATATGATGCTTTAAAAATAGGCAAAAGTATGTCATGCTTTATGAATGCAGTGAACGAGGAATGCGTCTCCCTTTTTCTTCAAAAAAGGATCGGCTGGACGCAGATCGGAGATACTATAGAGGATCTCATGGAGAAATATCAGCCTATTGAGCTATCCTCAGTAGAAGAAGTCATGCAGCAAGATCAATGGGCACGCAAATGCCTTCGCGAACACATGCAGTAGGAGAGTACAATGACCAACCTTTTTTACATTCTTCTAGGAATTATTGGACTGGGATTTCTAGTATTTATACATGAGCTGGGACACTATATCGTTGCAAGACGAGTCGGAATGAAGGTTGAAGTATTCAGCATTGGATTCGGGAAACCTTTTTTTACCTTTGTGTTTCAAGGAGTCCGCTGGCAAATTTGTTACCTATTCTTCGGCGGTTTTGTCAAAATTGCTGGAATGGAAAAAGAGGGGAATATTGAACCTCATTTGATCAAGCATGGTTTCTTTGGCGCTCGCCCTATCGATCGTATTAAAGTGGCTTTAGCAGGCCCTGTTGTCAATATGATCTTTGCCCTCATTGCTTTCACAGCGATTTTCTTTTTAGGTGGAAGACTCAAGCCTTTTGCTGAATTTACGAAGATTGTTGGTTTTGTAGATCCTAAATCCCAAGCTTACCATGAAGGACTTCGTGTAGGTGATACGGTTTCAGCCATCGATGGACATCCGTATAAGGGGTTTCATGACCTTATCTATAGCAGCGTTCTTGATAAGAAAGAGGTTAAAGTGTCTGGAGAGCACATCAATTATTTCACATCCACTCGTACCCCTTTCCAGCTCGATGTTCCCCTTTATGCTCATCCTCAGGCAAGCAACGATTTCCAAACCTTTGGATTTCTCTCACCCGCCATGTTTTTAGTCTATGAGCCTTTTCCCGATGGAAGAAAAAATCCTATTCCCAAAGGGTCTCCTATGTATGGAAGTGGGATTGAAGCTGAAGACCGTATCATTTGGGTCGATGGAGAAAACATCTTTTCTATTCCACAACTCCAGTCGATTGTAAACCAAAGAACTTCCCTTGTTACCATCCAAAGAGATCATGAAATTTTCCATGTTCGAGTACCCCGCCTTGCTATCAAAGATCTTCGGTTATCCCAAGATCAAAAAGCTGAACTGATTGATTGGCAACATGAGGCCTCTCTAAAAGGTGATATCAAAGATGCGATCTTTATACCCTATGACCTTGATTCACACTGCTTAGTTCAAGGGAGTGTTGCCTACATCGACGATGAAGCAAAACAACGTCCTTTTATGACCTCCCCTTCAACGAGTACCCTAGATCAGCCCCTCAAAAAAGGGGATAAGATCTTGGCCGTAGATGGTATATCTGTTGATAATTCTTATGATTTTTTGCGCCAAATTCAGCAAAAGAAAGTTCAGATTATTGTTGATCGCTCTCATTCATATGTCAAAGGAATGACCTGGAAAAACCAAGATGAAATGTTTCTCCATTCAGTCAATTGGAAAGACCTTAAAGACCTTACTTCAAAAATTGGAATTTCTAAGACAAACCATATAGGGTCACTCTATCGTTTAAGTCCTGTCACCCCTATTCCTCAAAAAGATTTCCCAAGAACCGAAAAGAAACAGGGGATCGTGGATGCAAGAAACGAAGCCATTTTGAAGAAAATTGAAAGTATTGCAGATCTCAAAGAAAAACAAAAAGCTCATGATACTTTTGAAACCTACCAAAATCGTCTTGTATTAGGTATAGCTTTGCAAGATAAAGATGTTGTCTACAATCCAGCTCCTTGGACTCTCTTCTATCAAGTGGTCACTGAGATGGCGCGTACAATAGGCGCCCTCTTCACTGGACTTTTACACCCTAAATGGATGTCAGGTCCTGTAGGCTTTGTCCAAGTCATGCAACATGGCTGGAGCCTTGGCGTTAAAGAAGCCCTCTACTGGCTTGGGATGATTAGCTTAGGTCTTGGCCTTACAAACTTACTTCCGATCCCTGTCCTCGATGGAGGTTATATTTGCTTTGCCATTTGGGAGATTGTGACAGGGAAACCGATCAAAGCAAAAATCATGGAAAGGATGATCCTTCCTTTTGTAGTCCTTATGATCCTGTTTTTTATATTCGTGACATATCACGATGTCATGAGAGTCTTCCAAAGGATTTTCTAGGCTATATGGAAATATCATATCTTCCTTTTGCGCCAGAAAGAGATCTTTTTGCCTATTTTTTAAGCTCCCCTGCCAAAGTGAGGGAGCTGACTACAGAAGAAACTGAAATGGGTTTTACAGGCGCCAAATCAGGAAGGATCCACTTTGTCACCCGTCGATCAACGTATTGGGGGTTTGGGCCCTATGCCTATGAAGAGCGTCGCTCATCAAGTCTTCCCTACACATGCTTTATTAAAACCCATGATATGAATCGAATTGCTGTGGCTATTTTTGATCATTTAGCGATTATTGCAGATCGAACAAGATCGCCTACAGGATCTTCTACTGAAAGTCCTCGTTTTCTTGTCACGAATTTTCGTTTAACAATGCCTTATCCGCGACAACGACTATGGGGCCCAGAAGGCACCGAAGTTAGGAGTCCAGAACTTGCATCAGAAGTCATGTTTACAACAAGGCACGCCCCAGAGCTGAGGCAAGTTGAAAGCTTCTATAGTGGCATTGTTAGACTTGTCATCACAGCCTTATCTGAAGCAGAGAGAGAACAAGATAAAAGCTGCTCTCTCAGAATGACTACACTCGTCAGAAGAGTTTCTCCGATGAGCTACGACGTAAGTCTTGATGTTCTTCCTTCACCCGAAGATTTGAGAGCCAACGCCTCAGGTGATCCTCGTTCAAATGTTTTTCTGCGCGCGGCAGAAATTCTAGATCCTGATGGTCGCTATACAATTACCGAAGAACCTTAAGCTTAGTAGCTGTCAAAGTAATCAATAATTTATTGCAGCTCTATTGGATTTGTTTGTTAAAAACAGGCTTTTTCAACTATATTTTTTCTTTTCTTTAATGAAGATTTTCTATGGCAGCACCAATATCAGCACTTCCTGAGTATCCTTTTACATATATAAGACACAAATTTGAGACGGGGCTCAGTAATCCTCTCCGAAGCCATTTAACTCCTTTAGAACTAGAGCGTGGTTATGATCCTGGTTTGACAAGATGTGGCCAGATAGTTTTTGTGGGAAAAAATCAAAACACGGAGAAACTCGCCGAAAAACGGGGAAAAAAAATGACAGCAAATTACTGCATTCTCCGTTATGCCTTTTTAGAGAAGACCTCCGATATCAATACTCTTGGTTGCGCTGTATTGAATCAGCTGGCCTATACCTCCTCTAGAATAGACTATAGTGACACCAGGCTCAAAGCCATAACCTTTCGGCTTTCCAATTTTCGGCTCATTTTGGGAGACTGCTTGATCCTCTCACCCTCTCTAGAAGGTCAAGCAAAAAAGGGGAATGCCAGTCTAGAAAGAAACTTGATACTTCATGGATCAGAAGAAGGTAAGAAAGTAACAAAATGCTTAAGTAGTGTCATGAAAATGATTGCAAGAGCCCTACATTTTGCCTCTTCTGAACAAGGTAAAAGGTTTGGTATCCATATGAGTAGGGAAATTTGCTTGGTGGATCCATCTAGGAGAGATACTGAAGATCGATTCAACGTGGATATCGTCCTTCAAGTCACGGTGCCTTTGTGGTGCATGAGACAAAATGGAGGGGATCATCCTGAAGATAGTATCTTTTCGCGTGCTTCTCAGATTCTAAAAACTACAGGTCTTCCTGCTAGGTAGTGTAAAAATAGAAAACCCCCTCATTTATGAGGGGGTTTTTGATATCCAAAGAAACTAAACAAGGTTTATTTCTTCTCTTCGTCGATGATTTCCACTTCAGCTTCTTCCATCTCGTCAGATTTTTTCTGAGAGGTTGCGCCTGGCTGAGGGCCTGCATGAGCATGAGGAGCTCCTGCTGAGGGGCCTGCCCCTTTTGCAAGTTCTTCACCAATTTTTTGCATAACCGAGCTCAGCTCAGCTGTGGCATTTTTCATCGCGTCAACTTGGCTGGACTCCATCGCTTGCTTAAGGCTTTCTACTTTGCTCATGATCTCACTAGCGATCTGGCTTGGTATTTTATCCTTATAATCTTTAAGAGCTTTTTCTGCTCTAAAGAGGGTAGCGTCAGCTTCATTTCTTACGTCGACGACTTCTTTTTTCTTTTTGTCTTCTTCTTTGTGAGCTTCAGCATCCTTCACCATGCGATCGATTTCTGTATCGCTAAGACCTGATTTGGCTTCGATACGGATCTTTTGTTGCTTCCCAGATCCTAAATCTTTCGCAGAAACATGCAAGATACCATCAGCATCAATGTCAAACGCCACTTCAATTTGTGGTGTTCCACGCGGTGCTGGAGGGATTTCTGTAAGATCAAAACGACCAATCTCTTTGTTGTCTCGAGCCATCGGACGCTCACCTTGAAGTACAACAATCGTTACAGCAGGCTGGTTGTCAGAAGCTGTAGAGAAGACTTGTTTCTTCTGCACAGGAATTGTTGTGTTTCTCTCAACAATCGGAGTGAGTACACCACCGAGTGTTTCGATACCAAGAGTTAAAGGAATGACGTCAAGAAGAAGTACATCTTTGACATCTCCTACAAGAACACCACCTTGGATTGCAGCGCCAATCGCTACCACTTCATCAGGGTTTACCCCTTTGTGTGGTTCCATGTTGAAGATTTCTTTAACCTTCGCTTGAACAGCAGGCATACGTGTCATACCACCCACTAAGATCACATCATCTACTTTGCTAAGATTTGCATCTTGAAGTGCTTTGCGGCAAGGGCCTACGCATCTCTCAATGAGATCATGAGTGAGCTCTTCGAGTTTAGCGCGAGTGAGCGTTAAAGAAAGGTGCTTTGGACCAGAGGCATCCATCGTAATGAACGGCTGATTGATCTCGGTAGAAGATGTGCCTGAAAGTTCAATTTTCGCTTTCTCAGCAGCATCTTTTAGACGCTGGAGGGCCATCTTGTCTTGCGTTAAATCGATGTTTGTTTCTTTTTTAAATTCACTGACCATCCAACGGATGATTTTGTCATCAAAGTCATCTCCACCAAGGTGTGTGTCACCATTTGTGGCAAGTACTTCAAAAACACCATCACCGATCTCAAGAATTGAGACGTCAAAAGTACCACCACCGAGGTCAAAGACAGCAATTTTTTTGTCTTGCCCTTGTTTATCCAGACCGTAAGCGAGTGCAGCCGCTGTGGGCTCAGGAATAATTCTTTTAACTTCAAGTCCTGCGATTTTACCCGCGTCCTTTGTAGATTGTCTTTGAGAGTCGTTAAAGTAAGCAGGAACTGTAATAACAGCTTCTGTCACTTCTTCTCCTAGATAAGCTTCTGCTGTTTCCTTCATTTTGATGAGGATTTGAGCAGCAACTTCTTCAGGGGAGAGAAGTTTGCCATCAACTTCAAAAACTGCATCTCCATTGGGGTTAGAAGTCACTTTGTAGGGAACCATTTTGATTTCCCCTTGAACTTCTGCGGCTTTTCTTCCAATGAATCGCTTCGATGAGTAAATCGTTTTTTCAGGGTTCGTGATCGCTTGTCGCTTTGCAGGAATTCCTACAAGTCTTTCATTTCCTTTGTATGCTACGATAGAAGGTGTTGTTCTTGTTCCTTCAGCGTTAGCAATAACTTTCGCTTGGCCTCCCTCCATAACAGCAACACATGAGTTGGTTGTTCCGAGGTCGATTCCAATGATTTTTCCAGATTTTTTCTTGGATGTCATACGATTTGTTCTCCTAATATTTTTATAACTTTTTATTCGCTAGCTTGCGGCTCAGCCACTCTTAATTTAGTCACTTTTACGCGGGCTGGGCGCAGTACTCTTTCGCCACACTTGTACCCTTTCGCAAACTCAGCAACGATTTGTCCTTCTTTCCCTTCTTCAATTTCTTCTACTTCGACAGCTTCATGAAGATGAGGGTCAAACGCTATCGTAAGCGACAACACCATGCTCTGAAAGGACGCTTCTCAGTTGCTCAAAAAGCATCTTAAAACCAAACACCCAGTTTTTGGTTTCTTGGGACATTTGGTCACTAAAGCCCATGACTTTTTCCATACTTTCAATTGGATTTAAAAAGTCTGCAAGCACGTTTTCCACAGCAAACTTCATCATGTCCTGCTTTTCTTTTTGCAGTCTCTTGCGAGTGTTCTCAAGCTCGGCTAGAAGGAGGAAGTATTTGTTTTTAAATTCAAAAGCTTCTTCTTCTGCTTTTTGCTGAGCGCTTTTTTCGGTCTCACAACTCTCATGGTGAGAGCAGCATGTCTCTTCCTCGCTACATCTTTTGTCGTTTTCTTGGTCCATTCAGTCTCCTTATGTTCGCATATCTTCGATCATGCGAGAACCATGATCGAGGGTTTTTACAGGATAGTCCCCATCGAATTGAGAGGGATGCCATGCAATGTTAAATTTATAGATACTCTTTGTTAAACTTTCCGAAAGATATCGAGATAAAGATGATAATAGGCCAAACATTTTCGGGTAATACATTCTCGACGGACCTAAGATCGCGATCGCCCCAACAGGTTTTTGGTGGATAAAGTAGGGGACGCTCACTAGGGCAAAACCTTCTCCTTCGATGGTATAAGCGCTGAGGTCATTTCCAATCCAAAACTTAAGAGATCTACCTTGCAGAGTTTCTTTAAGAAGAGAACTCATGAGAGAGGGTTTTTCAAAAAGTCGAAGGGCGTTTGCTAGGACATTTGTATCTTGACACTCAGGATAATTTAATAATTCAGATAGGCCCGCTCTGTAAATCATCCCTTTTTGGGGGCTGCCGATTTGTACGATGTTTCTAAGGGCTATTTCATGGAAACAGCGCTCAGCAAAAGCTCTTTCTTCGTCTGAGAGCTCCTGCAGCGGTAAATTTGCAAGCTTTTGGGCAAAAAACTCTTCAATACGTCTTAAAGAAAAGCCGCTGAGTTTTACCTGAGAATAGATCACCTCTGTATGGACAAAGCCAAAATGGGTCAATATGACACATAAAACCCTGGTCGCATCTAAAGAGACGAGTCTGATGCCACAGATAAAGTCTTGGTCGAAGATCGGGGAGGATAAAAAGGAGGCGCACCCTGTGACCTTAGATAAGTAATCTAAAGATTGCTCAAGATAGATATTAATCGCCTGGGTCTCTTTAAAGAGCATCTCATGTAGGCCAAGGTCGATTTGAGGCTCAACATTGATATGGTCAATCATCGCCCTAGCGTAGAACTTATAGGCAAGGTCTGTCGGTACTCTGCCCCCAGAGGTGTGGTGCTGGACTAAGTATCCCTCTTCCTCGAGTTTAGAGCAGTAGTTACGGATCGTAGCAGAGCTAATGGCTTCAAAACCACTCTCTTTCAGCGTGTTAGATCCAATAGGTTTCCCCGTGCGAATATAGAGGTCCACAAGGCCGAGTAGGACCTTCTTCTCTCTCTCTTTCTTGGGGTTTTTCTTCAAATTGTTCTTTCTCATGCTTTAGGATTATAGCAAAAGATAATCCGCCATGCAATATTTTTTAGCACTCAAACCTTTCATCTGCTTAAATACATTCATAAGCCATTTATATACAATATAATGAGATATTATTTTTTAATTTATTATACTCTTTTTTTGGAAATTCACAAAAAATTAACAAATTTTTTATTGAAAAACAAAATAATAATAATTTTAATTAAACAAGTAAATTAATAATTATATTAAAATATTAGTCATAAAACAAATTATTCAAAAAAGGAAAAAATATGGCTATTTATGGACCTTCAATAGTTTCAACACTAATTAATGTCGTAAGCACCTCAGAAACTTGCAAGTATACATATGCTGCAGCAGGGGCTTTACAAAACACAAAATACTCTAGGGTATTAGGACTTGCTTATGTAGCTTCTTTCATCGCAGGGACTGTAGAAGGTGTAGCAAGAACGATTTTTGCTGTGCTTTCTTCTCCTGCTTTAGCTGTTGCTGCGATTGTTGTAAAACTTGAAAAATCAACAGAAGAAGACTCTACACTCGCCAGAAGAACAATCAACGTTCTTTCTTCAAATGCTATGGGTGCTCTTGTTTCTCACGGTATAGCAGCTTATGGTTTAATCATGGCGATCCCAACGCTCATTTTAGGAAGCGGCTCAGTTCCTGCTAAAAAAGCAGATTCATCTAATGCAGAAGAAGCTAAAAAAGCGCAACTGTAGCAGGTATGCCAGGAAGTTCAGACCTTGGCAAAGCTAATATGGAAAGTGTAGTCTAAATTCATTAAGGATTTATTTGCTTTCAAAACCACAAGTTATAAACTTGTGGTTTTTTTTATTATATAAATAATTTTAATTTCATACTTTTAATAATTATTAATTTATAATTATTGATGAAATTAAATATAAGTTGAGGAAAAACTATGAATATTAACCAATCATTAACATTACAGTTTAGAGAGTTTGCTAGTGAAAAGCTTTCAGCAGATACTAGATTAGGTGAAACAAAAGGATTAATGTTTTCTAGACTCATGTGTCTTGCTGATTTAGCTTCGGGTATTGGAGCTATTGTTGAAAGTGCTGTGAGAGGTGTCTTTGCCATCATTTCTTCCCCATTTTTTGCAGTTGTAGCAGCTATTAGAGGTATAGAGGGTGGCTTCTCTCAAAAGGGCAATCCTGGGGAAGGTACAGTAGCAGCTAGAACACTTGCTGTTTATACTGATAACGCTTCAGCTATTAAAGACACTCTTTCTACGTTAGTAAAAAGCGTTGTAAATTGCGTTCCTAATCTAATTTATGGACATAACGGTAGTGACGAGTAAGACTGTAGAAATCTAGCAAAAAATTTCTTGAACCCACAAATTAAATATTTGTGGGTTTTTTATTATATAAATTATTTTAATTAATATTGTTTATTTTAATATGTGTTAAAATATTTACATAAACAAATAAAACAAGGAATTATTTATGATTATTGAATCATCTTATGTTAGAAGATATGTGGATAGTTGGTTTTCTGGTACGCTTGAAGCTCCAAAAAGCGACGAATATGGAGCTGCTAGACCTTTTGATAAATCAGCTAGAGCAGCTGTTACGATCCCTGCAATTCCCTTTGCTATCGTTGAAGCGGCTATTAGAGCCATCGGCGCTCTTTTTCTCGCTATCCCTGCTGCAGTTGCTTCTTTTATAAAAAATGATAGCGCTAAGGCTTTTGTAAGCTTTTATCAAAGACAATTTATTGATGCATTAGGCGATGCTGTGTCTATACCTCTTTTCTCACTCGTTTGGAGAAGCACTCAGTTTGCACCTTCTGAATATAACGTGACTAGTTATGGTGAGGGTGGTTTTGTGACAATGGCTCTTTCTCAACAGCAGTTGGCAAAACAAGCCTTTGAAAGAGATGCAAATCCCTTCGCAGCTCATAATAGATAAATTTTTTTGAATCTATAACCACGAATAATTTCTATTCGTGGTTTTTTTATTTCTAAAATAACTATTGTAAATAAATTATTTTAATTTGTGTAAAACGTTCCTTTCATATTTTAAAAAAGGATTTTATGATATAATTGTAACGAAAATTAAAATAACAAAGGATTAAACTATGGCATCTGCAGCTGCTGATTACGCGGCCCAACCAGTTCAAAGACCTCTATCTACTTTTACTGAAGGGTGCATGGAGAGTATAAAAGAAAGAGTTCAAGGGACTTCTTTCGGAAGAGTATACGCTGTAGCCGCTTTTGGCGGAGCGATCGCAAGCGTTATTGAAGCAGTAGGCAGAGTTGCTTTTGCGATTCTTTCTTCTCCAGCTTATGTGGTCGCTAACATCATCCATGCACTAGAAAAACGGATAGATGCTCATGCAAGTACTAGTGCAGAACCATGGATTAGAAGTCTTGGTCAAAATGTCAGCCTTGCTGGGAGATCTTTTAAAATGATCGGGATTTTAGTCTGTGACATTTTCAATACAGCTATTTATGGCCTCAGAAAAGTGCCTAAAACAGCAGATGAGGCTTATCAAATTTTGCAGGCCGCTGGTGAAAAAGCTAGAGAAACTACTGCAGAATGTCAAGCTGCATACGCTCAATTAGAAGCAGCGCGCCCTAGTACACCCGCTCATGCGGCAGCTCAGAATAAGTATAATGCAGCCAATAAAGTTGCGATGCAAGCCCAAGCAGCTCAAGCTTTAGCTCACGCTGACTTTCTTAGACTTCAGGCTAAAGAGAGTCGAGGAGCTCCTGCGGCAGCACCCGCTACAGCATATTATCATGCAGGATCAACCTTATCAGCAGCAGGTGGATATGCAGGAGGACCATTATATGCCGGATATGCTGATGGAGTAGCTCCCGGTGGAACAGCGGTTGTTTACCGTACCTAACTGCTAATTCGATGAGATTGTAAAAGTTCTAAAAGCCCTCTTTTGAGGGCTTTGTTTTTAAAGGGGGAAATATGGATTATAGTATATCAGTTGTTGGTAGCTTATGGGACTTAGCCTTAGAAAAAGTGGCTGATAAGCCTTATTCTAGAATTGGATCGATCATTTCTTTGGGTGCTACTGTATTCTCATTGGCTGAAGTCGCGGGCAGATTAGGTATTGCCATCATTACCACACTTCCTGTTTCTCTATCCACTCTTGCTGCGATCGTAAGCAGAGAAATCACAGGCAAAGAGCTATCTGGGGCTGAAGCTTTCCTAGAATTCTATCTAGACAATATCAACGGTATTGTGGACCAGGAAGATGGGGCTTTGGTTACAATAAAAGATTCATTCATCACGATTTTTCTCTTTGCCAAAGAGGGTGTCCATAAGAGAGCATGGTAAAGTATCATCCTATGAGCGATCTGATGACGAGAGGAAGAACATCAATCAGCCTAGGTGACCAGCTTGTTCCCTTCGTATACACAAGCTGAGAGGCAATATAACAGGCGATCATCGCTTTTTTATGACTCTCAGGGATCAGATCTAAAATCCGATTTTGATATTCTTTTGAGAGCTTAGGTAAAGAGTATTTCAAAAGGCATCTTACATTGGGATCTTGAGGATCTTTAGAAAGAGTCAGCGGCGTTAGATAATCAAGAATTTCATAGGTATAGGAGTTGATTTTTTCTGAAATTTTATCAGAAATATCAATCATCGAGAGGTTTGTTTCTTTTCTTGTGCGCAGCATAAGCTGGGCTTCTAGGTAGGCCTTGTCATAAATAAATCCTAATACATCCTTCATGAGCTCAGGTTTTTGAGCGATGAATTCCTCATCAGATAGTACAAGGCCTATTTGAACTTCACATGATGAACAAATCACCCCCCCCTTATTTGCAGAGCTGTCTTTTATGATTAAAGCCCCTTTTTCTTCAAGGGCATACCTCGCTTCAGCTGTGAGGTAGAGGTTCGCAGCCTCTATGATGATTTTTGAGGTGGGAGTCCCTTCAGGCGTTAAAAATTCTTTGTAGTTAGAAGCATTCAGAGTCCTTGGTCTTCCACCACCTGGAATAAAGACATCTGTTACGGTTTGGTGGACGTTATAGCGGAAAATATGATTCATCTCACTACCTGAGAGCCACTCTTGCACTAATTCTCCTTTGAGCTTGCGATAGCAAAGGGTTTGTTGGGTGTAGGATGATTCTTCTCTTTTTGTGAACATATCAAGGAGAAAACCACCATCAGATAGCTTTTCAGGAGGATAGTGGCGTATTGGTTTTCCTTCTTTAAAGAGCTTCACAATCTCTTCAAGATCAAGACCACTAGGATCATTGATCGTGCCTGAGATATCAGTCACTGCAATCAACTTGGCTGTATGGGGATAGTACTTATAGAGGTTAAGCATCTGATTTCCCGCTACGTCCCCATCAGGACCACCAGTGATCTTTACAGTAAAAGGCATCGTTTCAGGATCGATTCCTATGAATTTGAGCGCTTCATGCATATAGACATTCACACCAAAAGATGTAACGCCATATTCTTTGTGATTGATACCAGCTCTAGGCTTGGATGAAATGAAGGCAGAGCCTGGCTTATATTCCACAAACTTACTGTACTCCGCAATCCACTCAATCATCACATTGTGCATGTTTTCATCAGGGCCAAAATAGAGATATTCAGGAAGATGGTAGTAGGAAATCACATCTTTCGCTTTGAGAGATCCGTCATCATGACAATTCACAAGAGTTAAAATGCTATGAACGAAAGAGCGTTGACAATGATACAAGTAGATAGAGCGCTGTTTACTGCGAAACTGTTCTACTCTCTGCCTAATGATCGCAGGATCCACCGATTGAAGGGTGAGGTCATGAGAGTAGATCTTTGCTTCTGATTCGAGCTGTTCAAACAGATTGAGGAAAATAACCCCTTTAGCACCTCCTTCGGGGATATCTTTGTTTTTCTTCTGTTGTGTATAAGCGAGATTATAGCACTCAGAAAAAACGTTATTGCGATCTACAATCATTTGTTCGATTTTGCTCGGAATGACGGTACGTATTCCGCCCCTTGCAAGATCTTTGAAACGTATGTGGAAGGCCATAAATGACATTCCTTTCACAAAGAAAATGGCATAAGGAATCTCTGGAAAGCGTTCTTTGCGCTCATAAGGGAGCTTTTCTAAGATCATAGGGTCTAAGCGGAATGCTAGAGCACTTTTGTTGTTTCTGTAGTAGTTCGTTTTTAGGGTGTAGTCGACAAAGTAGACCGCTTGAAACAAAATATTTCGTCGCCTGGTGTCGTTCACTGGGTGTCCAGTATCTAAGCTACCGATCAAATTAAGGAGTTCATTCCTCTCTTTTTCATAGGTGTTTTTTTGAACTAGGACAGGATGAAATCGATAGGCAAAGGCTTTGCAGAGTTTTACGATCAGATCAGGATGGCGACAGAGCCCCTCTTCTATATGGGCTAAAGAGTATAGATTTGGATCAGCATGCAAAAGAAGCTGATGAATAAAGTAAATCATGCTTCGAAGAAGATTCGCTTCATTTCCTGTGAGAATTTTCGTTTGTACAAAAGTAGACTCTATCAAGTCTTGATCATCGAAATACTTAAGGGTCACAAGTTCTTGGAGGAAGTCACTTAAGTCACACGCTTCCCAGGCGGGCTCATCATTCATTCCGTGAAGTCCTAGCGACATGATCATAATCGAGTTGTCTTCACTATCATGAAGAGGGATAAGGGCCATGTTGATCCGTTTCATCGCCATGTTATGTCGATAGACCATTTTGAGAACGCGATATAAAAAGCGGTGCTTAGGTGGGTTCTTCCAACTAAGGACAATTTGAAGTGAAGGGGATTCGTTCACTTTTTCCTTGTAGTCCTCGTTGTACATGATCTCGTACTGGCAGTAGTCCCTCGTAAGAGCCCTATGATAGAGGTCAATAGCTCTCATGAGCCTTTCTGTATTAAGGGATCTAAAGAACCGCTGGTCGATCCCCTGCAGAGCTTGTTCAAATTGTTGATAGGTGATCGAAGGATTTTTTTCCTTAATTTGCTCGTAAAGGGACGCTAGTTTGTCGCTTGGAAGAGAAACAGGTGGCGCCGTATCTATAAAAGAGGAAAAGTAAACAAAAGCAATTCGAAGCTTTTGATCTACAGCTTCAAAAGGAGGGGGAGCGTCAGATAGGAAGGTTTGATAGCTTTTTATGTCATAGAGATGAAAGTGTTTAAGTATTGTTATATCTGCGTCGGGGGCATCAAGGCAGATGACAATCGCCCCATGTTTAAAATGGATCTGAGTAAAAAAATCTTGCTCAGGTAGGTTCATCAAATGGTGGGTGATCAAGATCAACTTAGGAGCCTCAATCTCTTCGAAGAAGCTTGTAGACATGTGCTTATCAAGCCAAAGGTAGAATTCTTCAAAGCGGGAACTCTCTCGGGCTGTAGCCTCTAAGAGTTGTTGCTTTGTCAGTCTGCCGATGTGATCTTTGTTTTTCATAGTATTAATACAGAAATATAGAGTAAATTAAACGCTTCTCTTAATTTGATTAATAACACAAAATCAATTAATAATATAAACTATTATTTATTCAGTAGCCGAAGGCTATTTAATCCAACGATGACAGTTCCTCCTTCATGCAGAACGACCGCCATCCATAAAGGAATGAAACCCAAGAGTGCCGGGGTTGTTGCCAGGAAAATGACTCCCAAAGCAAGAGTTAGGTTTTGCTGAATGATCCGAAGAGTTTTTTGCGATTTTTGGTAAAGCCATGGAATCAGACGGATATCGTCTTTAAGTAATACGATATCAGATGCTTCAATTGCGCTACTACTGCCTATTTCTCCCATGGAAATCCCGACATGAGCTCTTGCTAAAGAGGGGGCATCGTTAATTCCGTCACCGACCATTGCAAGATGGTGACTTTTCGCTAAAATCGCTACCTTTTCAAGCTTTTCATCGGGTTTAAGTCCAAAGTAATAGGCATCAATAGCAAGAGAAGAAGCGACAAATTCTGCATTTTTCTTTTGATCTCCCGTTAGCATGATGGGAGTGATTTTGAGCTTTTTCAAAGAGGTAATTGTTTCTTTCATGAAGGGGCGTATATCATCTTCAAAATGAAAGACAAACATATTCCCATCGATTGAAAGATAGGTGGCAACAAATCCTTCTTTTCTCTCAAATGTTGAAGAGAAGAGAGGGTTTTTGGAGAGCATAAACTCTAAGCTGCCGATAAAAGCATGGTGAGGTTTTCCTTCAAAGGAAACCACTCCTTCAAGGCCATAACCTGCAACAGATTTAACTTCTTGTGTGGTGAGGGGTTGAAGGTTTTTCTTTTTGCCCATTTCAACGATCGCCTTGGCGATAGGATGGGAAGAAGATCTTTCAAGAGAATAGGCCACCTGAAGGGCGATGTTTTCTGAAAAGGATGATGGGGTGAGGGCTTCTATTTGACTACACCGAAGTTTACCTGTTGTCAAAGTCCCTGTCTTGTCAAACGCGATCATGGTACATTTCGCAAAGGCATCAAGTGTGATCCCTCCCTTGAGCAGGATCCCATTTTTAGCTGTGCTGCTGATCGCACTAAGATACGCCGTCGGAGTGGCAATAATCAGGGCGCAGGGAGATGCGGCGATTAAAAAAGCAAGAGCGCGGTAGATCGATCCCTCAATTCCAACAAAGGGAATGCCTAAAAGGTAGGGGAGGGTAACCATAAAAATCGCAGAGAGAAGAATAATGGTAGAAGCATAAATCCGGCTAAAGCGATCTAGAAATTGTTGAAGCTTTGGCTTAGCTTCTTGCGCTTCAGTGATGAGCTTTATGATCTTTGATAGTGTGGAGTCTGCCGCTATTTTTGTGACTTCAATTGTAAGAGTTCCGTCTGTATTGAGACTGCCCGCTTGCACCTCATCACCTACAAATTTGCTGATCGGAACACTCTCTCCTGTCAAGTGCACTAGAGTCACAAAAGAGCTTCCTTCAATCACAAGCCCATCTAAAGGAATAATCTCCCCTGCTTGAATCAGAAGTTTTGTGCCCGTTTTGATCTCTTTGACACTTTTTTGGTAGATGTGACCATCATCTTCAACAATGACTGCCATCGTGGGGGAGAGCCTATGCAAGCTTTGGATGGCAGCTTTTGTCTTATGGGTGACAAGATCTTCCATCGCATGAGAAATGGCAAAAAGAACGAGAAGCAAAGCTCCTTCGATTCCACTTCCAATAATAATGGAAAGAAAAGCAGCTAATGTCATCAGCACATCAATATTTACATCAAATTTAGCGAGGTCTTCAATTGAAGCCTTGAGAGCTGGAGTTCCTACTAAAAAGAAAACAAACGTTAAAAAAAGATAGGAAAGATCTCTATGGAAAAATGAAAAAGCGAAAGAAAGAGAGAGGAAAAATGCTGATAAGAGTGAAGAGACAAGGGTGTAATTACAAGCCCATTTCATAGAGTCTTTTGTGAGGAATGGGCTTAAGCCATCTTCCATCCCCGAAGAGAAAAAGTCGTCAAAATTATAAGGAATCCATTTTGCTATTCGCACTAGAGGAGAGTCCTGGTTAGAAAATAGGTAAGAAGGCCACTTCCGATGAGCGCTGCTAAATCACTAATCATATAGGTTAAAGGAGCATTTTTTTCTGTTGACGCGATCAGATAGGAGCTGATGAGTGTCGTGAGAATAGAGGCTCCAATGATTCCCGCTTCTAAAGCAAATGTGCCAAAAAAAGTGATGAGGGCTGAAGAGAAAAGTATTCCTATGAAGGTGCCAAAAGCTTGTTTTAAAGGGTGTTGATAGGAAGCGAGCTCAAGGCCCATTTCTTCTTCAAGCATCACTTGTAAAAGGCGATTATCATCGGCCATAAGGACATCAACAACATCATCAAGAAGTTTTCCGGAAAATCCTTTTCCTTTGTACATCTCACGAAGCTCTTCTTTTTCTTCTTCCCGGTGATGCTCAATTTCATGTTTCTCTTCCCAAATGAGCCTGTTGTATTTTTCGATACGGCTCCATCCGATGAGAGCTGTACGGGTCACTTTCCACAGAGTCCAACCGAGCAAAGTGCCTCCAAATAATAAAGCTATTTGAGAGAATGAAAAGCTTAAAGATGTCATCGCAGAGAGCAATATAAGGGCTAAAAAGGATGTTTGCTTCGCTGCGTCAGCTCCCGCAATAACATGTCCTGGAGGTTCAACGCCATGCATCGATTCTGTGGCACGGTGCGCCTTTTTTCTCGCTTCTTTAAGATGCTCTAAAGCGGTTTTTCCTTTGAAATGGGAAGAGTCATTAGAGCTCTGCATATTCTAAAGCCCCTTTCAGCAGCTGGCAGAGATATGTTTCATCAGCGACAGCCATCACTTCTCTCGCTGAATGCATACCAAGTTGAGGGACTCCAATGTCCACAGTCGGGATCCCTGTTACATGTGAAAATAAAGGTCCAATTGTGCTCCCACAGGGCATTTCGTTATGAGAAACAAAATGTTGATAGGGGATGTGGTAGCGATGGCAAAATAATTTAATGAAAGACTCAGTTTCTCCCATCGTTGCGTAGCGCATGTTTGCGTTATACTTGATCACAATCCCTTTTCCTAGGAGTGGAGGAGAGCTCTCATCATGCTTTTCAGGATAATTTGGATGCAAAGCATGCGATGCATCAGCAGAAATACAAAGAGACGCTTGTTTCCATTTTATGTAATCAAAATCTTCGATGTTATACATCTTAGCAAGGACCTTGATGAAGTCTTCAAAGAAGGGGGCCAAAGCACCTTCAGCAGTGCCAGAGCCTATTTCTTCATGATTCCAAAACAAAGCTAAAGGAAGAATATTGTGAGCGTATTTAGCATGCACCATGGCATATAAACTTGCGTACACACTTGAAAGATTATCAATTCGATAGGAAGCAAGGAGCTGTTGATCAAAACCAACAAGACGCGCTTTTTCTGCAGGCACAAAAAAGAGATCCCATCCAAGGATCTGCTTCATCGCGACTTCTTGATGGAGAGCTTTTTCAATCAGATCTAAGCTGTTTGTCTCTTTGGAAGAAATCGTAAGTAAAGGGCAAAGGTGCTTTTGACGGTCTAACTTGTGGCCATTTTCATTCACATTCCTATCCAGATGGATTGCGAGATGAGGAATAACAACCGGCAGCTCTGTGAGGTGAACTAGGTGAGAGTCTCTTTTCCCTTGATCATTCAAATAATGAACAATCCCGGTTAAGCATAAATCTCTTCCAAGCCATGAACTGAGATGGGGAGCTCCATATACCTCGATGCCATGAGAAAGCATATTTTTTTGAGAAGATCTTCCCACAGGTTTGAGTTTAAGTGCTGGGCTATCAGTATGAGACCCTAAAACAACCATCCTGTCCGGGGTTTCTTTAGGCAAAGCAAAAGCCATCAAAAACCCATTTTTCTCAAGAAAGTAACGCTCTCCTTTTTCAAGCTGCCAAAGTTCATCCCAATCTAGAGGAATAAATCCTGCATTTGCTAAACGATTTCCAATTTCTTTCGATGCATGCCACGCGGTCGGTGAATGATCTAAAAAATTCATATAATCAAATACGTTCACAAAGAGCCTCTTGCTTAAGTTAACAGTTGCCTATGATTTTACTATGTAGTGAGTCATTACTAAAATAGCAATATCCGTTTTAGTATAAAATAAGGAATGGGTGATTGTCTACTTTCTGGTTGTTCTTGGAAGATACTTAAAAAAAGTCCACAAGCAAGGATTTCCTTGTTCGTGGACTTTAGTTAGCTAGGATGGATACGATCTACCCCACCTAGATAAGGGCGAAGTGCTTTAGGTATGATCACTGAGCCATCAGCTTGCTGGTTGTTCTCAAGCAGTGCAACCATCAGTCTTGAGGTCGCAAGCCCAGATCCGTTTAATGTATGGACGAATTGAGTCTTTTTTTCGCTATCTTTGTAACGCGTTTTCGATCTGCGAGCTTGGAAATCAGTGCAGTTTGATACTGAGGAGACTTCGTAGTAACGATTTTGCCCTGGGAGCCACACTTCTACATCAACAGTTTTAGCAGCAGCATACGATGTGTCTCCTGTCACAAGAAGCATATTGCGGTAGTGGAGCTCGAGCTTTTCCAAAATGCGCTCAGCGCATGATAGCATTTCTTCAAACATCCCTTCACTCTTATCAGGAGTCACAAAAGCAAACATTTCTACTTTGTTGAACTGGTGGATGCGAATAAGTCCTCTTTCTTGAGATCCAGCGGCTCCTGCTTCTCTTCTGAAGCAAGGAGTGTAAGAAATATATTTTTTCGGAAGGTCACTTTCATTCATGATTTCATCATAGTGAAGGCCGTTTAAAGCAACTTCTGCTGTTGGAAGGAGGTAGAGCTGATAGTCTTTGTCCGTAATCTTATAAATTTGATGATCAAATTTTGGGAGTTGTCCTGAGCCATACATAATATGAGGATGAACAAGGTGAGGGACCATCCAAAACTCAAAGCCATGCTGTAGGTGAGTCTCAATCATCAAATTGATGAGGGCCCATTCAATACGAGCTCCCATCCCTTTATAAACAGGCCATCCAGATCCTGATATTTTCGCCCCTCTTTGAAAGTCAAAAAGGTGGAGTTTTTCATTGAGCTCTACATGGTTTTTAAAAGGAAAATGAAAATGAGGTTTTTCACCCACTGTTTTAATGCAGACATTTTCTTTGGGATCTAAAGAGACTTTGAGATCATCTATAGGAAGGTTAGGAAGGCGGGCTAAAAGATCTATATAGACCTCTTCGGCCTTGCGCAGTTTTTCATTGCCTTCAGCAATTTGTTCTTTTAGCACCGAGAGCTCTTCGGTCAGTCCTGAAATATCCTCTTTTGCTCTTTTCTTTTCACCGATGAGTTTTGCAGATTCATTCATCGCCGCTTGTTTTACCTCTAGATCTTGTTTGATCTCGCAAAAGAGATCGTAACTATCAAGAACAGGGCCTAGGCGAATTTCAGGGTCTTTTGTCCGGAGCTTTTTCTCAAAAGCTTTGGGATCTTTTTTTAAAAGCTTAATATCAAGCATAAGAAATCAGGGGGTAAAAGGGGGAATTATAAGAAAACTTTCCCCTAAAAACAAGCGCAAATTCCTGCTTTAGGGGGAAGATTAACAAAAAAATTAACTTAAGCCAGGAAGAGTGATTTCTCTTATTACTGGTAACACTAGAGATGGTAGAGTGGATCCTGCTGTTGTCCCAATATGGATGAGCTTCTCTGAAGATGATCCTGAAGCATGGCTAACTGTAGCATGGCCGAAACGCCCTAGCTGATGGAAAAGCGTGATCAAGTTTTTTACAGCTTCCGTGTTTGCTGCCGGAATAGATCCAGATTGTGAACTACATCCATCTGCTGTTTTTTTATAGATATATAGAGAAAGCGTTGGCTCCGGTATAGATAAACCCTGATTGCGATAGTATAGAGCCATAATTTGAGGCTCACCATTTACGTAGATTTTCATGGCAACACCTCTATCACTAGCGTAAAGAGTCCGAGTATCAGCAAAAAGGCTTCCATAGACAACTCCTGCAGGAAATACGTCCATTTTACTTTCGCTAATCGTCTTTTCAATCGTAGTAGGACTGCTAAAAACACTTCCAATTTGAGTATGGGTTTTGAGAGCTTCTAGAGCTTCAAGTACACCTGGAAAAGAAGGTTGTTGTCTTTGTGTTTGAGCTAAACCGATTTCATCACCTTGTCTTAGCCAATCTACAAAATGGCTTTGTTCACTGTCATAAAAAGTTTGCTGAGCTAAGAGAGATTCACATTTATTGTGTTGATATTTTTCATAGAGGAACCATAGGCCATAAGGAAATAGAATGATGCAGGCGATGATGTTAATGACGGCTAAAATTCCTGATAGATCATGAATTCTTCGAAAAGTTCTCGCAGAAAACCCGTCTGCATGATCTTGATATCGGGGAAGTTTTCGTCCTAACTCTGTTAGAGCGTCTTGTAGAGGAGTCCGATTTATCGGACAATACTGAGAAAAATAATAACGATCTAGCGGGGTGAAAGCTGGGGTTGTGGAAACTGCTGTCATAATAAACCTTTTTTGAACCATTTGGTTATATTATACATATTTATACTTTAATAATGAGATTAAATAAATTTTTAATTTTTTTAAATTAAAAATTTTAATATTATAAGAATCCAGTTTATTCATCGAGATTACATAAATAAATCTGTTATGCACTATCTCTTTTCTTCTCTGAAAAAGAGCAGATGACGAAATCCTGTTTCAGTGATACAATACGAAAAAAATAAAGCCCATTTACCTACTGCTAGTTAGGATTCATTCATGTCAAAAACAAAATATCCAGTGCCCCAGCAACCGCTGATCTTGCGCTATCACCGCCTTATGGACGCTTTCTCTAAATCAGACGATGAAAGAGACTTATATTTAGATAAAATCGAAGGATTTTTGGTCTATGTAGACCTTGATAAGAGCCAAGAAGAAATTGAAGCTTTAGAAAAAGAACTTCTCGGTCATCCTGATCGTTATGAAATTGTTCCCAAACTTACCTACTATGAAACTAAGAAGTTCATGGAAGGGTTCGTCAACGAAAAAGTATACGATATCGATACCAAGGAAAAGCTCCTTGATATCATTGGGGCCAAAGAATCTCGTGAGAATTTTATTGAGTTCATCTATGACCATCTGACTGAGCTTGATAAGTGGCAGCAATACTACCATGAAAGATCAAGAATTCGTATCATCGAATGGCTTCGCAAAATTGACATCAAGTTTGTGTTCGAAGAAGACATGGAACTTGCTATGCCTCTTATGGAAAAGCTCAAAGTAAGTCTCTTTGAAGAAAAAGTAGGTAAAGACATCCAAAGTGCAAGAAACGCTTTAGAAGCTAAAGCTAAAACTTACTATTCAAATGAAGCACTTAACCCTAGGCCAAAAAGAGGGCGTCCTCCTAAGCAAATAGCTAAGGTGGAAGTGGAGCCCCAGCTAACAAGAGACATTTATACACTTGTGCCTGCTGCTGCTAGATCGTTTCTCTTTATGCCTGAATACACAACAAGTAGCGCGACCTTTTCATCTCGTTTTGAATCAGAAGAGCAGCTTCTTGCTTCGCTTAGAGGAAGCTCGAGAGAAAAGATCGACACCAAACTTGAACTTCTTTCTCAAAGACTTGAATCACTTCGCCACTTGTCAGGCAGGCTCGCTACATTTGACATTGCAGATCTTGATAAAGAACAAGCGATTTTTAAAGAAATTTCTGCGGGTCTTGGTATGAAAGCTTCGATGAAGCCTGTTGAAGTGGCTCAAGAGAAAAAACCTGTTTCCCAAATTGCAAAAGAAATCTTGCCTAAGAAAAGGGGACGTCCTCGAAAAGACTCGCCCGAAATGCAAGAACTTCTTGAGCAGAAGAAAAAAACTAGAGTTAAAAAAGTCACCCCGATCAAATACGGTGGCAAAAAATAAGAGAGACTCATGGAAGATACCCTTCTTTTGATGGATCCTGTTGAAACAGGAAAACAATTTTGTATCCAAACACTAAAAGTCATGATGAGATCAAGACTTTTAGATGAAAAGATGAACAAGTTGGTTCGTCAGAATAAAGGAGGAACATTCTTCCTATCGAATGCAGGTCATGAAATGATTGGCGCTGTTTCTGCTCTCACCCTAAGATCTGGTAAAGATTGGTTTTTCCCTTATTATCGTGATCGTACTCTCGTCATTGGCCTTGGGACTACTTCCACAGAAATTCTGCAAAGTGCCATGGGACGGGAAGGTAAACACCACTCAGGTGGGCGTATGATGCCTGAACACTTTTCTGATCGCTCTAAGCGCATAGTATGCCAATCAAGTGTTGTAGGATCACAGTATCTCCAAGCGGTGGGTGTAGCGAAATCGATACAACTCGCGAAAAAAGAAGAAGTGGTTTACGTCTCAGGAGGAGATGGATCTACTTCTCAAGGGGATTTCCACGAAGCGCTCAACTTCGCATCCCTCCATCAATTACCTATTATTTTTGTAATTCAACATAATGATTTTGCGATCTCTGTACCCTGCTCCGAGCAAACAACAGGGGGGGATATTACCCTTTCAATCCAGTCAATTCCTCACCTGAGTGTAGTTTCAATCGATGGATGTGATTTTGAGCAGACATCAAAAGCCCTGTTAGAGGCCTCTCAAAGAGCAAAAAGTGGGCAGGGCCCATCAGTGATTGTCGCAAAAGTGCCTCGCCTTGGCGCTCATAGCAACTCTGATGATCCGAAAAAATATCTTTCAGAAGATGAGATGAGAGAAACTCTCCAAAAAGATCCCATACCACGTTTTAGCAAGTGGCTTCAAGAAATGGACCTTCTCTCTGAAGAAGAAATTCAAAACATGAGATCTGAGCTTTTCGCAGAAATTGAAGCGGCAGCAGAAGAGGCTGATCAAACTCCATCGCAAATTCGAGAACTCGCTGATCAAAAAGTATTTCATCCTACTGCACCACTGCAACTCACTCCTCATTATGAAAGAGAAAAAGAAGAAATTGTGATGGTGGATGCTCTCAACCATGCGATTGATGAAGAAATGAAAAGAGATCCATCGATTGTAGTGTTTGGCCAAGATGTAGCCCATGGAAAAGGGGGCGTATTTGGAGTTACCAAACATCTAACAGAAAAACATGGAACCGATCGATGCTTCAATACGCCACTCGCAGAATCTACGATTATTGGTCTTGCAATCGGGATGTCGATGGCGTATCACAGACCTGTTGCTGAAATCCAATTTGCAGATTATATCTGGACGGGAATGAACCAGCTGATCAATGAACTCTCTAGTATTTATTATCGATCCAACGGAGAATGGAATTGCCCTGTTGTGATTCGCATGCCCTGCGGTGGATATATTCAAGGTGGCCCATATCACTCACAAAACATCGAAGCTTACCTTGCACATACTCCAGGCCTCAAAGTGATCTATCCCTCAAATGCTGCCGATGCAAAAATGCTCATGAAGTCTGCGATTTACGATCCAAATCCTGTGATTTTCCTAGAACATAAAGGACTTTATCGCCAAAAGGCCTTTTGCGCGAAACCTGAGCCTGAGGATCATGAGTGGCTCCCTATGGGCAAAGCCCTTATCGCCCATGAAGGAAATGATCTCACTTTCGTAGGTTACGGAATGATGGTCGTTTATGCCTTAGAAATCGCCCAAATCATGAAAAAAGAAGGTGTCTCAATAGAAGTCATCGATCTCAGAACAATTGCGCCTTGGGATGAAGAAACGATTCTTGCCTCTGTGAAAAAAACAGGAAAAGTTTTGATCGTTCATGAAGCTGCTAAAACAGCGGGATTTGGTGCAGAAATTGCAGCTACAATTGCTTCAAAAGCTTTCATGTATCTTGACGCGCCCATCATGAGAATTGGAGCGAAGAATTGTCCCGTTCCTTATGCAAAGGAATTAGAAAGTGAGGTGCTTCCTCAAAAAGAAGATCTTCTTAGCGCCGTGCGAGAGCTTGCTTCATTCTAGATTTTCTAAGCCTAGAGCTTCGTGATAAGAAAGTAGATTCTTTTTCACTCACAACTCTCTCCACTGCTTCCTTTTCTTCCTCAGAAACAGGAAGAGTCAAAAGATGATGGAAAAGAGACTCTTGAATATCTTCTAAAGCTCTTTTTTCGAGCCCAAAATGAGGGTCATTTTGAATGCTAGATAACATTTTGGCATTCTCCAGCAATTGATCGATCGTAAGATCAATTTCTTCAATTTTTTTACTCATATTTTTTCACTTTAT
>CAYSAJ010000022.1:0-27756 GCA_964429005.1 uncultured bacterium | reverse complement strand
GGGACTTCGATTAATATGGCTGGTTCCGCTCTTTATGAATGTGTAGCCGCTCTTTTTATAGCTCAAGTCTATGGGATTGAGATGACCTTTACGATTCAATTTGCAGTCGTGCTCCTAGCTCTTATCACTTCAATCGGAGTGGCTGGAGTGCCGTCAGCTTCTTTAGTTGTGATTATCATCATTTTAAATTCAATCGGACTTCCTCCTGATGGAATTGGCCTAGTTATTGCTGTCGATAGAATTCTTGACATGTGCAGAACGACAGTCAACGTCTTTAGCGATAGCTGTTGCGCAGTTCTTGTTGCTGCAACAGAAGGAGAGAAGGGGCTGTTAACGAAAAAAGACTTGTAAAAGCACCTTTAAGTGCTTTTACAAGGAAAAACTTATTTGGTTTTTTTGACGAAGCCATCTGCAAGACCTGGCGCTGTGCCCCACCAAGGTTCTCCACTAAAAAATACCGTATCACCGTGGTGAAAAACACGATATTCACCACTAGGTTTTTCAAGAACCATTTGCCCTCCCTTTGTGTAGAAAAAGAAGGAGATGTCTGGGCTTTCTTCAGCAATTTTATAGGCCTCTTCGATAGAGATTCCTTTGGCGATTCCTACGACATTATTCCAATCAGCTTCTTTATATTGAGCTACGTCTGGAACTTTATCAAAGTTTTTGCTTGCGACAGTAGAAATCTCCGGCAGATTGCCTGTGATATCTTGACTTAGGTGTGGGTACACAGGAGGAAGACGGTCCCTGTGAATTGCAAATCCTGATGTAGCAGCTAAAGTACATACAGCGAGAGTTATGTGTTTTATTACTTTTTTCATACAAAGCCTCCATGAATTGGTTTGAGCATAGTTTAAAAAGTATAAAACTCAGACTATGCTCTAAATTACAAACGATGAAAAGGATTAAATTAATTTATTTATAACAATAAACAAAGCTTGTGTAGTTCCAAGAATGGGAATAATATGAATGGTAATCCGTATGTGAATGAATATTCGATAAGATTATTTCGAAAATACCACAACATAAAGGAGGTATATTATGGAAAAATACTCAGGACTTGATTTACTTTTTGAAACTGAGCTTAGACATCTATATAAAGCCGAAAATGAGATTTATGAAGCACTTCTCACGATGGCTGATCAAGCATTATCTCCAGCTCTGTATTAAACGTTTATGGCTCATAGAAAAGAAACTGAAACTCAAATTCACCGCCTAGAGCAAGTTTTTAACTTGCTTGATATCGATGTCAAAGCAACCAAATTGGAAGGTCTTTCAGGAATAATGCAAAAAGGTAAGGAAATGATTGATACCCTTGTGGATTTTAATTTTACTGATCGTAGCAAAGGGCTTGATGGATTGATGAGTGAAGGAAAATCTCTCATGCGTCACTTTAAAAACACTGACGCCGCTGATCTAGCTCTTATGAACGCTGCTGAAAAGTTGGAAAATTATGAGATCGCTTCTTACAAATTTCTCATTTCTATTGCAGATAAGCTTCACCAGAAAAACGTCCTCAATCTTCTAGAAACATCTCTTGAAGAAGAGAAACGAATGGAAGAACTTATCTCAAAGAGTGTAAATCAAGAGGTCGTCTTATAGTGTCATCAAGCGCTTCTTATGTTAAAGCATTCAGAAGCGCTTTAATTTTTATTTTTCCCTCTTCACCCATATAATGATTGATCAAAGATAGGGGATTGTTTCCTTTGAGGGTGACATTCCAATTAAAAACCTCGGGAATATGAGAAATAGAAACTTCAAGATGATGAATCAAATAAGATAAAAGTTCTTCCTCACCTCTTACATAATGACTTCCTTCCTCAATAGCTGAAATCCACGCCTCTATCAGAGGGGGAATTCCCTCATATATGAGTACCCCTGTATTATAATGAGGAAAGTAATCGGATGTTTGCGTTTGAAGATAAGAGCCTGTAGGAAGTAGAGCGCATGAGGAAATTAAAGGGAAATGAAGAAGTGGTGATAAAGATCCTTTGATCTCGCAATCAAGGTCTATCCAAACAGTCCTCTCAAAAGGGGATTGGCTCATAGCGTAGGCTTTTTTAAACCAAATTTTTCGCACGCTCCACAAATCCCCCTTGCTTCCATTTTTTTTCCACCCCTCTTCCCAAATTTCTGCAAGCTGTGGGTCTATAGCCTCTTTTTCCGCAATCGTAATTGAAGGGATGGAAATAATAGAGCCTCTTTCTTCGCACCACATCAATGCCATTTCACTCATTCCAAAATCTGCAAAAGCAACTTCAATATGAGAATTAAAGAGATAAAAATGACGCCACCACCATGGCAAAAGCCACTCCTGTGATTGGTCACATCCAACTAGTATGCCCGGTTTTTTTTGCATGTGCCCCTCATTTCTTCTCATTTAACTCCTTTCTCTATCGCTTGTCAATCTTCGGCTCCATCCTCCTTTTTGATTGATTTTTTTGCTAAATGCTATATATCCAATTGAAAAGGATCGATGATGAAGTCTCTAGAAAAAGCAAGACACTATCTTTTTCAAATTACGATGCCCCTTCGTCCTACCCTTGTCACAGCTGTTGTGATGTCGATCATTATCACTGGTCTCGCTGTAGGCATTTCAGCTTATAAAAATTCTGTTAAATCGATTCATGCCTTGTGGATTAACCTTTCTACAGAAATTGCTGACCGCAGCAGCAGTATGACGCTCGATTTCCTCAAATCGGCGCAGCCTTTTTTACATTTCACTGAATCTCTAACTGAAACGAAGCAAGTCGATATCACAAATCCTTTTACTGTGATGTCTTACTGTGCAAGTGCTTTAGAGTCTTTTCCTCAATTCATTTGGATCTATTATGTCAACACTGATGGGACAGCACTTGGAGCTATGCGAACAGAAGACCCTAAGTTGCCTATCGCAGGCTGGTGGCTAAGCGTTGATCCAAAATCAACCCAAGATCAACCCAAGACAATCAATCGAAGATTTCGCTATACGACCGAGCAGAAATGGGTTCAAGATTCTCTTTCTACAGATAACTATGACCCCCGCACAAGACCCTATTGGAACCAAGGATTGTCAAATCCTTTAGGAAGCTGGTCTTCACCTTATGTTTTTTTGCGTCCCGTAGGGACTGAAGGGATCACTTACATCACACCTGACTATGAAGGAAATAAACTTCAAGGCATGTGGCTTGTTGATTATTTGGTCAATGTCATCTCTGATTTCCTTCAAACTTTGCAAGTAGGGAAAACAGGGGAGGTGATCTTAGTTGCTGATGATGGAACATTAGTTGCGACTTCAAGAATGAGAGAAATTATTGAGAGCGACCATAAAACTCTTAAAAACCTTGAAGAGCTAAAAGATGATGATCAGATCCTCGCTGATGTGTGGGACTACTTAAGGCAAAATAACAATATTAGTTCTGAAGGCTTTGAATCGGCTCGATTTGAGTTTGGAGATTATCTAGGGTATATACAGTCATTCCCTACTTCTTCAGGAATTCCTTGGAATGTTTTAACGATCGTACCAAAAGAAGAATTTTTTGGACCTATTGTACGCCAAGCTTGGATTGCAGCATTAGTTGCACTATCCATCTGCTTTGTATTTGCTCTTATAGCAGGTTTTTTCTTCGGCCGAATTTCTCAAAAACTGAAAAAAGTCGCTGTCGAAATGAATAAAATAGGAGCTTTTGAAATCACTGAAGAAACTTTCTCTGATAAGTTCTCGTTCATTCGTGAAGTGAATGTGATGAATGCAGCTTTGGATAAAATGAAAAGTGGTCTCAGCTCCTTTTCTAAATATGTTCCCACCCAGCTCGTATCCGAGCTCATCCGATCAGGACATCCTGCAAAACTCGGTGGCGAAAAGACGGATATGACCATCCTTTTCTCAGACCTTGGCCATTTCACTAAGTTTGCTGAAATGGTGCCGACCCAAGATCTTGTAAAAACCCTCGGTGATTACTTGACCGAAATGACAGATGTCATGCAGCAGAATCAAGGAGTGGTTGATAAGTATTTTGCTGATACTATCATGACCTTTTGGGGTGCTCCTATCCCTATAAAAAACCACGCTTATCTTGCTTGTAAAACAGCGCTTGAGATGAAGAAAAAAGCAAATGCTTTTTGGGATAGAGTCGCTGAGAAACATGGGATCAAACTCTATGTCAGAATCGGCATCAATACTGGAGAGATTATAGTAGGGAATTTTGGATCTCCACTTCGTATGGATTATACAGCAATCGGAGATCCTGTGAATTTGGCGAGTCGCCTTGAGGGGCTCAATAAGCTCTACGAGACTCAAATCATGATCGGTGAGGAAACCGCTGAAAGAGTGGAAGCTGAGATGATTTGCAGGCCTTTAGATTATGTAGTCGTCAAAGGAAAGGAAAAACCAGCTCTGGTTTTTGAGCTTCTTTGTGAAAAGAAAGATGCTACCCCTGACCAGCAAAAGGGGATTGATATCTACATCGCAGCTCTCAATTTATACGTGCAACGGAAGTTTGAAGAGGCGATTGGCAAATTTGAAGAAGCCTCAAACCTCCTTGGAGGGAGTGACGCTCCTTCTAGGGTGTTGATCGCCCGCTGCAAAGAATACATTATCGATCCCCCACCAGCTCATTGGCAGGGAGTTTCTATCATGGATCTTAAGTTCTAAAAAACTTTGGAACGAAATAAAAAACGAGACCACCTATTGTCATGACAGCGATTCCTACAAAAAGCTCAGAAAGGGGGCTCTTTTCAACCATGACTCCTTTTTCATCGAGAGGTCTGCCTACTAAATCTCCCACTAAACCATTCGGAATAGGTTCTCTATGAGGGCTAAGGCTTTTGCCTTGATGGATTGAGCGAATGGAAAGCAAGGTGAGACTCAGTCCAATCAAAATGACAATTAGTCCGCCAATACGGGCATAGTTCATAGGAAAATCCTTCATTGAGGTTACATCTTCCCTGTATTCGGCTCGGTGGTTTTTGTAAAGAAAAAGAGAATGGTATCATCCCCTCTTTGAGGGGATGATAGAGAACTTATTCCTTAGATTCAGCGCGTATTTTGCTGTGGCGTACACTGTACCCAAAATAAATGAGACATCCGATAAGAAGCCAAATAAGGAGCTGTACCCAAATGAGTCCCGGAAGAGCTAGCATTTGCAGTAAGCAAGTAGAGGCTCCCAAAATTGAAACGAGGGGCAAAAAACGTACTCTAAAAGGTCTTTCTAAATTAGGCTCAGTACGCCGAAGGACAAGGACTCCCACGCATACGATTCCAAAAGCCAAAAGAAGAGTCATTGATACGGCTTGGCCTAGAAGAGATATGGGAAGAAAAGCTGAAACAACCATTCCAATCGCTGTTAGCACTATTGTAGCGAAAGCGGGGGTGTGAGACTTTTCAGAGACTTCAGCAAATTTGTGAGGAAGTAAACGATCACGTCCCATCATATAGAAAATGCGGGACTGACTCAGCAGCATCGCTAATATGACAGAAAAAAGCCCTGCAAGAATCGCCACTTTAATGAGGATTCGAAGCCACCAAAATGTGGGGCCGAGGGCATTTACAGCTACAGCTACAGGATTGCTCACTCCAAGTTTTGTGTAAGGAACGATCCCCACAAGAACAAACGATACGACGATATAGGCGATTGTGCAAATGAGAAGAGATCCAAACATCCCTCTTGGTACACTTTTTTGGGGATTATGGGCTTCTTGCGCTAGTGTTGCAAGTACATCAAATCCAAGAAAAGCAAAAAACACGACACCCGCCCCTCTAAATACTCCGCTTATACCAAACTCTCCAAAAGATCCTGTATTAGGTGGAATAAAAGGAGTTAAGTTTTTTGCTTTGATATAAAACACACCACATCCAACGAAGAGTATGATGACAGCTAGCTTGATGAAAACCATAATGTTGTTTACGTTTGCCGTTGATCGAATTCCCTTTATTAGTAGCCAGCCAGCTAAACCAACAACTAAGAGAGCGGGTAAATTGATGATTGCTGAGCTGAGCTCTAAATTTCGAAATTCATCTCCTTTTATAGGCGCTGCTGTTAAGAATGGGGGAATCTGCAAGTGAAAATCTTGGAGCAAGCTCACAAGATAACTCGACCAACCTACGGCGACTGTGCAAGCAGCGCCAAAGTAACTCATCGTCAGAGACCAGCCCACAATCCAAGCCGGGAATTCTCCCATGGCTACATATACGTAAGAATAAGCACTTCCCGAAATCGGGATCATTGCTGTAAGCTCTGCGTAGCAAAGAGAAGTAAAAGTGCACAAAAGAGCCGCTACAACAAAGGAAAGAGCAACAGCTGGGCCCGCGTTGTAAGCTGCAGCCTGTCCTGTTAAAACAAATAATCCTGCTCCAATCATCGCTCCAACACCAATCGCTATGAGGTGCTTTACATCAAGAGTTCTCTTCAGGTGATGATGTGTTTGAGACGAAATCGATTTCTTAACAAAAAGGGAGAATGGTTTTTTCATGATAAAGACTATGGGTTTCAATTATATAGAAATTTTGAATCCTACCCTTTTCTATTAGATTTATCAACCCATTTTCTCACGACTTTTATGAAAGTGACAGATTCGTTAGACTTAAAGAAGTTCTCCATGATACTAAGAATTCAAAAAGAGGAATATACATGAAAGTTCATTTTGGATTAGATCAAAACAAAATCGATCACCTTGCAAAGCTCATGAGCAAAGCCCTTGCAAATACTTATGCGCTTTATATCAATACTCTCAGTTGCCACTGGAATTTGGAAGATCCTAGATTTCTTTTTCTCCACGAGATGCTCCAAAAACAATATGAGCAGCTCGCCGAAAATGGAGATGAAATTGCTGAAAGAATCCGTCAAATGGGAGTGAAAGTGGAAGCCTCTTTAGCCTCTTTTGCTAAACATACCGATATTTCTCCAATCGGAGAAAATTTAAGCGGCGATCAAATGCTCTCAATACTCGCATCATCTCACGAAAAAGTGACATTAGATCTTCGCCATCTTTCTGAAGTAGCAGAGGAGTATAAAGATTATGGCCTTGTAGACCTTCTGGGAGGATTACTGCGAGATCATGAAAAAACAGCCTGGTTCCTCAGAAGCCACCTTAAGGCTTAAGAAATAACTAGACTTTAAAAATTTCGTTTCATGAAAATTGCTCATGTCAATTACCTCTCTAGTGAGTTTATCCATGTCTCTTTTAACTTTTTCTTCTATAAATTCTCCGGAGTATGCCGTAGAAAAGTATCACCAAGAGCAATTTTGGGAAGCAAGCGCTAGAGCCATCACTTGGTTTCAATCTTGGCATACGGTCTGCGAGTGGAATCCTCCCTATGCAAAATGGTTTTTGGGTGGTAAGCTAAACGCTTGCTATAATTGCCTTGACCGTCACATCGGAACAGAAATTGAACACAAAATAGCTCTTCTCTGGGAAGGGGAGCTTGGTGAGACGAGAGAATTCACCTACAGAGATCTTTATGATGCTGTGAATTGTTTTAGCAACGCTCTCAAAAAACTAGGGGTGAAAAAAGGGGACCGTGTAGCGATTTATATGCCTCTTATTCCAGAAGCTACGATTGCAATGCTGAGCTGCGCACGTTTAGGAGCTATTCACACCGTTGTTTTTGGAGGCTTTTCTACAGAGTCTCTTCAAGACCGTATCAATGATTCCCAGGCAAAAATTCTCATTACTGCGGATGGTGGATATCGAAGAGGTCATTTGATCCACCTCAAGGAAACAGCAGATGTTGCCGTCAAAAATTGTCCCTCTATAGAAAAAGTAGTGGTTGCCCAGCATGTGAAGCATCCCGTTATGATGAAAGAAGAAAGAGATTTTTGGTATCATGACCTTATGATGAATGAAGAAGCTTATTGTCCTCCGGAAGAAATGGATTCAGAAGATATGCTCTTCATTCTTTATACTTCAGGAAGCACCGGGAAACCTAAAGGAATCATCCATACGACCGGAGGATATATGGTCGATGTGACAAATACAACTCGCTCCATTTTTGCACTAAAAAATGAAGATGTATATTGGTGCACGGCTGATATTGGATGGATCACAGGGCATAGTTATGTCGTTTATGGTCCCCTCTCGAATGGTGCCACAATTTTTCAATACGAAGGGGCCCCTGATTACCCAGAGAAAGATCGCTACTGGAAACTTATCGAAAAATACAAAGTTTCTATTCTCTATACAGCCCCAACAGCGATTCGCATGTTTATGAAATGGGGTGAGTCCTATCCAGCATCCTCAGATCTCTCTTCTCTTCGTTTGCTTGGATCTGTGGGGGAGCCCATAAACCCCGAGGCCTGGAACTGGTACCACAAATATATTGGAGGATCAAAATGCCCTATCGTTGACACCTGGTGGCAAACCGAGACAGGAAGCATTATGATTTCTCCAAGTCCATCCGATGACTCCTTCAAAGCTGGATGTGCCACTAAGCCGAGAGAAGGTGTAAAAGTAGCTATTATTGATCAAAATGGGGATGAAACCCGCAGGGGATATTTAGTAATCACAAATCCTTGGCCCTCCATGCTAAGAGGCATTTACAATGATCGTGATCGCTATGAGCAAACTTACTGGAAGAAGTGGGATAACGCTTTTTATTTTACAGGAGACAGTGCAGAAAAAGATGAAGATGGGGATATTTGGCTTTTAGGACGAATTGATGATGTCATGAACGTCGCGGGACATCGCCTCAGCACGATCGAGATCGAAAGTGCCCTTATTGATCATCCTTCAGTCGCAGAAACAGCAGCTATAGGTACTACCCATGAAATCAAAGGGCAAGGAATTGTTGTTTTTGTAAGTACGAAACAAGGCATCATTCCTGATAAAACTCTTGAGGATGCACTAAAACAACATGTTGCTAAGAAAATCGGAGGGATAGCTCGCCCCGAAAAAGTCATTTTTGTTGAAGACCTTCCTAAAACACGAAGCGGTAAAATTATGAGAAGGCTATTAAGAGATATCGCTGAAGGAAAAGTTCTAGGAGATGTATCAACGCTAGCAAATGGACTCATCCTTGATGATATTAAGAAAAAATATGAGGAGGAAGAATCCTCCTCAGGATAATGCTATTTCTTAAGATAGACTTTGACAATCGATTGGACTGTAGAGGGTTTTCCTGATCTTGTTCCGTAAGATTCGATTTTCTTTACAGTGTCATAACCTGAAATCACTTCGCCAAAAATCGTGTGTTTTTGATTCAGCCAAGGAGTTGCTGCCGTAGTGATAAAGAACTGTGAACCATTGGTGTTAGGACCTCTGTTAGCCATCGCAAGAAGCCTTGACTTTTCAAATTTCACGGATTCTTTGAATTCGTCTTCAAAGGTTTTTCCCCAGACCGAGTTGCCTCCAGCGCCGGTTCCAGTAGGATCTCCTCCCTGGACCATAAAGCCTGGAATGACTCTGTGAAATACTGTCCCGTTGTAGTAATTATTTTCAGCAAGTTTCATAAAGTTCTCAGAAGCTTTTGGAGCCACATCAGAGAATAATTCGACTTCAAAACTGCCCTGCGTCGTTTCTACAACCATAATAGGCCTTTTTGTAGGTTGATTGCTGTCAGCTGCCATAGAGGGCGTAAGCCAGCACAGAAGAGTCACAAGGGCGCAAAATAACAAATTTTTCTTCATAGGGTCCTCCTTTAGGGAAAAGAGGGGAATCTACCATGAATGAGATTTCAAAGGCAACGGGGCTCATTTTAGTGAAAATCTCACGTCTTTAGTTTAAAAAAATTTTTATATAAAATATTATCGAAGTTATTATCTTAATTGCTTTATTATAAAAATTATTAATTTTATAATAACATCGAATTAAAAATTTTCTTTTTTTCATTTTTTAGTTTCAAAAGTTAAAATAAAATCTATAGGGTTTATGGCGATAAAGGGTACTATTGATACAGGAGTCTCAGCAGGAGCAGGAGCTGGGGCTGGGGGAGTTAGAGTTGCAGATTCTACTTCAGGTAGAATATCGCCTCTTTTACCATCGCTTGCTTTATCCCTGGTGCCTAGAGACTTCGACTTTTCCCCCACACGGATGGCCTCTGATGAGAGAGAAGCTCGCGTAGGCGCATTATCTCCTATTGTGAAGGATTTTTCAAGATTGAGCCCGCGGGTTTTCGGGCTCGCCCATGCAGACGCTTTTATTGCAGCTACGAAATTTGAAGGGGGGGCTAGAATAGAAACGGCTCAGTACTTCTCCTCTATCCTCAAATCTGCTACTAGTAAAGGGCTCTTACCAGAGTCACTTCTAGGTGATAAAATCCCCCAATTCGCCCATTTCTTGACTAAACTCGATCAGTACATCTTTTGGGCAGGAGAAATCGCAAAAGCAGATACCCCTGACAAAAGAAAAAGTTTATCAGAGCGAATAAGAGATGCCGCTTTAGCTCTTAGAGAGGGAGAAACTCTCACTTTGCCTGGGGGCTACTCTGGAAGACCGGGCCATGCGATGATGTATCAGATTAGCCGCAAAGCAGACGGCAAATATGCTATATTAGTCATCAATACCGGAGATGGCGCCGAGCACCACTCATCGATTTACTCAGGCTACAAACAAAAAATGCAGCCCATTCTCCGATTTGAGAATCTGACCCTTGAGCAACTCTTTGTTGATAGAGCCCATCCTAAAGCAGATTATTTTTATATGATGATCTATCCCGTAATCAACCCTAGTGAAGATTCATTTGAAGGGACAGATATTTATTTTTCTCTTTTTCGCCACTTTGGAAAAGCTGAGCCTGGGACTCATCTCCAAAGTGAATATATTACTTCACAGCGCTCAGGAACTTGCGCATGGAAAGTCCTTTTAGCTGCTCTCAGGATGGACACAAATATCGATTTTTATAAACGCGCTGTATTTTATATCAAGCTGATCAGCCTCATGACCTATTTTGAGGACAGTACGACTAAACTTTCAGAAGATACAATTGAGAGAGCTCAAACTCGTAGGATGCTCAGAGAATCTGCTAAAAACCTCCTTCGCGAGGCTAGTAAAGAAGTGGGTAAAGATGTCGTGATCTCAGAGGATGAAATAAAAAACGGACTAGCGCTTGCTGAAACCGTCCTTATGAAGTTAGATGATGCAGAAAAAAGGATTGAAGCAGAGCGCAGCGCTAAAGAAACAAAATATGCTCTTACCGTCGGTGCTTTTTCTCCTCTTTCGAAAACCACCGCTTTAAGAATCACCGATGATTTATCACCCATAGTATATCAACCTTCTAAGAGCATTCACATATATGAGCCTAGATCCCTTTCTAGGCCAGAAAGCTTTAATGGAGCTCTTCAAGATTGTTTATCAAGGGTAGAGAAATACACAGTAGCTAATCAAATAGAATTGGCTAAAGAGCAGGCTCAATCTCTCATTCATCTCATCCCACTTCCAGACGAGGATTCTTTTTATTCCTCATTAACACAGGAGCAAGCAAAAGAGCTCCTCAAAAATGCTTTTACTTTGTTTCAAGCTTATGTCTGTCTTTCACCACCTTCAGCAACACGACGATTTGACAGTAGGGAGCGTTTAACTGTTATTATTCTCTATGGAGCGATCTATCGGCTTGCTAAGCAGTATGAAAACTTTATCACCGATGACTCGATTCCTAAAATTGCCGACATGTTCCTACTCAATTTGAATGATGAAAATAAGTATTCAGGCCCTGAGACTCTCTTTTTTGAAAGATCAGACTTTGAAAAGTTCTCAAGAATAACGAATTATTACTCAAGGATTGTATCTAGATCAAAACCTTATCTTCACCCCTTTACAGATGGAATTATTTCTACTCGCCTCTATGATTCATTTTATGAAAGTGATTCACCTTTGTCCGCTCAATCCTTTCTAAAAATACTCGGAAGGCTTCTCGTGCCTCATTTACTTAGAAAATTTCCCGAATACTCGCCAGTAAATGTGCATGATCGATCTTTTTCAGTAGAAACCAGAGCGGGAGTTGACCTTCTCATGACTCACGATGGTCTTTGGGAAGGAATCGGATGTGCACACCTCGGAATGCTTAAATTTGTGACATACGCGATTAGCTGTTTTGAACAGGGGAGAGATAGTTATCTTAGTGGGTCTAGACTGTTTAGTTGTAAAGTCATTGAAGATCAATTGGGCTATTCAAGGGAAAAGTACATTTCTATTTCAGCATTAGGTGCTCATGATAGATACTTAGAAGCATTAATCAAAGAATGGACACATTATAGAGCAGGGCCAACTTATCCTTATGAGAAGTATTCAAGAGAAGACTTACCTCACTCCACACGACATAGACCCAAAGATGTAGAGGTTAAAACGACAGGCGAAGCTGAGCTGATGAGCCACTCTCAGATTACCTCCTTTATTCCCTGTAGTGTCTACAGCATATCCCATGTTGATCTGATGCATTCTTTGATCTACGAAAGACTAAAGCCTATCGAAATGCTTTATTTAGCTTCAAGATACCCTACAGCTTTCCAATCAGAGGAATTCAGGGTCGCTTTTTTTGAACAATTTTTTAAATCTGTCGTTATTGATAACAAGAGTGTACTCCCCCTAGAAGATGCATTAAAAGACCCCTTATTTTCTCATGCTTTTATTCATTTTATGCAAAAGATAGGAGCCACCTTTGAAGGGGACACGTCGATTGGGGCGCTCAATGTTAAACTGTTCATCTACCGCATGGGAATCCACCTTCTTCCTTTTCTTTCTGCCGAAAACCCTTTTTACACCTCACTTATTAAACAAATAAGTGGGTTGAAAGATCTACATAGGGCTGAAGTTCCTCATTCCAAATATCGATATTTTATTCATCTACAGTACCTTCTTTTTCTTTTTTATAAGAAAAAGGCACTCATCAGTCCAGACGGTCGTGATACTGAGGCAGCTGGTGCTGGAGCGGCAGGTGCCGGAGCTGTGTCAGTCATTAGAGATGATGCTTTTAGTAGAAAAGAAATAGAAGAAATTCTTTTCCATTGGATCTTTGCTCTTCTTAACAAAGAAGATAATAATGAATATAACTATGTACTCAAGCTTGTACAAGAATGTGGATATCAGTTTTTTGCAGAGCGTACAGAAATTAGAGAATTGCTAACCCCAGAGTTTCTTCAGGCAGCGATCAAAGAAGCTGTTCATCTTGAGCTAGATCCTGCGTTCCCGCTTGTTGCTGTTGCTGGGGATCATTTTGCTTTTGCATCAACAGATCGTTTAAAGACCTATATCGATGTGTTAAAAGGGGTTCTTTTTAATACTACTGGATTCATACGAGCCGAAAATCTCGCAACAATCCTTCAAAGAGCTGACTTTAAAGACATTTTTGGATCTAGACAATTCGACTTTACTGTCGAAGGTAAGTTCGCTTTCTTTTCTGATTCTGCAGGAAAATACCGTGTTTATCTCACTGATGAAAGAAGAGGAATCGAAAGACTTGTTGATGGTAAATGGGTACGCTATTTAAGCAGAGAATCTCTTAAGTTAAGTTATCCTCTCGATATCTCTAATGGAGGTTCTTCGACGCTCCCTCTATCTCTTTTGACTGAATACGTCTATTGGGTAGGAGAGAAAGGCCTTTATTTTACCCATAGAAAATCGGGAAAAGTTGAATATTGGATTCCTACTACTGGAGAGATCCATGCTGTTGAGGAAAAAAGAGAAGGGATCATTTTCAAAGAAACTCTCATCCAAGCTGCAGGGTCATCCCTAGAACCTCTCGTTGCACGTTTTGAAAATCCAGGATTTGTTTTGATTTCTCGAGATCTTGCTGGAAGAATGAAACTCACTTTATCACGTTTTGTAACTGAAGATCAAAATCCTCTTCGATTTTTGCAGACAGATGCAGGCTGGGCTCTAGAAGAAGATAAAAACCTAGTCCTAGTAGCAACCTACCCAAAGGGTTTGCTTCATTCGTTTCCTTCATTCTTGCTCCTAGAGGACGTTAAAGCTAAAAAGCAGTTTGCTTTAGTTCCTCGTATTGACTACTGCACATCTGAGCTATCTCCCATGCCAGATCTTGTAGGTGGAGGGACCTTGGATATTAAAGACCTTAATCAATCGTTGCTGATATCGAATATTCATCGCTTTGCTGAAAAAAATCCTCTTCTTTCTCGCCATTACTCTCTGATACCTATTCAAGATGGTGATTTTGCGCCCTTGAATCCTGAGCAAATCGCTCACGTCGCTTATATAAAATTTGGGCAAAAAGAATATGCCGCAGCTTTTTCTTTCTTAAAGAAAATCACCTATATTGATCTTAAAGAGCCTAAAACGAGAAAATTCATCGAGGATCTTCTCAAGTTAGCGAGTAAAGCCAAAGACTTTTCTCCACAAGCTGCAGCTCTGTGTATGCGCTCTCATTATCTGATTGCTAAAGCTCAGCAGCAAGAAGGTTTGGATAGAGAAATCGACTCTAAGGCCTATCTCGATTATTTAGGGACTCTTGCAAATATTGAAGCTCCCTACCAACTGAGTTTGCTTGAAGAGCTTTTTGTGATTGAAAGCATCAAAGATATCAATCCTCGCATTTTAAGACGAAAAGAGATCCTCCTTGGGGAGAAATCTGCCTTAACAGTTATCGACGCAGCCCCTTTCTTGACGTTTCCTGGCGTGAAGGTCGATATGCCAGATAGATTTTCCATATCTAACCTCTACCTAGCCTACACAATAGCTCCAAGACTTTTTTTTGATGCAGACATGCGTGCCCTTGATTTATACCAAATCCTGGAAGGAGTGTGGATCGATCTTAGAGACACTAACGAGCGCTTCTCATGGTTTTATGCCCTCGTTGCTAGAGCAAAGAGGACGCCCCTTGAAAAAGCAAGAGTTAAATCTCTATTCGAAAGTGCTATCGCTTACATGAAAACCGCAAAGAAATTTGGCATAAAGAAAGAGCTTTTAGTTTATTTCTATTTATCTCTCATTGAAGAAAAGGATTTACCACCTCTGTACCCAGTATGGATTGCCTCACCTTCTGGAATGCGATATTTAGATACCCATTCAAGGTTTCGTACCACTCCAGAACCTCAGTCAGAGTGGATGAGGTTATACAAAGAGCAGGAAGCGAAAGCTACTGAATTGCTCAGCTTTCAAATGGTGCATACGCCCCACTCTCTTGTGCCAAAAGAAACTAAAGATCTAGCCCCACTCTATCTCACCCCCGTTACATACCCCAAAAAGAGAGGGGAAGCTCTGTTGATCCCAGCTTTCGCTGCAGCAGAGGCGCGCATGGATTGGTTTGCAGCGTTAGACCACTATAAAAAACTAGTTTTAGAGAGATCAACCCTTTCACTTCCTTACGGTAGCGAACTTGCCAGAGAATTCCCGATAGAAGATGTTTCCCGTCTTATTGCATCTCACGCCCCACCAGAAATGGTATCAGCCATCCATGAAGAATGTGGACGTTTTGTTGAAGGGTACCATAAACTGAGCGCTTCTGAAAGAACGATTGCCTCACTTCACCTAGCAGAAATGGAGGAGATGGGGGCGCGTTTAGAAAAAGAATTGACAGAAGCTGAAAGAATTCTTTCTGCTATGAAAACTAAAATTACCGACTTTGCCAATAAACAAAGCCCTGATTTAGCCCATGAGCTCTTTTCTTCTGCATTGACTCTTTCAGGAAATTTTACTCGTTTGAAAATGAGCGATCTTGTTTTCTTATTCCTATCAAAAAGCCCTAGCGCTTTTTCCCAAGCAAATCCTGCTCTTTCTGCAGATGAAATAACTGTTCTTTATAACGAAATTGGCAAATTTTTGTTCGCTTCTATTCACTACTATCAAATGAAGCGTCTTTATGAAAAAGGGCGAGAAATCGCTGAAGGAATGAGGCGCAGTACCCTTTCTCGTACAGACGAAATCGTCTCAACGGAATCTGAGAGAGAAAAGCACGTTAACATCCTTCAACAGCTCCTTGAGCTGAAAATGATAGCCCTTCAAGGTGTGGAGTATGACTTTACAAAGCATCCCGAGTTTTTAGTCTTTGAGCATACAGCAGGTGTGATGTTTCGTGTAGACCCTCCTCAAAACGAAATTTTAGAGTATATGCTCGGTGAAAGCCCCTTTGCTCGAGTGGCTCAAGTGATGATGGGTGGAGGAAAAACGACCGTGATCGCTGCAAACTTGCTCGCTAAAGCCTCATTAGAAGGGAAAATCCCTATTTTGATCACCCCCAGCTTTCAATATCATAGCCTTTATGAAGCTCTTAGAAAGACCATGCTCAAATCGTTCAATATTGAAACTCTCACTTTTTCCTATGAACGGGAAAAGCTCACCCAGCCCGTTTTGGATTACATTTTAGAGACTTTTAGAAGCTGTATGAATGGAGCCCAATCTAGAGCTCCCAAAGTCTTAGTTCTCTGCCCTGAGATGTTGCATATCTTGCTTCTAGAGTTTCTAGCTCTTGATCAAGAACTATTTAGTTATAAAGGGGAACCTGCAAATAGAATACCCAAAACTTTGCTTAGTAAAATGGAGACTCTTCGAAATATTCTCTGCCTACTCAAAGACCATGGATGTGGGCTAGGAGATGAGCTTCATATCTTATTAGATATTATAAAAGAAACTTATATCCCTCTGGGAGAGCCACAGTCCATTTCTTTTGAATACATGCAATTTGTCAAATCGATATTCCTCCTTATAGATAGCGAGCGTTTTTCTTTTAGTAAGGAAGAATGTGCAGAATTAGGTTTTAGCGAAGAAGGGGAAGAACCTTTTCATCATTCAATAAAAGAAATCATCGCTCTAAACAAGAACCGGCAGGCCTATTTTTCTACAACTCTCTTTAAAAAACACCTAGCTCCAAGGCTCGCTCAAAAGCTTGCAAGGCATCCAAGCCTTCAACTATCTGATGGATCCCTCCATGAAGGTTTTATTCGGTATGTGACTGGAGCTATGTCAGGCAAGGTGCAAAAAGCGTTGATGCTAGGGCGAGAAGAGTATCTTAGAAAATATTCTCGGGCAGAGGATGCTTTAAGTGCACAGGATGAGCACGATTTGCAGTTTGTTTATCGTTTGAGGAAAGCTCTTTTTGAATCGTCAGATCCTGATGCTAAAGAAGCGGCTCACCTAATAGCAATAGCGAAGTACATGTGCAGCGAAATCCTTCCCTTTGTATTCACAAAAACAGGGAATGTAAATTTTGGAAGAACTCGCTCAGAAGAAGAGAAGGGAAAAGTCGTTCCCTATATTTGCGCTGATACCCCTTCAACGAATGAGTTTGGCAACCACTATGAAGCGATGGCTTACCATATGATGACCGCTTTGATCTACGGTGTCACTGACGCTCAAATTGAAGCAGTGTTTGAAAAATACCACGTTGAAGCTCTTTGGATGGCCAAAAACAGGGGATTGCCCTATGAGGAAACAGCTCCTGCAACTACCTGCAAAGAACTCTTTGGCTTTCTTCCTTCACAATACGAGGGGCATAAAGAGGAAATAGCAGCCCATGTTAAGGCCGATCCCAGAAAACTTTTAGCCATCGAAGAATATACGATAGAAAAATATACTCGTTTTCACTCTGAACGCCTTAATGCAAATGCAATCACTCTTCCCCACATGCTAAAAGTATGCGATGGCTTTAGTGGAACTTTAGATCTTTATACGATGGATCTTTCCCTTCAACAAGCTCCCAAAGTAGACTTGGAGGTAAATCCACGTTGCGTTAGGGCCTTGCTTGAGAAAAATGATGCAGTGATGACTACAAAAGCAATCGACCCTAAGGGGTTTATTGCAGAAAACTTCGCAAAACTTCCTCCTGAAAAGCGCTCACGCTTATCCGCTCTTCTTGACCTCGGAGGGCTATTTAAGGATTATGATAATACAGCGCTAGCAAAGGAAATCTTAAGTTACCTTGAAGAAACTGGAAGCCCAATCCAGGCGGTCGTGTTCTTCACGCGCCAGAGTGGCTCCATGACAGCAGATTACCCGGCTTTGTATGTAAGAGGAAATGATGATCTCATCATATTAAGTGACACAACAGAAGCCGAGATTGCAAAATATGGTCTGCGTCCAGGGCAATACTTCAGCTATTACGATAAGCGCCACTGCACAGGAACAGATATCAAACAACCTGCCGATGCGATTGGCCTTGTGACGTATGATCCCACTATACCTCTTGATGATGCAACACAAGGTATAATGCGCTTCAGAGGATTTTTATTTGGACAAAGGCTTCATTTTGTCATCCCTGAATTCTTGCTCTCTTCGATCAACAGCATTCGCCCAGCAGATTCTACAGAGACTCTTATAACCACTGGAGCGAACCGAGAGGCTTTGCTATCTTTAGTCACCCAAATGATGATCGTACAAGTTCATCAGAGAACAAAAAAAATGGTCAAGGCTTTCCAGAAAATGATCATCAATGCTTCTTTTGAAGCCGGAAAAAAAGCTCTTTTAGAGATCCCTTGCACGGAAGCGAACGCAGCCGATATTATCAAACTTGTTGAAGCCTTCTATCACCGCTTTTTTATTAGGTCTGATGATATTCCGTACATCAACTACGGAAGCTTAGATGAGAGCGTTGATGTTATAGATAGTCTTCGCTTAACACAGCAGCAAGTGCTCTCTCAGCTCCATAAAGCCCTTCAAGAAGCTCCTCTTGGAGTCGCGGAAAAAGATGATCTCTATAACGAAGTTCAGAGAGAGCAAGATAAAATTATTGCTTACGCAACTACCATCTACTCAAATTTTGTTCAAAGCGTGAAACATACCGTAGAAAGCTTTGATGGGTCAGTAGGAGAGGGGACGGAAATTGCCATGGCAAGGGAAGCTCAGGTGGAAACAGATCAGGCCGAGGAAAAAAACTTGGAACTTGAGAGGGAGATTCAGCAAGAACTTGAGGCTTACCAGCAGGTTGGGAAAATTTTGATTCCAGCAATCTATAGCCGAACAAGTCCCGAAGCGCTCTTAAAAGCTTTTGTAGAGAGTGTTTCTAGAAATCCTGAATTTATCTCTTTAGATGATAAATTTGAGGATGATTTTAGAGTGCATCCCTATCATAAGCTTTTCTCCTCTTCGCTTTACTTTTCTAAGAACTTCAGTATCCCCTATACAACACCTATCAATCTCCTCGATTACAAAGCCCTCCCTTGTACCCATTTACTCATGGTTAAAGTGGGGGATTCTTACAAAGGTCTCATCGTTTCTGAAGAGCAAGCCTTAGCCCTCAAGATTTATATCTCATCAAACAAAGTCTCTAATGCATGGGTTGTCCTGCCAAATGGAGTGTTACAGGCTGGTGATCAACCTTCTTTCGATGATCTTCCTGAAAAATCAAGGCAACTTCTTGTTGAATTTAGCCTTTTGGCGGGAAATACCGATTATTTAATGGAAAATCTTGAAGATTACCTTGAATGGTGGGAAAAACAAGATGCAGAACCTGCCGCAGCCGGAGCAGGCGCTGGAACCTCTCCAATAGGAATAAAGGAACTAAGAAAGAGATTTTTTATTCTCCTTTACAAAAGGTTTGCTGGAGAGCGATCCCAAATTTATGACTATCTTTTGCAGCCTAAAAAACTTTATCACCTACTAGAACTTGAAAGCAAAGCAGGGGCCCACTCGGCAGGCATGAAAGGTGTGGAAGGAACAAGGGACCTTTCAAAGATCAAAGGTGAAGCGATCAAGAGACTAACTCCACATGAAATTCGCGCTCTCTCTCCAAGGCATAGATTTTCTATTCGTTTTCTTGAAGGCAAAGAGCAAATACAAGCGTTGAGCAAAGAGCTTATTCCTTTCCTAGAGCCGCATCAAATTCCTCTAATCAGCCCAGAGCAAGTGCCCTTCCTAACAAAAGCCTCTCAAATTGAAAAGCTGCCTGTCTTACTCCTTAATAGCGCTCCGGCTGCAAGCCTCTCCAAAGAATTGATGAGATTGCTTACTAAAGAGCAGATTGGGGGACTCACTAACCCAGCCTTGTTGGCCAAACTTGAAGAAAGTCAGTTTGTTCATGTTCAGCCATCTATGGTTCCCCATTTAGCAATTCGCTCTCAAGCTGTCTTCTTTTCCCTCTCACAAGCTCAATTACTCAAAGCATCACCCGAGCAGTGGGCAAGGTTTACAGGAGAAGAATCTGCCGCTTTAAAGACGTTTTGCTTGAATTTAACAAACCTTGAGCTCATTGCCTTATTAAAGCCATCCCTCATTCAATATCTAAGGCCTACAACAATTCCTACTCTACCCGCTAACGAGACACTTCTGTTGTCTTGTACACCAGATCAGCTTCACCATTTAAGTGCTGCCCAAATATCGATCATTCGAACCCCAGCTCTTTTCCAAAAAATCCCTTATCCAGTGTTCAAAAATTGTGATCCTTCTCTCTTTAGACATATGAGCCCTTCCCAAATCAACGCTTTAACAAGAACTGATCTCGAGGAAATGAGAGAGTATTTTAATCTCGATTCCATCTCTCAAGATGATCTTCGTATGATAACCAACCCTGTAGTCGTTCCAGTGTTGAGATATCCAGTCTTTCTTGATTGCTCTGATCAAGCGATCATTCACATCTCTCAAGAGCAAATGAGATCGATCCCATTTCACCTAGGACAACCTCAAGATCGTCAGTTTCTCAGCCGTATCCCCAATCATCGACTTCCTGATTTAGCCGCTCAATTAGAAGGTGTTGACTGGGTAAACTCTCTTAATCCTGAGAAAGTGGCTACGATTCCTTTCGATATTCTGTTGCCTCTTCTAGATTTGCCAGGAGGTGATCAGCTGCTTGCCCACATTCCTCGTGAAAGAATTTCAGAGATCGATGATCAAAATATGATCAGAAGGCTCCCTTATCCTTCATTCCTAACATGCGCTGCAAGAGCGGTTCCTTATATCTCAGCAGAGCAACTCGCTACGCTGCCTCTTCGCAATCCTCAGCCTCACGATATTCAATTCCTTTCAAGGCTTTCTGAAGAGCAACTTTTGCAGCTTGTCCCTATCTTTGCTGATGTAGAGTGGGTGCATCATGTGCCTAGAGAAAAATTGGAAACTCTCTCCAGGGAGGCCCTAGATACACTCATCGCTCAAAGAGGAGGTCTTGCAATCATTCCAAACTTGCCTTTCGCTAGAATTGGTGCTTTAGAGCTTCCACGCGATGCTTATTTGCTCCCTCATCTCACTTTCGAGCAGATCCTAGACTGCCCTCCAGCTTTGATTTCTCAGATGCCGCAAGGGCCGTGGATGGTGAGATTATCTCCTGATCAGCTTGCCCATCAAAGATTTTTCTCAGAAATGAGTCTAGATCAAATGGTGGCTTTCTTAAATCTTGGTGGAAATCCTCGTCTCTTAGCTCAAATACCAGCCGAAAAAATTCAAGGAATGAACCGCTCCCATATTACCCTTCTGCCTCATTTGACGGCAGAACAAGCCACTCGTCTGCCAACCACCCTGATGAACTCACTCACAAGGGAAGATTTGCCTGCCTTCCAAGGAAATGCTGCAGTGATGGCAAGAGTTCCTTTCTTACTCAGGAACCTTGGCGTAGGGGCAAGAGCCCCGCAAGCGCCTCCTGTTGTAAGTGCCTCTGCAGCAGCAGCTGCTGCTGCAGCCATGGCGGCAGAACAACCGCGCCCACAAGACATGGTGCCAAGAGCTAAATACACTCAGCTTTTAGCTCTTCATCCCTCTCAGCTCAGGTACGCAACCCTACTGCAAAAGATTGCGTATGGAGTATCTATGGTCGCCTTTACGATCCTAGGAGCCCTTTTCTTGATTCCTGTTGAGATAACTTACCTTTTAGCAAAGTGTTGTTATTGCCATCTTATGGACCCTCTCCATATAGGCATTTGGTATGTATTTAAAAGATTTGGGCAGATGATCACAGGGGCGAAAGAAAGAACTCAAGGGGCTCACATTTAGAGAATTTCCTCTCTTGTTTTGTCAAATTAAATTTTTAAATTAAAAAGGCAATAATCATACGTCCATTTTTGGTTATTTAAATGAATTATTAAGATATAGTTTAGATCCAAACAAGATTATCTGTTTTTATAATCTAAATGTTAACTTATTTTTTTAGAGGTAATAATGGCTGTTAGAGGTTTTGTGATGATGGGCACCCCAGCGGGTGCTGGCGCAGGATCAATTGGGGGGCATAGACCAGAACACGTAAAAGCTCCTCTTCCCTTACCACTTTCCTTAGTGCCTCCTGAGTCTGCTTTTTCTTCTTCAAAAATGACTAAAAGTGAAAAAGAAGGAAGAGCTTCTAGAGTTATCTCTCACGCTCGCACAACCCCTGAAGTCCTTCCCACTCTCTTCCCCCTGATTCATTCTGATGCTTTCATTCACCACACCCACTTTGAAGGTGGAGATCCTATTCAAGCTGCTGAATACTTGCTTAACATCCTTTCAGTTTCAGGATTTGTTCCTCGGGAATTATCACCTGATGGAAAAGTAGAACAATTCAAAGCGAAGCTCCAGCAATACATCCATAGGCTAAGAGAAATACTCTCCACCGATACTCCTGAAAAAAGAAAAATTCTCGCTGAAAAGATCAGAGATGAGGCCCTCAGGTTAACTCCAGGAACTTCCTTAATTTTACCTATAGGATGCGCTCGCCCTGTAGGTCAATTCCTGATGTGTGAAATTGAGAAAAAAGCTGACGAAAAATATACGATCACGATCATCAATACTAACGAAGGGGTTCAGCATCACACCTCCATCTTTTCAGGATATAAAGAAAAAGTGAGCCCTGTAATCATCATCGATGATGTGACTCCAGATCAACTTTTCTCAGGCAGGCCTCCTAAAGCGGACCGCTTTTATGCTCTGATTCATCATTTTGTAAATCCTGACAGTGAAGAATACCAAGATAAAGATGTCTATTTCCATTTTTTAGGTGATCTATCATTAAGCAGACCTGGAACTCCAAGCCAAGCCGGTTACTCAACCTCACAAAGAGCAAGAACGAGCGCTTGGAAAGTTCTTCTAGCTTCCCTCAGAATGCATATGGCGCCCGCTGCCTATAAAGAGATCATTTTCAATATTAAACTGAGCAGCTTATCTTCCTTTTTTGTCGCTTCAACTTCAAAGATTCATGAAGACTCTGTAGGTGGAGAGCAAACACGTAGACTCTTGCGTGAAGGAGCAAAAAATGTTCTTCGCCTTGCAAGTAAACTGGTGATGAGAACAACGTCTGCTATGGCTGAAGAGAAAGTGAAAGACGCTGTGGCTCTCGCTGAAACCATCTTAGAAAACCTCGATAACACTGAGCGCACAATTGAACTTGAGCGCAAAGCAAAAGAAACAAAATATGTGCTCACAGCAAGCGCCCTATCTTCAGTCACTTGCCCTCCAAAAACTCCAGAAGCCTATTCTTATCCTGCGCAGCATCAAAGCGCTTCTGATCCATTAACTTTTTTTGACAGAAGCTCTCTTAACTCACCAGAATCTTTATTAAAAGCCTTACATGAATGCTCAGGAAAGGCAAGGATCTATGCTTCTCTTGGGCAACCTGAATTGGCAAAACAGCAAATTCATGCTCTACTTGATCATATTCCTCTTCCTGATGAGACTGATTTTTATTCCACTCTTTCTAAAGAAGATTCTCTTCCTCTCCTCGAAGCTGTCTTTTACTTATTCACTAGTTATTCATCTATATGTGAAATAGATCCCAGAAGAAGACTCATCAGCAGAGAAAGGGTGGCTTTAGTTGTTCTTTATGGAGTGATTCATGGCATCGCCCTAGAATATGAAACGAAAGCAGGAACAGCGGCAGTTCCCCCTGTTGTGAATAGATTTGTGATGAATTTCAACGCAAGCCTTCATGCTGAAGGCCTTCAGATGATGTTTTTTGAAGGAAGAGATTTTGAAAAATTTTCCCGAGTCACTACCTATTTCAATCAAGCGGTTCGTATTTCTGACTCCTCATCCCTTCCTTACTTAGAGCCTTTTTCAGGAGGCTATTCTTTCAGTAGTATTGGCGAGCTCACTCTCAGAGATGCTTATGGGGCTCGTTCAGAAGCTTCTATTTTGGAAGTCATTCAAGAGCATGTTGTTCGTTTTCTTCGAAACAATTCTGATTTGTACAAAGTCGCTCAAGGCTCTATTCCAGAGCCTATCAAAAAGGATTTTGATGAGACGACGTCCCTCGCTGTAGGATTATTCATTCATAACCGAGAAGTATGGGACCGGATCGGTTGCCCCCACTTAAGGGAACTCATTTTCGTGGCGCAAACACTCAAAGCTTTCGAAAGTGGAGATGTATTACCCCGCGTTGGAGCTTCAATCTTTTTTTGTTCAGTTCAGAAAGGAATCTTCTCTTACGATCGACCAACTATTATCCTTTCTCATACTCCTCCCCCTACAAGAAGAGATGACTGGTATCATACCACATCTTCTACTCCTGCTATTACCCCTATGCCGTGGACAGATTATCGCAGCGCTGCATTTGCATATGCCAGAACCCCTTCTATTGGAAAAATAAGAAGGAGTGAGGAGGAGGTTAGTCTTTCGGGCCGGTTAAGAGTAGAAGAAACAGCTCTTGCAACTACTAGCGAAGCATCGGTTGCAGCGGCTTTGGCTGCTCCTAAAGCAGATACTCTCGTCGCCGATACTTTTCATCGCGATATGCTTCATGCTCTCCTGTATGAATCATTAAAACCTATCGAGATGCTCTCACGGGCAGAAGCTCACTTTGAAGCTTTTGCTGATCCCAAATTACGAATGGCATTCTTTGAGCAGCTCTTCAAGTCTGTTATTATAGATAAGAAAAGTGTTCAGCCTCTTCAAGAGGCCATGAAGGATCCCTTGTTTTTTGAAGCTGCGATCCGCTTTATTAAAAAGGGGATCGCCACCTTTACAGAAGATTACTCCGCTGATGCTTCCCAGATTCGGCTTTTTATCTATAGTTTAGGTATTTTTCTTCTTCAATATACTCCTCCTGAAAGTCCCTATTTTGAAAGAATTGTAAATGAATTATCTAGTATCAGAGATTTACTAAAAGTTGAAAGTTCACTCCCTCATTTTCATTACCTTCATCACTTGCATTCTCTTCTTTTAACCTTTTTTATAGGTAAGGGGAGAGTTGAAGAGGGGGGCCGAGGGGCAGGTGCGGGTGCAGCAGGGGGTGCCGGAGCTTCCGCAGCATCTGGCTATACGAAAAAAGAAATGGGGGATCTTCTCCACTCTTGGATCTATGTGACCCTCAATAGACCCGATTTAGAAGAGTATTTGCCAGCTCTTAAAATCGCCCTACAACATGGTTATGAGCTCTTCTCCAAATATCAAAGAGAAGTAGCTGAGATCCTAACCCCTGATTTTTTACGCCTTGCTATCAAAGATGCTGTCCACATGGACATAGGCTCTGAACTTGCCCTTGTTCCTTCAGGAAAAGGGCCCTTTCACTACCATACTGGGGGCGCAGATAAGCTACTCACCAACATCGATGTCCTTAAGGGAGAACTGAGAACTATTCATGGAGATGTTCGTGTAGGCGATCTAAGCGCTGTCAAAGACCATCCTCACTATAAAGCTCTTTTTGGAGATCGCAGTTTGCCCATAGCTTCTGAAGGGGCTTATTGGTTTATAACTGATGAGAAAGGGGGGAGATACAGAATTAGAAAAGCCTCAGATAGAGACAGAGGTGTTCCTGGTCTTGAAAAATTTATGAATGGAGAATGGGCTCAATATAAAACCCCAAGAGACATTGCGGTTTTTTATGAAATCCAACTTGCGCCTAAATTTGCCTCTACAACTCTTCCTCTTTCTCTTTTCATAGAACATCATCATTGGATCGGTGAAAGAGGGCTTTACATTGTCCATGCAAAATTAGGCGAAATAGACTACTTTGTGCAAAGAGGGGATGGTAAGATTTTTGCAGTCACTCAAGATAGCAAAGGTCATATAGCTCTTAAAGCTCAGGTCTCAATCCCCACAGAGCCTTTATGCGAACTCCTTTCACGCTTTGAAAGCCCAAGCTTCACTCTCCTTTCGAAGCAAGATTCAATAAATAGATTGGTCTTCCCTCGATTCGTCAGTGATGACGGCAACCCGCTATCATTTGAGCAAACTACTGATGGCTGGATTTTAGAAGACGACAGGAGCTTGACTTTAGCAAGCTCTTACTCATCAGCTTTATTGGCTCCTTTTACCTCGTTCATTCTTCTTGATCAAAGAAGTACTGGGAAACAGTTTGCAATGATCCCTTTGATTGATTATTGCACTGCAGCAACCAAACCTCTTCCTGATTTAGCAGGAGGTGGAGTTTTGGATACAGAAGACTTGAATTCAATAACCGATAGAAAAAATCGAGGTCTTCTCTCAAGACATTTTACCCTCATTCCTGTAGAAGAAGGAGAGCTTGCGCCCGTAAATTCGGAACAAATCGCTTATGCAACCTACATTAAACTCGGACAAAAGCACTATAAGGGTGCTGATTTCTACTTACAAAAGCTGACCTACATCGACGTGGCTCATCCTAAAATCCAGGATACACTAAAAAGAATTATCGCCCTTGTTATGTCATCCCAAGATAGCTCACCCCAAGCCATCGCTTTATCGATCCGCTGTCAATATTTGCTGGCAAAAGCGGCGAAGCACCAAGGGAAAGAGTTCGCAATTTCATCTAAAAATTACATGAGTTACTTATCTCAACTTGGAAATATCGAAGATAGCTACCGCCTTTCAACTCCTGAAGAGATCTTTTTAATCGAAAGCTTCTCTCCCCGTCTTAGGGTCTCGGACCTCACCGAGTGGGAGAGAATCAAACGTAGAGAAGGAATTCTTAAAGGGTCTGTTTCTCCTCTACTGACTGCGGGAGCGTCATCATCCCCCACGCCTCCACTAAGCAAAGTCCGTGTATCCACTGCTTTTTCGATAACATCTATTTCTGACTGTCATACTCTCACAAGTATTGGAGGAGCGGGAGTCCCCTCTGTTGATCTCTACACTCTTATTGAAGGAATTTGGACTAGCGAAACTTCAGATCGCTCTCGATTTGAAAAGCTCTACGGCCTTGTTAGCCAAGCACGATATAACATTGATTTTATAAAAGACTTGAAATTGGCTTTTGAAAGGGCTCTTGTTCTTTGCAAAGATGGAAGGGGCGCTCGGGATAGAAAAAACCTTTTGGCTTACTTCTATTTGTTGCTGATTTCGGATAAACCGCTACCTCTTCTTTTCGGAGGTTGGCTTTCAACACCTCAAGGAAGTGCGTGCAGAGCTAAGTATGATGAAGAGAGACGATTAAGTAGATACGGGATGACAAGCCCTGCCCCTGAAGTTGTATGGCAGGAATACTTCAAAACGCTAGAACCTAAAACAGGCATAGAGGGATTGAGAATGCATGGAATCGCTGCCACAGCCATCGCTTCAGAAAGGGATGAGGCGCCCATGCATCTTGCTAAAGCTTCTTATCCAAAGACTGCAGGAGAATCTCCACTTGTAATCACTTTCACAAAAGAAAGTGCCAGCACTTCTAGCTCTCTCGGTTTGGTGGCATTTCAAGGATATATTTCTGCTCAAAGAAGACTCTCTGTACCGTTTGGCGCGGCCCCATTTCCCGATTTCCCAATAGATAGGGTGAGTGAAAGAATTACTGCACATGCCCCAGCGGAGCTTGTTTCAGCCATAGGTGAAGAATGCAGGGCGTTTTCAGAGGGGTACGAGAAGCTTAAAACTCATGAAAGAAGCGTTGTTGATCTAGATCAAAGAGAGCTTCGCTCTCAGTTATTACATTGTGAAAGGCAGATCTCTGATTCAGAGGCGAAGCTTCTAGAGCAAGAAGCATCCATCCTCAATTTAGCCAATAAAAAGCCGGCTGCTTCAAAAGAAGCTGCTTCTACAATGGCACTCACTGTTGCCGGAACTTATCGCCCTTTAAAAATGAATGATCTGGTCTATCTT
>CAYSAJ010000021.1:0-28066 GCA_964429005.1 uncultured bacterium | reverse complement strand
GGCAAAACCTAGGGCTTTTTTTTCCAAAAATTCTAAGGCGGAAAGAGGGTCATGAGGAGATTGGAGACAAGATACAATTTCGCGGGCACTAAGAAGAAAAAAAACTTTTTCTGGATCTTCAACCTTTTTCATCATTTCATTAAATTTCTTAATTAAAGCTTTTGCCTTAATAAGTTTTTTTTTCAAAAGGTTTGAGCGAAAAGGCTCAAGTGGAAGCTTTGTCGGCTGATAAAAGTTGGGTTGATTCATAATACACACCGTAATTTACATTTGAATACCCTCTTTTTCAAATAATGGCAACTATTAGTACCCATAAAAAACCTCTTCTTTTATCGTAAAAAATTATTCAACTTACACCTTGAGTGGGATTTAAATGACAAAACACTTGATTGGGAAGTGGGGTATCTTACTCGCTTCGATTGGAGGAATCATCGGCTCTGGATGGCTTTTTGGACCTTTTTATGTCGCACAAATGGCTGGGCCTGCTGCCTTAATCTCTTGGATCATCGGAGGCTTTCTGATGATGCTTATTGCTCTAACTTTTGCAGAACTCGCTGCGATGCTCCCTATCGTGGGAGGTATAGCACGATTTTCCCATTTTAGCCATGGCACGTTTGTGAGTTTCACAATGAGTTGGTGTGGTTGGATTTCTTCGATTGTTGTAGCGCCGATTGAGACGATGGCTCTGATTCAGTATGCTTCTACCTATTTTCCTTCTCTCACAATGAAAGTAGGAACCATCTCTGAACTCTCAGCTTTGGGAATCTTCTTGGCTGCTTTACTCATGCTCATGATGTGCTGCTTAAACTTTTGGGGCATCCGTTTTGTTACGAAAGCGAATTCATCGATAGTTGCCTTCAAGATAACTGTTCCTATTTTTACAGCTCTTGTTCTTATCTACCTACACCCTCGTTTTTCTAATCTCACTCAAACCCCTTTTGCTCCGTACGGTCTAAAAGGGATTTTAGAGGCTCTTCCTGCAGCTGGTGTGATTTTTTCATTTATTGGATATAGCCCCGCCATATTACTCGCTGGTGAATCAAAAAACCCGCAAAAGACCATCCCCTTTGCAATCATTGGTTCACTCCTTTTTTGCATCGCTCTTTACACTCTTGTTCAATTCGCGTTTTTGCTTGCTTTAGACTCTTCCGCTCTTGCAGATGGATGGAGTAAAATCCATTTCAAGGGTGATAGTGGCCCTTTTGCAGGAATTAGTATGAATTTAGGCCTAGTGTGGCTTGCCATCCTTCTTTATATCGATGCAGCAATCTCCCCTTTTGGCACAGCTTTGATCTACACGGCGGCAACAGCCCGCATGAATATCGCAATGAGCCAAAATGGTTATATGCCAGAGTGGATGCAAAAACTTCATACCAAGCACAAATCCCCGCTTTTTGCGATTGGTATTAACTATATTTTAGGACTCCTTCTTTTTCTTCCTTTCCCAGGTTGGCAAGAGATGGTCTCTTTTTTAATTTCTGCCTTTATCTTTTCCTACGCAGTAGGCCCAGTATCCTTCTTTGCTCTTCGAAAAATACTCCCTGATGCAGAGCGACCTTTTAAGCTTCCCTATGAGAAGTTCTTTGGGCTTTCAGCTTTCTATGTTTGCAATTTACTTTCTTTTTGGGTGGGTTTTAATACTCTTTCAAAGATCTTGATCACTATCGTGATCGGATGGGGCTTTTTGCTGAGTTACAAATTTTTCAATAAGAAAAAAGGGTTAAAGCTCAATATGAGAGAAGGGCTCTGGCTCTTCCCCTATTATGTGGGTCTTGGACTACTATCTTATTTTGGGACGTTTGGTGGTGGAAAAGGACTCATTGGATTTGGATGGGATTTTGTGGTTTTACTTCTCTTCTCTTGTTTGATTTTCTACTTGGCTCAAAAGTCAAAGATTCGAGTCAGCGAACCGACGGAGAAAAAAACAGGTGTTCTTCCTACAATTTAGAAATATAGGGATCTTAAAAAGGATTAAGACTTTTCTATTAAGCGGAGCTTTTGATCAATCTTAAACGTTTTGGGTGTCATAGGAAAAGGTTTGATACCAAACGCGCTCCAATAGCTCTTCTCCCCATCTTCATAAGAAACGAGGAGTTGCTCACCGGGATGGATCGTTTTTTTGACCATGTAGATGATCTCAATAGGAGCAGGAGGAAGCCCTAGTGAATTGGATGGAATGCACATCATACAGGCAACGACATTCGGTTTTTCAGAGTGGTTAATAAAACGAGTAAAATTTCCTTTTTTATAAGCATCGAGTTTCAGTGAATAGAGGCGTCTGGGATGGTATTTTCTTTTGGGATCAAAACTCTGTTGCTCTTCTTTTGTCAGGTGTAAATCAGCAATAGGTTCGAAAGCATAGGAGCCTTCATCTTCTGCATTTTGAGGAACTAAAGAGAGCTCCCCAGCATAAGGTGCGATGATTTCTCCTTTTTCGAGAGGGCGAGATTTGGGATGCAAAAAAATACCATGCCCTAACTGGTGAGTGAGTTTTTTACAAACTAGATGAGAAGGCAGCCCCTGTTTTTCAATAAGGGAGATAATTTCTTTAATGTCTTTGAGGTCTTCCTTATCAGCAACTCCGAGCCTCAGCCTTTGTTTTTTCATTTCTCTTTCAATAATTGATGTGAGATCGGGAGTAAATAGTTGTCTTGGATATCTGTACTTCATAGGTGTAGAGCCAAATGTATTTTTTTTAGAAATAATTCATTTAGGCCAAAATTGCAAAATCTTTCTTTGAATTTTTTTCTTTCGGATGAAAACCCTTTTAGCTTATAAAAAAAAAGACTCAACATGGAGAGTTGTATGGATTTATCCTTATTTTTATCCAAATTGATCGGGCTCTATCTTATCATCGTAGCCCTCATTTGGACGTTTAGAAAACATGATTTTGAAACTTCTTCAAAAGAATTGTGGAATGCTGGAGGAACTCTTGCCCTATCTGGGGTGGTGTCCTTGCTAATTGGTCTTGCTATTGTGATCGATCATAATATGTGGGAACTCAGCTACCGAGGGCTTATTACTCTTTTAGGATGGCTTATCATTCTTTCTGGTGTGATGAGACTTGGATTTCCCAAAAGCTGCCATGCTTGGGCTCACAAAATCTTTCACTACCGCATCCCCTTCATTATTATCCTTCTTGTGTTAGGTTGTTTCTTAACATATAAAGGTTTCATGCTCTAACAAAAAAAGAGCCTATTTAGGCTCTTTTTTTATTTCTTCAACGACTTCTAAACAAATCTCCTCATAAAATTGATCCCTGTCTATGCAAGCCTTTAAGGTAGCAATCGCTTGGCGGATCAAAAGAGGGATTTCAGTAGATATTTCCTCACCATCCCCTGGCCATGAAGCATCTCTCATTTCCTTGCTAGGCCATTTTGAATAAGCTACCCACTCACCTTGACTAGATTTGTGAAGCGTTGAGCTCATAGCGCCTCTTTCTTTCACAAAATATTCAGCGACGAGATTCCAAGCTTTTAAAAAAGCCCTCTCACTATCTGGTTTCAATCGACTTTTGTATATGACGGCAAACAAATTCCCTCCTTAGCGAAGCTTTTGAACTACTTGATAAACTCTGAGCATGACAAGTGAATTATGGGTAGAGTGGGCAGCTATACTCGCGGTGAGTTCTCCCGTCGCTTCAGCAAGAGCTCCATAAACAAGACCTCCAACAAAAGTGCTTGCCATAACCGCTTTGTTAGCATTTCGAGAGAAACCTTTCCTTGCATGTGCAAGGCTAAAGAGGGCTGCTGAGGTTGCAACTCTTCCTACAGTATCTGCGTAGGATCTTTTTTCCTGACAGTAACAAAAAAGGGTTCTTTGCAATAGGCCCCGATATAACAGTTCTTCTGCAGATGGCAAAACAATCCCAAACATAAGCACTCTTGGAATCAGCATGAGCTTTTTTCTTGTAAGGAGCATTTCAATGAAAACTTTCATGGCAGGCTGCAAAACTTTCTCCCCCTTTAGAAGAGTTACTTGAAGGCTTTTTTTCACAGGCCAAGCTAAAAGGGAAGAGGCTACTCCTAAAGCTATAGAATAGCTTGTGATTGAAACAGAAAGATCCATAGATCATGCCGTGGATGGTTTAGGAACAAAGTCTGTAATACCCATTTCACTCACTTTTGTAAGGACACTATCTCTTGATAGTGCTCCTGTATCAATAAATTTTTGGGCTAAATCATAGTGCCTACCAGCAAGAGCTATTTGTAAGGCTTCCTGAAGTATTGGTAAGGATTTAGCCCTATCTTCTGACAAGCGGCGCGCTGCAATATAAAGAAAATACACAACAATAGGCTCTCTAGCCTTAGAATCATCAGCTTTTGTGGGATTGATCGCTTTGATAAGCCCACTTAAGTAATAATCATCTGTTTTAGGGAGCGCTGCCATGAGATGTTCTACGGCAACTGCATTTTTCATCTCTATTGCTACATCCAGCGCTCTATGAATCGACTCTTTGTTCCATGAGCACCGAAGTAAAGCTTTTAAAGTTGAGGTCTCCTCATATCGAACAGCCTGCATAAGAAGTCGATCTTCTAAAGCAAAAGGATTGGAGCTGGCTGGACAAAGCCAATTGGAAACTAAAGCTGGCAGATAGCTATGAAGTGTAGGAGCATACGTTCCAGGGGGCCCAATTAGAGTTGAAACGATATCAGAAGCATTTCTTTCAACAGCGACAGTTAAAGCTAGATCTCCTGCTGCATGAACATAGACTTTTGCTCTTAGTAAAGCTTGAACTGCTTCTGCAGTCCCCCTAAGAGCCTCCCAAATAATTGGATGGGATTGAGCCCTAATCATGACAGAAAAAAGGCGTCTATGAGAGATGACTAATGGAAATTTTGTGGGATCGATTCGAAGATTGTTTACATACTTGTAAAGATCATTTACCCGTCTTGCTGTCATGTCCGCTTCTTCTCTTAATACCCTAGGATCTGCTCCTATTTTTTCAATCCAGCATGGAGAAAAGTGAGCAAGTAAAGAGCGATCTACAGATTCCACGCTAGCAAGGACTGCAACATAAGCAGGAGCTAGTAAAGCTACAGAAAGGGCATCTACCATTCTACTTAACTCAGCAACAGAAGCATCAACCTCTCTTCCTTCCAAGTAATTACCTAAATGAGTTTCATAACCTGTAATAATAAGATCAGGGGCAGGGGCTGCCATAACACCTCAACGTAAAGAGTGGGTAAAGAATAGGCGGGTGATGATTTTTCGAAAAGAGATCTTCAGATTATTTTGGATGAAGGTATCAGGTTTAAATCAGGAGTTTCCTCCAATCTAGAATTATTTTATAATTATAAGAATCTTCAACCACATTATCAGGTGGTGTTATGAATAAAAGTAAAATGAATTCTCTTTCTTTGATAAATGAAAAAGAAAAAAAACTTCGAGAAATTTGGAGACTGCTTTTGGTGTTGCAGTTTCTCTTCTCATGTTTTGTTTCCGTCGCAGAAATCTCCACTTTTCCAAGCTCTACTTTTTGGGAGACGATCAGCATCTCTTTGACACTTGCCACGCTGCCTGCGTGTCTTTGTTATGTATTTTATTACTGCAGCTATCTCAGATACGGGGTAGGATTACTGACACTTCATCTTATCTTCTCTCCTTTATTTGAAGTGGCGAGCATCATCACTCATGTTGCTATTCCCGCCAGCAATATCAGCCTTGCTATTTTTTTTATGAAATCGGCCCTTTTTATTCCTTGGTATATTTTTTCATGGAAGCTGAGAAGAATTAATCTGAAACTCCAGAGAAAAACCGTCATTCATCCTCAAAATTCGTTAAAGAATCTCTAAGGTGCAAACCAAGTTGATTTCATTTTTTTGCGATACTCCATCACTAGCGTATATTCTTGAAATTCCTTTTCTTTTTCAGTGAAACTTGAGTGATGGATCCTTCTTTTTTCTTTTTTTCTCTTTAGTGGAGGAAGAACGTGGTGGAGCATCTCATGGTAGATCACAAAAGAAATAAAAAAATAAGGAACATGTGCTTGATCTAATCTTCGATGGATTTTGATTAGCTTTTTTTGATGGTGGAAAGAGCCAAACATTACACGAGTTTTCGGTTTAGAATCCCTTTCTCCTGCCCAAGTGATCTGTAAATCGAGCTCACCTTGGAAGTATTGATCGTTCACAGCATGGTATAGCTTTGACAAATCATAGTATTCCCCTTGTGTAACAAGAGGTGTATCACGGGTAAGAACCCTTCGTTTTTTAGAGGGGGGCCTCTTAAGAAGTGAAAAAAGTTTGCGAATCATCAGGCTTTTTATTGGATCAATACTTTCAAAACTAGCAAAATCCTATTTTTTTTTCTGATAGAAATAAAGAAAAAGGATTAGTTGACACACCAAGCAACTATCGGAAAGATGAACATTGCCGCTAAGCAAACTAGAGCAACAATACCAACAGGAAAAAAGATCGGATTGGCGCTAAGGAGTAAAATAAGGCCTGCGATTCCGAATACTGCGCCTGAAAAACCAAAACATCCTGAAATATAGCATGAGCAGTTATCTCTTCCAATATGTCTTCGTGAAACACTCTGAGTCCTTATCTCTGTTGTTGTTTGACTTTCTTCCTCTTGATCATTACCGTGAAGTGGAGAGCGAAAAGTCAAATCACTGGGAGGCTGTGATACAGTTATTACACGAGGCGGAGTCGAATCCCCATTTTCGAAACTCTCCCTTGCACCACAAAGGGGTTTAAATGAAGGAGGTCCTGAAAGAAGATAGGAGTTATCTCTATCACCTTCCCCCTCGTCAGATTCGGGATGGGTGTTAATTTTTATTTCAAGAGATCCTGATCTGTAAGAAGCGCCAGAACCCCCTCGGCCCTTTATAACATTTACAGGATCAACTCCTGAGGGGTTAACCCCCAAAGAAGTGGGATCCGGCGGTGTTGGATCGTGTAATTCTACTACATGCGTAGAAGGTTGTGCAATGGAGGTCATAATTACTCATAAAAATTCAGGTTTATTGTTAATTATAAGTTTTGTATTGTTGAATTCAAATCTTAAAATAAACATTTACTGCGATTAAAAATTAATTAGCATGGAAAACAAATCTCCTTGGATCGTAAAAAGCAAACCTTCATTTGACCCTCTACATCAAAATATAAAAAGCGATGTAGTGATTCTAGGAGGAGGGATATCAGGGATAGCTACCTTATACTATCTTTTACACCTGACCTCAAAAAAAGTTGCTCTTATTGAAAAAAACACGATCGGAAGTGGTGCTACGGGTCATAATGCTGGCATAGCCATTTCTCATATTGAAAAACCATTATCAATCCTTGTTAATGAATATGGAATTGAAGAGACAAGAAAAGCTTATGCAGAAGTTGATGAGGGGAAGACCTTGCTTGATGAAATTCTGACAAAGCTGGGTGCAACGAGCGATGCTATTAGTTTTGATGAGGCTCTCTTTGGCATATCCAGTTTAACGGACTTGAAGCAGTCTTTGGAAGCAGAGCAAATGAACAGAGAATGGAATCGAAGCCATGCCCTCTATTTGGTAGCAGATCTTCCTCACATTAAAGAAGGAATACCTAAACAACTTTGGAACTGTCTTGAATTTACACCTCACTTTGAAGTGCTTAGAAAACTCGAAGTTCACGATACAAGCTACATTGCTGTAGCTATCCGAAAGTCCTCTTTTGGGCTTCGCATCAATACTTTTTCCCTCTGTCAAAAAATGGTGAACTATCTCACAACCCATTTTAAAGAGCGTTTTTCTATCTATGAAAACTCCCCTGTAGAACGAATAGATATAGACTCTGCTTCAGCGACTCTCCATGCAGGATCTTTTTCTGTACAAGCCTCTCATGTCATTCTCTGCACAAACGGCTATAAAGGATATTCATTGATTGATATAGGCTCTGAGCAAGAAATTACTAAATACTCCCATAATCTTACGCAAAGAGAAGGTTATTTAGCCGCCTATCCTATTCCTGTCTCCAAGGCTCAAGCCATAGGCTTGCTGCCTAGTCATGATGAGTACCCCCAAGTGCCTTATTGGTATACTACGCGTATCCCTCTAAAAAGAGGAGGGATGTCCTATCATATGATAGGAGGGCCTGAGTTCGATTTTAAATCTCCTGCTGCGCCCCAAGAGTTAGAAAAGTCCTATGAAGAGAGCTTTTTTCTTATCAAGAAATTTTTAGAAAACACCTTTCATGAAAAAAGGGAGGGTTTCCCTTATTTTTGGCATGGGACCATGGGATATACTGCCTCGGGTCTTAGATGGGTAGGACAAGACCCCGATCACCCTGCCTTATGGTACAACCAGGGATGTAATGGAATCGGGATTATACCTGCCATAGCTGGAGCCAAAAAAGTAGCCCTAAAAATGGAAGGATTTGATTATGAATCTTCCATTTTCGACCCAAATTAAGCATAAATTATATAAATATTATTTTAACAATAATTAATTATTTTTATTATTATTTCCTGTAATATATTGCCCAAAACAACTTCTTTAAGGTTCTATGGCAGCTCCCACAGCTACCCCCAAACCCTCAGCACCTCCCCTATCTTTTACTGCAACAGCCGCTGCTGCAGCCCCTCTCCCTTTAGCTGTAGATATCCTCTCGAGAAGGTCTCCTGTTCCCCCATCGGCAGCAGAAACTACTCCTCCAGTCGTTTCCTTTTCTGAGTCTGAAAGAAGGAAACTTGCTTCTCCAATCATGAGTTTTGCGAGCAGTTTTCCTACGAGTCTACCTCCCTCTTTTCTCTTTTTGCTCTTAGGAGATGCCCATATTCTAAACACCTCATTTGAAGGGGGTAACATTGGAAATAATGCTGCTTTGTTAAGTCAGCTTATTTCCCATGTAGAAAGGATGGAATTATTCAGATCCGAAAGTGAATCTTTAAGACAGATCCAACAAGGCCTTGCCTCGATCTGTGAATGGGAATGGAAAATAAGAGGCGTTTGCGACAAAAGTGAAGAAGTATTAGCTGAAAAACCAAGAACATTACGAAATTTAAAAGCTCTAGCAGATGAATTAACTCGTGCAGTTCTCAGTTTAAAACCCGGAGAAACAATTACCCTGCCAGGAGGTTATTCCAAAAAGCCTTTTGGGCATGACATGATTTATGAAATCAAGAAAGTGGATTCAGAGCATGTCGATATTACCTTTCACAATTCTGGTAGTGGTCTTGAAATGCATCCTGAAACTATTCATGGGCTTAAGCGCAAGCAATTTACCTCTCTAAAGTTATCTAGAGTTCCCCTTTCTGAAATTTTGGGAACTTCTTCTGCCATGCACACAAATTACTTTTTGACTTTGCTTTTGTTTTTGACAAACCCTTATGAAATAAAATTTACAAGTAAAGATGTTTACACCGCTCTTATCTTTCCGTTTCAAGATAAAGCCTCATTTACTTCCACCGCTCATCCATTAGATGTGGTTTTGACACCCCAGCGATCGGGCACGTGCTCGATGAAATCCTTATTTGCCTTCTTTAGACATAAAACAAGCCCTACTGCTTATAAGGGTTTAGCTTTCTTCATTAAAGCAACAGCCCTCATCAAATTCTTTATTTCTTCACAGGAATCTCTTTCTCAAGATTCACCAGAAGCAGATCAGCTCCGCTATCTGATAAAAGAAGGGGCAAAAAAACTTTCATTAAGAATTGGGAAATCCCTCCTCGGAAGGCCTTTTCTTTCGTTAGATGAGCAAAAACATTTCCTCGCAGCGATGGAAGAGATCTTAACTGATATTCACGCCAAAGAAGAAGTGATAGCATCTAGCCGCAAATCAAGAGCTCATCGATTTGAGCTTAGACTGCCATCAGCGGCTCCGAGCCTTGAATTAGTTTGGACATCGAAAGTGCCTGCTAAAAGAGGCGCTCTCCTTACAGTTTCTGCCTCCCCTTTCTATGAGATTCCCCCTGCCCTAGAAACCTATTCTCCAGCTTTGCTAGCGAGTTTGCAAAGAGCCAGTAAATTGATCGAATCTTATAAAGCTGAGTTTGAACTCAATCATGCAAGGTCGCAGATCGTAGAATTTATTAAAAGAATTCCACACCCGCTAAATCAAACATTTTATGATTCGATCCCCCGTGAGGAAATACCAGCTCTTCTTAACGAATTATCGAAAATGTTTATCGAGTTTGAAAACTTGGCGATTGCTCATCGATTTTCGATTGTGAATCATAGAGTCACTCTTTTTACAATTTATGCAATCGTTACACAGCTGTGTATGCAGTATGAAAAAACCCTTCCACCCGAGCTTCGATTAAGTCCTTATTTTGGCATAGATTTGAAAGCTCAGCCTTTTTCTTTCGAGCATCAAGTATTTCTACTGACAGAGGATTTCCATGCATGGAGATCTTTAGAAGACTATTTTTCTAGATTCCCTAAAATGCCTCTTGAACACCCTCATATGGAAAGGATAAAGCCTGAGGACCGATTTAGTACTACTGCCCCTAGGACACTCCTTCAGGTATTATCCCCACTTGCCGAAAGGTTCCACTCTTCTTTGACCCCATACTACTCTAGCGATGCTCATCATCCTGCCATCCGCGAGAGAAAGTCCGATTTTCTTCCTTATCACTACAATTTACTTGAGCTACTTGTTGATAATTGCCTTCCAAGCTTCAACCCTGCAGCGGCTAAAACAGGTTTTGATCTTATAGGGTGTTCTCATCTTCAAACTTTAAAGCTTTTTCTTATCTCCCTTCATAGATCATTAACTCCTATAGATCCTAAATACGAATTCACTTGTCTACACAGAGGGATTGTGTCAGCAATTGAAAAACGAATCTCTTTATATGACATTACGTTTGAACCTGATAGAAGTAGTATTATTACTCTCAAGGATCGAACGCTAGAACCTTCGAAGCAGACTCCAGGAGATTTTCTGAAATGTCCTTTGATCTCTTATTCACCTCTTTTATTTTCCTTACCATTGATAGCAAAGACGTCAAGGTCTCGAATCCCTCCTACTTCAGAAACAGCTTTGGTAAGGGAAGCGCGCGATATCTTAGATTTGCATGAGGGCGCCGACGCCTCAGCCCTCACCTTGGGTATTGAGCATGCTCTTTCATACGATACGCTAAGGCCGGTTGAACTGCTCACTGCAGCTGCTCATCATGCAAATCTTTTTAAAGATCAAGATGTTCGCCTTTATTTTCTCCAGCAGTTATTTAAATCAACTTTGACAGAGAGATCAAATCCTGTTTTGGAAGGGAGTCTTGACGATAGAGCTTTCCAAGAAGCAGCCCTCCATTTCCTTGGAAAAGGAAAAGATTTCCTTCTGAGCTCAGATTCTGAAAAATTTCAAATATTTATCTTCATTATGCAAGTAGGAGTTTTCCTTTTAGCTCAATACCCGCCAGGCCACCCTTTTGCTATCCAAATAAAGGAGGAATTACAATTTATTGATCAGGAAATTGCTGCCTCTAAATGCAACGCTGACGCAAAGAGAGTCCTGCATGGATTAAGGGCTTTAAGAGAGTCTATCTTGTTAGAACACGCTGGGAGAGTGGGCGTAGCACCTGGAACCGACTTAATACGACCTGCTTTTAATTTTTTTGCTAGCGCTGCCTACATTTCAGATCGGGAAATGGACTTTCCTGAACACGATTATCTTTATAGGATGATCGAAGATAAATTTAGTTCCCTTTTGGCTCTAAAATTACAACCTCATTTTATCTCAAAAGAACTCCTTCGAGAAGTCATTAAAATACGCACTTCTTTAGATCTAGATCCAAGGCTTGAGGTAACCCATCGTCCAGATCTCGGCCCTTATTGTTTTTCTTTCAATGATGAGCTTAATACGAAAATTAATCTCCTGACGATGACTGTCTGGAATCAACATGATTATTTGTCGAATCTACCTGCAAGTCTCCTAAGTTATGATTCAGATTACGTTGAACTCTTTGGAGTGGGGGCAAAGCATACAATTTCTTCAAGTTCTCCCTACTTCTTTTTCTCTGATCCTTCTTTAGGTCGATTTCGGGTTTATCGAAACGAATCCTTTTTCATTCAAAAACAAATAGGGGAAGAGTGGGGACAGTATGTTTCGAAGAATAACCTCTTTAGATTGATCGGCTGTAAAATGGAAGATAGTGGCGTCATTTCAGCTCCTGTCCCATTATTTCTTGTGAGCGATTTTCATGCTTGGGAAACACCCTCAGCTATTTACTTCACCGATCCAAAAGATGGGAGTGTTGCCTATGTTATGCCCAAAGAGACAGAAATCTCTTCTGATGTAACTAAAGTAACGTCTCATTCTAGTAGAATTCTTCGTGTCGATAGCACGAGTGGAACCCTCACTCAATCAGCTCAAATTTTCCCAGTATCATCTCTTCCTCCCTCATGGGCTGCCTTAATCCTTAGGATAGAACAACCAGGTTTTGTCTACCTCGAAAGGAGAGCATCCTCTTTTCATCTAATATTCCATCGTTATAAAACATCTGACGGAAGCCCCCTTTCTTTTATCGTGGGCCAAGATGGACTTTATCTTGAAGCTGATCCTGAGTATAAAATTTGTGAAACCTACTCTGAGTCAGTTCTAGGAAGATTTTCTTCCTTTCTTGTCCTAGAGCATTGTAAAACGCATAAACATACCGCTTTGATTCCAGCTCTTCCCTATGCATCCCCTGCCAATAAAAGAATGATCCCCTTTGCGAAGGGATCTCCTCTAGATGTCTTAGATGGGAATGGAGGAGGAACGACTTATTTCAGGCCGTGTCAAGGGACAAGAACTTATTATGAAGTTGCGCTTCAAGGAGACGATCTAGAACCTTTAACAGCAGATCAACAATTGCTTGCTTGCTACATAGCAGCAGGACAAAAGGAATATAAAAAAGCGCTTTCCTATCTCAAAGCTCTTACATTTGCTGATCTCCATACTAAAAAAGAAGTAGATTTTCTAGTGCTGATTCTAAAACTGTTTGATGATGACACCCAGGATTACACACCATTTTCGATATGCCTTCAGCTTCGATGTCATTATCTTCTCTTTAGACATCACTTTTTAAGAGGAGAGGCATTCCCCAAGCCTTCAAGACGAGGAAGCATTGATTTGACAGATGAAAGTAGCCTCGTCAAACACAACAGAATTAAGGAACTTTATACAATCTATCTAGAAAACTTAGGGAATATCCCTGAAGATTTCAAACTCGATTTCGCTGAAGAGCGATTTATTATTGAGCACTCATTAAAGATCAAAACCTCCTCTTTAGTAGTCCATCGTGAGCGTTTGCTAGATGGTACTGACCCACTTCATCTTCCATGCAGCACGCAAAAAGGAAATGGGGCGGTTCGCAAGTACACCGTGAGCTTTTTAGAAGAAGAGCCTTTCAGGGATCTTCCAATTGGATACCCTTCAAATGAAGAGATTATAACAAGACTACAAAACGCTGATTTATTCTACTTTTTATCCCAATTTGTAAGTGACTTTGCAACAACAACTCCAGACCCTAGGGGTGGCGCTCCCCTTCCTTCTCGCTCTGACCCATTCCATGCTCTTTATATCTTAGCCGTTCATGCCCGCAAGACCCCTCATCTTCGATCCTATTTCATTCAACTTTTCCGAATGGGAATTTTGATTACAGAGCATTCAAGCACGGAAAAAAAACTATTTGCGTATGCTCTATTGCTCTTAAAGTGTTCAGCTTTCACAGAAAATGATCCTCCAGATTTTCGCTCTTGGCTACTGACTCCAGCTGGACAAGCTATCGAGGAAGCCTCAAGATCTGCCACGAGTACATGGCTACGACCCAATCCTCTAAAAAAATGGAAAGAACTTGTTCATAATCATTTCTCCTATCCAACTCCTGAAGGCTCATCTCCACAGACCAGAACCCTTGTAGAACAAGTTGATCTCAATCCTTACGGCTCTGCAATAGGTTCTTCTTATGCTCCTCGCCCATTTTTTCCACATGCATCACTCATCCGATCTCCTCTTCCTGAAGGAGAGCCTCCGATGCCTCTCACATTTGATCCTTCTTCTGCTCATAGGGAATTTTTAGCTCATGTCTGCCATAGGCTCACTACCCCTTCTGCTGAAATTCCTTCAATTCCTTTTGGATATGGTGCTAGACGAGTATCGATGGAAGAAGTAAGAACCCTGCCACTAACGATCCGTAGAAGTGTGCCGAAAGAATTAGCGAGCGCTGTGAGTGAAGAAGCTAGAGATTTTTGTAGTGGCTATGAATTGATCACTTCAAGGGATGATCGGTTCATTCCTGGCTTAAGTCTTAGGGCCTCTGAAGAACTCTATGCCCAAATATCTAGAGCAGCCGTTGAAACTCAAGAAAGGCTGACAAGAGACTTAAGCGAAATCCTAGCGTTTGTTGACACTAAACCCTTAGACGCCGTTGCGGCTACAATCCACTCTGCTGAAAGAGCATCATTAACAAGAAAAAAGCTTGATCTCCCTGATCTTCTCTTCCTCTTTTTAGAGCAAAAGAAAAGCGCTTACAAGCAAGCCTTGCCCCATTTTACTGATGATCAGATCCATCGCCTCAATAACGCAATCGGTTTATGGCTTTATCATTCGATTGAAAATCAACAGATGACACGACTTAGCGCCAAACTCGATGAGCTCATAAAAGCTCTCAGAAGCTCATCTCTTGGCTCCGCAGCTGAGAGTATAGCGAGTGATGGAACTATTGCTCATCCCTCAATTGTCTCTCTTTCCTTAGAGCTGCGCTCGATTGCAAGGCAAAAAATTGATTACGATCCCTTTAAAAGCCCACAATTTTTGGTCTTTGAGCACACTTCCAAACTCATGTTTAGAGATGATCCAGCACAAAGAAAGCTCATAGAAGCGATGACGGAAAAGAATCATGTTGTTTCGCAGGTGATTATGGGAGGGGGTAAAACGACCGTTATTGCGGCCAACTTACTTGCTAAAGCGTGCTCTGAAGGGCAAATCGCGATCTTCATTACTCCTTCTTTCCAATATCGAAGTCTTTATGAGAGTATGAAAAAATCGCTAAAAACGAATTTCAATATTGACGCCATTACCTTTGAATTTTCTCGCGAAGACCTCAAAAAGGAATCACTGACAGCAATTTTTGAAACTTTGGAAGAGGTTCGTCTATCTGCAAGAGAGCAATCTCCTAAAGCGCTTGTCCTTTGCCCTGAGACTATTCTTCTGATGGTCCTCGAGTATCAGACGATCATGAAAAAAATTGCCTCTCATTTTGAGCATGGCGATGCAATCCCCGCCGAGCTTGCCCAAAAAGGTGAACTCCTTCGTGAAATTCTTGTTCTCCTTAAAACCCATGGTTATGCTCTTGGAGATGAGGCTCATATCCTTCTTGATATTATTAAAGAGATTTTTATTCCTGTCGGAGCTAAAAAAGATGTTGATCCCAAAAACATCGACCATGTGATCTCCCTATTTTATCTACTCGAGACAGTAAAAATTCGTTTTTCGGCAGAAGAAATCGCTCAAATAAGCACTGAAATACCTGCTCCAGAACGAAGAGGTTTAGGTCTTCCTGAAAGATCTGAAGAAGAGGTACCTCTCCATCAACTTCTTCGGATTGCAGAGAACAAACAAGCCTATTTCCCGACTTCATTTTATCATCGCTATTTGATTCCAAAGATTGCTGCGGCAATATCTTCCCATCCTGGACTTCGTCTTTCTAGTGAAGAACAAACACGTTTTACACGGTATGTTCAAGGTCAGATGCGAGGTCAAGTACAGATCGCGCTCGCTATGGGCGATGTAGAAGCTTATCATGCATCTACTTTGGGATCACAGGCTGCAAACAAGTTGAATGACGAAGACATTAGAGATCTTGAATTTGTTTTCAAATTGCGCAGGCTCCATCAATCAGGTATCGCTGAAGATACAAAAGCTGCCGATTTGATTGCCCTAACAAAATATCTATTAAGTGACCTCCTTCCTTTTGCCTTTAAAAAAACGGGAAATGCAAACTTTGGACGAACTCGAGAAGCAGCCTTCGCTGGGAAAGTCGTCCCCTACCTTTGCTCAGATACCCCTTCAGAAAATGAATTCGGAAATCATTATGAGGCGATTGTTTATCATCTCATGACATCTCTGATCTATGGTGTAGAAGACCATCAGATTGAGTCTTTGTTTAAGACCTATCACGAGGAAGCTTTAGATATTTCAGAACTAAGAGGGATTGCTTATAACGACACCCCAGCAGCAAAGGAATGTTTCTCCCTCTTTGGCATTTATCCTGATCAATTTAAAGACCACTTTGCTACCATCAAAACCGACCTAAAGAATCCCGCTCTTACTCACGATCAAAAAAGGCTTAAACAGCTTCTTAGGATAGAGCGGCATACGATTGACCAATATGTACACTACCAAGATCAAAAGCTTAATGCTCACGCTCACATGCTCGTCGATCTTTTCCCTCGATTTCATGCCTTTAGTGGAACACCTGACACCCTTACTTTATCGACAAAGCTCCAAAAAAATCCTTTATTAGATCCTACAGTCAACCCTCGTTGCATTAGAGCCTATCTTGAAAAACCTTCCAAAGTTTTTATCTTGCCCATTTCTAAAGCAGCCCAGTTTGTAAAGGATAGTTTTGATCGTCTTTCAGAAAGTGAGAGATCTAGGGCCTATGCTCTTCTGGATGCTGGAGGAGCCCTAAAGGACTTTGACAACCTAGAAGTCGCCAAGGCGTTGCTTGCAGAGTGCAAAGCAAGAGGAAGAACTGATATCCAAGGGGTCATTTTCTTCACAAGACATAATGGCTCAACTACAGCTGACTACCCAGCTCTTCTTCGCATGGGATCAAGTGATATTGAAATCTTGAGAGACACTTCCAAAAAAGAACTTGAGATGAGAGGCCTAAAAGAGGGTGATTACTTTGCTTTTTATGATGCACGCCACTGCACTGGAACCGACATCAAGATGCCTGCGCAGGCGGTTGGATTACTGATCTATGATCCATCGGTTGGAATTGATGACGCCACGCAAGCGATGATGCGCTTTAGAGACTATCTGATGAACCAATCTCTTGTCACAATTGTTCCAGACTATGCAGCTAGGGCGATCGGCAGCGTAGATCCTGCTATCTCTTTTTCAACCTTGGTTGAAAGTGGAGATGATACAAGAGCAAAGCAATCGATTGTCAGCCAGATGATCTCTGCCCAGGTCATCCAGCGAAGCCAAAAAATGATCAAATCGTTTAAAAAGATGATGACTCACACTGTCTACGACTATGCGATAACCGAACTCCAAAAGCATCCTCTATCAGCTGCCCAGTATCCAAAAATCCAGCAAATTTTAGCAGCTTTTATGCAATATTTGGTTCAATCGAGCGTCGACACCCCTTATGATAGTTACGGTAGTCTTCTGATTGATATGGATATCGTTGCTTCATTAACCCGTATGCAAAAAAATATCTTAGAAAATCTTGAGAGTTCTCTTACCAAAGCCTCATTCCAAGTCGTTGAAAAGCAGACAATTCTTAGAGAGATCTCTAAGCGTCTGAGCGCGATCATCGCTGACGCCGGAAAGATTCAAGCAAGATTTTCATCTTCAATTCGAGAATTTGTAGATGAAGGCTCAGATGCAGGAGCTCTAGATGGTGAAATGGAAATGGTCGCTGAAACGGAAGCACAAACTCAGGTAGAAACAGAAGCAGTAGTGGAAGTGGAAAGAGAAATTCAAGATGAACTTAGCAGGCTCCAAAGCCCTGCGACACTCGTTCCCAATCCTCTTCCTCGGGTGCAGGCACATGTTTTATTAACAATGATCTTTGAACAACTAAGTTCACCTGGAGCTAAAGATACCCTCATTCCTTTGGGACGGATGATGGCCTATCCGGAGCACACCATGCCCTACCATAAACTCTTTGCAGAATCTTCTTTATATCTAACCCCAAGTTACTATGCCCCATACACTGAAAAAATCAGCTTTTTTCACAGAAAAATGAGACCTGCAGAGCATCTTCTTGTTCTTGAAATTGAAGGTGAATATAAAGGGGTGCTCGTTTCGGAAGATGAGGCCTCTATCTTAGCCGAATACATACGCCACGTTTTACCAGCGCATACTCAAAAAGACATTGTATGGCTTGTTATGCCTAACGGTAATCTTCAAGCAGGAAGCCCGAAATGGAATGAGATCCGTGATACCTTAGGGGACATAATGATTGAGTTCGCTCTCCTTTCTGGAAACACAGAATATCTTATGAAAAACCTTGAGGACTATGTAACTTGGTTTGACCGCTCTCACTCTGAAGCTTTTGACGATGAAGGAGCAGGCGCGGGGGCAGCCCCTAGAGTTACATATCGAAGTGAAGAGATCAAAATTCGTTTCTTAAAGCTTTTAGCAGCACGTCATCCTACGGAAAAACGGAATCTAGTGAAGTATCTTGCAGATCGAACAAATCTTGATAGAATTGTCGGTGACGATCGCCACATTGAAGGAGATACTCTCTTTGCCGGTGATCCTGCAACGATTGACTTATCGAAAATTCGAGGTGCAAGAGCTCGCCATCTTCCGGCAGCTGCAGTTGCGAGAATGACCTCTTCTCACCGAAGACTTATCAAATACTTGAATAATGCGGCGCAAATTTCGGCTCTTCCGCCTTCTCTCATACCCTATATTACAAATGAGCAAGTTTCTCTTTTAGCTCCCCATCAAATAAGGTTTATTGCCAGTGAATCACAGCTTCAGCTTGTTCCTTCTTCTGTCATAGGATCCCTCGAAGTAGGACATGTGCCCGACAGCCACTTACTTTCAAAACTAAGCAACGAGCAATTAAAAGCCCTTCGCAATCCAGCCCTCATCGACCAAATTCCTGAACCCAAGATTGGTTATATCGCTCCTGAAATGACGCCTCATCTGGGGACGAAATACAAAACCACGTTCCTTGCTTTATTATCCGATGAGCATCTTCTGAGAGCCTCTCCTGCTCAGTGGACAGAGATCCTAGAAGATCCTAGTTTGACTGGTCTTACTGCCCGCTACGCTCGGATGACACTCCCGGCACTAATCGGCCGTGTGAGAGGACCTTTCCTCCGCTATTTATCTATACCTCATTTAAGTTCTGTAAATCCAGAAAACGTGCGCTCTATTCCTCCTGCTCAATTGATGGAATTCATCCCTCAAACACACGCATCCTTGCTCCTTCATGCGAGCCCGGAGCAAAGAGCTGCATTATCTCCTGATTATATTAGAGCTCTAAGAAACACATATGTGATAGCATCTCTATCCACCGAACAACTGATCCATATCGATCCTTCGCTCGTCCGCTCATTACCTACCGAAGCCATACCAAAACTTCCTCCAGTTTTGATACCTCATTTAGTTCCTACTCAATTACCCCATCTTACACTCGATCAGCTACGAACGATTAACGATGTTCGAATTATTCAGAATTTATCCATTGAACAAGTTGTGCAGGTTCCAGCTTTTTGGCCTCACTTGAGCGATACGCAAATTTCAAGATTAGAGATGGCTCATTTAGCAGTGATTTCTTATATTAATCCTGAGCAATTCTTCCATTTACAGACCACAGTGCTGCAAAGGCTCTCCGCGGAGCAAATTGCCAGAATCCCGGCAAGATCTGATCAAGAACCTATTTTACGTCGACTTACAGCTGCTCAATTGACTCTGCTCTCTTACGGGCAACTTCAAGGTATCGTGCTTTCTCAAGATATAATCCAGCTTCTCCCCTATGAGTGTTATAAAACTATACCACGTTTCTTCCGCTACTTGAATCCATCTCAAATTGCTCAATTTAGACCTGAGGACACTGGAGTGTTTACTCATCTTCCACAAAATGCATGGATTCATTTATCTGATGAAGTAATCCATTCAATGAGCCCACAAACGATCCAGTCGATCACCTACGATAATCAACCCCTTTTTAATAGACTTTTGCCCGAGCAAATGGCTCATTTAATCCCTGATCAAATTCTTTACTTACCTTATGTAACATTTCGCCAGCATCCTTCCCTCTTTCCTCATCTTACAGCTTGGCAAATCCAACATTTTACAGCTGCAGATGCAACTGTTTTCACCCATCTTCCTAGAGAAAAGTGGCCCCATCTTTCTGATAGATGTTTACACACAATGCCCCCTAATATCATACAATCCATCCAACTAACGCATGAAACAATTCCCCTCATCGCAAGACTCTCTAGAGAGCAAATGATTCATGTTGCCCCTGAGCAAGTTCATAGACTCCCCTATCAGCTTTTCAGACAACACCCCGCTTTGGCGCCGAGGCTCAGCCCAGCTCAGGTTGCCCAGATTCAGCCATCAGACATCAGTCTCCTCAGCAATTTAACTGTTGATCAATGGATCCATTTATCTGATGCGGTCTTCGATACAATTACCAGAGAACAAATTCAAAGAATACCCGCTGATATTCGTTATGAGCCTCTCTGGAGCCGCTTCTCAGATACACAGCTCTCTCATCTTACTCAGGAGCAAATTACCACGATCCGTAGCCCGGCCCTCATCCAGCGTCTTACAGCCCTTCAGATCCCTTTACTCCAGTCAGGGGAGCAACTGAATCTAATTTCTGCGAGGCAGCTCAAGGCAACGACTAAGGAGCAAAAAAGAAAAATCACAAACTCCAATCTACTCCAAAATGTAACCTACATCGATCTTTTAAAACTCCACCCTGCCCAGATGCGTCATTTTACCCTTGTCCAAAAGATTGCCTTTGCAGTGAGCAACATCGCTTTAACCTTATTCTATACACTCACCTTCATCCCGATTGAGATCAGCTATCTTCTGACAAGAATTTGTGCTCTTCGTTTCATAGAGCCTGTGCATATCAAACTTTGGGAAACATTTGCTCAATTCAAACAAATGATCGTAAGAGATCCACTGCCTACCTAGAAAAAGGTGTTTCAAGAAATTTTCTCATAAATTATAGGGGAAGAGTGCACCCTTAATTTTTAAAGAGAAAAAACTATGAAATACGTTTTACTTCTTGGAAGGATTTTATTTAGCATGCTTTTTATCTTGAAAGGCATGGATCATTTCACTTCTGATGTCATCCAGCAAGCTGCAAAAGCTCAAATTCCAATGCCCTATCTCCTTGTTCCTATTAGCGGGATTTTAGCGATCTTGGGAGGTCTTAGCATTATGCTTGGATATAAAGGGAAGCTGGGAGCTTGGCTTTTGATCCTCTTTTTACTTTCCAGTGCCTTTGCGATGCACCGCTACTGGGAAGTCAAAGATTTTACCCATGCGATGATGCATGAGCTTTGCTTTTGGAAAAACCTCTCTTTAGCTGGAGGAGCTCTGATTATTACTTATTTTGGTACAGGGCCATTAAGCCTATCACGTCGATAGTACTTTTAATAAGAAGCGCCCTGCCTAATGAGAGCGCTTCTTATTTTTCTATAAGCTAAGTTCATCTAAACCAAGTTCTGCACTGCTCGATGCTGCAGCAGCTTTTGCTTGCTCTTCGCTTGCTTCTTTTGCAGCAGCAATCATAGCTGGAAGTCTACCAATAATGGTGGAGCCGGGGACTTTAGGAGTTGCAGAAAGATCAGCCCTTCCCTTTTCTGTACCAGCCACTCCGGCTATAGCGAAAACTGAACCTGGCAAGGTAAAGCTTGAAAGACCCACTACTAGTGGATGGAAACGGTTTACTTCGACCCCAGTTAATGCGGGGCCAGCTGGAACAGATCTATCTCGTTTAGCAGGCCCAGGAGGCGCATAGCCAGTTTCTTCAGCAGCTTTTTGAGGGTCTAGAGCCCCTTCATCCTCAGGAATAGGTCGATCTTTTCTTTTCCTTCCAACTCCTATAGTTGATGGTTCTATAGCGGTGATTTCACGACCGGCTAAAGAATCCGCTGGAGCTGCAGGCTTTGCTTTCGCAGCTTCAATCGCTCTCAGAAAAAAATCCTTAGCACTTGGTGGGGGAGCTGCAAGTTTCTCTTTAGGTTCTAATGGAGCAGATGTCAAAGATGCTGCTGCAAAAGTGGGAACTGAAACAGAAGAAGTGTTCATAATATGATTCCTGCTAAGGTTTTTTGAAAGTTAGAGCAGCCTTCTCAAAAAGAGCTGTGAGTGACTCTATATCTCCAGCTCCTCTTTTGGGGGGTGCTCTTTTAATGCTTTTTTCTCTTTCTACTTCCTCATCAGTTTCAATATCTGAAACTGTATACTCTACGAGATGCCTTGGAACAAAATCAGGTTTATCTCTTTTGACTCCTAGTTCTGTAGATGATGGTTCAACAGGCCCAGCAGGAGACAAAGGAACTAGTACCCTATTTTTATGGGCGGCAGTTGGGGGTAAAGGTCGGAGAGCAGCTTCAAAAACGGCCATCATAAATGCACGTTTTTTCTCGGGAGTATGAAGAGTAAGCTCTTTTCTTTGGATGCTCATTGCCTTTAAAAGAGGCTCTGAGACAGCAAAAGGAATGGAAGGTGCAACAGTTAATGAGCTCATAGTGATTCCATTATAAGTTAAGGGAGAAAGTATAGCTAATTTGAAAGTAAATAAAGATAAAAAACTGAAGGATCATAAAGCAGAGCTGAAATAAGGGTGGGAGAATATTGCGCCTAAAGAAATTCTTGCTGCAGGCTCGAGTTGAAGCATCCCTTTTACAAGATTATTGAGAGGAGGGTGAGTGATCCAATCGTCAACTAGGGCATCTATATGATGCTGGGATAGACAGCCGAGCAATCTCCCAAATTCTGTAAAGCGTCTACTTCCTGTAATTCCCCTTTCATCAATACTCCCCATATAATCAAAAGGATCAAAGTTTCTTGAAAATGTATATAAAATCACCCAACCTACAGCCCATATATCTTGGGAATAGGCTGCGATATAAATATATTTATAGCATTCTGGGGGTGTATATCCATTTGTTCCATAATATCCTTCAGTACCCACCTTACAGGCCATCCCAAAGTCAAAAATTCTGAGAGTTGCATCCTCATTAATCGCTAAATTTTCAGGTTTAATATCACAATGAATGAGCCTTCTTGATTGAAGATGTCGAAGAATTTCGACAAGACTCATAATCATTCTTTGAAGCACGGGAGGATTTAGCAGAGCTATTTGTTGTTCGCTGCCCCTAAGGTAATGAAATAAAGTCGATGCAAATCTTGGGGTAGAGATGTAATAAGGAGAAACCCAGCTCATCGGAACGACAAAAGGAAAGCCAGGAACCTGCGCTATGAAATGGGTTTCTATTTCTTCTTTAATTAATTCATATTCAGCGGCATGTGGACGGACTGTTTTTATGACATCTTCTGCTCCCTCATACTTCAGGAAAAAGATCCCCCTTTTAGGATCTAGACTTCTGCGATATACAGGATTAAATCTCATCAGATTTTCAGCGAGTTTACGAACTCTCACAGGGAGTGCAACAGGAAACACTGAAGGATCACTCTCTCTTCTTTGAGCTTCGACTCCTGCTAAGTAATGATGAATATTGATCACAAGATTGAGCCCGTTTTGGATCCTTCTAACACGATCTACTAATAAAGTTTTCTCAGTCTCATCAGTTACAATCGCACGAACCGCTGCTTTAAGGTCTCTGGCTCTTTTATAGAGAGCAACAGCATCTGCATGAATGGCCAATCCATCTTCTATCCTGGAATATACATCCGGGATGCGAGGCAAGACGCTTAAAGAGTCTGATTGTAATGATTCAAGGGATGCAGAGTTAAAAGGGACTGTAGAGACTGATTCCATGAAAATTAGACCCCACTCATAAACGGATATGATATAACTTCTGGAAGTGTAATTCTAGTTTCAGGATCTAGTTTTAACATCCCTTTTGCAAGGGTATTAATAGCAGGATCTTTGATCCACTTGTCAATTTCTGCATCAAGCTCTGATTGAGAAACCTCATCCCAAAGGGCTCCGTATTCTCTATATTCATCACCACTTGAAACATCCATCTCCTGTACGTCTGCATAAAGATTTAAAGGGTCATTTCCCCCTGAAAACATTTCATAAATGATCATTCCTAAAGACCAAACATCTTGCGCAGGATCTACTACATAGTCAGGTTTGTAACTCTCAGGAGAGGCATATCCCATAGATCCAGCACATCCAGATTCTCCAACAAGACGACCTAGACCAAAGTCAAACACAGTCAAAGCTTGGTCTTCATAAGAAAAGCGAAGATTTGCAGGTTTCAAATCTGAGTGAACGATCCCTCTTTCTTGTAACTCTCTTAAGATGTTTACTAAGCTCTTAATAACTTTGTAAACTAAAGGAGGAGTCAACAACCTTGCTCGGGTAGATTCATCTTCAAGAACGTCAAGGAAAGTTGTTTCAAATCTTGGTGTCGCAAGACAAAAAGGAGAAACCCAGCTCAAAGGATGGACTGTTGAGGCTCCTTCTGCAAGGGCAAGCGTATGAACTCCCGCTTCCTCTTGAACAAGATTATAATCCTCATCTGTAGGATACTTCCCCTTGACTACATCGACAATCGACTTGTCACGGCCATATTTTAGGCAGAAAATTCCTTTTTCGGGGTAAAGAGGTGAGCGGTAGACGGGTCTGTACTCAATGAGCTCTCTAGCCAGCAGAGTGATTCTATCCATCCTCATAGGGAAAAATCCTTCAGCATCCATCTCTATGCTTTCCGCTAGTTGTAGAAAAAAGGTAGATAAATGAGAGAGAAGACTCAATCCATTTTGGATTCTTCTCACCTTGTCTATGAATGAATTTCTCACACCCTCATCGAGAGCTTCAAACCTCATCGAATTTTTTAGAATTCTAGCTCTAGTATAGAGATCAGAGGCCGCTGAATTCATAGCTACTGCAGCTGGATAGGCCTCCAATGCCCCAGGAACTTGGTCAAGTAGGGCTAGGGATTGACTCTGCAAATCAGCTAAGGCTGCTGTATATCCTGCACCAGCTGCAATACTCATGCTCATAAATTGCTCCTAATTGGGCGGAATAGTTTATCAAATAAGAGATAAAATGAGGATAATTTCTTATGTTCATTTGATGTAAAAAATTTTAAATATTCTTTTGCCATCTAAGCCCTGAAAGTAGGCTCATATCGACAAAATGATCTTTTCTCTCCAAGGTGAAATCTTTAAAACCTATTTTCTCATAGAATTTTCTCCCCTTTTGATTCACCTTCCGAAGGAGTACACGAATCTCATCTACAGAGGGAAAAAGATCCTCTCTAAGTATAGAAAAAGTAAGAAGTTTCCCTATTCCCTTCCCCTGGTAGGATGGATCAACGACGAGAAGGTTCATGTAGGCTATTTTGCTATTTTCAACCTCGAATGTAGCCCAGCCCACTAGCTTATCTCCTTGAAAAGCCTCAAGCCAAATGAGGCTCCCCTTTTTAAAATGAGTAAGCTCACTCTCAAAATAGGCCTCATAATAACGTCTGACATCCTGCCTTGATTCAAACTCGGGATTTAGCTGTTTAAGAGGCACATCCTTATACCCTTCCATGAAGCTTCTAACAAGAAGGCTCCTTGCTTGGGTTTTATCAACTAATAAAACACTAAGAGATTTATTAACAACAACTTGAGAATGTGCTTGTATTGAAGAGAACCCAATAAAGCTCATAAAAACCAAAAAGTAGCCCCTTTTTCCCATAAACACCTCGTTCACATATAGGGATCTTATCCTAAGCAACTTATTGAAGTTAATATTTTTAATAAGCACATCTTAAGCCGCTTAAATATAAAAAAGATTATTAGTTAATATAGTTTTAATAAAAATTAAATTTTTAATTTGATATAATATATTTATTAATATTAAAAATTAGAGATTATTATGACTGCTATTACAGCATCTTCTTCAACTACTGAATCACCTGTTTTCAGGATGGACTTAGATACCACCAAGAGGGTTGTTTATGTTCTAAATGAAGAGGGTTATGAAGTACATCCAGCCTCAGAAATCCCAAAACCGGGTCAGGGAAGAAAAATTACCCTCGCTGGAACAGTATCAAGCTTTGCCACACCGGCCACTTTTGGAGGCAGAGTAAAAGCGGCAGTTGGACGCCATACGACAACCCGTGTAGATTTTCATTCAGAGACTCTTCTTCAACCGGGCCACAGATTTGATCCAAGCCGAGTTCGCTTTGTTCCTGAATTTAGAGGGGCTCCAGGCTCGATTAGTCATTGTGAAATCGGTCTATCTGGCAGTGTTTTAGTTCATACCACGATTCCAGAAACCAGTAGACCCAAAATAGAAGGATTAACAGCTACAGAAGGGGAAAAAATAGGCCCTCTTTTTGAAACACCTGTTGATGAAGAAGAGTGCGCTGCACTCACAAAAATTTTATCTGAATATCCTGAAATTTGGTCAGGCCTTTCCACTAAGGATTTGTCTGAGATGATTACCACAATGATCCCTCGAATGATCCAAGTCAAAAATTATTTAAAAACCAAGTTTGATGCCCATTCCGGAGAAAAACCTGATCAAATGAAAGTCTCTGGTAAAATGAGTCCCTACTTAAGTTTTATTAGCAAAACCAGTGGAATTCAATTTAACATGTCAGTGACGATTTTATCTAATGGCGGAGTTGTCTATTCAATCCCCAAAACAAAGCCTATTGAGGGTGGTATTAAAAAGGTTACTTTTAAAGTCCTTTCACATATTGATTATCCCAAGGAATTAATGAATTCAGCAAAGGCTTTGCCGCGAAAAACAACAGGCATTCGCTCAGATGCCACCCGCCTTGCTGACGTGCGTAGAGGAATTCGAATCGCTGAAGAACTTGCTCACCCTAATGTTGTAACTCCAGCTGGAGTGATTGAGAGACGAGCTTCCACACTATCTGGTGATGAACTCCTTCCTATTATACTCATGCCCGTCATGACCTCACTCCCTGATACAGTGAAAACATTAATTCCTTCACGTATGGAAGATATTAAAAAAGAAACAGCTCATCTTGGAGTCATTCTTTTTTCTCTTTTTGAAGATACTGTTAGAGGCTCCGCTCATATTGATAGCAAAGGATATGTACACAATGATATCAAGCCAGCAAATATCCTTGTGCAGCGGGAAATGACAGAAGATGGACCTAAGTATACAGCTCGAGTCAACGATCTCGACTTCGTTTGCACCAAAGCTGAAGCGGCGCGTGGAGATTTTGCGAGGGCGGGAACACTTGGTTATTTTATTCCTGGAAAGATTCGCAGTGAGCAATCTGATATTTATGCTTTAGGAATGACTATCTATCAAGTAGGCATCCCTTTCCTCAATCAGCTTCTTGCAAAAATTCCAAGTGGGGCTGAGTATGATGAAATTCGAACAGCTTTAGAGGCAACTAAAACTGATCTTACAAGCATGGCAACAGAGATGACATCTCTAACTCAGACACCTATTAGAAGAATAGGTGTGAAGATAATATTTAATTATGAATACAATAATTCCTCATCTACTTATCCATTAATCCTAGCACAGCTGGCTTCGATTAAAGCTAGACTAGAGGCAATTCGTGGGCCTATGCCAACTGGGCGAAGATCTCCTCGAACACCTGATCCTACTACTCCTACTTCAGCTGGGGCAACTACAACACCTGACCCGACAACTGTTTCTCCTGCTGTGGGCGCCTCTCCAGAACCGACTCCTGCAGCTGCTGGGGCGGGAGTAGAGACTCCACATCCTGATGAAGCGATCTTTGTAGCTCTTCCTCCAGCACGTTATTCTTCTACGGATTCGGTTTAGTAATTTGTAGAAGGAATGATAAATTGGTAGCCAATATCCTTTTCTTCTCCTGATAGGAGAAGAATGGATTTAGCTCCCATTTCCACATCACTGATTTCTTCAAGAAATTTGCTTAATCCTTCTTCATTCACCAAAAAAATTTGATCCCCTTCTGAAGGATCACTTCCGGGCAGTTGGATGTAGAATTGAGGTTTGCTTCTCACTTCTTCAGAAACTTCACCTTCAGCACCAACATCTACTTGTTTAATGAGGATGCAAAATCTATCTCTGCGAGCCGTTGCTTGATCTTCGACTCTGATCATCACAACAAAAATGCCTGGCTCTTGATTGACGATGATAGGAGCTCTTATTATATTGTAGGCAGGATATAGAGAAGCACAGCTCCGCTCTCCTACATTTTTTTTCTCATAAAATAATGAGCTCGGTCTACAATCTAGATGGATTCCAATTTCTTTAAATGAGTCTCCTAAAGCTTTATACGCAGGAGGTA
>CAYSAJ010000020.1:0-31583 GCA_964429005.1 uncultured bacterium | reverse complement strand
TACACGCATTGGAACACTTACGATATCTGCCGCTGATAACGTAACTACGGGAGCGATTACTGCATCATCAATTGTGCAATCCGCAGGAGGGGCAATTTCTGGAACTACATTACTTGGAGGCACTCTTAATACGAATGGTGCAGGCGGTATCGACATCACCTCCTATGATATTACCCTTGCAGGGAATGTCACCACAACTGGCGGTGGAGGACTGACTCTTACCAATGCTGGCACTCTAATATACGGGCCTGGTCTTACTTCAAGCTTAGATGGGGCTTTTCTTCAGGATGGAGCAGGAGGGGTAAGTTTTGGAGGAAGCATCACGACCACAAATGATTCGATTACCTTTACAACTCCGATCACTTTGCTTGGGAATATGACTTTAAACACAGGCTCTACCGGGGGTAATATTTCTGTCGCAGACACAGTCGATGGAAATTTTGACATCACTTTAACAGCTGCTGCTGGAGACATTAGTTTTTCAGGAGCTATTGGAGGTGGCACTAGAGTCAATAATTTACGTGTTGTAAGTGGTAATGATATTGATTTTGCAGCTGTGACTGCTAATTCAATTATACTTGATGCTTCAAGTGGCACTTTCTCTGTAAATGGAGATTTTAATACTAACGGTTCTGCCGGAATAAACTTAACAGGAACGAATTTCTTTAGAAACGGGGACCTTATTTCGACAAACGGAGGAGCTCTTACTATTTATAATGCGGGAAGTATGACAGGAACTCCGGGGCATACGACTTCGTTAGATGGTGGATACTTTCAAACAGGTCCAGGACCTGTCAATGGAGGAGGTACGATCAATACAAATAACTCTCCCATCTTATTTGCAGGTCCTTTAACACTCGTTGGTCCCACCATCCTCAATACAGGAACAGGTGCTGGAGATATAACGTTGTCTAATACCGTGAACGGAAATCAAAACCTCACTCTAAGTGCAGGAACGGGAAATATATCTTTTGGGGGAATTGTAGGAGGATCTGTGCCTCTAAATGTAATCACTATTTCCAGCGCTACAGATGTAAGTACTACTACAGCGATCTCCTGCTCATCAATTGCAGGATCAGGAATTATTGGAACAACGACTTTTAATGATCCTATCACTACTTCAGGAGCATTAGGTATAGCTCTATCTGGTTTTGAGTTTATTTTTAATGACAACGTGACAACTTCCGCCGCAGGCCCTGTGAGCATAACTCTAACAGGGACCGCTCCCCTCACCATTGCTTCAACCAGTGCATTTTCTTTAGATGGTGCTTTTACTCAAGCGGGAACAGGATCTGTTTCGATCGGAGGATCGATCACCACAACAGATGATAATATTGGATTTGCTTCAGTAGTGAATTTGACAGCAGATACGATTTTATCAACCGGGGGATCTGCTGGCGGAAATATATCTTTTTCAGGAGTTGTCAATGGAGCTCATGGGCTCTCTCTAACAGCAGGAACAGGAAATATTACTTTTGGAAGCAGCTTGGGAAATGTGACTCCCCTTACTGAAGTTTCTGTAGTAAGTGGAACAAACCTAACAATGACAACAGCAACTATAGCAGGCCCCATCACCTCTTCAGTTTCAGGGCTTACAACGTTAACAGGAATTATTTCATCTACAACTGTTGATGGAATTTCTCTAACAAGCAGCACATTTAATTCGAGCGCTAGCCTTACAACTTCTAATGCAGGTCCTATTGCAATCATAAACAGTGGTACAGGAACTTTTAGCGGTGCAATCAACTCCTCTGGAACCTTTACACAATCAGGTGGAGGAGCTTTAGCTCTAGGTAACAACATTACAACAAACGGCGCCCTCCTTATAACAAATGGGGTTACATTATCAAGTCCCGTAATATTTACTTCAGGCGGGAATAATATAACTCTTTCAAGCACGTTAGATGGTGGTCAGAATGTCACCTTTATCGCTGGAGCAGGAAATATCAGTCTTGGAAGTATAGGCTCTGTTACTCCATTAAATAATATCACCATCACCAGCGCAGCCGGTGTATCAACTGCTGATATTTCAGCGGCAGCTCTCACACAACAAGCAGGGACAGGGCTGACACACATCACAGGAGCGATCTCTACAAGCTCTGTGCAAGGTATTTCTCTTACAGGGTCGGCTTTCACCCTAGATGGCACGGTGACTACAAGCGGTGGTGGAACGTTTCTAATCAATCATTCAGGGTTATTTACTCTTAGTAATGGGGCCACAATGAGCCTTGATGGAATTTTCTCGGAAAGTGGCTCTGGCAGTGTCTCACTTGCAGATGATATTACAACAACCAATGACACGATCTCTTTCACAAATCCAGTTTCTCTAGCGGGTCCTGTACAAATCGATAGTGGGGCAGGTGTTGGTGATGTCACCTTTGCAAGCACCATTAATGGCGCCCAGACATTGACTCTAGTTGGCGGCACGGGCCTTATTCGTTTTTCGGGGGCGGTTGGGGGCTCTACTCCCCTTACTTCGCTTTCAGCGTCAGCAGCTACCATCATCAACAATAATTCCATCCAGACAACTTCAACCATTGGGGAAACAGGAGCGATCCAACTAGGTGGTAACATGACCACGACCAACAGCTCAGTCACCTTAACTGGAAATGTAACTCGAACAAATAGTGATAACGTGACGATCAATACAGGGGTGGGTGCTGGAAATATTACGATTACTGGTACAATCAATGGAGACATCACAGGTCGAAATTTAACATTGACAGCAGGAACAGGGTCTGTTGACCTTCAAGGGACTATAGGATCAGTTACCCCACTTCAAGATTTGACAATAAGCGGCGATGACATTTCTCTAGCGAATTTAGGAGATGCAACGCTTGGATCTACAGGAACCACACAAGCTACAGCTACTGGGGATATCAATTTCACAGGAACAAGCTATAATAATGGTACCCACCTTTATACGGCGGCAACAAACTTTAATTTCCAGGGAGGTGCGCTCACTACGATCACTTCAGATTCTTCACCCATTACTTTTGTTACAGGGACCATTCAACTATCCCCTGCTACTTCTCTCACAGTCCTCAGTAACGACGGTGATGTCACCCTCACAAATCTTTTGGGAACAGGTCTTGATTTGATTGTGAATGCTGCACTGGGGGATATCGTTACAGGGGATATTGGTGCTAGTGGACAAAATTTAAATTCGATCACTCTTACTGGAGCTAGCATTAGTACAGGTAGCCTCTTTTCTGACACTGCGCCCGTAGAAACAATTACTGTACCTGTTACGATTACAACAAATGTATCGACAGGTGGAGCAACGCTCACCTATAACGCTCCTGTGATTGTCAATTCAGCAACCGTTACTTTCTCTACATCCGATGGAGGAGGAAATGGTGCGAACATAGTCTTTAATAGCACTTTAAATAAAGATGCAGGGCTTGGATCTTGCGATATTACATTCATTACTGAGAATAATGACATTACTTTTAACGGAACCGTTGGCGCTAACAGTCCTTTTACTTCAATTACAATTCAAGAATCAGCAGATGTTCTTTTTGGGAATAGTGTAAACGCAGGTTCTATTTCACAAGTCAATGGCACAGGAACAACGACGATTTCGGGGCCAATGACTCTATCTGCGGTTGGAGGCCTCTCGTTAGCGACGGCGAATGTAACCGTTAATTCACCCATTGTAACTTCAAATAATGGTCCTGTAAGTTTTGATGTGTCAGGAGCTCTAACTGTAGTAGGTGCCATTAGTTCTGACGGAGCTTTCTCACAAACGGGCTTAGGCACAGTTTCTATGGGAGGTAGCGTCCTCACTTCAAATGATGCCATCAACGTCGCAGGGGCTACAACTCTCACAAGTAACCTGTCTCTCTCTTCAACAGGGGGAAATATTGGTTTTGCTAGCACGATAAACGCGACGACAGTTGGAGTTGAAAATTTGACTCTAGCAGCGGGGACTGGAAGTGTCACCCTATCAGGCGCTGTAGGAGGAACCACACGTCTTGGACGTCTCACTATTTCAAGTGCCTCGGATATTACAACGGGAGCTATTAATGCGACCTCCATTCTCCAATCCGCATCAACAGGGACAGCTTCCTATGGCGCTTTGAATACAACCACTGTAAACGGTATTAATTTAACGGGATCAAATATTACTACAACCTCTTCTGTAACAACGACGGGGGTTGGCCCTTTTGTTGTTACTAACAGCGGGAACTACATATCTGGCGGCGGATATAATATTGGAGGAGCTCTTACACAAAATGGAAGTGGCTCAAGCTCTCTTCAAGGTTCTTATGCTGCGGGTGGTAATATATCTTTTGCGACACCTGTAAGTCTATCAGGTGCGACGACGATGAATACTTCAGCGGGATCAACAAATATTACTTTTAGCAGCACAATAGATGGAGGCAATTCGTTAGGTCTTAACTTAGGATCTGGCGGACAGCTTCTCTTTTCCGGAAACGTAGGGGGCACTACGAGACTAGGAGCGATAACTATTACTAATGCTAGCACTGTTACTGCGCAAAATATTACAGCTGCTTCTATATCTCAAGTAGCGGGCACTACATCGACATCGATCGCCAATTTGAATACGAATGCTGTTGGAGGCATTTCATTAACAGGCCCTGCGATATCCATCAACGGGAATGTTATTACAACAAATAGTGGCCCTGTAACGATTACCAATAGCGGTCTATTTACCTACGCTGGTGGATCTAGCACATCGATATCTGGAGCGTTCCATCAAGCGGGGCTAGGAACATCTCTAATTTCAGGAACATTGCTGACTACAAATACAGCAATCACCTTTGACACTGCTGTGAATTTAAGTGGAGCTACATCGATCTCTTCAGGAGCGGGTGCGGGAACGCTCACTTTCACGGCCGCGATCAATGGAGGCTTTGATTTAAGTCTACTAGCTGGCAGTGGCAACATCGTATTTGGATCGGCTCTTGGAAGTACTACACCTCTTGGCAATGTCACGGTGCAGAGTGTGGCAGACATCACCTACCCGGCATTTAATTCCCTATCGTTAACACAAGTTGCAAGCTCTGGAACTACAATATTTAGTGGGTCATCAATAACAACAGGCAGTGGAGGAATTTCTGTAAGTGGGAATATCATCACCCAAAATGCACAACTTGAATCTTTCAACACAGGACCTATCTCTTTTGCTCACACAGGAACTCTTACCGTAGGGGCAGCGATTTTGTCTGATGGTGCCTTTACAGAAACGGGAAGTGGTGGAGTATCTCTGAGTGGCTCTGTAACTACAACAATTGACAATATCAGTTTTGCGAATGCGATTACCCTTACAGGAGCTTCCAGCCTATCTTCAGGAGGGAGTGGAGGGGGAAATATCCTCCTTAGCAGTACTGTAAATGGAAACAACAACCTTACTTTAACAGCCGGCAGTGGAAATATCACTGCAAGTGGAGCTATTGGAGGAAGTACACGAATCGGCGCGCTCTCTATTGTGTCTGCTGGAAATGTTACAACGGGAGCCATCACAGCAGGAAGCCTCTCACAACTGGCCGGATCAGGAACGACCACTTTTGGCGGAGCTATAAATACAAATGCTGTAGGGGGTGTCTCACTTATTGGCAGTAATTTTGCGATCAATGGAGCCATCACAACATCTACAGCCGGTCCTTTGACTCTCACTCATACAGGTGATTTTACTTTTGGATCAGGACTCTCTCACAGTATATCGGGAGGGGTCACTGAATCAGGTAGTGGAACTGTTTCATTACAAGGGAGTATTGCTGCTGGAAGCACGATGACTTTTGCAGGAGCTATTACTCTTGGAGGAAGTGCAACACTGGACTCATCTTTGACAAATAGTAATATTACTATCAGCAATACATTAGATGGTCCTGGCTCTATAGCCTTTGATGCAGGCTCTGGAACATTAACGTTACAAGAAGCTGTTGGCGGAATCACTGCTGTGAATGCTTTTCAAATCACTGATGCGGGAACAGTGTCTACAAGAGCGATCACAGCAGGAAGCATTTCGCAGCTGTCGGGCTCCGTATCGAGTACTTTCAACGGAGCTCTTGTAGCTAGTGATACGGGAGGAATCTCCCTTATTGGAACTGATCTGACTTTCACAGGCTCTCTCTCTTCTGCAGGTCCTGTTTCTTTAACAAATGCAGGGGCTATGACCCTTCCTATAGGGCAAACGATCACCTCTACGGGAGCATTTACACAAAGTGGTGGCGGGAGCGTTCTTCTTGGCTCATCGATTACCACAACTAATAATGACATCTCTTTTGCAGATGTGATCACACTTACAACAGGGATCAGCTTATCTTCAGGAAGTGGAGCTGGGGATATTACTTTTGGTAATACGGTCGATGGGGCGCAAAGCTTAACATTGAATGCAGGAACAGGGGATATTACGGCTCTTGGAGATATAGGAGGGATAACAAGACTTGGCGCTGTTACTTTCACAGAGATGCATGATTTAACTTCGCAGTTTATTACCTGCGCTTCTATTCATCAAATTTTAGGGACAGGAACGACGACCGTTACGGGGGGATATAATACGAATACTCCAACGGGGATGTCTTTTGTGGGGGTAAATTTTACAAGAACGGGATCTTTAGTTACAACAAATGGCGGATCGGTCACTGTTACGAAGTCAGGAACTCTAACAGGAAATCCGATCAATACTACATCGATCGATGGCTCCTACACAGTGAATGGCTCTGGAGTGATTAACTTTGCAGGAACTGCAACAGTAAATACAGGACGAATTTCTTTTGAAGTACCTGTTGTTCTTGTAGGAGATGGAACATTAGACAGTAGCAATGGTGTAGGAGGGATTAATATTCCTACAACGATCGATGGCGCTCATGGTCTTAGTTTGCTAGCTGGAAATGGTAACGTAGCAGTTACGGGAGCGATCGGGGCTACGACGCCTCTTAGTTCTCTTACTGTTTCAGGTAGCACTGTATCGGTTGCAAATATTGGTGGGGTATCGGCTGGCGTTTCTGGATCGACATCGATTGCAGCAACAGGAAACATCAACTTCAATGGAACAACATATAACGGAAATACCCAGACTTATAATGCAACAGGACAGCTTCGTATGGCGGCCGGGGCTGCAACTACAGTAACTTCTAGTGGTGATGCAATTCAATTCCTAAATGGAATTGTGGTCTTAGTTGGAAGTACAAATTTAAGTGTAAATTCTTCTGGCGGGAATATCACTTCTACGACGATACGTTCTACTGCCTCTAATCTTCGAACTTTGAGCCTTAATGCGGGCTCAGGATCAATCCAAGTAGCGAGTATTGGATCGACAGGAAACGGAGAATTCTCCTCAGCAACTTTGAGTGGAAATAACATCACGCTTACAGGGGACTTAATAGCAAATACGATTTCCCTCTCTCCCACTGGGTCCTTATCTTTTGGCAGTAATATTACATCAACTAACACCGCTCTATCGTTTACATCACCTGTTGTCTTGACAGGAACAGGATCGGTTTCCTCAGGCTCTACGGGGGCCAATATTTCATTTAGCAGCACCATCAACGCTACATCTGCTGGCTCACAAGGACTTACTATAGCTGCAGGGGCTGGCGATATTACTTTTGGCGCTGCGATTGGGGGCACAAATCGTTTAAATCAGCTTCAAATCTCTACAGCGAAAGATGTATCGATCGGAAACTTAGCAGCAAACGGTTTCACGCAAAGCGCTGGAACAGGCACGACCACACTTTCAGGAACTGGGGCAATAAATACTGTATCGGGATTTCTATTCACAGGAAACAACTTCAATCTATCTGGGTCTCTAACAACTGCATCGAGTGGCGCTGTCAGAGTAACCAACTCAGGAACATTTACCCTATCAGGTTCGCTCTCAAGCTCTGGAGCTTTTCTTCAATTAGGATCAGGGGCTAGTGCTTTATCAGGTAGCATCTCAGCAGGAGGAGGCGCCTCATTTAATGGAGCTGTGACCCTTTCGGGCAATCCATCTATCAACACCTCATCAAACAATCAAAGTGTATCATTTACTAGCACATTAAATGGCGGAGGACATTTAACAATTACTGCAGGGACAGGTCTTGTTACTCTGAATGCTGATGCAGGAGGCACGACAAGGCTTGGGAATACTCTTGTAACGAGCGCAGGTGATATTACGATCCAAAACCTTAGCGCTTCATCTCTCACTGCCACTTCAACAGGAACTATGCGACTTGTAGGAGAACTCAATACAAGTGGAGGTTCTGGGATCAATCTTACTGGAGTGAACTTCGTTCGAAGTGGAGCTATTATCACTAGTGGAGGGGGCTCTTTGACTGTAAACAACTCGGGCTCCATCACAGGCACATCGATCAATACCACTTCGATTAGCGGAGATTATTTACTAACAGGCTCAGGACCTGTTTCTTTTGCAGGAACAGTCACAGCAGATGGGGATATTTCTGTCGCAGGGCCGATCTCGATGGCCTCAACAGGAACATTTCATGCAGTAAGCGGCGATATTACCTTATCTAATGCAGTGAATGGCACTCAAAATTTAACTCTCAATGCGCCCCTTGGGAATATCACGATCTCTTCTCCTATAGGATCGACCACTCCATTAAATGCCCTTACGATAACCAACGCTTCCAATCTAACTTCAGATAGCATCGCTGCCACGTCCATTTCACAACTGGCCGGATCTGGAACCTCAACGTTTAACGGAACACTTACAACAACAGGTTCAGGGGGTATATCTCTCATCGGAACAAACTTTGTGACAACTTCTGCATGGACAGCGCAGGGAGAAGGAGGGATCTCGATTCAAAATAGTGGAACCTGGACCTCTTCTGGTGGAGTTACAATCTTTGGTAACAGTGGAATTACGCAATCGGGAAGCGGAAGCTGTGTGCTGAGCGGCACTCTAGTAACAACAAATACTGATATTTCGTTAGATGGGGCTATTACTCTTTCTAATGATTTAAGCTTGGATAGTGGAGCTTCTACAGGAAATGTTATTTTAGGTTCGACAGTCAATGGAACTCATAATATTACATTTCTTGCGGGAGTAGGGAACGTCACGGTAGCTGGCGCTATAGGAAATTCAACACCTGTTAGCAGCTTAACAATCAACACTGTCAATACAGCAAGTTTTGGCGCCGTGAGTGGAGCCTCTGTTACACAGCTACAAGGAAGTGGAACAACGACATTCACAGGAGCTATTACAACAACAGGAGCTGATGGAATTACCTTAACAGGAACGAACTTTGCCCTCTCTCAAGGAGCAAACACTGTTTCAGCAGGGTCTTTAACTGTGAACAACAGTGGAACCTTAACTGTGTCAGGAAACTGCTCTATTGCTGAAAACTTCAACCAAGCAGGATCAGGAAGTAATGCTCTTAGTGCGAGCATTTCAACGGGTGGGTTTATTTTCTATGATGGAGCACTTTCTTTATCTGGAACTTCATCTCTCACGACAACATCACAACCGATTACGTTAGGCAGCACTGTAAATGGCTCTGGCAATCTTACTCTGAACGCAGGATCGAGTACAATTCTGATCGAAGAAGCTGTAGGAGGATCAACACGGCTAGGAAATCTAACGTTTAGCTCAGCTTCGAACATCACTACAGGAGGACTTCGTGCCATATCGATTACACAAAGTATTGGCACGGGCACTACTACTATAATGGGAGATCTCAACACCTCAGGATCTGATGGAATCACTTTAACAGGGACAGATTTTACAATTAGCGGGAATCTTATCACAACAAACTCGGGCCCTTGTACAATTTCCCATACAGGGACTCTTACATTAACAGCAGGATCCTCTTCCCTATTATCTGGTGCATTTACTGAGTCAGGAACTGGAGGTAGTGTGCTTCTTTCGGGTACACTCCATGCAGAAAATGCAAATGTATCATTTGCTAACCCCATCACTCTGCAAGCTGCGACAACATTAAATAGCAACGCAGGTGGTAATATTGTTATTTCAGATACAATCGATGGGTTAGTTCCTCTAACTCTTACAGCAGGAACGGGGGATATTACAATTTTATCCGACATCGGATCGATCACTCCCCTCACCTCTTTCTCGATCACTACAGCGCGCAATGTAACAACACAGGCGATTTCTGCAGGTTCAATTGCTCAAAATGCAGGCACTGGAACAACAACTTTTGGAGACAGCTTAACAACAACACTTCCTGCAGGAATCAGTTTGACAGGATCGGCGTTTACTTTCTCCGCTCCCACTATAGCGAGCAACAACGGAGGAGTGAGCATAACAAATTCAGGGACTCTCACTTTGCCACTTGCAGCTACCTTTGATCTAGCAGGCTCTTTCACTCAACTTGGAAGTGGAACCACAAGAATTGCTACTACTATTACCTGCAACTCTCATGACCTCTCCTTCGCAGGTCCACTGATCCTCACTGGGAATACAGTCCTAGATGCTGGTTTAGATGCTGGAAATTTAACACTCTCGGGCGCCGTGAATGGCAACTTTGATTTAACTCTCCATGCAGGTGTAGGATCTGTCACTTTGGGAGCCTCTGTTGGAAACACAACGCCTATTGGAACTCTTCTATTCCATGATGCAAATAATGTAGACACAAAACGAATTACGGCTTCTTCTATTCAAGCATTAGGATTAACAGGGACAGGAACCTTTGATGGGATATTGACAACCTCAGGGGCTTCGGGAATAGACCTTACAGGGGCTAGTATTGTTTTTGAAAACGACGTTACCACAACAGGTGGAGGTTCTCTTGCTGTCGATACAACTGTCCTTCTCCAAATGAATGGAGACGTGACCTTAACAGGAGCCTTTACAAAAACAAATATTGGTACAACGGAAGCTAAGGGGCTTATTCAAACTCAAGGGGGAAACATATCCTTTGCGGGAGATCTTCACTTAATAGATGACTTAACATTCAATTCCAGGGGAGGTGATATTACTTTTGAAGCCAACGTAGATGGCGTTTATGCACTAGCTATACGCGCTGGAGCAGGGAATGTCACAGCAAATACAGCGATTTCAAGCGAAGCGTCCTTAGAAAGTTTAACCATATTCACAGCGGACACGATCACTTTAAATGGCGTGGGGCTTGGCTCAACCCCTCTAACAGGCGCTCTCAGCCTTACAGCCACAAATGACATAAACCTTGGTAATATCGGATACGGAGCAGCATCACAGACTTACTCTTCAGGGGGATTGATTGCATTCACAGGTGGAACTCTAACAACTCTCACGACATCGGGAGGATCTCTTCGTTTTACAAGAGGAACGATTGAGCTAGAAGCCGGAACAGATCTGGAAATCATAACTAATGGAGGAACATTCTCGTTTGTTGCTCTTGAAAGCACTCTTTTTGAAAACATTTCGATTGATACAGGCTCTGGCCTTGCATCTCTTGGTTCCACTTTAACACCCAATACGATTAACACCATGACGGTTGATGCCGGCAGAATATTATTTAGAGGAGCTTTAGATATTGATACGGGATCTTTTATCGCAAATGGAAGTATTGCTAACAACTCATCCCCTGTTACAATTAGCTCAGATAGCAACCTTTTTTTCAACTCTGTGAATAGTAATGTGGGGTCAAGATCGAGTCCTATCCGTGTACAGTCTGGAGGAGAGGTCACAGTAGGTGGTGACTACATTGCTGTATTTACCGGAAGTACTATAGATAATACAATCCTTGCCTACGCTGATAACCCACCATGCATAATTTCATTTAACGGGGTTGATATCAAAGATTGTGGGCTGCGCCCCCCAACACCCCCATCTGGCCCCATCTCCCTCGTGAATATTAAGGGTTTTGCGACAGCAGGAATGAACTCTTCATTCTTTAACCTGGCGAGCGATTTCTACTTTAAGACCTACCTCCTCAATGACGATTACTTTTCTTCTCATTCCAAATGGGCTTACTACAAAGTTCCAAAAGGTGTAAAAAAAGCTGCTTCTCGTCGCAGGTAATTTGCGTTTTGGTTGATATATGAATACTTTAATCGAAGGACTTTAAACTGTTTTTGCAGACATCTCTTTATCGGAGAATGTAAGAGAGTCCATTTTTTGTTTCAAATGATTCCACTGCGCTTCATCAATAATTTGCTCTAAAAAATGTGTTGGATTTAGAGGAGGTTCAAGAGTTAGGGCTTGATGATAAATCACAGTAGAGGGAGTAAGCGCCGGCAACGTATTTGCTTCGATGAATCTGATCCTGCCTGTAGAGCATTCTACAAAAAGATCTAAGCGAGCATAATTTTGAATACGAAGCTTTTGAGCTACTTCTACAGCATACCCTTGAACTTTTGCTACAACATCCAAAGAAAGAATCTGACGAGGTGGAGGCGTGATATTAACACCTGTTCCCCCTTGGAATTTTTCTTCGACAGAAAGAACATGGCTTTTAGCGATTGTCATACTTGGACTTAATGCAATGATCTCTCCTTGTTTTTCAATGACGCCGATCGTGACCTCACACCAGCCACTCACCTTTTCATGATAAAGCTTTACCCCATTAATAAAGATTTTATCGGTATGAATAAAAGGCTCCAAAACATAGCTCATATGAGGATCTTGAGGCATTTCAATTAAAGTAGGCTGATGGGAAAAGGTCCCCTCGGGCACGTAATTCACCTTGTTTTTTAGACAATTCAAATAAGCCTGAAAATCTTTTTCATGACGCAGACGAACAACACCTGCTGAGCATCCATCAGATCTTGGTTTTATGAGCAGATCTTTAGATCCTAAAGTAGCACACGCTGCAAGCCACACCTGATGCTGCTTTTGCTCATCATCTACTATTTGAAAGGGATCTAGAGAAAACTGAGGCATAGGTAATATGTTAGAATTTCCGATCGAAGCTATAGCTAAAGAGGTATTGTACTTATCCATACATAGCTCAGAAGTTGTAGAGGAAGACCCGTTGAAACAAATATTTCTTTCTTCTAGGAGCTTTTGGATTGTACCATCTTCTCCTATTCCTCCGTGGAGGGCGATAAAAAGAAAAGCTCTGTCACGCTGAACTAGATCAAGAAAATCTTCTAATGAACTAGATTGAGGTTTTTCAATTTTTTCTAACGGAAGAAATCCTAGTCTTTGACGAATTTCAGAAACAAAATGCCCCTGCTGCTGAGATTGCCAAAGATGATTATGACATCTTTCCATCATCTCTTCAGCGGTATGATGGAGAGTATAAGAGTAAGGCAGGCTCCACACTTCGTGATTTTTATCTAAGAGAAAAGGAGTAGGCTGATATTTATTTGAGCTGAGGAGTTTAAGCCAAACATTTGTTCCACTCATGATCGAAACATGCCTTTCTGCTGTTTTTCCTCCCATAAGAATATAGACAGGTTTTTTGGATTGAGAAGGGATTTCTTTTTTGCATATTTTCTTGTCTCCATAACGATTTAGAGCCCTTTGCAAAATCACCTGAAGAAGATCAGAGTGACTAAGGGACGCTTGAGCCGCTTGCTGGAAGAGGAAGCTATTTTGTTCCATGCCGCTTAAGGGATTGAAATCGGAAAAATAGATTTTACCTTCATGAGAAATCCATCCATCGATTCTTGCAACATCGCGTAGACCTAATTGTTTGAAGAGAGACTCAGCTTCTTTCCGAATTTTTTGGGTATGCTCTAGAGGAAATCGAGGGGGACAATGGTATCTTGATTCTGTGCTAGGAAGATATTTTCTACGGTAGGTTAATATTTTATCATCTGGGTGAAAAACCTCTATTTCTAGAGGAATTAAAGAGACAGGCTCTCCCTTAGTGTTTTCCACAACACAAATCGTGAATTCTCTCATCTCAGAGTAAGGCTCTACTATGAGATCTTTGAAGCCTTGATCAAAGAGGTTTGTTATCTGCTCTTTTGCTTCTTGGAATGATTCTACTAATGTCACTCCGATAGTAGAACCAGACAGAGTAGGTTTTACAATAGCTTTTTGTAATCTATGAGCATCCCAAAATGATTGTAAATTGGTCTCACATCCTTCCATAACTCGAAGAGCAGGAAGTCCTGAAAACCCAAATTCTTTCATGAGAAGTTTTGCAGTATACTTATGAAAAACTCCTTTACAAACTGTTGAAGAGCTTCCAAGAAAAGGAATTTGGTGCTGCTCTAACCACTCTTGCAGCTCCCCATCTTCACCATAGATTCCATGAATTAAAGGAACAACAAGGTCCATTTTTTGGAGCTCTAAGGCTAGGTCGTCATTAGATAATGATTTACCCTTTTCAGATAATTTGAAATCGAAGTCTGAAGGGGTGTTGGAATAAAGCTGGGAAGGGGTCAGAGGATAATACTTCTTTTCTAGATTGCAGTAGAAGACATGAAGGGATATGTCTAAGGAGCTTGTATGATCTAAAAACGAACGAGCTGAATTCAAAGATATCCCTCTTTCTTCAGAGGGACCACCACAAATCAAAGCCACTTTAAGCATAAAATAAAGCCAGTGAAAAATTGGTCTGGGTTGTACCAATTTTTTCACTGCCGTGTCAAGAAAAACTCCTGACTGCCTAGTGTTTTTGCCTAGATGTAAATTCTATGATTTGGCAGTTCAGGTTTTACTCAAATAATCATGAATTTTTTATAGCGTGAACGTTCATAATAGAAAAACGCTTAAAAGAACGGATATAAGCTTCTACTTCAATCACAGCTTCATCAAGATTTTTAAAGATTCTGACTCCCTTATTTCCATCCCAAAGCAAATAAAAATCTCCTTGCCCGAAGATGCTCATCGCATGGCCATCAATACTAATCGACAAAGGAACCCCTTTGTGAGTCTGAAATAAGGTTCTAATTTGAGCGCTCAAATAGCTCTCTTTTCCCTTATAGTCCAAGGGAGTGTCCTCAGATAGAGTAGAGATAAGTGATACTTTGACACCTACTCCTTTTTTGCGATAAATGACCTCTTGCATCCATCGCAACTTCGTATCGTAAGACACCTCTTGTTTAGGAGGAGCTTTTGTCTCTGTAAACCGAAGTTTTCGATTAAAACTTACAACACCGCCAGCTTCCTGAAGAGCCGTTTCATAAACTTTTCTAGGAACATCAGGAAGGGCCTTTTGAATCTTACTTGTTGTTAGTCCAAGCATTACTTGTATGAGAGGTGCTAAATGGTCAAATGAGCCTGCCATAAAAGCATTCGCTAATTCTTCTTCAGAAAAGCGTGTAGGATCTCTTAATGAGCAAAGAAACACATTGAAAGCGATAGAAAAACCAAAGCAAGTTCCGCAATAGATGATTCCATCAGCTAAGGGAAGAAGCGCTTTTGCTGTCTTAGTCAATTCAGGAAACACTATCTTAGCCCTTGAAATCGCTAAGGGATGCGTTACATCTCCAACATCTCCAATATGAGCCATGAATACCAAAAATCTCTGTATGACGTTTTGAACTAAAGATTTTTTTGAAATACTAAAATAATCAGGAAGTCTATCAAGATGATTTAGAACAAGGCTTCCTTCTGCAAAAGCACTTGCAGTAGATCTGGGTTTTGATGTTGCCGCAGACATAGCTGCCCATGCTGAATGAGCTGCCCTATATTCTGCTTCACTTTCATCCGCCCTTCGGGGACGGAATACGGCTAAAGGATCTGCAGCGCTGCCTCCCGCTCCTCCTGCTCCTTCATCACTGTGAGCAACAACTGGCGCCGCCACCGCGGCTCCGCGATCTTCGGTGGCAGCAATCGCCCCAGCTGCTTCTGCAGAAAAGCTTGAGGGCAGAGGTGTCATCCCTGTATGAGGTCTCATTGGAGGATGGGGAGGAGAATACGTTCCCCCTCCCCCTTCTAACATACGAGCATGAGCCAGCGTCGCTGCAGCCACAGCAGATACAGCCGTATGCCCTCCACCTGAAGCTGTTAAATCCTTATCACGTTCCTCCTCGCTGAGGAGAGCGGCCCTTAGTGATGACATATCATCCAAACCGCTTGCCCCTCCTCCTCCAGACCCAGCAGCAGGTATCATAACTGCTGAAGCATGAAGATCCACCCCCTCTAAAACTTCTACAACGCCTCTATGAGCTAAAGGGGCTGCAGCTGCAGCCGAAACAGCAGATGCCGTAGCATACAGCTCTTCTTCCCCCGCAAGAAGTGGAACCCTCTCTGATTCCATTCGACTGAGGTCTCCCCCTCTACCCCCGAATCCGGCTGCTCCAACAATTGCAGCTCCTGCTCCTCGAAGAACTCCTCCTGTAAGGCTGGGTAATCTTGAAAAGTGCAAGCCTGCAACAGCAGGTACTGTGTCACCTGCACCATGAATCGTAGGCCAGGCTGTTGTAGTTGAAGCTGTAGCAGCCGTAGAAGATGCTGCTGTAGTTGGAAGAAGAGGGAAATCCACAAAAATACCGGGGTTTTAGATGGGAGATTAAATTTTCATATTGATAAGACGTCTGTAGAAGGACTATTTTTTGGAGTAGGAGTAGTGCCAATCGCTCTGTGGGCAGCCTCAGTCACCCTTAAGTGACCGGGGGCTCTTGCTGCTAATGAAGAGTGAGTTGAAGAATGACCTGTCGATGAGTAGGTCATTGAAGTAACTGTTATTGTTGGAGTTAAAGAATAAGATGTTCTATCCATAAAAACCGCCAGTTTGTTTGCTGGCGATTATACCATGAAAAAACCATTAATCTACAAACTTAAAGTCTGGGTTAAAAGTAATTTTTGACGGAGGTGTTCGTTTTCCTCTAAAGCGATTTTCATAGGGGTATCATAGGGAAGCTGACTTTCTTGATAATGCTTCATTGCTTTTTGAATGTAATTAATTCCTTTAGCTTTAGCTTCAGGATTTTCAAACCAAGCTTTGATCCACTTTGTAGCATCTTTTAAGTCTTCAACAATACCATCGGCCAAGGATTGAACAAACGGGTGAATAAAATCTTTCACAGTCACATCCAAAACCGTTGTTTCAGAGCGATGGTAATGAGTATCTTTAGGAGCCCAGACCAGAAGAGGGATTTTATGAAATTTTGCCCACATCATTTCTGCACCAACACCAAGTCCTCTACGATCTCTTGCATCCACAAAAACAAGATCGCTACAATACACCTGAGTCATATCTCGCCCAAATACAGAAAGTTGATCTGTTAGATCATCCGCGCGAAAAGCTGGATTTAAAAAAGAAATCTCAAATTCAGGGAGCTTATCTTGCATGAAAATTAAATGCTCTTCAGTCCAAAAAGATTCATCAGCCTTTTCGTGTTGCTTCTTGATAGAGCCTGCTAAATAGATGGCGATCTTTCTCATTATCCAGTAATTTCCCCTTCTTCTAATTCCATCAATTTAGGTCCCCCATCCGCTGCAGGTACTTTTGCAGAGGGGGTCCCAGATGCCTTTTCGGCTACTCTTTCAGCTTCTCTCGCAGCTTTTCTTTCAGCTGCCTTTCTTTCCAATTCTCGATTAAAAGCTGTATGTGCTTCTATAGGCACAGTCCAATCACTTTTGGCTGGAATAACTCCGGGGGAGGGATGGAGGATTTTGGCGGCTACACCCTGGCCAGTAGCTGCTAACGTCGCAAGATAATTAGAATCCCACTCAAGTAAGTTATTAACTCTGGTAAATAAAGAAGCTCTAGCATCAGGTTCTTTTTCTATAAGATGGTGAATGGTAGCAATGAAGGACATATACAGGGTGATGTCAAAAGGGTGTTTTTCTCCAGCTGTTTCCCCAGTCTCAAAATATCTTGGGTAAGTTGTTGCTATTGTATCAAGATTATAAGTTGATGCGGGTGAAGCGCCACATCCTCCTATTGCAGTTGCATCCATAAATGTATTTAACCTTTCGTTAGTTGATTTAGAGTTAAAGTTTGGTCTTCAGTTAATAAATCACAGATAGACTCTTGCCCAAAAGCCATCGACCATTCGCTGTTAAATTTTAGCAAAAATCCTTCGACAGAAGGATGGTTACTAACAAGTTTTTCAAAAAGATCTGGCTTTATTGTTACAGCTTCTACTCCTAGAAGAGCACAATTGATAATGTGCTGAACTTCTCTGAGAGATGCGGCCAGCATCTTTGTAGGCCCGTTACTTTTTTTAAGGATTTCTACCATAATGCGGAGGAGATCTATGGCGGTTTCTCCATCCCCCATGTGACTAAAGTAAGGTGAAATGTATGAAGTCCCAAGGACTGTGGCCAGAAGAGCCTGCTGAGGAAACAAAATCGATGTTCCAAGGACAGGGATATTTTCAGAGACAAGTTGTTTGATTGTAATAAGTCCCTCTTTGTTCATCGGAACTTTAACAATCATTCTTTCAGAATAAGAAGCAATTTTTCTCCCTTCTTCTATCATATCCTTAGCGTTTGATGAGGTCACTTGAGCCGCTACGGGACCCTGCTGCAACCCGAGGAGTTTTTCTAGAGTTTTTCCTACATTTGTTGCTTTTGAGAGGATGCTAGGGTTTGTTGTAACGCCTGCTATGATCCCTACCTTAGCTGCGTCATTAATTACGGCTAAGTCAATCGTATCGAGCCATATTTCCATCAATATCTCCTGGAATTAGGATTGAAGGACCGATCATAGCAAATGAAAATATTGTAATCAGCAATTTTCCAAAAAGCCCCCTTCTTCTATAATGAATTCGCAAACATCTTACATTAAGCATGTTAAATAATCTTATAAAGCTTTATTTTTAATTGCTAATTTGATATAATAATTAATTATTTAATTAAGGATATTGTATGACGTTAATAAACTTAAGATTTTCACTACCTGTCATGAGCAGAGGCGAAGCTCTTCATAGAGAAATAGGCCCTTCTCGTTTAGAGAGATTATCAGCTCTCATAGCTGCTAGAACCTTAGCCGCTAGTCATAGTGTCATGTCCACTATAACCATGCTAGCAGGAGCTGCGACACTTTATGTCTCTTCAGCATCCGCTGCTGCCATCCAAGCTCTTCGTCATCGATCTCCAGTTGAAGTAGTCGCCACACCTGCCCCTTCAAATATAGGAATGACCGCTGATGGATTTGATGAAGTGGATCTTTCTCCTTCTTCTCCTAGATCTGCTGAAAATGGGAATACAGGAAGTTTTGAAATTGATGGCGTCATAATTATTTAACTCTTTGTTTTTCTAAAGCACTCAAATTCTTGAGTGCTTTTTTATTTTTAGTTGCCATGATAAGGCTACAAAAAAATTCACATATAGAATTTCATCTTTTAAGGGAACTTTTACACATAGTTGTAGATATTGAGATCTTATTGTAGGATATTTTGTCACTTATAAAAGGTCTTAATATGTGCAGGCTCTCTAAATTAAAAAAATTATTTACAATCACATTATTAACTATATCTACTTCCCTATTTGCATTTGATGATCATCCTTTTGATTATGATCTGCATCTCTCTACTTTCCCCGGTAAAAACCAGCGCACGATGATTTGCTTTCATGGAATGGGGGCTGATTACAAACTTGCCAAGTATATTCAACAAATTTCTCAACTAGAAGACAATTTTGTAGGATTCAATTTCACTGATCATGAAATTTCTAAACAACTACTTGAGCCTGAAAACACCATTTACGGCACGATTGAAGATTTACTTCCTGCAGCTTATGTCCTCAAAAAAATCATCATTGATGAAGGGAAAGAAGCTGTAAACCTTTACGCTTTTTCAATGGGCGGCGCTTCTCTCATCAATACTCTAGTGATGCTTCATACAGACAAGTATGATTCTTACTTAGAAAAAATTGAGATCACAAGTGAAATCAAGGCTAAAATTCTCGATGTTCTTCGCAAAGGGTATATCCTTCTTGATTGCCCTTTAAAATCGATGAGAGAAGTGATTACGATGAAAGGAGCCAATCGCTGGAGTAATCCTATTGGTGCTCGATTTGCTGAAAACAATTTAGAACCTATCGATTCTCTTGAGTACCTCCACAATTTGGGGATGAACTTCTTTGTTCATTTCCAAAAGAATGATGAATATTTTTCTAACCGTGATGATGAGCTCTACATTGAGCGTTTAAAGAAATTTAACCAAGGATGGGTTAAAGTGACAAGTAATGGTGATGAAGGGCATAAACTCCCCCACAATGGACTTTGGCTGCAATATCATCTTCAGCAGCAAGAACAATACCCCCTTGTTAAAGAAAATAAACGCTGGATAGTGGGATATAAAATACGGACATCGAATGAAACTCAAAAAGATGAAGGTGCCACTTTATGGCATAAAATTTTAAGTGAAGATCTTCTAGCTAATGTTCCACATCGTGTCAGCGGAGCTTATTTTGGTGTCTATTGTAATTACGAGCTAGACTACACAAAACCTTATGATTACATCGTAGGCTGCGAAGTTTCCTCAGTTGACCAGATCCCTCAAGGGATGGTTGCTGTAAAAATACCGAAAGGAAAATATGGCGTTTTTCAAGCAGAGGGAAGTTTTCCTCAATCTGTTTTTGGAGCATGGAAAAAAGTATGGGCATCTCCTCTTAAGAGAACTTACGATGTCGACTATGAATTTTATCCCGAAAATTTCCAATCTGTAGAGAATCCATCCGTAGAAGTTCATATTTCTGCTAAAGGGTAAGATGGAAGAGACCTCTAAAAATCTTTGGAAAATTGAATATGAAAGAAGAGGGATCCCCTCTTCTTTTCGTTTAACTCCAACAAAACATGTTGTTGATTTTTGCGACTTTTTAAAAAAGCAAGGAATCGTAGCGGGTCATGCCTTAGATCTTGGAAGTGGTAAGGGAAGAAATGGATTTTTCCTTGCTCAAAGGGGGTACACTGTAGATGCGCTGGAATTGATCCCAGCTAATGTTGCCTATATCAATCAGGAGGCTAGCAGAGAAGGCCTCTTTGTAAATGCTAAAGAGCAGGATCTTTCAAATCCTTGGAGTTGTGAGTCTGCCTGCTATGATTTTGCAATTGATATTTTTTGCTACAAACACATCGTAAGCAAAGCAGGCCAAGCCCACTATCGAAATGAGCTTAAAAGATGTCTGAAGAAAAAAGGCTATTTTCTTATCAACTGCGCAGCCGATGATGATGGATTTTACGGACCTTTGCTTCAATCTTCTAAAAACCCCTCTATTAAGTATATTGAAGATCCTTTTTCTGGAATTCCTTCTCTCCTGTATAACCTCGAAGAAATCATCATTGAGTTTTCCTCTTTTTTAGAGCTTGTTGAAGCTAAAAAGGTTTCAAGCGAAAGCCCTATGTATGGCAAAGAATATACCAGGTCGGTTTTGAGCCTTATTTTTCAAAACAGGTAAGAGCGAGCTGATTCATATATTTCATTTCTAAAGCCTTTTTCCATAAAAATAGCGCAGCTACTACATGCCATAAAATGAGCCAAATAAACCACACCTTGCCGTATCCCATCCCATAAAAAAGGGGGATCGTCAAAATACCGACTAAAGAAACTCCTCCGATCAATTCACCAAAAAAGTTTTGATGCAGGACACCAACTGCCGCTATGACTGAAGCTATATAAATCATCCAAATACTCATCTCTCGGATAAAATACCAAAATAGAATAAGACTTGGCGGGATCACCATATTCCACTCAATCGCTTTTAACATGGTTCCACGAAGCCCATATTCTGAAAAATCGAGAAAAGTACTTAAACAGCCCACAATCAATACTAAAACTCCTAGCAGAGAAGTTTTACGCATCATAAAAGAAGAAAAACCTATCCACATGAGGAGATGGCCGATTAAGTAGAGAGAAACCAAAACAAACATCGTCTTATACTGAAATCCAAATTGAATCCATTCAATAGGAGTAAGTAGCCTCGTTTTCATCCAAATCGCTATTTGTTCATTTCGATTGAAGGAAATAGGGACAAAGGTCATGCATAACAATATCAATGCTGAAACAAAACTTGCAAAAGCACAAACTTTAAGCCTCATGGATAGAATCGATACGGGGGGGTTCATAAAAAAAACTCTCAAATTTAAAATTTATTATTGAACTTCTCCCGACTAAAGTCGAGAAATTCCTGCTTCGACGCTCCCTCTAATGAGGGCAGCTCCACTGGCTTTTAAGACCGACATTCCGGCGGCCTTTAGAACTATTGCACTGTTGTAATCACGGCCGTTCTTTATTCCGCAATTTGGGCAATTGTATTCCCGCATAGAGAGGGGCATCTTTTGCCGGCTACCGCACGATGCACAGATTTGACTACTTGGGAAATACCTATCCATTTCTACGAGGTGTTTGCCATGTTCCTCGCTTTTATATTTAAGGCAGTGCAAAAAACTCCTCCAGCCAGCATCTGATATCGCTCTGGAAAGCCTTTTTGAGCTTTTCCCCAGCAGGCTGGAAATATCCAGGCTCTCAATACAAAAGATGTCGTGGGTTTTGATCATCTTTGCTGAGAGTTGTTGTACAAAATTATTTCTAAGGTTCCTTATTCTGGCATGTAATCTGGAGACTTTTAGTCTCGCCTTAAGTCGATTTTTTCCCTTGGGGGTTTTCTTAGATAGTTGTCTTGAGAGATATCGAAGATGGGATAGTTTTTTTGTCAAAAATTTTGGATTTTCGATCTCCTCCGCTCTATTTTCTGTTCCCGCTACAGTCGTAGCAAAATGCTGTATCCCTACATCGATCCCCATCGCCCCCTCTTCATCGATGGGAGCTTTCTTTGGACTCTCCTTTTCCCATTCACATGAGAACGAAATATACCAATCGGCTCCCTCTTGCAGGATGGTTGTCTCATTGATCTCACCCTGGATATCTCGTGATTTTTGAAATTTTACCCATCCGATTTTGGGTAAATAGGCCTTGGAGCTTTCTACTTTGACTCCTTGCGGGAACCGGAAGCTTTCATTCATCCCTTTCTTTTTAAATTTCGGAAATCCCGGTTTTACTCCTTTCCTCACTCTCACAAAAAAGTTCTGAAATGCTCTATCGAGATCCTTAAGTCCTTGTTGAAGTACCTGGCTATGGATTTCCTTCAACCAAGAAGTTTCTTTTGTTTCTTTTAAAAGAGTGAGTTCTTTGTTTTGCTCGAAATAGGAAGGGCTTTTTCCTGTGGCTTCATAGGCTTTTTGTCTTTGATCTAATCCCCGATTAAATACAAAACGGCGAGCCCCTGCAAAGCGCAACAGCATCTCATATTGCAAGGCCGTAGGTTTTAGCTTGAATTTGAAGGCTCTTTTAAGGATCATGGTTTAAATTTTAAATTTGGCCTCTGTTAAAGTCAACAGATTGGAGAAGTAGAATACCCCAGACTAAAGGGCTCCTTACATCACAGCCCTAAAGGGCCATGTTTTACGGCGCTACTGGATAAAATGTTTTCCATGAAAAAAATCTTTTTTTTAAATTTCTACGTTCATGACCTAAATCAGGTCCTTCATCTGGTGGCCTAGGGCCACAATTCTATTCGTATTTTTAGATCTAACTTTTTCATGAAATTTTTTTGAGGACCCTTATGTCATCCGTTCAGGACACTACTTTCAATACTATTTACAAATGGGCAGGAGAAATCACTGCCGAAATCGCAATAGCTGGCGCAGCCAATATTCCAACTTTTAGATACTTTGCAGAAAAAAATGGAGCCAACTGCGGCACTAAGCTCCCTATCAATACAAAAATCAGATGGATACTCCGAGGAATTCAAACAGCGCCAAGCATAGGTGCCTCAGTAGGACTTCAGCTCGCTTTGCAAAAAGGGATTGAAAATTTCCAGAAAGATCCTTCATCCATAATCAATAAGGTGGCTTCGGCAGCACTAGTGGGGCTTATTTCTTCACCCTTCCTCGCTGCATTTAATGGACAACTCGCAAATCAACCGTATCTCATGGCTCTTCGCAAAGCGTTTAATAATCCTAGGATTATTATGGCCATTACACTACGTGAAACTTCTTTTATTGGGGCCTTGGTGCTTACAGACCCAGTCATTGGGAAAATGCGGGCTGTTTGGGGAGATTTTAAAGGATTAGGCTTTGTTGTAGCGGGGTTTACAGCGCTTGCTGGAGCTGCTTTAGGGCAGATCCCTGACTGTATTTCCTGTCGCTTACAAAACAATCTAAAAGTTATCGATACCAAAAAAGGCAACTCTGGAATCGTTTCTCTTATAAAGGAAGGGACAAAAACGAGCCTCCAAGGAACAGCAAAAAGAGTACAAGCTGTGGTTTCTTATTCTTTGTGTTATTATGGCTTAACTCAGCTACGTTAATTCAAAGAGGGGCGATTAATTTTGAAAAAAACAAAGTGAAAAACTTATGATGTTTTTTCAAATTAATTAAGGCAAAACGCCCCTCTTACCTATGAAAAAAACAGAAACCGCCTCTCTTTATACTGCTATCTTTGTTGGATTTATTGATTATTGTGGACTGGGGCTGATCTATCCAGTCTTTTCTTCGATGCTCTTTGATCCTAGTATCGACTTACTTCCTATGGGAACGAGCAACGAAGTTCGAGGGATGTGGCTCGGTCTTTTAGTCGCTCTTATGCCTCTTATGCAATTTTTTAGCTCTCCCATTTGGGGCGCCTTGTCGGATGTTCATGGAAGAAGAAAACCTCTCCAATATAGTTTAGCTTTGGCTCTTGGGGGCTATCTCCTCTCTCTGATGGGTGTTTTCTTTAGTAGTATCTATACTTTGCTCTTATCTCGATTAGCCATAGGATTCGCTGCAGGGAATATTTCTATTGTGCAGGCAGCGATTGCAGATTTTAGCACCCCCGAGAACAAAGCTAAAAACTTTGGTCTCTATAATATGGGGCTTGGAATTGGATTTACCTTAGGTCCCTTTTTCGGAGGCCTCCTCTCTGAAATAGGGTATAGCATACCATTTTTTTTCACACTGTGCCTAGTAGCACTGAATCTTCTCTTTGCTTGCCTCTCTTTCAAAGAAACGAATACAACAAGAACTAGGAAGTCTCTTAGTTGTAGTATGGCTTTATGGAATATCCAAAAAGCATTTCAACTCCATGGCCTAAAATCAATCCTATTTTGCTCTTTCCTTCATAATTTTGCATGGTCCTACTTTTTTGAATTTTCTCCTGTCTATCTGATCTCACGATTTCAATTTTCTCCCCTACACATAGGTCTTTTCTTCGGCCTTTCGGGAGCTTTTTATGCTATTTCTGCTGGGGTGCTGATCCGCCCTCTAATTGATCGTTTTAAATCTGAAACCCTCTTTTTTGGAGGGATGTTTTTTGCCTCTCTCATTTTGATGCTCCTCCCCTCCATTCCTACGATTTCGTGGATATGGCCCTTTCTCTTTTTACTCTGTTACTTTGTTGCTATGGTATGGCCATCGGCTACCGCTTTGATCTCCAACAGCGTATCTCCCTCTATCCAGGGCGAGGTTTTAGGCGTTTTAGCTTCTGTAAACTCTCTTGCTTATGCATTGAGCCCTCTTTGCTCAGGAACATCAGTGGGAGCCTACCCTGCTTTCCCTATGCTCGTTGGTGGGTCTATCATGCTCATTTCTGCTCTTCTCATTTTAGGGATTTATCGCTTTGAGCTTTTTGCTTTACCTCTGAAAGCAGAAAAAGATGTCTCTATCGATAAGAAATAAAGATTTTCATCAATTTGGAAGGTCCTTGAATTGCATACTGTAGATTCAAACTATCGCCATCCATTTTGAGTGATCCAAGGTAGGTGTCATCCCCGCAAAGATGAGCCTGGTCGCATACAAGACTCTTTCCTTGAGGAACTAGAGAAAAAAGATAGATAGGATGATCTATCCCGTAGCGGATGTGCTCTAAAGAAATTCGATCTTCTTTCTTCGTCCATCGAAGCTTGTTGGAAAAAGTGATTCCATCCTTCCAATCTCCTTCTTCATGGAAGAAAATCACGTTTTGCTCCATTTCTACCATGACACTTCCTTTTCCATTTCGAGAAAAAGAGTTCTTTCCTTCAGAAACAACGATTGTTGAAAAAGAGGTTACTTTGAGAAACTTTTGCCATGCTATTTGAATCCACTCCATTTCCTGCTTTTCCTCTAAAAAATTCTCGTGTTAGTATCTTTATTTATGACAGATTTACAAGATCCATTAGTCATCACATTCAAACCGTTACAAGAAAAAGATTTTCCTCTACTGCAAAAGTGGCTCAATAGCCCTCATTTGAAAGACACGTGGGGAGAAAACCTGTTTTGGAGCCTTAGTAGTACTCAGGAAAAATATCTATCCTATACTAAAGGCTACAAAATCATAGGCCGCGCCCAAAAACCGATTCATCCCTTCATAATCAACATCAATGAGGTTCCAATCGGTTTCATCCAATATTACAACGCGTTTGATTTTCCGCGTGATGAAGTAAAAGTTGATGAAATATGGAAGGATCAGAATCGATCCCTTGCGGCTCTTGATGTTTATCTAGGAGAGCCTCTATATCTTTCAAAAGGGATCGGATCGAAGGTCGTTCGAAAATTCCTCGAAGAAGTCGTCTTCAACGATTTCAGCGCATGCCTCGTTGATCCTTCTATAGACAACCTTAAAGCCATTCACGCTTACACCAAAGCTGGTTTTTATCAAAAAAACTCTTTGGAGCAAACTCTTATTATGATCGCTGAGAAAAAAATCTAATTAAGATTAAATTTTCTTCTTCGCTTCTAATATTGAAAACTCTGTTGCCGTTGGATAAACAGCCTCTAAAACAAAGCCACTATCGTCGAGCATTTTTTTAAAACATTCTAAAGTGCGCTCTTTTCCTCCAGTCACGGCAAGCATAAGCATGTCCATACAATTCGCATAGATAGAAGCATTTTTTGGCTGGACAACTACTTCGACGATGAGAATTCGACCTTTCTCATCCATCGATTTATGACAGTTTTTCAAGATTTGGATTGCTTTTTCATCATCCCAATCATGTAGGACTGATTTGAGCAAATAAGCATCAGCCCCTGCGGGGACGTTAGCAAAAAAATCTCCCATTTTGCATTCAGAGCGGTCGTGGACTAGTTGAGGGTTTCTTTTAGGGACACCGTGAATAACTTCCTGTGTGTCGAAAAGAATACCCTTCATATGAGGATATTTTTGGAGGATCGCCTGCAGAAAATGGCCGTAGCCTCCCCCTAGGTCACATATTCTACCAAATCGACCAAAATCATAGGCTTCTAACGAAGACTTGATCACCGCCATCGTTTTTTCTCTCATCGCCTCTTGGAATAATGAAGCCCTGTCGGGGTGATTTTTGAAGTAATTAAATACAGGTTCATGGAACGCGATTTGAAAGGCAGGTGTGTTGGTATGAAGAGATTCTAACAAGGAGCCCCACGATTCATGAATATCTTCCCCATAGAATAGTGATAGAGCATGAAGAGAATCAGGATGTGATTTAGCGAGGAGTTCACTCATTTTGGTGTTAGCAAAAACATGATCTTGTACTTCTTCAAACAGTCCAAACCCTGCCAGCATATGAAGTAATCGGTAGAGTGATTCAGGATGAGTTTTTGTCAAAAGAGCGATCTCTTCAATCGATTTGGGTCCTCCCCTAAGATCATCTGCAATTCCAAGCTTGGTCGCTGCATAGGCCGCGCGCGATACCCATTCCCCTGAAAAAATCATTAAAAGATCTTCTCTCGGTGATTGTTCCTTTTGTGGTTTATCAGCTGTATGAGCTAAACAAGATAGACTCATTGCGCATAATAAAGCGGAGATCCCTAGAAAAGACTTCATAAACTTCCTCATTCAAATTAAAACAATAAATCTAACGAATTTTCTAAGATTGAGTCTATTTTTATTCCTCAAAATATTTTTATTAACTCAATTAATTTTTTATCTTTTTTTACTCAAAAATTTATTTCCCTATGTTGAATAAAAAAGCATTTTCTTGCCCCTCCTAAGAGGAATCTGCTAAAATCTCGGCAAATTGAGAATAGGAATAGAAAATGGATGCATTTGTAGTCTGCGCTCGTGGTCTTGAAGACCTTCTTGCTGAGGAATTAAAAGAACTTGGAATCAAAGTCCTTAAAAAGGGATTTAGAGGTGTCTATGTTCCTTCCACTATGGATGTCATTTATAAGATCAATTATCAGTCACGTATAGCGATCAGAGTTTTAAAGCCTATTTATCAATTCAAATGCCCTGATGCAAAAGCTCTTTATGGTCTTTCACGAAATATAAATTGGCCTTTGTACCTTCATCCTTCGCAAACCTTTTCCATCGATGCGAATGTAACCCATCCAAATTTACGAAACAGCTTATTTGCGGCTCAAACTCTTAAAGATGCGATTTGTGATTCTTTGCGTGATAAATTTGGAAATAGGCCCTCTGTTTCTACTTCTTCCCCCGATGTTCAAATTAATCTTTTTATCATCCAAGACCAAGCGACTATCAGTATCGATACTTCAGGCAGCCCTCTCTACAAAAGAGGGTATCGCCAAAAAGCTCCCTCTTCCCAAGACGAGGTCCAAGCGCCAATTCAAGAGTGTTTAGCGGCCGCGATCCTCCGTTTTGCAAGTTATAGCTCTGAGGAGGTTCTTTGTGACCCTTGTTGTGGTAGCGGTACTTTTCTCATTGAAGCAGCAATGCTGGCAACAAATACACCGTCTGGATATTACCGCTCGAAGTGGGGCTTTATGCTTCTTCCTGAATATGAGGAAAAAGATTGGATAGCTTTTAAGCAGAGCGTCGATCAGCAAATTACTCCTCTAAGGTCGGGTATTATTCTTGGCTCAGATAGGGATTCTCTAATCTTGGACCACTGCAAACGGAATATTGCAGTGGCGGGTTTTAGTGACGCGATTTCCCTTTCATGCTCTGATATCTCTACGGCCACAACCCTCAGCCCTGCAACTCTTATCGTTTGCAATCCTCCCTATGGAGAAAGAATTCCACTATCCAGTCGATTTTATCACCACTTTGGGGAATTTGTTCGAAGAAATGGAGCAGAAGATGTACGTAGTTACTTACTCGCTCCTAAAGAAAGAACTGGAAAGAGTGGGCCTGAACAAACACATCTAGAAGAAGAATCCCCTTTGGGACTTTCGAACGGAGGAATTGAAACAAATCTCCATGTTTTTAAACCTCCCTATCTTGCAAAAAGATCCTAGATCTATTTGACTTCTTCTTTTTCTCACAGTATAGGGAAGTATATCTCCTACTTTGATAAAAAAAGGAAGCACTCCCCTTGCAGCAGCATGATTGGCATTCTATTGATATTGAATCAGTTATATCGATTCTAGAAACGGACCACAAGGGGCTCACTGAACAAGAAGCTGCATCTCGTCTTTCTAAATTCGGTTATAATCTTCTCCATGTCCATGAAAGAAATTCATTAGTACGGATGTTTTTTCATCAATTCTTAAACCCTCTGGTCATGATCTTAACGGTAGCCGCGATCGTGAAATTCTTTATTTCAAATGCCCTGGACGGGGGAGTTTTAGGAGGAACGATCCTTCTTATGGTCCTCATTGGTTTTATCCAAGAAGCTAAAGCAGAGCACGCGATGAAGGCCCTAAAAAAACTCGCTGCCCACAAGTCAAAAATTAAAAGGGAAGAAGATGTTCATATCATTCATTCTGAAGAAATCGTACCTGGTGATTTGATCATTCTTGAAACGGGAGATCGTATTCCTGCTGATGCAAGGCTCATTGAGACCTCCAACTTTAAAATCGATGAATCCTCTCTTAATGGAGAATCGGCTCCTGTGGAAAAACACAGTGAAAAACTAGAGGGAGTTCATTCACTCATTGATCGTCGCAACATGATCTACATGGGAACAACGGTATCCTGCGGTAAAGCTAGTGCGATTGTAGTAGCTACAGGAATGAATACAGAGCTTGGGAAAATTGCCACCACGATCGAGGAAATTGAGCCTGAGAAGACGCCCTTAGAGAAAAGTGTGAACGCCATCGGCCTCAGGATGATCCCAATCATTTTTTCTGCGATTACAATTTTTGCCGTTATATGTCTTTACCGAGGGATGGGATGGGTTGACGTTTTCTTACTTGGTGTTGCTGCCGCAGTATCTGCTATTCCTGAAGGACTTGGGACAGCATTTATCGTCGCACTTGCAGCTGGAATGAATTCCATGGCAAGGAGACACGCTATCATTCGCAAAATGGTCGCAGTAGAAACGCTTGGTTCGACGACAGTGATTTGTACTGATAAAACAGGAACATTAACACATAACCAAATGACCGTCACTACTCTCTACTACCCTGGAACACTCATTCATGTTTCAGGAGAAGGGCATCAAACCCATGGTGAATTTTTGAAAGAAGGGATTGCCATCTCTCCCCTAGAAAATCCATGTTTAGATCAAATTTTGAAAATTGGCATTCTTTGCAACGATGCTTTGATTTCTAGACATAATGGAAGCTGTAGTGTGATTGGAGATCCTACAGAAGGAGCTCTTCTTATTGCAGCTCTGAAGGGAGGAATCAATGAGGAAATTTTAAGGGAAACTTTTCCTCGCTTAGATGAAATTCCCTTTCAAAGTGAAAATTTTTATATGACCACCCTTCATTCGACATCTCATTCTAGAGAGGTGTATGTTAAGGGAGCCCCAGAAAAGATTTTGTCCTTTTCAAAATTCTACTTAGATCATGGAAAAATTGTTCCCCTAAATGATGCAAAAAGAGACGAAATTAATCAGAAAATCGTAGACCTCTCTGCTGAGGGACTTCGTTTAATTGCTGTAGGATTTTGTGAATTTACAAGTGACGAAGACAATCTTATTGAGGAATCGTTTAGCCACTCGCTCGTCTTTACTGGACTATTTGGGATGATCGACCCTCCCCGCCAAGAAGCGATTGAATCGATTAAAACTTGCAAGGAAGCTGGTATCAAAGTCGTGATGATTACTGGTGATAATAAAATTACAGCAGAGGCCATAGGTCGACAAGTAGGCATTGAAAGTGAAGGAGCCTTAACAGGAAATGAAATCGAAGGGATGAGTGAAGAAGATCTTAAAAATAAGCTCCTAAAAACTCACATTTTTGCACGCGTGGGCCCTCTCCACAAACTGAAAATTGTACAAGCTTTCAAATCTTTAAGGCAGATCGTTGCGATGACAGGTGATGGAGTCAACGATGCCCCTGCCCTTGAAATGGCGGATATTGGGGTTGCAATGGGGATCTCAGGAACCGATGTAGCGAAAGAGTCTGCTGAAATTATTCTTTCCAACGACAATTTTGCATCAATTGTAGCAGCAGTAGAAGAAGGAAGAGTGATCTTCAACCGCCTTCGTAACGTTTGTGCCTTTCTTTTGACAACTTGCTTTGGAGAATTGTCGGGATTGATTTTGAGCGTTTTATTTGTAGGAAAAGCTCCCTTGCTTTCTCTACAGATTTTGTGGATTAACCTAGTGACAGGGGTCGTCATTTCAGTACCTCTTGGACTTGAGCCTAAAACGGGAGATGAGCTTAAATATCCTCCTAGAGACCCCGCTGTCGGTCTAGTCTATCCAGGGATGATCTACCGAATCGCTTATTTGTCGTTAATGCTTGGAATCAGCATATTCTTCATTTTTCAGATCATCATGATCGAAATTGACTACCCCACGGCTAGGACAATGGTTCTAACGACAGTGGTGATCTTTGAATGGCTAATTGCCATGAACATGCGCTCAGTTGAAACCCCTTTCTATCGACAAGGTATTTTCAAGAACCGTTATTTGATCGTAGCCATTTCTTCGGCCTTTATTCTTCATCTTTGCATTTTATACGTTCCTTTGCTGCAGATCCCCTTCCGGACGGTCCCTCTCAGCTTAGAGCAGTGGGGAGTTTGTATCC
>CAYSAJ010000019.1:9767-32142 GCA_964429005.1 uncultured bacterium | reverse complement strand
AATAATACTTATACGCTTAAAAAGCTTGAAATAACGGGAGACCTCTCAGGTGAAGCGAGTGCTGTCCAATCAGCAACTGCAGATGGTGGCGCTGCTGCTCGTGCCGCTGCTGGTGCAGCTGGTGGAAGCCAACGTTGAACTGCCCAAATTTAGGTCAAAAAAATTCTACTTGCTAAAAGGACATGTTTTACACATGTCCTTTTTATTTATCGTGATTTTAGAAACATTTCATAGCTTCTAGTGAAAATACATTGTGGAAAAATGATGCCGTTTGATATTCTTTCCCGATATATCTTTGCAAGTTTAGTTTCGAGAAGGAATACAAAATGACAGCACTCAAGCTAATGGGCAAGAAGATCGGTATGACGCAGGTTTTTGATAATGAAGGAAACCTAGTCGTCTGTACAGCGATTCTCTTAGAGCCCAATGTAGTTGTACAAGTAAAAGACGTAAAGAATGATGGGTACAATGCCCTCCAAATAGGAGCAGGTAAATTATCCTCCGCAAGAAAGAAAAATCTTACCAAGCCCTTCATTTCTCGTTTTGACAAGCTCAATTTAGAGCCAAAAAAATATTTATGTGAATCTAGAGTTTCTGAATCTCATGGAGCTCAAGTCGGCAGTGAATTCGGCGTCGAATATTTTGAAAATGTAAAATTTGTTGATGTTGCCGGAACTTCAAAAGGTAAAGGCTACCAAGGTGTAATTAAACGCCATGGCTTTGCCGGAGGCCCTGCTGCACACGGATCGGGCTTTCATCGACACCCAGGATCTACTGGTATGAGAACCACTCCAGGAAGAACCCTTCCGAACCATAAAATGGCGGGGCACATGGGTGACGAGCGAGTTACCGTAGAAAATCTAAAAGTTGTCAAGATCGACCGTGAAAAGAATGTTCTTCTTGTAAAAGGGGCTATTCCTGGCGCGCGTCAATCTCTCGTGTACGTAAGAAAATCGGTAAAAAAAGGAATTTAAACAATGGCCACTTTAAAGAAATTCGATCTACAAGGAAATGAAGTTGGTGTTGTCGAGATTGCTGATTCTGCTCTTGCGCTAGACGTCAACACTCAAATGGTTAAAGATTATTTGATCGCTATTCGTGAAAACAAGCGTCAATGGTCGGCAAGCACTAAAGAACGAAACGAAGTCAACCATACGACAGCAAAGCCTCACCCCCAAAAAGGGACAGGGAGAGCGCGTCAAGGTTCTTTAGCCGCTCCTCAATATAAAGGCGGAGGCGTCGTTTTTGGCCCTAAGCCCAAATTCGATCAACACGTCAAAGTGAATAAGAAAGAAAAAAGAGCTGCAATACGCTATCTTCTTTCTCAAAAAATTCAGAAAGGTGAAGTCATTGTTTTGGCTTCAGCTGAGATGGATGAGCCTAAAACTAAAGTTGTAGCTCAATTCCTTGAGAAAACAAATCTCGCTAACAAAAGAGTCATGTACTTGATTGAAAGCACAGAAGTTGCATCTCCAGAAGCTTACTTTACTTTCACAAAGAGCATGAGAAACATCAAGAAGCAGCATTTCAAACACCTTGGCAATGTCAATGGCTATGAGCTCGCTATCAATCAAGGAGTTGTCTTAATGGAGAGCGCCTTGGAAGAACTTAAAGCTATACTAGGAGCTGTCTAACTATGAAAACTCCCTATTCAATTATCAAATCTAGACATGTGACTGAAAAAGCGAGCGTATTGCAGTCTCTTAAAGATTTGTCTTCTAACAAAGCAGTCAGAAAGTTTACACTTCCTAAGTATGTTTTTGTTGTGGACAAAAAAGCGAACAAAACTGAAATCGCTCAAGCTATTGAACAAATTTATGCCCACAAAAACATCAAAGTAACCTCTGTGAATACGATCAATGTTAAATCAAAGATCCGTACTGTACGTGGACGTATGGGAAAAACAGGTGCCTTTAAGAAAGCTATAGTAACGCTTTCTGAAGGAAATGCAATCGATGATGTTCTATAAGAGGAAGTGCTAACATGTTGAAAAAATTTAGACCAGTTACTCCCGGACAAAGACAGCTCATTCTTCCAGATAACCAACAGCTTACTCGTGTGGGAAAAACTCGAGCTACTGTTGAACCTGAAAAAAGCTTGCTGGTGAGTAAGCGTAGAACAAATGGTAGAAACCACAATGGTCATATCACAACACGTCATCGTGGTGGTGGTCACAAGAAGTTTTACCGCTTGATCGACTTTAAAAGAGAAAAAGATGGCATCCAAGCGAAAGTGGCATCTGTTGAATATGATCCTAATAGAAGCGCCTTCATAGCCTTGCTTCACTACCTTGATGGTGAGAAAAGATATATTCTCGCTCCAGAGGGAATCAAAGCCGGAGATGTTCTTTCTTCAGGACCTAATGCTCCTTTTAAACCAGGGTGCTGCATGGCAATAAAAGATATGCCTATCGGATCTGTAATTCATAACATCGAACTCTATCCTACAAAAGGTGGTCAGCTTGTGCGTTGCGCGGGCCTATCTGCTCAATTAGTAGGTCGTAGTGGCGGCTATGCAACAATCAGAATGCCATCAGGTGAAATGAGACTTATTAATGAAAATTGCCGCGCTACTTTTGGTACTGTATCTAATCCAGAGTGGCTCCTTCGAGTAGAAGGGAAAGCGGGGCGTGTACGTTGGCAAGGTATTAGACCAACGGTTCGTGGTACAGCGATGAACCCTGTAGATCACCCTCATGGTGGTGGTGAAGGCCGACATAACGGTTACATCCCACAAACACCTTGGGCTCTTCAAACTAAGGGTAAAAAAACACGTAATAAGAAAAAATCGACTAAATTTATTGTTAAAGACCGTAGGAAATAAGAATGGGTAGATCGTTAAAAAAAGGTCCGTTCGTTGATCATCATCTTTACTCTAAAGTGAATAAAATGAATCAGGGCGATAAAAAAGTTGCGATAAAAACTTGGTCCAGAAGATCTATGATCCTTCCTGAAATGGTTGGTCATACATTTGAAGTTCATAATGGCAAAAAGTTTATTTCTGTATTCGTTTCTGAGAACATGGTTGGACATCGCTTGGGTGAATTTTCACCAACTCGCATTTTCAAAGGCCATGGTGGAACTAAGAAATAGAGGATAAAAGAAAATGAAAGACGCGAAAGCAGTAACAAAATATTTAAGAATTCCACCACGGAAAGCGCGCTTAGCAGCTGGGCTCATCCGCGGAAAAAAAGTGGAAGAAGCTGAACAGCAACTCCTTTACGCTAACAGTAAAGCAGGTAGATTACTTGGAAAAACTTTACTTAGCGCCATCGCAAATGCGGAAACAAATTTGAATGTGCAAAAACGAGATCTCGTTGTAAAGGAAGTTAGGATAGACGCAGGTCCGATCATTAAAAGAGCGAAATCAAAGAGTCGCGGTGGTCGAGTTCCGGTCATGAAAAGAATGAGCCACTTCACTGTGGTCGTTGAGGCTAAATAAGAGGATATGTAATGGGTCAGAAAACATCTCCAATTGGATTTCGTTTAGTTATCAGAAAAAATTGGAAGTCAAACTGGTTTGCTTCCAAAAAAGACTATGGAAGACTAATTGCTGAAGATATCGAAATCAGAAATTATTTGATGAAAAAGCCTTGCTGCGCAGGAACATCGAGCATTTCTATTAAACGAATGAGCGATAAAATCGAAGTGACTATCCATACAGCAAGACCAGGTCTTGTTATTGGTAAAAAAGGCTCCGAGATTGACGTCCTCAAACAAGAATTAAAATCTTTTACTGGGAAAGAAGTTTGGATCGAGGTTGATGAAATCAAGAGACCAGACCTAGATGCGAAATTAGTTGCAGAAGGTATCGCAAAACAAATCGAAAGACGAGTGGCTTTTAGAAAAGTTCTAAAAAAAGCTATTCAAAGTGCGATGGATGCAGGTGCCGCTGGAATTAAAGTTCAACTTTCCGGTAGAATTGGTGGCGCTGAAATTGCCCGAACTGAATGGTATAAAGAGGGAAGAATCCCCCTTCATACGTTACGTGAAGATCTTGACTATGCAACTGCTAGAGCTGAGACAACTTACGGAACAATTGGTGTGAAGGTTACCATTAACAAAGGCACCCAAGCAGCCCGACAATAAAGGAGAATTTGAACAATGGTCATGTTACCATCTCGTACGAAATATCGAAAGACCCAAAAGGGTAGTATGTCTGGGCTCACAAAGAGCGGTGAATTTGTGGAGTTTGGCGAGTTCGGCATGCAAGTTTTAGAAAGAGGGAAAATTACAAACCGACAAATCGAAGCTTGCCGTGTTGCTATTACAAGATATTTTAGTAGAAAAGGAAAAGTTTGGATTAAAATTTTTCCAGATAAACCGATTACAAAGAAGCCTGCTGAAACTCGTATGGGTAAAGGTAAAGGCGGAGTCGATCATTACGTGGCTCTTGTAAGACCTGGAAAGGTCCTATTTGAGGTAGCTAACGTAAGCCGAGAAGATGCTCAACAAGCTCTTTCTCGAGCAGCAGCGAAGCTCAATGTCAAAACAAGATTCGTTGATCGAGTGGAGAGAGTATAACAATGGAAGAATTACGAAATTTATCGGTAGATGATTTAAAACAAAAGTATCAAGAACTTTCAAAAGAAATTTTTGAGCTTGCTAATGAGCTAAAATTAACGAGAAAGTTAGAAAAACCACACCTTTTGCATAAAGCAAAACGTGACCGTGCAAGGGTTTTAACCGTTTTAAATCAAAGCAAGGGTGCTAGATATGAATAATCAAAAAGTAAAATCAGGTGTTGTTGTGTCTAATAAGATGCAAAAAACGGTTACTGTGCGAGTTACGAGAACTCTCCAGCATCCAAGATACGGCAAAACTGTTAAACTTTGGAAAAAATATTATGCCCATACAGATCAAGATTTGCAGATTGGGCAAGAAGTTAAAATTGAAGAAACTCGACCGCTTTCAAAATTGAAACGTTGGCGAGTTGTAGAAGTCAAGTAACGATTTAAAGATGAGCGAGATCGTATGATACAGCAAGAAACCGATTTGGAAGTTGCGGATAATACAGGCGCTAGAAGAGTTCGATGCTTCAAAGTTTTGAAGGGATCAAAAAGAAGATATGCGACTGTTGGAGATGTTATCGTTTGTTCCGTCAAAGAGTCGGATCCAAAAGCAACTGTGAAAAAAGGTGAAGTTGTCAGAGCAGTAATTGTAAGAACGAAAAGAGAAATTCGTCGTAAAGACGGTTCCTACTTAAAATTTTATGACAATAGCTGTGTGATAATTGATGAAAAAATGAATCCTAAAGGCACTAGAATTTTTGGTCCTGTTGCTAGAGAAGTGAGAAATAAGGGATTCCTAAAAATCAGTTCGTTAGCTCCAGAGGTGATTTAATGAGTAAGTGGATTAGAAAAAACGATAGAGTTGTCGTCCTTACGGGTAATGATAAAGGAACAGTTGGTGCTGTTCTTGCCCGCAAAGGGGATAAAGTTTTAGTTAAAGGTGTAAACGTTAGAAAAAGACACCTTAAAAGAAGAGATGAAAACTCAAAATCTCAGATAGTTGATATTGAAAGAGCGATTCATATTTCCAATGTTGCTTTAAGTGACCAAGATGGGAAACCATTAAAAACTAAGGTTGTACTTAATGCAAATGGGGATCGTGAGCTACATGCGCTAGAAAATGGTCAAACCAACTTTTTGAGAACTATTAAGAAAGCAAAGAATTAATGTATGAACAAGTCTAGACTTCAAGTTAAGTACAATACGGAGATTAAGGACAAACTTATCAGTAAGTTTGACTATAAAAATCCAATGTTAGTCCCAAAGCTAAAAAAAGTAGTTATTAGCATGGGAATTGCCGAGGCAACAAAGGACAAGAATATCATCCAGGATCATGTTAAAGAATTAACAGTGATAGCAGGACAAAAGCCTATTGTAACTCGTGCAAAGAAAGCGATTTCTAACTTTAAACTTCGTGAAGATCAAGCTATTGGTCTTAAAGTAACAATTCGTGGAAAAAGAATGTACGATTTCGTAGATCGTTTCGTTAACATTGTAAGCCCACGTATCCGTGACTTTAGAGGATTTAAGCAAGGCGCAGACGGTCAAGGAAACTATTCGCTAGGATTAGATGACCATCAAGTGTTCCCTGAATTAAATCTTGATGAAATTAAAAGAACTCAAGGGATGAATATTACTTTTGTCACATCAGCTCAAACAGATGAAGAGTGTGTAGAGCTGCTTGCGAATCTTGGTCTTCCCTACAAAAAGAATAAATAATTTAAAAAAGGAAAAGCTCAATGGCAATTAGTGATCCTATTGCTGACTTATTGACCAGAATACGAAATGCATGCGGAGCGCAACATCGCTATGTTGATGTTCCTCTCAGCAAAATGCATGTATCTATCGTAGATCTTTTGAAGCATAATGGCTTTATCGAAAATTATATTTACAGCGAAGAAAAGAGAAAAATCAGAATCTTTTTAAAGTATGCGAAAAATAGAAAGCCTGTAATTCAAGGAATCGTTAGAATTTCTAAGCCTGGTGTACGTAAATATGTTCCTGTGGACAGAATCCCACGTGTTCTAGAAGGTCTTGGAATTTCCATTCTTTCTACTCCCAAAGGTGTTGTTACAGGTGATAAAGCACGCTCTCTTCATGTGGGTGGTGAGCTTTTGTGTAAGATTTGGTAAAAAAAGGAAAAGAACAAAATGTCTCGCTTAGCAAAACGACCTGTTATTATACCTTCCGGAGTTGATGTCCAAGTTAAAGGGAATCTTATCTCTTTTAAAGGACCTAAAGGAACTCTTTCCAAGGAATTTCCTGAAGGATTAAATATTGAAAGAAAAGACAACCAATTATTCGTTTCGTTCGCTTCTGATGAATTAGAAAAACCAGTCCTAGGGTTGTTTTACTCATTAATTAAAAATGCCGTAGAGGGCGTTTCTAAAGGATTTGAAAAAAAACTTCTCCTTATCGGAGTAGGTTACAGAGCTAACTTAAAGGGAACACAAGTTGAGCTCCAGTTAGGTTTTTCTCATCCATTTAATTTACCGATTCCTCAAGGCGTACATGTCGCAATCGATAAGAACACAGCGATCACTATTACAGGCGCTGACAAACAAGCAGTAGGCCAGTTTGCAGCTGATATTCGTGCTATAAAGAAACCAGAGCCATATAAAGGTAAAGGTGTTCGTTATGAAAACGAATTCGTCAGAAAGAAAGCGGGTAAAGCGGCTAAAGGGAAGTAAATAAGATGATTAAAGATACAGTTAAAAAAAATAAAGTCCGCCAAAAGCGAGTTCTCCGAGTAAGAAAAAAACTCCGAGGGAATGCCTCAAAGCCAAGAATGTCTGTTATGAAATCTAACAAACATATCTTTGTGCAATTAATTGATGATGAGTCTTCTTGTACTTTAGTTAGCTATGGTACAGCTTCAAAAGATCTAAAAAATTCAGATTTAGCTAAAAAATCTAAAGAAGCTGCAAGACACATCGGGGAAAAAGTTGCTGAAAAAGCGAAACAAGCTGGCATTGAAACAGTGATTTTCGATAGAGGCCGTTTTAAATTCCATGGAGTCATTGCTGAATTAGCAAATGCCGCTCGTAATGCCGGTTTACAATTTTAAGGTGGGTTATTGAACACTATGACAAATGAAAAGCATAAAAATCGTCCAGAGTCTAAATCTGATTTTGAAGAAAAAGTTCTTTATATTAATCGATGCTCGAAAACAGTGAAGGGTGGAAAAAAGTTTAGTTTCTCAGCTCTTATTCTAGTTGGTGATGGCAAAGGTCAAATAGGGATCGGTTTTGCAAAAGCGAATGAAGTTTCTGATGCAATTAAGAAAGCAGGGGAATCTGCCCGAAAGAATTTATTTTCTTTCGAGCTTGATGGAACTACCATCCCTCACGAGATTAAAATGGCATGGGACGGAGCTGAAGTATTCATTAAGCCGGCAAAAGAAGGGACAGGCGTAATTGCAGGTTCTAAAGTACGTTCAGTTCTTGAGCTAGGCGGGGTAAAAGATGTTGTTGCTAAGAGCTTAGGCTGCAACAACCCTATCAATCTAGTTAATGCTACAGTAAAAGCCCTTAAGTCTCTCAAAAACAAGAAAGAAATTTTACAAATGCGTGGAGTCTAGTTAGCATGTCTATGTTATCTAATTTGCAAAATACACACCGTCCTTACAAAGCGAGAAAGCGTGTAGGTCGTGGAGTCGGATCGAAGCTTGGAAAGACATGTGGCAGAGGCCATAAAGGTGATAAGTCTCGTTCTGGATACAAAAGACGTTATGGTCAAGAAGGGGGTCAGTTCCCACTATATAAAAAGCTCCCTATTCGTGGGTTTAATAATGGAAGATTTAAACAAGAAGTCTTTTCAATTAATCTCGATAGAATAAACGAAGCTTTTGAAGATGGTGAAACTGTAAACCTGATGACTTTAATCAATAAAGGTTTGTTCTCGGTATCATCCCAAGCGAAGATCAAAATCTTAGGTAATGGTCAATTAACTAAAAAAGTCGTGATCGAAGCTGACATCTTTTCAAAAGGTGCTATCGAAAAATTAGAACAATCATCTATTGAGTTTAAAGTCGTATGATAGACGCTGTAAAAAGAATCTTTTCAGTTGAGGATCTTAGAAATAAGATCCTGTTTACGTTATTGTTACTTTTGGTTTGCCGAGTTGGTGCTTATATTCCAGTTCCGGGAGTAAACCCAGAAGAAGTCTTCAACCTTTTTAAGTTTGCAACAAAAGGTGGCCAGAATTTATTTCAATTAGTTGATTTATTTTCTGGAGGGGCTTTTGCTCAAATGACAATCGTTGCTTTAGGGGTTATGCCCTATATCTCAGCATCGATTATCCTTCAGCTTCTTATTGCTATCGTTCCTTCACTCCAGAGAGAAGTTCGCGAAAATCCTGAAGCTGGAAAACGGAAGATTGCAAATTGGACAAGATGGCTCACTCTAGGCTTGGCAATGTTTCAAGCTTGTCTTTATACTAAGTATGCACTCAGCGTAAATGCAAGTCATCCAGGAATCGTATCGCCCGTCTTCTTAAAGTTTTTACCTCTAGGGATCCCTGTACTTTTCTACCTATCTGTAATGATTACGATGACTACAGGTACATTAATCCTTATGTGGATTGGAGAGCAAATTTCTGAGAGAGGAATTGGGAATGGAATCAGCTTAATTATTGCGGTTGGTATCGTTTCTTCTCTTCCTTCAACTTTAGGAGCTATTATTTCAGGATTAAACCTGGATTCTCAAGATACTTCTAAATTGAGCTTTCTTACATTGATAGTCCTAGCTGTTATTTTCGTAGGGATTATTTTAGGAACAATTTTGATTATTCAAGGTCAAAGAAAAATCCCTCTTCAATATGCTAGACGAATAGTAGGGCGTAGAGAAGTTCAGGGTGGTAATGCATACATCCCTCTAAAGGTGAATTATGCAGGAGTTATTCCTGTAATTTTTGCATCTTCTATCCTAATGTTCCCTGCAACAATCGCACAGTTCTTAGACACACAGAATTGGTTCGCCACGTTAGCTCGCCTCCTTTCACCAGGAAACTGGTTTTACATGGTAGTGTACGTGCTCTTAATTCTTTTCTTCACATATTTTTGGACTGCGACCCAGTTCAATCCTGAGCATATCGCTTCGGACATGAAGAAGAATGGAGCCTTTGTTCCTGGTGTTCGTCAAGGAAAGCCGACTCAAGAATTTTTAGAATCAACAATGAATAGGATCACTTTTGCTGGAGCGGTTTTTTTAGCGTTCATTGCAATTTTACCCTCCTTAGTAGGAAAATTTTTAGATGTTGATGCTAGCATCAGCCAGTTTTTTGGGGGTACATCACTTCTCATATTAGTTGGTGTAGTGTTAGATACAATGAAACAAATTGAATCTCATCTTATCTCAAAACGTTATGATGGGTTTATGACCAAAAAAAGGTCAAAAATAAAGATATAAAATAATTTTGATGGATGCGGAATAAGCAACATATACATTGAAACCTTTTCGCTGGTATGATATGCTGCTGACCAAATTTTAATTTATAACGAAAAAGGAAGTAAAGCTATGCCCCGAGTGATAGGCATCGACATTCCAGATAACAAACGACTCGAAGTGAGCTTGACCTATATCTATGGCGTCGGTCGAAACATTGTTAAAAAAATCTTATCTGAGTTAAATCTCGATCCAAATATGAAAGCAAGTCAGCTTACTGAGGAAGATATTTCTCGTTTAAACGGACTCTTGCAATCCCAGTACACAGTGGAAGGGGATCTTCGTAGACAGATCCAGAATAACATCAAAAGACTTATAAGCATCAATTGCTACAGAGGTATGAGACACCGTCTTAAGTTGCCAGTACGAGGACAACGTACAAGAACCAACTCTCGTACGCGTAAAGGGAAGAAAAAAACTGTAGCTAATAAGAAAAAATAAAATTGGAGTGTAACTTTGGCTAAACAAGAAAGTCAAAAGCAACAACAGCCCGTTAAAAAAACTGCAACTAAAGCTAAGAAGAAAGTTCGATCTATTCCAGTGGGCGTTGTGCATGTAAGAGCAACATTTAACAATACAATTGTAACGATTACTGATCTGTCAGGGAATGTAGTTTCTTGGGCATCAGCAGGAAAAGTTAACTTCTCTGGTTCTAGAAAATCATCAGCATTTGCTGCGACGCTGGCTGCACAGGACGCTGCAAAAGTTGCTATGTCCTATGGACTTAAAGAAGTAGAAGTTAATTTAAAAGGCCCAGGTGCTGGTAGAGAATCCGCTGTGAGAGGGATTCAAAGTTCTGGACTACTTATTACTGCAATTCGAGACAAAACCCCTGTTCCTCACAACGGTTGCAGACCAAGAAAAAGAAGAAGAGTATAACACAACCATTGTAACAGGGTATTTAGGAGTTATTATATGGCAGTAAAATATGGCAAGTTTGAGTTGCCAACAAAGATTAAAGTCGAAGAATCCGATAAGGCTACTCGTAATCATGCTAGATTCGTTGCTGAGCCCTTAGAAAGAGGATTTGGACATACTTTGGGGAATTCTCTACGAAGAATCATGTTAACTTCTATGGAAGCTCCAGCAATTATTTCTGTAATGATTGAAGGTGTTCCACATGAGTACATGGCAGTTGAAGGAATCATCGAAGATGTAACACACATTATCTTAAATTTTAAAAATGCACTTTTAAGACGAATTCCAACAGATGATCAGCCAGAGACAAGATCCTCAAAAAAGCTTTCTACGGTTTTAGATATTACACAAGATATTATCGACCAAAATAAAGGACAATACGAAGTCAAGTTAAAAGACATCGTGAATGATCCTCTTTTTCAGGTCGTAAATCCTGAGCTTGTGTTGTTCACTGTAACAAAGCCCATGAGACGAAGAGTCGACATTAAAGTCGCTATTGGAAGAGGGTATGTTCCTTCCGAAAGACACATGCTGAACGATAAAATAGTAGATGAAATTGTAGTCGATTCAAGATTTTCACCTGTTACACTTGTTAACTACTTTGTTGAGAACACACGTGTAGGTAGAGATACTGATTACGATAGACTAGTGCTAGATGTAACAACAGATGGAAGAATTACTCCAAAAGAGGCTTTAGCTTTTGCAACACAAATTGGTATTTTACATTTCCAAGTGTTTGATGAACTTAAATTCCAATCTATCGTGTTTGAGCAAGATGAGCCTGAGCAATTAGTGGATCAAGATTCTATCTTGAATAAACTTTGCCTTAGAATCAACGAAATAGAGCTTTCTGTCAGATCGACAAATTGCCTTTCTCAAGCTGACATTGATACGATCGCAGAACTCGTTGTAATGCCAGAGTCAGAAATGCTCAAATTTAGAAACTTCGGTAAGAAGTCTTTGAATGAAATTAAAGCTAAACTCGAAGAGATGGGATTACATTTAGGTATGGATCTTAATCGATTTGGCATTACACAAGAGAATGTCAAAGAAAAAATTAATGAAATTATCAATGAAAGGTTAGGTAGAGAACAATGAGACATGCAAAGAGAACATGTAAGCTAGGCCGTACTTCTTCTCATAAGCGATGCTTGATGGCTAACATGCTGAAGTCTTTGATTGAACATGGTCAAATTGAGACAACTGTGGTTAAAGCTAAAGAATTACGCAGATATGCTGATCGCGTAGTCACACTGGCAAAGAAAAATACCTTAGCGTCTAGAAGAGATATTCAATCTAAGCTTATGTTAAGATACAATCCTCTTACACCAAAAGAAGCTCGAGCAGCTAAAAAAGGTGATACTTCTGCTTATAACGGGGACAGAAAAGTCATGGGCATTTTGTTTAATGACATCGCTCCAAGACATGCAGATAGAAATGGTGGACATACAAGAATTTTGCGTCTTTCAAACCGAATAGGTGATGGCGCAGAAAAATGCATTATCCAGTATCTATAAGTTATTCTTATAAGACGCAGATCATAAGGTTGCCCCTAAAGTCTGCGTCTTTTTCTTTCAAAACTTTTTCATAACCTTCTTTACATTCCATTTCTCCTAAAGTATGATAACTTTTTTGATTGGTATAGGAGGAACGATGAAAATTCGAATAGGTATTAATGGATTTGGACGCATCGGAAGATGTTTTTTTCGCCTTGCTCTTCAGCACAAAGAGATTGAAATCATAGCGGTCAATGATTTAGTGCCTTCTGACAACTTAGCCTACTTGCTCAAGTATGATTCAGTCCATGGAACTCTTTCTGATCAAGTATCACATACTGAAGATAGTATTATCGTAAATGGTCATAAGGTAAGAGTCTTTTCAGAAAAAGATCCAGTCCAAATTCCTTGGGGAAGCTTAGGTGTTGACTATGTGGTAGAATCGACGGGGCACTTTACAACGCAAGAAAAAGCAAGTGTCCATTTAAAATCAGGGGCAAAACGGGTGATCATTACAGCTCCTGCAAAAGGTGGAGAAGTTCCTACTTTTGTAATGGGAGTAAATCACAAGAAGTACAATCCAAGTTCGGATAAAATAATATCGAATGCGTCATGTACAACCAACTGTTTAGCGCCCATAGTTAAAGTGTTACTCGACGAGTATGGAATCGAAGAAGGACTCATGACTACAGTTCATGCGATGACTGCGTCACAGCCTACAGTAGATGGGCCTTCAAAAAAAGATTTCAGAGGGGGAAGAGCCGCAACTCTGAATATTATTCCTGCGAGTACAGGTGCGGCAGTGGCCGTAGGGCTATGTATTCCGGAAATCAAGGGAAAACTTACAGGGATGGCGTTTAGAGTCCCTGTTCCTGATGTTTCTGTGGTTGATTTAACTGTTAGGCTGACGAAATCAACTACATATGATAAAATATGCGCGTCGATGAAGCATGCTTCAGAAACCCATATGAAGGGAATATTAGGGTATACGGAGGAGGAAGTCGTTTCTTCCGATTACATTGGGACTACCCTATCCTCCATTTTTGATAAGGGTGCAGGCATCGCTTTATCAGATAAATTTTTTAAAATCATAGCTTGGTATGACAATGAAATGGGATATTCCCATAGAGTTATAGATCTTATCAGGTATATGGCTTCACAAGAATAAATGAAAGTATAACGACAGGATTGCAACGTGAATTTTACTCGTGAACCAATCATTGAGACAATAATAACTCCCAAAGAGGGTTATAAATTGGTATTGAGAAATACCAAAGGGGCTCATTCAGAAGAACATTGCGTAGATGCTGTTGAAGTAGTTTCTTTTGGAAATTCAATTTTTTATCGATCTTTAGAAAGACCAAAATCTTTTCTTTTACCTGTATCTGACTATGAGATACAAGAGTCAAGAGAAGCTCGAATCGCACTTAAAAATGCGACTTTAGAAAAATCAGTAAAAATACCATCAGGAAATGAAAAACAAGGATCTTCTCATCAGTCTCAAGATGATGCTCATCATCAAGAAAAGAAAAGAGAGAGAAAAAAGCAAAAGAAGAAGAAAGAAAATGACTCTATAAAAGAGGAATTGCAGGAAGTAGTAGAGCATACTCACCAATTAGGTGAAGATATTCCAGAGGTTGCTCCGAAAGAAAAAGAGACTCCTCCTCCAGCGATTTTGTCAAAACTCTTTCCACCTCCTCAAAATCTTATTTCTGAAAGCATTTCTCGCTATAAGCAACAAGAAGCTTTAGCAGCAGCGGAAAAGAAAGAAGATGAGATACAACTGGTAGAAAAAGATCGAGAAGAGCTCTTGCAAAAATTAGAAGCGCAAGATAACAAGCTAGATCACATCTGGACAGTCGAAGAAGAAAAAGTGGAAGTGCAGTCTGAAGATTCTTTTGAGAAGGTTAAACACTTCCAGATGGATGATGAAGTATTCTTTAGTCCTGTGGATGAGGAGTATGAAATCGCTCCAAGGCCTTTATCAGAAGAAACTCCAGAGCATGATCGTACGAATGTATTCATTAACGATCTTTTGCCTGATAAAGAAACTTAATATTCTGAAAGGCTGACGGAACCATTTTCCTTCAGCCTATCTTTTTGCTCCAGGTTTTTTCCTTGAATAATATTAAAATGACCCATTACAATTTTCGTTAGTTTTCTGCTCGGGTGGTGGAATGGTAGACACAAAGGACTTAAAATCCTTTGGGCGTATAGCCCGTGCGGGTTCGAGTCCCGCCCCGAGCACATTTTTTTAATTTTTTCAGCCTTAAATTCTTATTTTATCTACTCCCCGAATCAATTTTACCCTTCATATTAGAATCCACTAAATAAATATTTTTTTTGCATAAATTTTTATCATTCCTTATAAGAGATATTAACTAACAAAGTTTAGGAATGTATTTTGTATGAAAAAAAGTAAACTTTTAACAATCGGATTGGTTGCGTTATCACTCAGTGCTTTTGCAGATAGCTCTGCTGATGATATGAACCAAAGTGCCGGTAACCAACAACAAAAAGAATTAAGTTTTTCTGTTTACGGTGATTTTCTATATTGGGGCACTTCTTTTGATTATGTTCCCTATTATCAAACTGTAGACAATTTGCCCAATAGCTTTGCTTCTATACAGCCCTTGAATGCTACGATTGGTTGGGATCCAGGTTTTCGTATTGGATTGTCCTACTATGATCAAGATTGGAGAGATTTTACAACGGCTTTTGAGTGGACTCGATATTACTCAAACAATTCTGGTTCCTCTGAAGACACCTATCCATTTGGTTTTTTAGGAGCTCCTGAGGCAGATGTTCCTGCTCATAATGGTACTCTCGATCCTTTCTGGCCAACGGTTGCTAATGTCACTTCAGGAAACACTTGGAGAGCAAGCTACACCTATTCTCAAAAGTTTGATGGATTTGATTTGCTCTTTAGAGAGTGTTTCAAAGCAAAAGAATTTTGGTCTTTAACAGCAACTGGGGGACTTAGAGGAGTTCTTAATAGACAAAAACTCAATGTCTACGCTTCAGGTGCTTCTAATGGATTAGTTGTAACGGATCAACCTCCATTTGATACAACAAATGTTTACCTAAGCCAACAGTTCAATGCAATTGGGCTTTTAGGTGGAATTACAAGTACTTTAGATCTAGGATGGGGATTTAGTTTCTTCCTAGGAGGTAATGCATCTCTTGCTTTTGGTAAAGCAAAAAGCTCGAGCTATCAAGTAAGATCTGTAATCAATGCATCTGATGATGATACTGATAGATCTACAAGAATTACTTATTCAGTAAATAGGGTTCTTCCTATGTTTGATTTAAGTACTGGAATCGAATGGAAAGACACATTTAGTGATAATACATGGGGAATAAACTTCATGGCAGCTTATGAAAGCCATTTATTTATCAATTACCCATCATTCTTATATCTGCAAGAAACATTTAATAGAGTGACACCTGTAAATACAAACATGTATTTCCAAGGGTTAACCCTTCGTGCAGGATTAGATTTTTAAAAGTAAATAATTCTCCATTTACCAGTGCTGATAATGTGACTCACATTATCAGCATTTTTTTTACGAAGTTTTGGCCTATTTTAAAGGCATTTAGAATGGAATGGCTAAAAAGTCCCTGTAAGCTAAATGAATGACAAAATAGTTCAGAGAATTCAGAAAATCAATCACTTGTGAAGTGACTATACAAAGTTCTTCATCTAAACCTTGATGATTCCCTATGATTTCTAAAAGAATATGAGGGCGATGTTTTTGTAGAGTTTTGATGGCTCCTTGAAGAACCAGGTATTCAGAATTTTCTACATCGATTTTTATCAAAGAAAGATTAGATAAACAGAGATCGTCTAATTTCATCATCATGGCATGATCTCCTCCTTTGCCGATGCTTACCCCACCTTCATTCCCATGGGATGGAGGATTCATTTCAATTACACCATTTTTATTGCCTAGGGCACAACGGTAGGAAATCACATTTGTGCAATGATTGAGCCTTAAATTCATGATTAGTTCGCGATAAAGTTTCATTTGAGGTTCAAATGAGATGATTAATCCCTCATCCCCTACAATCTGAGAAAAAAGAAGAGTATGAGTTCCAATGTGGGCACCGATATCTACGACTGTTGAGCCTCGTTTTGGTAAAGTAGAAAGGAGGTAGTAGAGATGGTCTTCCCAGAGGATTCCTTTTTTAAGTCGGTCTTTAATAAAGTCCTGCTTGGAGTCTAGAAAAAAAGAAAAAGAAGGAGGAACATGATAAATTTCATAGTTATCAAAAGGAAATTTCTTCATATAGAGGATCTCTTCATCGGAGCCTCTAAGCTGGAATAATTTGCTATTAAATATTGTTTCTTCAGAAGGTGGATGTGAAATAATCTGGTTCATATTTCTCCTTTTGACCTTGTTAGTTTCGTAGCAAAATCTATATCGTTTGGCAATGAAAATGAGATAATGGATTAGTCTGAGACGAACCTCCACTCTTATCCAGTAAATAGGATGTAAAATTTTAAATGAGAGACATTACAATGAACCTAAAAGATATAGAAGAATATTTGCATACTCATATTCCTATTTCTGATGCTATGGGAGTGGCTGTAAAATATGCGGATCTTGATGAAGTCCATTTAAATGCATCCTACGAAAAAAATGTGAACCACAAGAAAACAGTATTTGGAGGGAGTTTGCAATCTTTGGCCATACTCTCTTGTTGGACTTTGTTATGGCTCCGTATGAAGGGGCTAGTAGATTCTTTTCAGATTGTGATAGCAAAAGCTGAAGTCGAATACAAAATTCCAGTAGAAGAAGATTTCGTAGCTATCGCCAAATTTCCTCACACAGAAATATGGGATGAGTTTACAAAAATGATCCTCAAAAAGAGCAAAGGAAGAATCACACTTTCAGCTGAGATCAAGCAGTCAGGGAAAATAGCTGTGGCGTTTACGGGAACCTTTGTCATTTTGAAAAGCTAATAAATAAATCCTATTTATTCCTTTTTCAAAAAGCTTTATAGACCAAGAAATGAACAGCAAGGAAATCTCATGAAAATTCTCCTTACAGGGGCCAGTGGATTTATCGGCAAACGCCTCATCCCTTCTTTATTAAAAGAGGGACATGAACTTGTCTTGTTGCTACGTATCAATTCTTCAAGATCCCCTTTTGAAATCTACAAAGATAAAGTTTCGATAATTTATGGTGATTTGCTGGATAAGGAGAGCCTTTCTTTTCCGAAAGAGATTGATGTTGCATTTTACCTTGTACATTCTATGAGCCAGAGTCGAGAAGATTTTGATAAATTAGAAGAGCAAGCTGCCTATAATTTTATAGAGGCGTTAAAGAAGACGAATTGTCGGCAAATCATCTATTTAAGTGGGCTTGCCCATGCTCCTCATTTATCTAAACATTTACTATCGAGACTACATGTCGAAAATATCTTAAAAGAAAGCGGATTTCATTTTACAGGCTTTCGAGCAGGTATAGTGATCGGTGCAGGAAGTGCTTCTTTTGAAATCATTCGAGATTTGGTGGAAAAATTACCTCTGATGGTCGCTCCGAAATGGATCCATAATAAATGCCAACCCATAGCTAGTACTGATGTAGTCTACTATCTTACTCATGCGATAGGGAACAAGGGGTGCTATGATCGAATTTTTGACATAGGGGGGCCAGATGTTCTTACCTTTAAACAAATGATGCTTCAATTCGCCGAAGTAAGGCATTTAAAGCGATTTATTCTTACCGTGCCGGTGTTGACACCCCACCTCTCCTCCTATTGGCTTGTATTAGTGACTGCGGTCAATTACTCGCTTGCTTCTTCCTTAGTCGATAGTTTAAAAAATGACGCAGTGTGTCGAGATCATTCCATACAAGAGCTTATTCCACGAAAATGTCTTTCATATAAAGCAGCATTGCAGAGAGCTTTTGCCAAGATTGAAGATAATGCTGTGGTATCGAGCTGGATGGACGCTTGGAACATAGAAAAAATATCCCCAGATTTAAATGACTATATTCAGATTTCTAAGGAGGGATGTTTCCTTTGGCAAGAAAAAAGGAATTTTGAAGGGGACATAAAACCAGTCATCGAGCGTATTTTTTCAATCGGAGGTCAAAATGGCTGGTATTCTATGAATTGGATATGGAACCTCAGAGGATTAATTGACAAGGTGCTCGGCGGTGTCGGCATAAGACGGGGCCGCAGGGATCCGAAAGAACTTCATACTGGAGATGCCCTAGATTTTTGGAGGGTGCTTGTTGCCGATAAAAATAAAGGGAGACTTCTTCTTTATGCCGAAATGAAACTTCCAGGCGAAGGGTGGATAGAATGGAAAATAGATCATCATGGACCGAATCCTACACTCATTCAAACGACGACATTCCGCCCTCAGGGAGTATTGGGAAGAATCTACTGGATTATCCTTTATCCTTTTCATTTTTTCATATTTAGAGGGATGATTAAAGGACTTCTACAGGATGTAAAAATCAAATGAAAAAAAAGATAAGACATTTAATAGTTCTCTATCCCGACCATTTATCACTCAGTATTTCTTCGCTTAAGGGATTTGATCCAGAACAAGATCATATCCTTCTTATGGAAGTAGAAGAGGAGTATACGTTTGTAAAGCATCACAAGAAAAAAATAGTTTTTGTTATGTCTTGTATGCGCCACTTTAAGAGCACACTTGAAGATAAGAAATACCCTCATACCTATATTCAGCTGACAGATAAAGATAGCCATTTTACATATACAGAAACTCTATCCCATTTTTTAGAAAAACACCCTGTAGAGAAAGTGATTGTTACAGAGCCTGGCGACTACCGCTTAATCAAAGAGATGAAAACTTGGAAACATCTTGAAATGCGTGAGGATACACGCTTTTTTATTACGACCTCAAAATTCCAAGAGCGATATAGGGGTAAAAAGCACCTCCTTATGGAGCAGTTTTATCGTGAAATGAGAAAAGAAACAGAGATTCTCATGAAGAAGGGTAAGCCTGAAGGTGGTGAATTCAACTACGATAAGGAAAATCGAGAGAGTTTCAAAAAAGTGGCAGATCCTAAAGCTTTTCACGTGAAATGTGATGAAGTAACTAAAGAAGTGATGGCTCTTGTAAGCAAAAAATTCAAGGATCACTTTGGAGAAATAGAGCCATTTTTCTATGCAACCACTGAAAAAGATGCTGAAAAAGCGCTCTCGTATTTCATATCACATCATTTGACCCAATTTGGACCCTACCAAGATATGATGCAGGAGGGAGAGCCTTTTTTGCATCACAGCGTACTCTCTCTCTACATGAATGTGGGACTTCTTGATCCGAAAAAAGTGGTAGCTTCTGCAATTGATGCTTATGAAAACGGAGAAGCTCTTCTTCCATCTGTAGAAGGATTTATCAGACAGATTCTTGGGTGGAGAGAATGGATTCGAGGGATCTATTGGTTGCATATGCCAGATTACAAAGAGATGAATCATCTTGGAGCGCATCGACGCCTCCCAGATTTCTATTGGACAGGGGATTGCAAGATGAATTGCCTTCATCAGGTCGTAGAAATGACCCGAATCCACGCATATTCACACCACATCCAAAGACTCATGGTCACAGGAAATTTTTCTTTGCTCATGGGGGTAGATCCAAAAGAAATTTGTGAATGGTATCTTATCGTTTACGTTGATGCGTTTGACTGGGTAGAATTGCCTAATACACTTGGTATGAGTCAATTTGCAGATGGGGGTGTTTTTGCGACTAAACCTTATATCTCTTCAGGAAACTACATTAATAAGATGTCTAATTTTTGTAAGGGCTGTGATTATGATGTAAAAGTGAGAACGGGGGACAAGGCGTGTCCTTTTAATTTCCTCTACTGGAACTTTCTGATGAAACATGAAAAGAAATTCAAAGATAATCCGCGTATTGGGTTTGCTTACAAACATATTGCAAATTTCACAGAAAAAGAGAAGAAAGAGATTAAAAACCAAGCAGAAAATTTTATCGAAGAAGTTACCAAACCAAGTCGTAAGAAATATTAAGAAGGCATAAATGGGAAAAATTATCCTCGTTGGAGCTCACTCACAAATAGCTCAGAAAACTATTGAAATTTTGAAAGAGCGTGAAATGGATATTATCACGATATCTCGTCAAAATGAAATTCCGATAGGATCATCGCAGCATCATGCCATCAATTTTCTAGAAGGGGAGTCCTTGCCTGATATTGAGGGATCTCTAGATGGGCTTGTGTATTTTCCAGGGACGATGGAGCTAAAACCTTTTTTGCAAATGCGCTTAGAACAATTTGAAAGAGATTATAAAATCAACTTTCTAGGAGCGGTGCAAGTTCTGCAGAAATATCTTCCTCAGATTCAAACTTCTTCCCAAGGGTCTATTGTCCTCCTCAGTTCTATTGCAGCAGAAACAGGTTTTAGCTTTCACACATCGATTGCATCCGCTAAAAGCGCATTGGAGGGGTTTGCTAAATCTCTAGCTACAGAATTCGCCCCAAAAGTTAGGGTGAATGTTGTCGCCCCTTCTTTAGTAGAAAGCTTATTAACAAAAAGTATTGTTGAGAGGCCGGGTCAAAAAGAGGCCAGCTCAAAGCGTCATCCACTAGGAAGAATTGGAACACCTGATGATGTAGCACAAGCGATCGCTTTTTTGCTCTCCTCACACTCTAGTTGGATCACAGGGCAAGTATTTCATGTAGATGGTGGGCTTTCTACTCTCCGTCCTTTTTAGATCAAGATTCAAAAGAGTCTAAACGTTTTCAAATTTAGGATCTAAGGGTTCATGAATGTCGAGGGCCCTGCGTGCATCTTGCATAATGAAAAACGAACCAGTGATCACCAGGATTTCTTTATTTTTTAAAGCCAAATTAAGTGCTGAGTGGCTTCCGTCAAATATGGAAGGTTCTATGCTGAAGGGAAGACCTAGCTGGCTAAAAACAGAGCTTAAGTATTCTGTAGAAGCTAACCGAGGATGGTTGCTACTTACAATATGGGTGTGATCTGCTAATCCTCGCAATAACTTAACACATTCCTCTATATCCTTGCTCTTAGAGAGCCCCAAGACGAATCGATAGTGCTGATAGGGATATAATTCCTGTAGTTTTTCTTTAAGTCGTTCAAATCCAGAAGGATTATGTGCCACATCGAGTATTACTTTTATCCCCAGATCATGTTCTTCAAACCGACATGGGGGTTTAGCTTTTATTCCTTCTTCAATAGCTAGAGTAGGGATCGTAAAAGAAGAAGGAACAAGAGAAAGAGCCATTTTTACTAGATTTTGATTCTCCAAATCATAGTCTTGATATGTTTCCCGGGATTGATAAATAGGGCTTTTCATTTCATGAGCTTTTTCTGCAATAGGCCCATAAGGGACATGAGGCCCGATGACAACAGGTCTCTCTCTTTTGATGATGCCAGCCTTTTCCGAAGCGATTTTTTCGAGGGTATCTCCTAGGATTTCAGTATGATCGAAGCCGATTGAGGTGATGATAGAAAGCAAAGGATCTACTACATTGGTAGCATCAAGCCGCCCTCCGAGACCGGTTTCTATGATAGCTATATCGACATTGGATTTTGCAAAATAGATGAAGGAGATTATGGTTGTAATTTCAAAAAAGGAGAGATACAAGCCCTGTTTGTGGGCAGTTGCAGAGATGTCATTGAAAATTTCTGTAATCACCCCTTCTGAAATCATAACTCCATTAATTCGAATTCTTTCTCTATAGCAAGATATATGTGGTGATGTATAAAGGCCGACTGTATATCCGCTTTTTTCAAAAATACTAGCTAATTTAGTGCAAACGGATCCTTTACCATTTGTTCCTGCGACATGGATAGTCGGATACTCTTTTTCGGGATGATTGTAAATTTCACACAGGGTTGATATAGTAGCTAAAGTTTCATTCATTCTTCTAATTTTCGCGAGTTTAAATACCTTTTCAATCATTTCAAGATAACTATTCATCATGGTGCGCTCATGGTCAAAAATCGAATTGTTTTTTTATCTGTAGTAGCGGCTT
>CAYSAJ010000019.1:0-9757 GCA_964429005.1 uncultured bacterium | reverse complement strand
AAGCTACTTGCTGCGGATAAATAGCGGCCAAAGTTTTAGGAGTCATTTCGGCAAGTCTATGTGCTCCAGCCCTTCCTTTTATAGCTGATCATTTTGCAGCTCATTTATCTACGATCCATTTTACCATTAGCCTTTTTTTAGTAGGAAATGCTTTTGGACAGCTTGTGTCTGGCCCCCTATCAGACCAAATCGGCCAAAAAAGGGTATTACTTCTTGGTCTTCTGATCTATATCCTAGCAAGTCTTGGTTGTGGTGGATCGACGAGTATGACTCTTTTACTTTCTTTTCGATTTTTTCAAGGGATGGGGAGTTCTGTAGGTCCTGTTCTTGCAAGAGCTATAGCTTCGTCTTTATATCCTGAAGATCGCTCAGCTCAAGTCCAATCGTATGGCGCAATGGGGGTGGGTATAGCTTCTATGCTATCTATAATAGGGAGCGGGTATCTAACTTTAGTATCATGGAGAGGAAATTTCTTTTTGGCCTCTCTTTTAGGGGCATTGCTACTCATCTGGACGCTAGGGTCGCTACCCCTCGTTGCCCAAGAAAGAAAAGAAAAAGTATCTATTAAAGAGTTATGGCTGAAAATGAGGGCGGTGTTTAAAAATAGGCAATTTTTGGCGAATACTTCTTGCCATACAATGACCTACGGTCTTATGTATGGTTATATTGCATTATTTCCCTTCTTACTTATCGAAATTTTTCATGAAAAGAACCCAGCCCAAGTGGGTATCTATTCTGCTTATATGATTGGATTTTATTTGATAGGGACCTTGATAGCTGCACGGTTGGTATTAAAGCTGAGCACAAAAAATTTAATTTTTAGCGGTATCTGTCTACAGTTTCTAGCAGGGGTTGGTCTGTTATGTGGGTTCTCATCTTTTTGGATTTTGATGTTCTTAGCGATGTTTAACATTAGTATTGGTCTGATTTTACCTTTGACATCTGCGAGTGCTTTGGCCCCGTTTGCTGGGATATCGGTAGGGACCGCTTCTTCTACACTTGGGTTATCCTATCGTTTTGTTGGGTCGCTGATTAGCACTCTGATTTGTTCTCTTCCACTAACAGGGGGAAGAAACTTGGGAGTGAGCATGGTGGTTTTTTCTTTAGTTAGCTTATTTTTGGCTCGAAAAATCGCTGTAAGCTCGAAACAGGTTTTACAATAAAAGGAGGGATATCCCTCCTCCATTCATTTGACGCAAATCACCTTGCCACTAGTAAGCTGCTGAATATTCTGTGAAGGAATATTAAAAACAGCATGGGGTGTTCCCGCAGCGGCCCATAGTTCATCATATTGAAACAAATCCTGATCGATAAAGGTTTCAATCGGTTGGAGATGACCCAGAGGTGGGATGCCCCCAATGGCAAACCCTGTCACTTCACGTGTGAAATCAGCATCGGCTTTTGTGATCTCCTCCCCTACTGATAAGGAGATTGTTTTTTCATTTACCCGATTAGAGCCACTAGCCAGTACTAAAATAGGTTTATGACTCCCTTTTGTTTTAAAAATAAGAGACTTCATGATTTGTGAAATTTCGCATCCGATCGAAGCTGCGGCCTCTGCTGCAGTTCTCGTGCTAGAGGATAGTTCAACAACTCTTGATGAAATCCCTTTTGCTTTTAAAGCGTTTTGAATGTTTTGCGCTGGATTGCTTAACATACATTAGACCTCACTTCCATAATGAAAATTTTCTTGTTAATTCACTGATTTTATTCCAGTCTCCAAAAAGGACGATCCCGTAATAGACAAGGTTTTCTTCGGCAGTATGAAGAGTTTTTTCTAGCTGCTCTTTGTATGTGCCGATCGTCATAGTGTCTGTAAAGTCAACAAAAGAAATATCTGCTTCTTGGGCTAATTTGCGCAGATTTCTAATTTTATTAGAATTTGTTTTTAAAATCATAAATGGCATTTCTGAAATAGAAGGATGATTTCCTCCGTCAGCATCTATATAGTTTGTTAAGCGCAGGGGCTCTGCACCGATAGTAGCACCAAAGCCGATACACATATGAGCTAGAGCATTCATAATGACGCCCGGCTCAATTTTTTCATTCATAACTGCGACTAATTTGTTCGCAAAAGGGGATGACATAGTTCCTCCTGAGGAAATTCTAAAAAAGTTTTATAAGATTTACGAAAAATATAGGAAATAAAGGAAAAAATTTTTACTGCGCCCTGGGACGCAGCAGTAGAGTAAGGGGAAGTGTTAGAAAAGAAGGGTGGCTCTTTTCAAAAATGAATGTATGAGAAGTAAATTTGCTTGAAGCTAATGTCATGTAATTAAGTATAAGCAATGAGTCCCAAGTCGTCAATTTTTACATAAAAATATTTATAGGCAACTATATACTGATGTTTTTAACATATGGATATAATGACGAGCCTATTATAATAGCCCCTTTTATTGAGGGTAATTTATGAATTTTAGCACTCAGTGGGTTAAGGACTTTTTTAACTCAACGTATCCTTGTGATCAAATCGACAAGGACTCTCGCGTAGGTTGCATGGGTCTTAACTTTCAAAGTCAAGTAGGACGCATTGTAAATGTTATAGATATCACTTCACAAGTTGCCCAATTTGCAGGGAAAATTGGAAAGGAAATTGGCTTGTCTGTGATTGGAACAGCATTTGTTATTCTTCAGCTGATGGTTTCAATAGGAGGAATTTTACTATCTCCTTTTTGTTGCTGTGCAGAGGGAATTGCAGATATTAATATATGCCCTAACCTTCAAAATGCCTTTAGCTGTATCGGAGAAATCATCATTGTCGCTTCTTTAACTGTTGTCTTTATAGGCTATGAAGTTTTTAAAACGACATTCTACGTTGGCTGTGATGCGGCGGGGATTTTGTTGCCCAATGTTGGGCAAGAACTTCGCAGAGGAACTCAAGAAGCGAAGAAAAAAATTACTTCTAATGTTAAGCCATCTGTAGGACTGGCCAGAACACATTCTTCTGGACAATTGCTAAGTCCAAGAGGGCCGTCGGGATCCCCTACTGCGTTTGCGACGCAGGTCTTCACCCCCCCGGATCAGGCCTCTAGTTTTATCTTCAAGGCATCTTATTATTTAACTTTCGGAGAGGAAAGAATCATCGAGCGCATCCGCACGGCTGTTGTACAAGCTCTGTTTAGAATAGAAATCCGGAATTTGTGGGAAGCTATTTCAGGCCCTGCTTCTATTGATCAAGTCGCCATAGGTTGATTCCTTTAAAACCTAATTTAAAGGACGTGGCGCAGTGCAGTCAGTAAAAATGTAACAAAGACTGGAGCTTTTATGGGTTCAAAATGCTTAATTCGATAAGCGATGTTGAGCAATGTCAGTACAATCAAGCCTGGGTAGCACATTTCTAAGATTGGGCTTAAAAAAGCTGAGATCCCCTGAAACTGAAAACATGACACAACAAATGTCAAAATCAATGAAAAACCAAGCAGTGTCGAATAGGAGACTTTTGAGGCAAATACCTCTGTTTGGATAAAATCTGTAAAAGCACAAATCAATGCGATTGCAGTTGTCAAACAAGCTAGTCCTATCGCGCTGCATACTAATAATCCTGCATAGGGTCCTGCAATTTTTATTGTGAGAGCTGCTAGCAATTGATCTTTACCTAAGCCCCCCATATTTTGAGAGTGAAACGCGGCTAAATAGCTAAATCCGATATAAATTGCTGATAAAAGAAAAATGCCGATGAGACTAGCCCTGAGTACTAAAAGGAGGGCTCCTGTAGGTGTTTCTTCTTTTTTCTTGAGATGAACAAGTTGTAAAATTGTGGAAGAAAAGAAAAAGGAAGCTAGGAGATCCATCGTATTATACCCTTCCTTTAGTCCATGAAAAAACATCATTAAAGGGGGTGAATCATTGAGAATCGGCTCGTGAGGCGAGAATAATCCTATCATGATGATGGAGAGCAAAGAAATGAGCAAAAATGGTGTCAGAACCAACCCAAGTAGGGGAAGAATTTTATTTTTTTTGATACAGCACAAAAATATGACCCCGCAAGAAGCTCCATAAAACGCGAAGGGGGAGATCTTGGGGAAGAAAAGGGATAGAGTCGAGTAAGCTAGAGAAATGCATCGAGGTGTCGATCCTAAGGGTCCGAGGAGCAAAATAATCAATAAGGCAATAAAAAATCCTGGGGCTTTGCCCAGTCTTCCAAAAAAATCTTTATAACTTCCCTGGAAAAGGATCATCGCTACGATTCCCATAATCGGCATAAGAGCTGCCGTAATAATCAGGCCTAAAATGGCAAAAAAAGTTTTTTCTCCAGCAAATTGGCCTAAAGCTAGAGGAAAAATGATATTACCCGCACCAAAGAACATGGCAAACATGGCCATGCCTATTGTCCAAGTTTCTGATAAGAAGAATTTTTTCATACAAGGTTCCTTTGTCGTTTTGATAGTGATTTAAAAAGATTTTAAGAGGAGGAATAACATTAGTGCGCGTTGCGCACGACGACAAAAGATTTAACAAGGAAAGAACAAGGTCCTTTCTTAGGAGATAAAAAAGAAAATTTTTTTTTGAAAGATCTTAAATCCATATGAATTGCTTAATTCCTTGCACCATCATTATAGGAGATGCAAGGAATAAGATGCAATCAGATCACTGCCCTTTTTAAGGAAGAGGGCTTGGGTCATGTGTTTTGTAGGTCGTTTCTTTAATAAAGTAGAGACAAACCAGACCACAGACCAAATAAAACGGTATAGTTAAAAAGGCCATTTTATAGGCAAATACTGAGAATATTCTAGCTCCATTGATCATTTGTCCTGACCAGTAAGTGTCTAAGATCCTTCCAGCTAATGGATCAGATAGAGCCCCAAAAAGAGCATCAAATCCGTTCATAAAACCAATCGCTGTGGCAGCAATAATAGGGGTATGACTTTCTTGAATCATAGTGAAGCAGAGAAGAAAGCTGCTAATAGAGAATCCGAACAGGAACAGTAGAATCGTCAAAAGGGGTTGAGAAATGACTGGTGCATAGATGACGGTTGATATAGTCATCAAAGCCCCGAGTGTTCCCCAGAACATCACTTTAATACGGCTGCCGATCCAATCAGAGAACCAACCGAAAATTGGGGCTCCGACAGCAAATCCGATAAAAATTAATGATACGGCTTGCGCAGCTAAGTTCTGGGAGAGGGTGTAGGCATCTTTTATGTAAGACACCCCCCAAAGCCCCCCAAAAACCATGACGGGAGCGAATGCGAATCCACTGTAGAGGGATAGCCACCAAGATTGGGGATTTTTTAAGATTCTTTTTAAACTTTTTAGGATCGGTAACTTATCAGAGGATAGTTTTTTTTCTTGCCTACGTTGAGGGGAAGCATCTCTTACAATGATCCAGAAAAGAGCAGCTAGAGCGAATCCGACGATTGAGATCATAGCCATTACCTCTCGCCATGTCGACAACTCAATAAGGGCCGATAAAGGAGCCTGGCCGCCGACAGCTCCTAGCATCGCAAGGGTCATCATAAGTCCTGTCATGAAAGCGAATTGTCTTGGAGGAAACCAAACAGCTGTTAATTTTAAGCAGTTCACCGCAGCGAAAGCAGCACCCATACCAGTAACGAATCGCCCTAAAGAAGCGAGAATTAAAGTGTCTGCTTTAGCAAAAATAAAGCCACCCAAAGCGCAGCACATAATTGACAAGGTCGTAATTTTTCTGGGGCCAAACTTATCTATCAAAAGGCCCGCGGGAATCTGCAGCAGAAGATAGGCGTAAAAATAAGCTGCGGCTAAATTACCAAGAGCTGTCCCATTGATATTAAAAGTTTCCATGAGAGTTGAAGTCATAATGCTGGGAGAAACTTCAATCGCATATTTATAGAACATAAAAGCAGCGCTCAGGAGCCATATGGTCCACGCATGAAAATAAGTTTTTATTTTTTTTGCTCGACTTCCGTTCATAGTAAAAATCCCTTATCCAATAAGGATAAGGATGATAATTGGGTAGCTGCAAATAGTCAATACTAAGATTTGAAAGAAAAAATTCGCAAGAATTGAATAAAATCTAAAGAACTCTTCAAAATAACAAAAGCTTTTTTTATAGATTCAATTTAAGTAAGATTGAAATATGAAGAAGATTTTTGGTGTTTATTTAATTTCCTATTTTGCTTTCTTTGGGAGTCATGTTCCTGCAAAGGCTGATGAGACCCCGCTGATGGCTTCACGAGCTAGATCGTCCGAGCTTGTTGATTGGGTTTCTAACACTTCATTTGTTCTAATGAGATCATATTGGTTAGCTCAAGAGAATTTATCTCGTTGTTATCTTCCTCTTATAGAAGGGGAGTATGGCCAAAAAGATGACTTATTTCATGAAATTTTGTGGAGAATTTGCACGCATCTTTGGGCTTTGCCACTGCTGATGGTGTCTTTGCCTTTGCTGATCATTGGAAATGCTTTATTTTTGACGGTAAGGATTTTTTCACCTCTAGATTTTCAAACATATGAAAATTTGGATGCTCCCTATCATCCCCCGTCAGAAACGATCACATTTTTTCATCTTAATGCTTGCATGATGCAAGGGCAACTTCCAGTGCTATTTGGAGGGATGACTCCAGCAACATGGAGGGTGGAAAACTTAACTCAGAAAATCAAAGAGTTAGACTCAGATGTTGTTGTTCTTTGTGAGGTGAATGGTTGCGTAGCTAGTACTTTACTTGATCAACTAAAAGATCGTTATCGACATTTTTACTATAGACCAGGCGCTAATTACCATTTCAAAATGTCATTCAATCCTTTTGGACATGACAGCAATTTATTCATAGCGAGTAAAATCACACCCGCTAAACCTCCTAAATTTGTCCCTTTTCTGCAACAAGGTTATGGGAAGCAACTTTTGATCAAGAGAGGGTATTTCCAGCTCGATTTAGGGCCTATTGTACTTTTTTTTACTCATCTTCATCCTCTGTACCTCCATATCGACCAAACGATTCGTAAAGCGCAGCTGCATGAAGCTGAATCAGCCATGCTTCTTGAATACAAGCCTACTTTGCTAATTGGGGATTTGAATATTGACTATTTGCACAACTCACAAGAATTTGAAGAAACCGTTTCTTCTTTGGGATTAAAACCAGTGGGAGTCGTTCCTTCTAAAGATAAGAAAACGTACACAAAAGCTTTTGATCTTCAAAGGCAAGGAAAACCTATTGTTGATCCCTATGAATTTGATGACTATGTGCTCTCAACACACGAGCTATCTGCAAAAGGAGAGATCATACCTATGAATACAGAGCCTCCCTTGAAGGGATATTCTGCTAGATCTCTTTCTGATCACGATGGAATCTATGTAGAGGTAAATGCTAGAGCAAACTAGTATCAACTGTTGTGACCCTTGCATTCCATATGGGTTTTGCTTCCTCATCAGTTTCTGATTTAACTACTTTATTGGCGACTATTTCTTCTTTGAGTCTACTTATTTTGGCTTCCAACTCTGCAGCAGCTAGTGCCAAACGGCTCAATCGATCATGCCCTCCTTTTGAAAGTATGGTTTCATTAAGACTTGCGATTTGGGAACTTAACATGGTAATTCTTGCAGTTTTTTCCGGTGTAACAGCTCCAATATTTAGGGCAGCGATCTCTCGTATATAAGAATCCCTTTTCTTGAATAATAGTTTTAAATCATCAATTTTTTTAGTTAGTGAGAGAAGCTTCACTTCTCTATTTTTTAGGATCTCTTCCATTTCTTTCAACTTCGTATCAACAGATCGTTGAATTTGCAAGATGGCAAAAGAACTCAAAAGGCTTTCTCGGTAAGCATTGAGTTTGGCTTTGGCTCTCTCATGGTAAACAGGGGGGATCGCTAGCCATGCTGTAGCTACGCCCGCAACTGTTCGGCATGCAGGGTCTGTATTGGATAAAAAACTATCAAAAAAGGTAGGAAAGTCGCTTTTATCAGAAATTTTCATCCGAAGGTAATATACAAAAGCAGTAAAGATGATATTAAAATGACCATTAATTACTGAGAAAGAAGCTTCAATCCTTGATGTTGCTTCTGAAGAACTCGAAGTTGCTACGCAGGCTGCTGCTGTATCTAAACGTGGCGCTGAAAGAGGGTTTGTAGCGTCAACTACAGTGGTAAATTCCTCACTCACCGTGGCTCTTAATCGATGGGTAACAAGCCTTTCCCGCACATCTCTAGCTTGAGTTGAGGAAGCTGGGTGTTCGGTTACACTACTTGTAGATAACGTAGCTGCTGCAGAAGCAGAAGTAGGTATAGGTATTTCTGCTCCACCAGCAGCTGTAGCTGTTGAAGGGCCTACACTGAGCCCTGATAGCCTTGACGACAAAGTTCCCTCTTCGTCCTCTTCCAGAGATAACCCCTCATGAGTAAGATGTACAAGTGGACTCATTTCTCGAATAGACCATCCATCATCTGCTTCCCCTGCACCATCACTTCCGTACACAGTTTCCTCAAAGCTAAATACGTTGCTTCTGCTTCTGAAACGGGCAGATGTGGGGGAGCCAGCTGGCGCTCCACTTCCTGAAGCGCATCCTGCACCAGCGCATGCTAAAGCAATAGGGGGAGGAGAAGGGGGCCTGACGAACGCAGATAAGGAAATTCCAGCAACGCCATGTACTAGAGTGGGATGTGTTGCGCCAGCCCCCCCTGCGGCGGCAGAAGATGAAGTTGTCATAGCAGCGGCAGATATTGCTGCGATAGATACACGAGTGGTGGCAGCAGCACAGGTGCTAGAAGGTGCAGTCTCTCTATCTGAAGGGTAAGCAGCTGCTCCAGCAAAAGCAGGTAAGGTGAATGACGTAGGATCCATATAAATCAAATTTTAAAAGAGAAAATTATAAGCTAAATCATCAAAAAGAAGTAGAAAATCTTTAAATCCTCTAGTATGCATCTCTTTAAATTGGTAATTTTTTGTGATAAAAATGATATGGAAAACAAAGCCCACAGTAGATGAGCTGAATCAAAGAAATCAGGGCACTTTAGCAACGCATCTCAATATGATTTGTACAGAAGTGGGAGATGATTACATCAAAGCTGAGTTAACTTTGCATTCATACCATCTGCAAGCTGATGGCATCATGAATGGGGGCGTTTCTTGTGTTTTTGCAGAGACCCTGGCGTCTACTGCGTCTAATTATTGTGTGGATAGATCGAAATTTCGCTCTGTGGGATTATCCCTCACAACAAATCATATGAGACCTGTGCTAAAGGGGATTTTGAGAGCTGAGGCAAAACCTGTCCATCTTGGGAGGACGACTCAAGTGTGGAGTATCCTGATAAAGAATGAAGAAAATAAAATAATTTCTTTAACTCAATTTACTCTCTCTGTGGTCGAAAAAAAGGATTAATCTCTTTATACTAAAGCTCTTTAAAGGTATTTGATGAAGTATTGTATCTCTACATTTCAGACGCGGCGCTGGGCTACACGAGAGGTGATGGTCGGAAAAGTGGGAATAGGAGGAAATAATCCTATCCGGCTGCAGTCCATGACAACTTCTCCTACTGATGATGTAGAGGCTACAGTAGAGCAGATCATAAGGCTTGCAGATCTAGGCTGTGATTTAGTCAGGGTCACTGTACAGGGAAAAAAAGAAGCTTTTGCCTGTGAAAAGATCAAGAATTCCTTACTCCAAAAAGGGTACATAACCCCTCTTGTTGCAGATATCCATTTTTTCCCTGCTGCAGCAGAAATCGTCGTAGATTTTGTTGATAAGGTGCGTATCAATCCAGGAAACTATCTTGATAGACGAGCAACTTTTAAACAAATTTTTTATACAGATTAAGCGTATGCTGAGGAGTTAATTCGATTAG